>NZ_JBBHJZ010000003.1:0-785702 GCF_037482895.1 Novosphingobium anseongense | reverse complement strand
AGCGGCCTCGAACCGTCGAACGGCCGGAATGTCGGCGATTGCGAACTTATCCGTCGCGCCACGCTGTGGCTACCAGCTCTTCGAGAACCTGCAGGTCCAAGTCCTCGAGCCGCTTGATATAAAGGCAACCGACACCGCGTTCGTGCTTTCCAAGCCGGTCAAGGATCGGTCGATGGCGGTCGAGGTCGCAGGAAAGGTAAAGAACTGTCGCTGCCTTGCGCGGGCTAAAACCGACGCGACAGATGTCGCCCTCGCGCCCGCTCGCATAGCGATAATGGTGGATGCCGAAGCCGACGATCGAACTGCCCCACATCACCGGCGGTTGACAGGTGACCTTGGCAATCAAATGGCAAATGCGCTGGGCATCGTTGCGCCTTGCGGCGGGGACGACACCTTCGAGAAAGTCGGCGACAGACGCCTCGGTCGGCTTGGTTTTATTCTCGGCCATGGTGCGTTTTTTATCAAATCGCGGACAGCCCGAAAATCCCCGGAATCATCAGAGTGGCCTTACCGCCGGCTTGTTTTATCTCTGCGTAGGCAGGCCAATGCTTTCCGTATCTGCGTCAGCCCATTTCCGCCAAGCCCGGTATTCGGCCGTGGCGGACGTTCTCTCGTCTTCTGACTTTCGACCAACTCGAGATATGGATGGGCGGCCGCTTTTCGCAGACGCCAAGAGCGCCTTGTCGGCTCGAACGCCATGACCGCGACCATACCGTTCGCTCACTCAGTCCCGCTCGCCGTTCTCTTCCTCACGGACAGCGACAGCGCGGCAGCCGAGATCGCGAAATACACCGCGCCCACCGCAGCATAGCCCGCAACGCTCGTCACGCTCGGTCGCGTCGCAGCGTCGAACCCCATTTTGACGAAGAACGCTCCGGCGAGCGCAGACTGAGCACCGCTGAGAATCATCGGCCACTGCGCGCCGGCAGTCTTCCATCGGCGCAGGGCGGTCGCAAGTTGCAGGATGCCCGTGAGCGACGCCCAGATGCCAATTATGCCGATCACCGCGTGAAAATCGCGGGCGACCGTGGCGCCGACAGCGACGGTAACCAGGGCGCTGACGAAGACATTCAAGCGCTGCGAAGGGTTGGCCCGCAAGCCGCCGCTACGCATGGCATCGAAGTAGTTGGCGAGACAGTCCCAGGCTGGATAGACCACGATCAGCACGGCCGAGACCGCCGGATGGGCACTCCCCACCGTATAGGCCAGAAGGACCCACAGTAGCGAGAATACGGCGCGTCCAGCATAGTAGTTCCGAAGCCAGGTGTCGTTCGTGCGTTCAGCGGCAGTGGCAGGGCTCATTGTGGTCTCTCTTCATCAATTGGACGGGGAATGCGGCTGCCGTGCCCGCTCGCGGGCAAGCATCGTGCAACGTCTTGTGGAGCGGGATGAGGCGGCCTCGACGCCGCCGGGCGCGGCGCGCTGTTAGAGGCGGAACCTTCGGGGCAAGAGCCACCGCGCCGCCGCGGTCACCGCACCGCATCCCACGAGGTACCAGACGGCGATATAGAGGGGATCGTTCATGGGACAGCAGGAGGCGAAGATCAGCGCGCCGCAGCTTGCGGCTGCGAGCCCGGAAGCCAGTGCGCTGCGTTTCGGATGAATTGGCGCGGCGCGTCGCATCATGGCGCCCAGCAAGGCCATCAGGGGCAATGACAGGACGACAATGGCCGTCGCGCAGATAAGTCCATGTTCCGGCATCAAGCGGTCGAAGAGGGCCCCGGCGTCTTCGGGCATGCGAACGAGGAACAATCCTGCGATCAAGGCTGCTGCCACGAGAGCGAACGCACCGGTCAGTCCGCGCCGCGGCCATCCCATCGGTGCGAAAGAGCGCAGCGCGATGGCACCGCAAGCAGCGGCAAGCACCACCAGGCTCCCGAGTTTCCAGACCATGAAGCCAGAACCGATCACCTGGGGCATGTCGGGGCGTATCAGACCCAAGGCGAGGAGCACGCCAAATTCCGCCAGGACGAGCGACACCAGCAAGGCAGCCTCGCGCAATAGGCTCCGCCGCCGCACCGGAACGAGATCGGCCGACAGGCTGAGAATCAGGGTGTCATTCGACGTCATGGCTCTGCTCGATTGTCTTGGTGAGGCGGGCGAGACCGCGGTGGACGTTCATCTTGGCGGCGGAGGGCGACTGACCGGTCTGGCGGCACGCCTCTTCGATGCTGTAACCCTGCAGCTTGACGAGCATGATCATACGCGCCTGAGCGGGGCGAAGCTCCACTAGGAGGCCGGTTAGGACAGAAGCGCTGATCACCGCCGTCTCGTGGTCGCCGGTGGCGATTTCGTCCGTCAGCGGATCGGACGAATGACGGCCGAGCATGCGCAGCTGGTCGATCCACTTGTATTTCGCGATCGCGGCCAACCAGGGTCCGAACGGTTGGCGCGGATCGTAGGTGTGCCGTCGCCGATGAATGGCGAGCAGGGTTTCCTGAACCGCATCGTCGACTTCGCCGCTGGGGAGCCGGCGGGCGAAATAACGCTTCAGCCAGCCTGAGACCTCGGCCAGCAACCGCTGATATGCGCCGCCGTTGCCATCCTGAGCAGCCGCCATCAGCCCGGCCCATTCGCCGGACGACTCTTCCCGGTGCACGGACCTTGTACCGCCTCGGCTTGGCCGGCTCACCAGGGAAGGAATCGAATGCAGACGCATGATTCCTTATTCGCCGAGCGCGCCACTTTGGTCACCAGGGCGAGCAGAATATTTGCCGCGGTCACTCACCAGCGATGGACGGGTCGCTGCACGCGGAGCCGATGGTTCGAGCCCAAAGACGCCGGATACTGGAGACTGCTGAGACCCATTCGACCGGCCGCTATGCCGGCGAAATCCCCTGGCCCATCGGTGGTGTAGCCAGGGGACCTTAGATACCCTTGACCCAGGTCGCTAATGACCAAGGACGTCGAGCGCTCAGCAGCAACGAGATTCCTATTCGAGAAAGGCGCGCATGGCTCGCGACCGGCTCGGGTGCTTGAGCTTGCGCAGCGCCTTGGCCTCGATCTGGCGGATGCGTTCGCGCGTGACCGAGAACTGCTGGCCGACTTCCTCGAGCGTGTGATCGGTGTTCATGCCGATGCCGAAGCGCATGCGCAGCACACGCTCCTCGCGCGGGGTCAGCGAAGCCAGGACGCGCGTAATCATCTCCTTGAGGTTCGCGTGGATCGCCGCGTCGACCGGGATGATGGCATTGGCATCCTGGATGAACTGGCCAAGATTGCTGTCCTCCTCGTCGCCGACCGGCGTCTCGAGGCTGATCGGCTCCTTGGCGATCTTCAGAACCCGCTGCACCTTCTCGAGCGGCATCGACAGACGCTCGGCCATTTCCTCGGGCGTGGCCTCGCGGCCCTCTTCGTGAAGGAACTTGCGGCTCGTGCGGACCAGCTTGTTGATCGTCTCGATCATGTGGACCGGAATACGGATCGTGCGCGCCTGATCGGCGATCGAGCGGGTGATCGCCTGACGGATCCACCAGGTGGCATAGGTCGAGAACTTGTAGCCGCGGCGGTACTGGAACTTGTCGACCGCCTTCATCAGGCCGATGTTGCCCTCCTGGATGAGATCCAGGAACTGCAGGCCGCGGTTCGTGTACTTCTTGGCGATCGAGATCACGAGGCGCAGGTTGGCCTCGACCATCTCCTTCTTCGCGATACGCGCCTCGCGCTCGCCCTTCTGCACCATGTTGACGATGCGGCGGAACTCGGGAAGCGACATGCCCGTGGCCGAGGCGATGTCCGACACTTCCGCGCGGATGCGCTCGACGGCCTCGGCCTCGTTGTCGGCGAAGGCGCCCCACTTCTTGTCCTTCCTGGACATGTCCTTGAGCCAGTTGTCGTCGAGCTCGCGCCCGAGGTAGCTGTCGAGGAAGTCCTTGCGGTTGACCTTGTGGCGTTCGGCGAGGCGCAGCATCTGGCCGCCAAGCGTGGTCAGGCGCCGGTTGAAGGCATAGAGGTTGTCGACCAGGAATTCGATCTTGGTCGCGTGGAACTGCACGGACTCGACCTGCGCGGTGAGGTCTTCGCGCAGCTGCTGGTACGACTTTTCCTTGGCCGCGGGGAAATCGTTGCCCAGGCCCATCGCGTCGAGGCGATCGCCCTGGATCTTCTCGAACTTGCGGAACAGGTCGGTGATGCTGGCGAACTTCTCGAGCGCTTCGGGCTTGAGCTGCGCTTCCATCTGCGCGAGGCTGAGGGTGTTGTCCTCTTCCTCTTCCTCGACCGGGCGACGCGCGCGGCGTTCGATGCCGTCCTCGTCCTCGTCGGCGGCGGGCTCTTCCTCGGGCTCTTCCTCTTCCTTGTAGGACGGGCCGGCCGTGGCTTCGCTGATCTCGCCGTTGTCTTCCTCGCCGTCCTCGGTGAGGTTCTCGGGCTTAGGCTCCTTCGAGAGCATCGCGTCGAGATCGAGGATCTCGCGCAGCTGCATCTCGCCGTTGTTGAGCGCTTCGGACCACTGGATGATCGCGTGGAACGTGATCGGGCTCTCGCAGAGGCCCAGGATCATCGTGTCGCGACCGCACTCGATGCGCTTGGCTATCGCTGCCTCACCCTCGCGGCTGAGCACCTCGGCCGCGCCCATCTCCTGCAGGTACATGCGTACTGGATCGTCGGAACGGCCAGCAGTCTCCGCCTTCTTGCTGCCCCCACGCGCCGCGATCGCCTCGTCGTCAGCTCCACCGCGATCCTGCTCCGCATCATCATCGGAATCACTGTCACCGGACGGATCAGCATCGGGATCTGTCTCATCGTCATTCTCGACGATGTTGATGCCCATCTCGGAAATCGCCGCCATCACGTCTTCGATTTGGTCGGTCGACATCTGCTCACGTGGCAGCGCAGCATCGAGCTCTTTGGCCGATATAACGCCGCGGTGCTTCGCACGCGCGATCAGCCGCTGAATCGAGCCCTTGTCGAGATCGATAACCGGCATGTCCTCATCCGCACCGTAATCGTTGCTAGTCATAAGCCCGCTATTTTCCTGAAACGTGTCGTATGGCGGCGAGGCCGCAACGACAAAAACGCGATTTCGGCGGCCCCTTGCCCGACCAAGCTCCCAAGCGCCAGCAAACTATGATGCTACGCCCACTTCCATCGAAGGTACGGCGTCGCTGTTCGGCGACTGGACGTCGGACGACGGAGGCGTCGCTTGCAGCCGTCGGGCGAAAATCAAGGCCTTCGGGTCTGTCAGACCTGGCCTCGATTTCGTCCTGCAAACCTCAGGAAGTCTGCGGTCCGAAAACCGTCGAGAAACTGCTGATCCGGTCCTGCCGCCAACAGATCCCGATCGAGCGCACCTTTGAGCAGCGTGATACTCTCTCCTGAATTCGCCGCGATCTTCTGGGCAAGGTCCTGGCAGCGCGCCGCGACATCGTCATCGAGAAGATCGACCAGGCCGATACGCGCCGCCTCCTGGGCATCGATGGTTTCTGCGCTGTACAACAGACGAGCGGCCTGCCCTGGACCCACGAGCCTGGCGAGTCGGCGAATGTCACCGCTCGGATGGGAGATTCCGAATTTTGCAGGTGGGATCGAGAATGTCGCGCGCGGACCTGCTACCCGAATATCGCAAGCCATAGCGATCGCAACGCCGGCGCCATGGCAAGGTCCCGCAATGGCGGCCAAGGTAACCATCGGTCCCGCGCCGAGTTGCTGCATCACCCGCTGCATCGCGATCGCAAAAGGAGCGGCATCGCCTGGCTCTTTGCTAAAAGCTTCGACTTCGACGAGATCCGAACCAGCAGAGAAAACCTCCGGGTCCAACGACTCGATAATCAACGCTTGGACTCCCGCCTTCGAGATCACCTCGAGCATGTCGGACAGCTTTGCCCAGTCCGTCATCCGCAGCGCATTACGCTTGCTAGATCGACAGAACGCGAGATGGCCAACCTTGTCCGACCGCCTCCAGCGCACCGCGTGATCCATAATTCCTCGACTCCCACTCGACTTCAGCACGTCTCTCGCCCAGCGACGGCTAACAATCGCCAGTCGATGAAGCGCTCGCGGCCAATCGTGTAAGTCAGTGAGTGCCTTGGCTTCCACAGAAAACAAGAAAAGCTTCTGGGATCATGTCAGGGATCGAACGCGACGTCGGACGCCAACTTCAAGCGATCAAACCATCCGCCGGACGCCGGGATTCTACATTGCCCCCTCTCCGACGTGCGGTCCTAATGGGGTGGAGCGACCCAAGCGCCCATCGCGTGTGAACGCTATGCCGATCGTGTCGGCCGCGGCAGATCGCGGAGAGACATCGTCACGGTCAGGCCCGGACGATTGTCGTCGAGCTCGACCGTGCCGCCGTGGAGATGCGCGACGGCGCTCACCAGCGAAAGGCCCAATCCGGAACCGGGCAGATGGCGCGCAGGATCGAGTCGACCGAAGCGGGTCAGGGCCTCTTCGCGCTGTTCGGGCGCGATTCCCGGGCCGTCGTCGGCCACTTCCAGCAGCAAGGTGCCGCGCCGCTCGCGCGCGGTCAGGACGATTCGCCTGCCACCCGCGGCATATTTGAGCGCATTCTCGATCAGGTTGCCCAGCGCCTGGCTGACGAATTCGCGATGCAGCATGACCTGCAGACCTGCCGGCGCTTCCGCCGCCAGCGTGAAGCCTTCGTCCTCGGCCAGCGGCCCGTAGATTTCGACGAGATCCTCGAGCAGGCCGGGGAGGTCGACCGCGGTGAACCGCTCGCGGCCGATACCGGCCTCGGCGCGGCTGATCTGAAGCGCGGTGGAGAGCATCGCCAGCAGCGCTTCGGCCTCCTGCGCTACGCGATCGAGCGAGACCAGCGCCTCGGGATCGCGGGTATCGACGATCGCCCGCTCGATCAGCGACTTCATGCGTGTGACGGGCGAGCGCAGATCGTGGGCAAGGCCATCGGTGATCAGGCGCAGCTGCGAAACCAGCGCCTCGATGCGATCGAGCATGGCGTTGATCGAATTACCGAGGACGTCGAAGGCGTCGCCACTGCCGCTGGTTTCCACTCGCGCGGCCAGAGCGCCCTCGCCGACCGCATGAGCGGTGGCGGCGATCGTCTCGATCCGGCGCGACAGCGCGCGGCCGATGATCAGCGCGCCGAGCAGCGCCATGACCAGGCTGGCCGCGAGCGCGGCCAGCATCGCCTCGCGATTGACCCGCGCGATCAGCAGGTTGGCTTCGATGACGTGGCCGGTCAGCAAACGGCTGCCGTCAGCCAGGCGGATCGCGGTCACGCCCATGCGTTCGGGCTGGTCGCTGCCGGTGCGGTAAAGGTCGATCGTGCGCCAAGACGTCGTCGGCGCGATCACCGTGGGCCAGGCGCTGAGATTGCCGGCGATCGGCGTGCCGTCGGCCCGGGCATAGAGGATCACCGCGACCGCGCCGTGGGTGGCTTCGAGGCGGTCCTCGATCAGGCCGCGCAGTTCGGCACTTCCACCAACACGCCAAGCGGCTGCGAGTTCATCGCGCAGTTCGTCGATCGACTCGCGCTGCTCGGCCGCGAGCGCACGCTGGCTCGCCTGCTGGACGAAAACGAGCACCCCACCCGTGACCGTGAACTGCAGCGCGAAAGCCAGCAGGATGATACGCGCGGTGATCGACCGGATCGGAATGCCCCAGCGCACGATGGTCAGGCCGAACTGCCAAGGCGATAGCCGGCACCGCGCACCGTATGAAGAAGCGGATGGTCGGCGCCGTCATCGATCTTGCGGCGCAGGCGGCTGATATGGACGTCGATCACGTTGGTTCCGGGATCGAAATGATAGTCCCACACGCCCTCGAGCAGCATGGTGCGGGTGACGACCTGGTCGACGTGGCGCAACAGGTATTCGAGCAGGCGAAACTCGCGCGGCTGCAATTCGACCGGTTTGCCGCTGCGGCGAACCTTGCGCGAGAGCAAGTCCATCTCGAGATCGTCGCACGAGAGCGTAGTGATAACCGCCGGTCCCGGCCCGCGCTTGCGCATGAGCAGGCGGACACGCGCCAGGAGCTCGGCGAAGGCGAAAGGTTTGGTGAGATAGTCGTCCGATCCCGCCGTAAGACCGGCGACGCGATCGTCGGGCGTGCCGAGCGCTGAGAGAATGATCACTGGCGTCTCGATGCCCGCGGCGCGCAATGCGGCCAGCACGGCCATGCCATCCATGCCCGGCAGCATGCGATCGAGCACGATGGCGTCGTAGGCGCCATCGGTCGCGAGGAACAGGCCGTCGCGGCCGTTGTCGGCATGGTCTACCGAGAAGCCTTCCTCGGTCATGCCCTTGGCGATGTAAGTCGCGGTGGCCGCGTCGTCTTCGACCACCAGCAGCTTATGACCCATGCCCGTCTCCTTGGCGTCCCCGATCAGAGGGCCAGCCGAACCTCACGAAGTTCGCGACCGTGAAGTATCCGCAGCGCCACCGTGCCGGCCTTGTCCTTTTGCAGGCTGCGCCGCGCCTGATCCAGCGAGAAGATGGGCTCACCGTCGATCGCCACCACGGCATCGCCCACGGCCACGCCGCGACCCGTCGCCGGGCTGTTCGAGCGAATGCTGGTGACGACGAGCGGGCCGCGCAGGGATGAAGCGGCCTCGACGGTGAGCCCCGGCAAGATCGCGGCACCCTTGGGATGGGCAGCGCCGCGATCGAGCCAAAGGCTGCCGGCATGCGAGAGAAGCAGGAGCAACGCGACAATGGGGGAGAGGAACAACGCGAGCCATGGGGTCAAGCTCGGGCGATGGCGCTGGGGTCGGCGCAGGGGTCCTCTGGTACCGCGCATCCTTCCTCGCACGACTGGAACCATTGCGGGGGCGCAAGGGGACGCCCCCGCAAGAGGTAGGGACGGGATCAGCTGCGCTTGCTGGCCTTGGGCTTGGCGACCGCGGCGTGGTGAACCGGCGCGGCGTGGCTGTGTGCCTTGGGCGCCTTGGCCGGAGCGGCAGGTGTCGTGGTCGCGGCATTGGCGGTCGCGGCGCCACCCAGGGTCAGCGCGGCGATGAGCATCAGCGTCTTCTTGTTCATGACGATTCCTTTGTTCTTTCAGCGGCGGGTCCGACCGGAATTGGCTCCCTGCCGCTGACTTCGAAAATCGTCGGAAAGGCCGCCGCGTTCAACTTAACCTTTGGTCATGCGGCGGCCACCTTGACCGCCGCGACACAGCCCAATCACCCGCGTTTCATACGAAAAGATGATGGCGCCCGGCCGCGCGAAGGATGAACGATCGGTCATGTGCGGAGCTTGGGAGAAGGCTGTAGGATCTCTTGCCATGACGCGAAAAGGAAGAACCCGTCTCGCCCTCGCCGCGGCCGTGCTGGCCGGCTTCTCCGGCTGGCTCGGCCATATCGGCTATTTCGGCGGCGGCACCTATTTCGAGGTCCCTGCTGGACGAGCCGCGGTCGCGCTCGCTCCACCGCGTACCGTCGCCGTGCTGTTCTCGGGCGACATGGGCTTCCGCGTCGGCATGGGACCGAAAATCGCTGACCGGCTCGCCGCCGACGGGGTTCCCGTGCTCGGCGTCAGCTCGCTGGTCGAATTCCGTCGCAAGCACAGCCCGGGCGAAGTCCAGGCCTTCATCGCCCGCTCTATCCGGCGGGGCCTCGCCTTTGCGCAAGCCGATCGCGTGATCCTGATCGGGCAGTCGTTCGGCGCCGACATGCTGCAGGTGGGCGCCACCGGCCTGCCCGAAGATCTGCGCCGGCGCGTGCAGATGGTCGCCCTGGTCGTGCCCGGTGATACCGTGATCTTCCGCGCCTCGCCCGCCGAGCTGTTCAACTGGGCCAGGCCCGACGCGCAGGCGCTGCCGACGGCGCGCCAGCTCACCTGGGCGCCGGTGATCTGCATCCAGGGCCGCGAGGAGGAAGACAGCCTCTGCCCGCACCTGCGCCAGGCCAATGTCGAGCGCGTGGCCCTGCCCGGTGGCCATCCGCTGCACTGGGACGCCGATGCGCTCTATGCCGCCCTGCGCCGCAAGATCGCGGAGACCGGTCCGCAGCCTGCCGACATTACCAAAAGTTCGCGATCGAGCCATCGGGGCGAAAGCCTGCGTGCAGCACAGGCCGGTCCAGACCGGACTGGAGGATAGCGATGACCCGGACGTTTCCGACCTTGGCCGCGGCGGCCATGACCCTGCTTGCGACCAACGGCGAGGCCACGCCAATGCCGACGGTCGGCTTCGAGGCGATCGGCACCTGGATCAATCCGCACGGTTCGGTGAAGGTCCAGACCGGCCCATGCCCCGCAGGCGCCATCGGCCAACTCTGCGGCTGGGTGGTCTGGGCCGCGCCACAGGCCGAGGCCGACGCCCGCGATGGCGGCACCGGGCGGCTGATCGGAACCGAACTGCTGCGCGGCTATCGCGCGACCGGCCGCGGGCTCTACCGCGGCGAGGTCTATGTGCCCGACATGGGCCGGACCTTCGTCTCGACGATCGAGCAGCGCGGCGCGAACGACCTCAAGATCAGCGGCTGCATCCTCGGTGGCATCATCTGCAAATCGCAGGACTGGCACCGCGTGTGAGCGGGCGCGCGAAAGGACCAAGATGACCTTCCTGACCCGGCATCGCCGTTCGCTCGAACTGCTCGCGGTGCTCGCGGTCGGGCTGCTGACACTCGCCGCGCTGCACGCGCTCGTCGAGGAGGTCCACCTCGCCGACATCCGTCGCGCCTTGGCCGCGCTCGCCGGCTGGCAGATCGCCGCGGCCCTCGCACTCACCGCGACGAGCTATTTCCTGCTGACGCTCTACGACGTGCTGGCGCTGCGCATGATCGGCCGCCCCCTGCCCTATCGCACCGCCGCGCTCGCCTCGCTGACCTCCTATACGCTCAGCCACAACCTGGGCTTCGCGCTGCTGACCGGCGGCTCGGCGCGCTATCGCGTCTACACGGCCGCAGGGCTCGAACCTGCCGACATCTTGCGCGTGATCGCGATCACCAGCCTGACCTTCTGGAGCGGCGTGATCGCCATGGCCGCGACCGCGCTGCTGATCCACCCGACTGCGCTGGAAATGGCGGGCTGGTCGCTCGATCCCGCAGTGCAGCGTGCGATCGGCGGCCTATTGCTGGCGCTACTCGCTGGTGCGATCGTCTGGATTGGGCGCCGCGGCGGCGGCACGATCACGCTCTGGCGCTGGAGCTTCCCGCGCCCCAGCCCGCGCCAGGCGGCGGTGCAGCCGCTGCTCGCCGCGCTCGATCTCGCCGCCGCCAGCGCCGCGCTCTACGTGCTGGTCGGCGGGGCTACGCCCGATCAGTTCCCCGCCTTCTTCCTAGGTTATGCGCTGGCGATGATCGTCGCGCTGCTCTCGCACCTGCCAGGCGGCCTGGGCGTGTTCGAGGCGGTCATGGTCGCCGCGCTGCCGGGGATCGAACCGGCCCGACTGCTGGCCGCGCTGATCCTCTATCGCGTGATCTACTACCTGCTGCCGCTGGCGATCGCCGCGGTATTGCTGGGGCTGCACGAACGACGCCGGCTGCGCGCGCCGCTCGATGCGATGCATATGGTCCTGCGCGGCATCTCGCCTGCCTTCCTCGCGGCGATGGCCTTCCTCGGCGGCGGCGTGCTGCTGATCTCGGGCTCGCTGCCCGCCATTCCCACACGCCTGCACGCCTTGCGCCATGTCCTGCCACTGCCGTTCGTCGAAGCCTCGCACATCGCCGCAAGCCTGGCCGGCACCGGCCTGCTGCTGCTTGCCCCCGCGCTGTTCCGCCGCGTCGACGCCGCCTTCGTGCTGACCCGCGCGCTGCTCCTGGCCGGCGCCGGCTTCTCGCTGGCCAAGGGCTTCGACTATGAGGAAGCGACAATCCTGCTGGTCATGGCCGGGGTGCTGCAGATGGCGCGGCCAGCGTTCTATCGTCGCACCGTGCTCTCGGCCGCGCTGCGCTATCCTGGGCCGATCGCCGCGGTCGCGACCTGCCTCGCGCTGACCGTCTGGATCGGCTTCTTCGCCTATCGCCATGTCGACTATCAGAACGACCTCTGGTGGGAATTCGCCTGGAACGGCGACGCCTCGCGCTTCCTGCGCGCGACCTTCGGCATCGCGGTCATGCTCGTCTGCTTCGGCGCGACCTGGCTGTTCGGCCACGCGCGGCCGCAGGCGCTGGCGGGCGACATGGACGTCGCCGCCAGCGCCGCGGCGATCGCGCGCAGTCCGCGCAGCGAGGCGCTGCTGGCGCTGACCGGCGACAAGCGCTTCCTGCGCTCGCCTTCGGGCGAGGCGGTGCTGATGTACCAGATCCAGGGGCAGAGCTGGATCGTCATGGGCGATCCGCTGGGCCCCAGGGACGAATGGGCCGACCTGCTCTGGCGCATCCGCGAGATGGCCGACCAGGCGCAGGGGCGGCTGCTGCTCTACCAGATCGGCATCGAGGCCATGCCGATCGCCGTCGACCTCGGCCTGCAGCTGCTCAAGTACGGCGAGGAGGCGCGCGTGCCGCTGGCCGGCTTCTCGCTCGATGGACCGGGGATGAAGGACCTGCGCCACGCCGAGCGGCGTGCCGAGCGGGAGGGCGGCAGCTTCGCCATCGTCGCCGCGGCCGAGGTGCCGCTGCTGATGGACGAATTGCGCGCGCTGTCCGACGGCTGGCTGGCGATCAAGGGCCAGACCGAGAAAGCCTTTTCGGTCGGCCGCTTCGATCCCGCCTATATCGCGCGCTTCGACTGCGCGGTGGTGCGGCAGCAGGGACGCATCGTCGCTTTCGCCAACATCTGGGCCACGAGCGACCGCGAGGAACTGTCGGTCGACCTGATGCGCCATGCCGAGGCCATGCCCTATGGGACGATGGACTATCTGTTCGTCCAGCTGATGAAATGGGGCAAGGACCAGGGTTTCCACTGGTTCAACCTGGGCCTCGCGCCGCTGTCGGGACTCGAGGCGCGCCGCCTGGCGCCGATCTGGGCGCGGCTCGGCGGGCTGATCTACCGCCATGCCGGCGGGCTCTACCGCTTCGAGGGGCTGCGCGCCTACAAGGAGAAATTCGCACCCGTCTGGCAGCCGCGCTACATCGCCGCGCCCTATGGCCTGGGCCTGGCGCGCGCGCTGATCGACCTGCAGACCCTGGTCGGCGGCGGCCGGATGAGTGCGGCCCGCCCACGCAAATTGCCGCGTCCGCTGGCGGTCGCCTGATCAGACCAGGCCGCGCCGCACCGCCTCGCGCGTGGCTTCGGCACGGCTCGATATGCCCAGCTTCTGGTAGATCAGCTTGACGTAGCCGGCGACGGTATTGGTCGAGAGGCCGAGCTTGCCCGCCGCCTCGGACACGGTCAGCCCGCGCGCGATCAGCGCCAGGGTCTCGGTCTCGCGCGCGCTGAGGCCCGCCTCGTTGGCGCTCGGCGCTGCCGGCGCGCGGAACAGCGCGAGGATGCGCTGGGCGATCGAGGGCGAAAGCGGCGGCTCGCCGCGCTCGATCCGCTGGAGCGTCGCGACGATCTGATCGCGGTTCTCTTCCTTCAGGATGTAGCCCTGCGCACCCGCGGTGATCGCCTCGATCAGGTGTGCGTCATCGCCGTAGATGGTCGCGACGACGCATTGGGTCGCAGGCGACGTCGCGATCACGGCCCTGACGATCTCGATGCCGCGGCCATCGGGCAGGCCGAGATCGACGATCGCCAGCCAGGGGGCCCTTCGCGTGCGCTCGGGCGCGTGGAGCCATTGCAGCGCGCCTTTCACCGTAACCTGCTCAACCACGGTCACCGGGGTAAAGGCCAGCTCGATGGCTTCTCTCAGCCAGGCGCGCGTCGCCGCCTGATCCTCGACCAGCAAGCACAGCCGCGCGTCGATCTGTTCCCCCATCGCGCCAGATTAGCACATCCAACATATTGAACATCCCCGATTTGGGGGGTTTCTCTCGGCGGATTACGGCGTAGCCTCCGAGACGGGCAAGAACACGCATGGGGGTGCGGGTGATACGGAGATTGACACCAGGCGACCGCATGATCGGCGTGGTCGCGATAGGACTACTGTGCGCCTGCGCGGTGCTCTATTTCGCGGTCTCGCAACCCTGGCTCGGGCTCAAGCTGGCCGTCGACGGGCATGGGTCCACCGTCGCGGCACGCGTCCAAGGGCCTTCGCGCGCAGTGCCACTCGGCGCCCACCTGACAGCGATCGGTGACGGCACCAGCCGGATCGATCTGACCGCCGGCGACCTGCTGATCGAGCCCGACGGCAACCTGCCGCGCTTTGCCGATTACGAGACCTTCCTTGCCCGGCAGGACGCGTTGGCGGCGGTGATGCGCGCGCCGCGGGTGGAGCTGTTCGGGGCGCAAGAGGGCATCTGGGCGGTGACACCGCTGCCCCAGCGACCGATCGGCGACCTGCCCACCGAATTCTGGGTGGCGCTCTTCGTCGGGCTCGTTGCCTGGCTGATCGCGGGGTCGATCTGGGTCTTCCGCAGCGAGCTGCGCAGCGCGCGCTACCTGCTGCTCAGCGGTGCTAGCACCTTGGTCTTCTCCCCCTTCGCCGCGGTCTACGGCACGCGCGAACTGGCCATGGCTTCCGCGCCGTTCCGCTTCTTCAGCGACATGAACTTCTTCGGCGGCAGCCTGTTCATCGCCGCGCTCGTCGCGCTGATGCTCTACTACCCGCGCGCGATCGCCCCAGCCTGGATCGGCCGCGCGGTGGTGGCGCTGTTCGTCGGCTGGTTCGTGGCGCAACAGGTCGGTCTGTTCGATTCGATGGTCTTCGCACGCCGCGCGCTCGTCTTCGTCGGCCTGATCGCGACCTTCGCGCTCGCCGCCGTACAATGGCGCGGAACCCGTTTCGATCCGGTCGCGCGCGCCGCGCTGCAATGGTTCCTGCTGTCCTGGCTGGTCGGCTGTTCGGCCTTCGCGGCACTGATCTTCGTGCCGCAGATGTTCGGCATCGACACCTCGAAGATGCAGGCCTTCGGCTTCCTGCTGTTCGTGCCGGTCTATGCCGGCCTCGCCTTCGGCATCATCCGCTATCGCTTGTTCGACCTCGGCGAGTGGTGGGCGCGGACGATGACCTGGATGCTGTCGCTGGTCATGCTGGTGGTGCTCGACATGCTGTTCCTGCTGGTGCTGCACCTGTCGCCGGGGCTGTCGATCGGCCTGGCGCTGCTCGTCTGCGGCCTGGTCTGGCTGCCCTTGCGCGGCCTGCTCTGGGGGCGGCTCGTGGTCCGCCGCCCGCTGGACACGCGCGGGCGGTTCCAGCGGCTCGCCGACGCGGCCTTCCAGGACGGCGCCGAGGCGCGCGGCGAGGCCTGGACCAGGTTGCTGCAAAGCATCTACGATCCGCTCGAAAGCACACTGCAAGCGGACTGTAGCGAGACTGCCGAAGCCCGCCTCGCCCAGGACGGCCTGGTCCTGATCGTTCCCGCCGCGGGCGATGTGCCGCCGCTGCGCCTGGCCAATGCCCAACGCGGCCGACACCTGTTCAATCGCGCCGATGTCGATCTTGCCAACGACCTCGCGGCGATGTTCGATCACCTCGTGCGCAACCGCGGCGCCTTCGACGCGGGGGCGGCGACCGAGCGCAAGCGCATCGCGCAGGACATCCACGATCACGTCGGCGCGACCTTGCTCGATGCGCTGCATAGCCCGCGCTCGGATCGCAAGGACCGCCTTATCCGCGACACGCTCTCGGACCTGCGCGGGATCATCAACGGTACTGGTCAGCAGGACCTGCCGATCGGCGAGGCACTTGTCCCTATCCGCCGTGAGACCGCCGAGCGGCTCGAGACCAAGGGCATCCGGCTCGACTGGCAGGCACCCTCGGCCGAAGCGGTGCTCGACGCGGCGCGACTGCACACGGTCCGCTCGATCGTGCGCGAGGCGGTGAGCAATGCGATCAAGCATGCCGAGTGCAGCCTGCTGCGGGTCTCGATCACGCTCGAGGCCGGCGAACTGTCGTTGGTAATCGAGGACGACGGCAAGGGCTTCGACCCGCACGGCCCGGCGACCGGCGCAGGGCTCGTCAACATCCGCGATCGTGCGACCGTTGCGGGCGGAGACTTCTCATGGCTGGCACCTGCAGGCGGCTTCGTCTCGCGCCTGCACGTACAATTGCCCGTCCCGGCAGGCACTTAATTGCCCACAGACCCCCTGAACGCGGGGTGACGAAGCGCGCGCGCGCGGCAAATCTGCTCTCGCGCCGGTGAACGAACCGGCGAGCGGATCGGACCGCGGGGGCAAGAACGGGCAGATCACAGGGGTATGGGCATCGCCTGCCGCGAACACTCGCGAGCGGCGCACCCGCTGTGACGGCCGAGCGAAGCCACGTCATCCATGCGGTGACGACCCGGGATTTCCACCGCGATCGTCGCTGAACGGGCGCAGCGACGGGCCGGCACCTGCGGGATCGCCGGACTTCGTACCGGACGCAAGACGCGCGTCCCTTCGCAGTTCAACAGGGGAATGACATCATGAACAGTGGCTCGCTGAGAGCGTCGATAATCGCCATGACCGTGGCGCTGGGCGCCTGCAACAACGACGGCATCAACTCCACGCCCGTTCCGACGCCGGCGCCCACGCCGGCTCCGACACCTGCGCCGACTCCGGCGCCGACGCCTACTCCGACCCCGGCACCGACGCCCACTCCGACCCCGGCACCGACGCCCACTCCGACACCAACGCCAACGCCAACGCCAACCCCTACGCCGACACCCACGCCCACGCCCACGCCGATGGCATCGGGTTCGGCCGCCATGCGGCTAGGGGCGACGGCCAACACGAGCTACAGCGCCGCGACCGCGCAATTCGCTTCGGGCGGTACGACGATCTACGGCGACCAGAAGGCCGAACGCTTCGGTGCCGGCACGACGATCGACTACAACGCCGCGAGCGACAGCTACACGTTCAAGCGCAGCGACGGCCTGAGCATCACGATGGCGCCGTCGAACATCAACCGCACGGGCACCTTCGACGGCTCGGGCGGGATTTTCGGCCAGACCATGGGTACCGGCTACGAAAAGGAAGAGGCCGGCCGCAAGCATACGATCTCGATCGTCGGCCCGGGCACCTACCAGGGCATCAAGATGTCCTACATGACGATCTCGATCTGGAACGTGCTCAGCGGCAGCGGTATCTCCACGCGCAACGAGTTGCAGTGGCAGCTCTGGGGCAACCGCACGCAGACCATGCCGACGACGGGCTCCGCGACCTACAAGCTCGACGGCGGCATCGGCGCCAACGGCTTCGAGGCCTCGGGCTTTGCGGGCACCGCCTACGATTTCCTCAAAGGGGAATCGACGGGCAACCTTTCGGTCAACTTCGGCTCGGGCAGCCTCAACCTGCTGATGAACCTGATCGGCTATGACTACGTCGCCAACAAGTCGAAGGATTTCGGCAACTTCAACGGCTCGGGCTCTATCACCAGCGGCAGTCCGAACTACAGCGGAACCTTCACGCAAGGCGGCGACTTCCACGGCGCCTTCTTCGGGCCCGCGGCGGAAGAGACCGGCTTCACCTTCTTCATCAACACGTCGACGATCGATATCACCGGTGTGGCGGTGGGCTTCAAGCAACCGTGACGGTGTGGGGTGGCCGGCCTTCGGGTCGGCCGCCCCCGCCCCGGCGTCCGAACTCTGTCCAAGGTGATCCGCCCATCGTGACCTGCGTGGCCCGCCCCGCGCTCCGTGCCCTGCGCGCCTGCTGCCTGGCCGGCGCGCTGCTGCTTCCCGTGTCCGCGGCTCGCGCGCAGGAGAGGCCTGCGAGCGCCGCTGTCGTCGGCCTGTCGCCCGCCGAACTGTTCGACTTTGCCGACCAGGCGCGCGACGCCGGCGATTTCGTCACTGCCGAAGCGGCCTATCGTGCGCTCGCCAGGCATCGCGATGTCGAAATCCGCACCGAAGCGCGGTTCCGCCTGGGGCGGATGCTGGCCGATGGCCAGCGCAAGTATCGCGAAGCCGCGATCGAATTCCGACGCATCCTCGACGAAAAGCCCGACCTGCCCGCCGTCAGGCTCGAACTCGCGCGGATGCACGCGCAGCTCGGCAACCTGCGCGCGGCCGAACGCGAATTCCGCGCGGCCTCGGCCGCCGGACTGCCACCAGAGGTCGAACAGATCGTGCGCTTCTATGCCAACGCGCTGAGCTCGCGAAAGCCGTTCGGCGGTTCGATCGAGATCGCGCTGGCGCCCGATAGCAACATCAACCGCGCCACGCGCGCGGACTCGCTCGGCACGGTTATCGGCAATTTCGCGATCAACGAGGACGCCAAGGCGCGCTCGGGGCTCGGCCTCAACCTGCGCGGCCAGACCTATTATCGCCACCGCCTCGGCGCGCGCACCGATCTGCTGGCGCGCCTGTCGGCAAGCGGCAATCTCTATCGCGACGCCGCGTTCAACGACATTATCGTGAGCGCGCAGTTCGGCCCCGAATATGCGATCGGCACCGATCGTGTCGCGCTGTCCATGGGTCCTGTCTGGCGCTGGTACGGGCAGCAGCCTTTCTCGACCGCCTGGAGCGCCGGCGCCACCTGGCAGCATCCCACGGGCAAGCGCTCGCAACTGCGCGCCGAGGGCACAGTCGCGCGCATCGACAACAAGTTCAACGACCTGCAGGATTCGCGCAGCTTCTCGCTCTCGGCCGCGCTCGACCGCGCGCTGACCCCGAAGTTCGGCGCCGGCCTGCAAATCCAGGCGACGCGCGAGACGGCGCGCGACCCCGGCTATTCGAACGTCACCGCGGGCGTTTCCGCTTATCTGTTCCGTGAGATCGGTCGCACGACGCTGGTCGCCAGCGCCGGCTACAGCCGGCTCGAAGCAGACCGGCGCCTGTCGCTGTTCCCGCGCCGTCGCGCCGAAGATCGCTACAGCGCCAGTCTCGCGGCAACCTTGCGAACGCTCCAGGTCGGTTCCTTCGCGCCTTTGGTCCGGCTTCGCTGGGAGCGCAACGTGTCGCCCGTGGAGATCTACGACTATCGGCGCGTCGCGGCGGAATTCGGCGTGACCTCGGCCTTCTAGCGCTCCTGCGAACCCCTATCCAGGTCCCACCCGAAGCGTCGCGGCGGGGCGATCAGTTGGGCGAGCGTCAGCCAGGTGTCGCGACGATCGAGCAGTTCCCGGCGCTTTGCAGGATCGTCCACGTCTGCGGCAGCGCGCTCGCAGACCTGTGCCTGCTCGAGGTAGAACTGTCGTTGGGCCTCCGACATCGCGCGCCACCTTGCGCCGCCCCGCCCGAGAGCGGAGCGGCAATCGCCTCAGACCAGGTCGGGCGAGGACTGGACCGCGGCCCGCTTGCTGAGCGGACCGCCCGCCAGCCGGACCTCGCCGGCACCGACCTTCCGCTGTTCGATATAGCGATAGGCAGCATAACCCAGGGCACCGAGAGTGAGAAGCTTGAGCATGAAATCGTCCTTTCGTTTGCTAGGGAACGGTCGATCGCCGCGGAGGCTCCCGACAAACGGCCCTAACGCCGCCTTCCCGATGTGTTGGATGTCATCGGATCGGGCTTGCGTGGCGGCTTCCAGCCCGGAGGCCGGACCGGCTTCGGCTGGCTGGTGCCGATCCCCATCGCGCCGGCCTGCTGTCGTTTGAGCCCTGACGTATCCGCCTGCGCGGCCTCTGCCGCGGTGGCGCCGCCGCGTAGCAGATTGATCTCGTCGCGCAGGCGGCGGGCTTCCTCGAAATCCTGGGCTTCTGCCGCCGCGGTCATCCGCTGCACGAGTACGTCGATTCGCCTGTCCATCCTGCTGCAACGGCGTGTCGCGTCTTGCGGTTCCGCACGCCTGCTTCCTTCTCGCTTTCTGAAGGACGCACAACGAAGCGCCCAGACAGCGTTCAACAACAAGGGCTTAGCGTGCAAGGGTCGCGGTTCTGCGTCAAACGGTGCCCCGACGTGGAACCGCGGCAACCGGATCGCCATGGAAGCCGGTTTCCGCCCCGGTCATCCGATCATAACCTCAACGCGATATGGCTGGAGCCGGTATGTCCGAATGGGTATGATGTGGGCGTGAACCTGCGTCGCCTCCGCTACTTCCTCGGCACCGCCGCCGAAGGCTCGATCAGCCGCGCGGCGCAGTCCTATGGCATCGCGCAGCCAGCACTGACCCGGCAGATTCAGTTGCTCGAAGCCGACATCGGCGCGCAACTGTTCGAACGATCGCCGCGCGGCCTGCGACTGACCGACACCGGGCAGTTCCTCAAGGACGCGCTCGAACTGCCGCTGAGCGAGATCGAAACCGCGCTGCGCAGCGCCCGATCCTACTCGACCCAGATCAAGGCCTCGCTGACGATCGGCATGCCGCCGTCGATTTCAGAACTGTTCGGTCAGCGCGTTATTGCCCGCCTGCGCGCCGAACTGCCCAACATCGCGCTGCGGATCGTCGAGGCGGATTCGAGCAAGCTCGCGCTCGATCTCTCGCGACGGCTGATCGACACGGCAGTGCTGGTTTCGATCATTCCCGAACAGCGCGTATCGCGCGCGCAAGTGCTGACGGAACCACTGATGCTCGTCGGCGCGCCGAACTCGCAGCCGTTCGCCAAAAGCGAGGTGACGGTGCAGGATCTCGAGAACACGCCGCTGATCCTGCCCTCGGGTCCGTCGGGCCTGCGGATCAATCTCGAACGCGCGGCCGAGGCCGCGGGAATCAAGATCGCACCGGTAATGGAAGTCGATTCGATCGAACTGACCAAGCGGCTCGTCGCCGAGGGGGCGGTCTGCACGATCCTGCCCGAACGCGCCTATCGCAGTGAAGCGGAACGCGGGGAACTGACCGGCATTCCAGTGATAGAACCTCGGCTGACGCAACCGGTGCTCTGGGCGGTCAAACCCGACTGGCGCCTGCCCCGCGCCGTCTACAACGCGGTCGAGCGCGTCGTGATCGAAGAGTGGTACGAGGCGGTGACCTCGGGCGCCTGGCCCGCGGAATGGGTGTTCGATTTCTCGATCCTGTCGATCCCTTTCGCGAAGGCGATCGTGAAGGGCTGAATGCGGCCGGTCCTGTCGCCTATCCGCGCGGTCCGCTCAGACCGGCCGCGCCGGGCAGGATCTTCGGGCCGAGGTCGCTCCACGGGCGTTCACCCCGCACGGCGAAGGTCCGCGGTCGCGTCGAGCTCGGCGCCGGACCGATGCGCCGCGCGCCACCGGCCGCCGCAAGCACGGCGGCGATCTCCGATCCGGTCATGGCCGCGATCATCGCGGGAACGTGGTTCGCCGCGACGGCCCGGGAAAACAGGAAACCCTGGCCGAACTGGCAATTCATCCGCTGCAGCGCCAGCGCCTGCGAAGCGGTCTCGATGCCCTCGGCGACGACCTCGATCTTCAGGCTCCGGGCGAGGTTGAGCACGGCCTCGATGATCGCGGCGTCGTCGGCGTCGGTTTCCATGTTCTGAACGAAGCTGCGATCGATCTTGATCACGTCGACCGGGAATTGCTTGAGGTGGCGCAGCGACGCATAGCCGGTGCCGAAGTCGTCGAGCGCGATGCTCACGCCGGCGTCGCTGAGCATCTTCAGCGCACGCTGCACGAAGTCGGACCCGCGGCCGAGGAACACGGTTTCGGTGACTTCGAGATGGAAGTGGTGCGGCGGCACGCCGGCGCGTTCGAGCCTTTCGAGCACGCTTTCGGCAAAGCCGTCGCTGCGGAATTCCGCCGCCGCCGCATTGACCGCGACGTGGCCGAAAGGAACTCCGCGATCGAGCCAGTCGCGCATGTCGACGATGACGCGATCGATCATGCTGTCACTGATCGTCGCGGCGAGTTCAAGGTCCTCGAAGGCCGCGCTGATGGTACCGGGCAATTGGATGCCGCGCGTATCGTGCCGCCAGCGCAGCAGGGCCTCGAAGCCGTAGACCGAAAGATCGTCGAGCCGCACCTTGGGCTGATAGAACGGCAGGACGCGATCCTCGCGCAGCGCGGTGCGCGCGAGGTTGATCATCGACAGCCGCTCCTGCAGTTCGGCGCGATGCTCGGGCTGGAAGGTCATGGCGCGACCGCGCCGTGAAGATTTCGCGGCGTAGAGCGCGATGTCCGCGCTCTTGAGCAGGTCTTCCTGCTGATCGCCATGATCGGGGAACAGCGCGGCGCCTATCGTCGTATGGCAATCGAGCAGGCGACCGGCATGGGTGACCGGCTGGCGCAGTTCGTCGAGCAACTCGGACGCGCGCGCGTCGAGTTCGGCCACGTCGGCGATATCGTCGAAGATCACGGCGAACTCGTCGCCGCCCAGGCGCGCCGCGAGCGCGGTATCGCCCGGCAGGTTCACGCAGAATGCCTCGAGCCGGGTCGCGACGGTCTGCAGCAGCGCGTCGCCCGCATCGTGGCCCAGGGTGTCGTTGACCTGCTTGAAATGGTCGAGATCGAGCACCAGCAGGCCGATCTTGCTCTCGCTCTCACGCGCCTTCGCGACGGCATCGTGGAGCGTGCGCTGGAACAGCGAGCGGTTGGGCAGTTGCGTGAGCGGATCGCGCGTCGCGCTCCAGCGCAGGCGCTCCTCGGCCTCGCGCCGGTCGGTGATGTCGCGCGAGATCGCCACGAGCTTGACGGGAACGCCGTCCTCCCCGAGCACCGGCGATATCACGACCTCGCCCCAGCGCGTGTCGCCCGAAACGGTTTGCCCCGCCGCGGTGAACCGTCCGATGCCGCCGCCCCGCGCCTTCGCCAGCGCCTTGCGCACGAGCGCTCGGTTCTGCGAAGGCCACAACTGGTCCCAGGGCCGGCCATAGAGCGTGGCGACCTCGCTCACTTCCATGCCGCTGGCCCCCGCGCCGTTCATGAACTGGAGCGAGCCGTCGAGCGCGAGCAACATGACGCAGTCGATGCTGGCCTCGACGATGCTGCGATTGGTCGCCTCGCTTTCGCGCAGGGCCGCATCGGACAGCTTGAGTTCGCTAAGGTCCATGAGCGAGCCCACCAAGCGGATGGGCCGTCCGGCCGGATCACGCATGACCTGGCAACGCGTGTAGATGTCGGCATAGGTGCCGTCGCCGCGCCGGAAGCGATGCTCTCCGACATAGCGTCCGTCGCTGCCGGCCACGAGATCGCCCAGCGCCGTGGAGACGCGCTCGTAATCGTCGGGATGGACCTGATCGCGCCACCACTGCGCCGTATGCCGCACATCCTCGGGCCGGTGGCGCAGGACCGCGGTGATCGCCTCGTTGAAGGTCATCTCCTGCGTCGCGAGATCGAGGTCCCAGATGACCTCCATCGCCGCCTGGCTGACCAGCCGGTAGCGCTCTTCCGTCTCGCGAAGCTTGCGTTCCGCGATGACCTGCTGATGGACGTCCCGGATGAAGCCGTCGAGGTACAGCGGCTCGCCATCGGCGGAATAGGCCGCGCGCCCGCGCTCGTGCACCCAGAGGACATCGCCATCGCCACGGACGAGGCGGTACTTGAGTTCGAACGGCAGCCTGCTCTCGATCGCAGCGGTCACCGCCCCGGTCAGGTCCTCGACGTCCTCGGGATGAACCAGCGTCATCCAGTCGCGCCCGCCGTCGAGGAATTCCTCCGCGGTATGACCGGTCAATTGTTCGACCGCACCGCCGATGAAAGCCATCGACCAAGGCGGTTCGAGCGAGCAGCGATAGGCCACGCCCGGCAGGCTCGCGACGATCGCACGCTGGTGCTTTTCCCGTTCGCGCAGCGCGGTCTGGTCATCCTTGCGCTGGGTCACGTCGTAAACGATACCGCCGAGATACCGGTCGTGCCGGCCCTCCCCGGCGGCGTGGCGCGACAGGCTGTAGAGCCAGCGCACCACCCCATCGGGCGTGCGGACGCGGAACTCGACCTCATGCGGAACGCCTTGTGCGATCGCCTGGCCGGCGCTCTGCCAGATCCGCTCGC
Organism: Novosphingobium anseongense; assembly: GCF_037482895.1. NCBI lineage: Bacteria > Pseudomonadati > Pseudomonadota > Alphaproteobacteria > Sphingomonadales > Sphingomonadaceae > Novosphingobium > Novosphingobium anseongense. The sequence goes on along the minus strand of NZ_JBBHJZ010000003.1, from coordinate 762,031 downwards.
GATCCTCCTCCAACACCCAATCGAAGGCCGTGTTGCCCGAATAAGGGACGGGATCGAAACCGAGCAGGCTGCTCGCGGTCGCGTCCATGGCGAAGAGGCCGCTGACGGTATCGAGTTGCCAGGTACCGACGCCGGCCGAGGCCAGCGCAAAGGTCAGGAAAGGCGCCGTGCCCAGCGGCGGCATGCCGGCAGCGTCGCCGGCAACGTAGCCCGCAACGGGGACGCGTGCGACTTCCTCGCTGCCGCGCCAGAAGGTCCTCTCACCCCCCGTGCCTAGATCCACCGCCCCATTCTCCCAGAACCGTTCGTTCGTGAAGCGATCTCGATACGCGATTTGGGTTAATGGCTCCTATCCGAGCTGACCGGTGCTGCCCCGAGTGGAATCCCGTGCTCGTGATCGCGCGTCATCGCGGCAAACTGCCGCCTGGAAACCAACCATTCCGATGGAAAGATCCGATAGGGAGTGAATTGAGTTCTGGCTAAACTCCCATCGATTGGAATAGCTTCTGCCGTCAAACACAGGAGTGCAAGATGTCCGCGCCGCCAGGTCAAGAGCCCGACGATACAGATGCCTCCGAACGCAATGCCGAGCGCGCCGAGCTCCATTTCCTCGCCGCGCTAACCGACGAATTGATGCGCGCCCTGCTGACGTCGGGGGTCCTCACCCAGGCGCAGCTCAACGAGATCGAGGCGGAAACCGCCAAGAAGATCGGGTCGATCCCCCGCGCCTGGTGAGCGCTGGTGACGGCGCACGGGATGATTTGAAACCCCGTATCGACTGAAACCAGGCCGGCCAGCCAGCCAAGAGGACCGGGCCGGAATCCCCTCGGCTCGCTATGCCACGATCGCGGAATCAACCTGTTCGATTCGGCACCTCACCCAAAGGTGCCGAAGGTCGAGACTCCATGGTCGATAGCCGCGGTCGCCAGGTCGAGCTCGAGCGACAGCGCCGCGCTCGCCGGCGCGACGGCGCCTGGCGTGGTGCCGATACCCTGCGTTCCGACCTGGATCACGCCGTTCTTGATCGTCACGCCGAAGCTCTGCCCGGCGAAGGAGAACTGCGTGCCGTCGGCATCGCCCTGGACCGGCAGGCTCAGCAAGCGCAGGTCGCCCTGGGCAGTGTAGACGTTGATCACATTGCCCGTCTGCTGGAACCTGTAGGCTCCGATCGCTTCGGACAGGCGCACCGCGTCGACGCCCTGATCCGCAACGATGCCCGCAGCGCCGGGCAGGATGACGAGCGTCTCGCCGCCGCCCGTTCCATAGACCTTGGTACCGCTGGTGGCGGCGGTAACCTGTCCATCCTGCGCAAGGAACACCTGTGCCCCGCTCTCGCCCGTCGGCGCGGGCTCGACAGCGCCGAGCGTCGGCACCACCGCCCCCGGGGCGACCGTGGAGACGGCCGTTCCGCCCACTCGTATCTCGCCACCGCTGATCAGGACCGAAGCCGTGCCGTTGGCGAAGACGATCTGGGTGCCGTCGGCATCGCCCTGCACGGCCGTCTTGAACACCAGTTCCCCGCCGCTGAAGACGTTGATCTGGTTGCCGGTCTGCTGGAACTGGTAGGCACTGGCCGGGCCGCTGAGATAGACCCGATCGACATTCTGATCGAGCGTCACCCCGCTGACGCCCGCCGACAGCACGACGGCTTCCTGGCCCTGGCCGCCGAACACCTGGACGTTGCCCGAGACCAGCACCGTGTGGCCGCCGCTGGCGAGGTAGAACCCGGTCTGCGGCGCGCCGGGAGGTGGCGGCGTGACGGCCACACCCTCGATCGCGACGTTGATCGTCTGCGTCGCGGTTCCGCCCTTGCCGTCCGACGCCGTGACGACGACCGCATCGGTACCCGCGGTCGTGCCGCTCGGCGTATAGGTCAGCGCGCCATTGGCGATCGCGACCGTCCCCTTGCCGCTCGTCGCGCTGTAGGTGAGCGGGTCGCCGTCGGGATCGGTCGCTCCCAGCGCCAAGGTGATCGGCTTGCCTGCGACCGCAGCGGCGAAGATCGCCGAATTGGCGAAGACCGGGACCTTGTTGGCCGTCGGCGTCGGCGAACCCGAGCCGCCGGACGACGACGGCGGCGCCGCGACGTTGACCGTGACATGGGCCAGGGCATTGCCGCCCTTCCCGTCCGACACCGCGTAGTCGAAGCCCGCTGCGCCCGAGAAACCGGAGGTGGGCGTGAACACGATCTGCCCGTTGTTGAGCGTCACCGTGCCGTTCGTCGCCTTGGTCACGAACGAGAGCGTGAGCGCGTCGGCGTCGGGATCGGTATCGTTGGCGAGGAGCGACGTGGCGGCCCCCGTCCATTGCGCGTTCGCGGCGATGCTGAACGTCTCGCCGACGAGGACCGGATCCTTGTTGCTCTGCGCGGTCGATACGGCGGTGACGCTGGTGGCCGCATCGATCGCCTGGGTCACTGTCTTGGTCTCGGTGACGAGCTGGGCGATCTCTTGCGAAGAGACCGTCGGCAGGCCGGCGGTGAGCACGGCACTGATCACGGTGCTGTCGGTCAGGCTGACCGAGGTATTGTTGGTCACCGCGTTTTTGGCGGCCGTGGCCAGGGCGTCGGCCGCACCGGCCGTGTCACCTCCCACGCCGGCGACCGAACCGAGCACCTCGGCGATGGCGGCCGCGATCTTCTGAGCCGCCAGAGCATCGGCGCCGGCGGCGCCTCCGGTCTGCGCCACGGCGATGAGGTCCAGGCTCAACGGATCGGCCAGGCCCGTCAGACCGAAGGCATCGAGTGTGGTCTGCGTCGCGCTCTGGACGGTTTCGCCCTTCTCTACGAGCGTCTGGATCACCGAGGTCAGCGGATTGACCACGGTCGCCCCTTCGGGCGCCGAGAACTGAACCGTATTCGGCTTGTTGGTATCGAGGTTGGTGCCGCCGAAAGCGCGCAACGGCCCCTGAACGTGGCTGTTGAGGACGAAGTCGCCCTTGCTGTCGGTGATCGCGAAAGGCTCGCTGGCGTCGAGTTGGTTGTTCTTGTTGGCGTCGATGTAGACCGTCGCGCCGGCGATATAGCCGTCGGCCACGAGGCCTTCGTTCTTCGCCGAGACGAAGGCCGCACCGTCCCAGAAGAAGGTGCCGTCGCTGAACTCGTAGAGTTCGACATTGCTGACCGTGGTCGTGCCGATCTGCAGCGCGCCACCGTTGCCGACCACCGGGGTGACGCTCGTCGAGGCGCCCGCGAAGACGACGGTATCGACGCTGTCGCCGCCGTCTACCACGTTGGTGCCCGCCCCCGGCGTCAGCCGGTCGCGCCCACCGCCGCCGTTGAGCGTATCGTTGCCAACCGTGCCTACGATCGCGTTGTCGCCCGAGCCGCCGTTGATCGTGAAGGTTACGCTCGATCCGTTCTCGAAGACATAGCCGGCGCCGTCGAAGTTCCCGCCCGTCGCCAGATTGACGACGATACGGCCCGTGCCGTCGAGCAGCAGGCCACTCGGCAGCCCCGCCATGGTCGCGCCGCTGACCGTCAGGACGCTGGCCAATTGCGAGCTGGCATTGGCCTGGTTCGTGGTGAAGGCCGCGCTGAGGTGGATGCCCTCGATCGAAACCAGCGTGCCCTGGAAATTGACGTTGCCGCCGATCGACAGGAAGTCGGTGCCGTCGCCGCCGTCGAACAGCGTGCCCGCGCCGGTCAGCGTCGTTTCCACACCGGTCGACTGGCCGTTGGCGTCGTTCATGACGACGTTGCCGATCGCCAACGTATCGTTGCCGCCCTTGCCATAGAGCTGATCGGTGCCGCCACCGCCGGCGGCGATGTATTCCATGCCGTCGGTGCCGTTGATCGTGTCATTGCCCGCGCCGGTGCTCAGGTGCTGCACGCCGACATGGGTCGAGGCGTTGAGCGTGACGTTGCCGCTGCCCGCCGCGATCACGAAGACGCGGTCGCTCTCCTGATAAGCGCGCGTCGCGGTAGACCAGTTGGTGTAGGTGAAGCTGGGCGCGGTGAAGGTGTAAGGCTTTCCCGCCTCGGTCTGGGCGATCAGCACCAGCCCATCGCGGCCCGCGCCGCCGATCAATTCCGCCGTCGCCGAGAGGCCCGCGCCGATCTGGTTGGGGAACGGAACCGAATTCCCCTGCTGGAGGATCGTTCCCCCGAAGAACAGTTGCGCGCTGATCGCCGTGCCGGTGGTCGAGCGGAAATCGAGCCGTTCGATCGAGGTCAAGTTCGCTGACCGCAGCTCGAGGTTCGAGGTTGGCGTGGGGATCGAAAGATAATAGCCCGTCGGCACATTATCCAAGGTGCGCAGTTCGATCGTGTCGGTGCCGTCACCGCCGTTGAACTCGCTGTTGGCCAAGACCGGCGCATCGACGATCAGTATATCGTTGCCCGCCTCGCCAAACAGGCGATTGGCCCCATCGTTGCCGTTCAGCGTATCGTTGCCATCGCCGCCGTTGAGGGTGTCGTTGCCACCCTTGCCCACCAGCACGTCGTCGCCGGTGCCGCCGAACAGGCTGTTGTCGGCAGAGGTGCCGATCAGCGTGTCGCTGCCGAAATTGCCCGTGGCGTTGTTGATGCCCGAATAGCCGGCCAGGTCGATCGTATCGTCGAAGATTGTCCCCGCCACCGCCGGGTTGGACGGCGTGATGATCCCGCGCGTCAGGAAGACGACGCTGGCCGACTGGCCGGAGATCTGGAACGAGAGGCTGTCGATGCTGGTGAGGGTATCGGTGCCGAGGAAAGACGCCGAACCGAGCGCTTTCACGGTCGCCGAAGCCGATCCGGCATTGGTCGGCGTGACTTCGAACACGGTCTCGACGAAAGTCCCGTCGACGAGGCGGTTGACGAGCACCTTGCCGTCCGCACCCTGAGCCAATTGCAGGGCGCCCGTCGTGTCGGCCGGCAGCACGAACTGCGCCTGATCGCGGTCCCCCGCGCCACCGTCGATGCTGTCGTCGCCGGCCCCCCCGATCAAGATGTCGTTGCCGTCGGCACCGTAGAGCGTGTCGTTGCCGCCGTTGCCCACCAGCGTGTCGTTCCCGGCACCGCCGTAGAGCGTATTGGCATCGTCGCGGCCGATCAGCGTGTCGTTGCCGAAATTGCCCGCCACCACCGCGTAGCCCGGATAGTCGGCCAGGTTGATCGTGTCGCCGAGGAAGGAACCGACGATGGGCTGGTTCTGACCTGGCACGGCGAAGGGCGTCGCGAACATCGCGATGCTCTCGTTCTGACGTCCGAAGACCTGGAAGATCAGGTCTTCGATGTTCGTGACCGTGTCGGTACCCAGGAAGGCCGCCGAATTGAGGCCAGTCACCGTCGCCGCGCCGGCGCCGGTCGGGGTGATCTCGAACACGGTCTCGGCGAAAGTGCCGCCGGTCACCAGGCCGTTGCTGAAAGTGCCGCCGACGATGCGATTGACGAGGATCTTGCCGTCCGCGCCCTCGGCGAACTGCAATGCGCCCTCTGTTTCGGGCAGGACGAACAGCGCGCGATCGCGGTCGCTGCCATTCGCGCCGCCATCGACGGTGTCGTTGCCCCCGCCACCGATCAGCGTATCGGCACCGTCGCCGCCGTTGAGCACGTCGTCGCCACCATTGCCGACGAGCAGGTCGTTGCCGGCGCCGCCGAACAGGCTGTTGGCATCGTCGCGGCCGAGGATCGTGTCATTGCCGAAACTGCCCGCGACCAGGGAGAAGGTCGGGTAGTCGGCGAGGTTGATCGTGTCGTCACGGATCGACCCGAGCACGAGCGGATTGCCCGAAGTGACCGTCAGCGGCGTGAGCTGCGCCGCGATCGTCTGCTTGCCCTGGATCTGGAAGTTCAGGTCATCGATGTTGGTGACGGTATCGGTGCCCAGGAAGGCCGCCGAGCCGAGCCCGACGACGGTCGCCGCGCCGGCACCGGTGGGGGTGATCTCGAACAGTGTCTCGGCGAAAGTGCCGCCCGTGACGATGCCGTTGTTGGGATCGACCGTCCCACCCGTCACCCGATTGACCAGCACCTTGCCGTTCGCGCCTTCGGCGAGCTGCAGCGCACCGACCGTGGTCGACGGCAGGACGAACAATGCGCGGTCGCGATCGTTGCCGCCGGCGCCACCATCGAGCGTGTCGTTGCCCGCGCCGCCGGCCAGGGTGTCGGCCCCGCCGCCACCGTTGAGCGTGTCGTTGCCGGCATCGCCCGAGAGGAAGTTGGCGCCGCCATTGCCGGTGATCGTGTCGTTGCCCTCGCCGCCGTTGGCGCTGATGTTCACCGCGGCGTCGACGCCCGGATAGAGCGTGGCCAGATCGATCACGTCGTTGGCCAGCGAACCGCTGACGTTGGCGCTATTGTTGGTCACCGCGCCTACACGCGGGACGAGGTCGACGACGAGGATCTGGTTGGCCGGTATCTCGGCCGGGTAGTGCTCGACGAGGAAATGCAGTTGCTCGACCGCGTTGACCGTATCGGTGCCGAGGCTCGCCATGCGGTTGAGACCCGTCACGAGCGCCGCGCCAGTGCCGCCAACCGTGATGCTGAACAGATCTTCGTAGCTCGCGTCGGTCTGCGTCAGACGCGCACGGAACTCGCCGGGCGCGATCGCGACCAACGACAGACTTCCCTCGGTGCCGCGCGGGATGACGAAAGCCGCGACGTCCGAGCCGCTGCCGCCATTGATCGTGTCATTGCCGGCACCGCCGGTCAGATAGTCATCGCCATCGCCGCCGTTGAGCGTGTCGTTGCCGGCATCGCCCCAAAGGAAATTACGCCCGGCGTTGCCGGTGATCGCATCGTTGCCGGCGTTACCGTTGGCGTTGAGTTCGACGGTCGCGGCCACGCCGGGATAGAGCGCAGCAAGGTCGATCGCGTCGTTGGTGATCGAACCGCTCACCGTCGCCCGGCCATCGACCACGGCCGACACGATGGGCGCGAGATTCAGGCCGAGGAACTGTTCGGGCGGCACGTTATCCGGGTAGTGCTCGACGAGGAAATGGAGTTGCTCGATACTGGTCACGGTGTCCGTGCCGAGCCCCGCCATGCTGCCCAGACCCTGCACTGTCGCTGCACCGGTCCCGGTCACGGTGACGCGGAACAGGTCCTCGAAGCTGCCGCCCGCCTGGGTCAGGCGCACGAAGAACAGACCCGGGGTAGCGTCCTCGACCAGGCTCAAGGTACCGGTCGTGTCGCGCGGAATGACGAAGGAGGCGGTGTCCGAGCCCGGACCGCCGTCGATGGCATCGTCGCCTCCGCCGCCGCTCAGATAGTCGTTGCCGAGATCGCCGAACAACTGGTCGGCGCCGGAAGTGCCGAATACGCTGTCATTGCCCGAATTGCCGCGGGCGAGGTGAAGGTTCGGATAGGCGCCGAGATTGATGTTGTCGTCGAGCACCGAGCCGAGAACGAAAGGATCGTTCCCGCCGACCACGCCCTGACCGATCGCGAGCGTGACGATCTTGTCGTTCGGCAGCGGGTCCGGATAATGCTCGATGAAGACGTGGATCTGCTCGATGTTGGTTATCGTGTCGGTGCCGAAGCTGGCCTGGGAATTGAGGCCGACCACCGTCGCGGCACCGAGGCCGTTCACGGTGATGCGGAACACGTCTTCGGTGCTTCCGCCCGAGGTCAATTTCACCGTGAACTGGCTCGGCGTGTCCTGGACCATGCTCAGCGTGCCCGCGAGCCCCTTGGGCATGACGAAGGCCGCGGTGTCCGAGCCCGTGCCGCCGTCGATCGTGTCGTCGCCGTCGCCGCCGCGGATGTAGTCGTCGCCCCCCGCGCCGTTGAGTGTGTCGTTGCCGGCATCGCCCCAGAGCGCGTTGCGTCCTTCGTGACCGGTGATCACGTCGTTGCCGATGTCGCCGTTGGCGTTCAGTTCGACGGTCGTCGCCGCGCCGGGATAGAGCGCGGCCAGGTCTATCGTGTCGTTGCCGATCGAGCCGCTGACATGCGCGACATTGTTGACGACCGCAGGGACGAAGGGCGCGAGGTTCAGCACGACGATCTTGTCGGGCGGAATCTGGGCGCCGTTCTGATCGATCAGGATATGGATCTGCTCGACGTTGGTGATGGTGTCGGTGCCGAATTCCGTCGCCGGGCCGATCCCCTGGACCGTGACCGCACCGTTGCCGGCACTCGTGATGCGGAACACGTCCACACCGGTGCTCCCTCCCGTCGGGATGAGCTTGACGAGGAACTGGCCGGGGCCATCGGCGACGAGGCTCAAGGTGCCCTGGACGCTGTTGGGGATCACGAAGGACGCGATGTCAGAGCCGGCCCCACCGTCGAGCGTATCGTTGCCGTCGCCGCCGGACATGTAGTCGTTGCCCGCGCCGCCATTCAGCGTGTCGTTGCCGTCCCCGGCGAACATCGTGTCGTTGCCGTCGTTGCCGTTGAGCACGTCGATGCCGTCGCCGGCATTGAGCTGGTCGTTCCCCGCGCCGCCGATCAGGTAGACGGTGCCTGGGTGATTGCTGCCCGCGTTGAGTTTGTAATCGGCCTGGCTCCCCGCCGCGCTGAAGATCACCGCGTCGTTCGCGCTCCAGGTCTCGAAAGTGAGATTGGGCAGGAAGAATTCGCCGCCGCCTTGGGGCGCGGCCACGATCAGGCTGTCAGCCCCATCGCCGCCGGCGACGTTCAGCACGCCGTTAAGCTGAGATCGCGCGATTATCGCGCGCAGCGTCTCGCCCGCCTGCGATCCGAAGGCGATGCGCTCAATCCCTGAGATCGTGCTGGGCGGGAGTTGGATGAAGGTATCCATCCCGCCGCTGGGAAGCGGCGCCATGGCCCCGCCGCGCAGTTCGAGCGTATCGAAGCCGTCACCGCCGTTGAACGTGCTGCCCGCAACCACGGGCGTATCGATGATCAGTGTGTCTTCGCCCGGCCCACCGTCGAGCTGGTCCTTGCCGCCACCGCCGTTGAGCGTGTCGTTGCCGCTATTGCCCTGGAGAATGTCATCTCCGGCTCCACCGTATAGACCGTTGTCCTCGCCGGTGCCGATCAGCGTGTCGTTGCCGAAATTGCCCGCTGCGACCTTGATACCCTGCCCGAGGTAGTTCGCCAGGTTGATCGTATCATTGGCGAAGGAGCCGACGACCACCGGATTGGGTCCCGTCGGCACCGCCAGAGGGGTAGCGAAAAGAACGACCGCTTTCTGGTCCTGAAGCTGGAACACCAGATTGTCGATGTTGGTCAGGGTGTCCGTGCCGAGATAGGCAGCCGAATTGCGCCCGGTGACCGTGGCGGCACCAAGACCGTTCGGCGTGACTTCGAACAATTCTTCGACCACCGTGCCGCCGGTTGTGATGCCGTTGGCATCGACCGCACCGCCCACGACTCGGTTTACGAGGATCTTGCCGTTCTGCCCTTGCGCGAACTGCAGAGTGCCCGCCGGTCCGGCCGGCAGGAAGAACACGGCCGCGTCGCGATCTCCTCCACCCGCGCCGCCGTCGATCGTGTCGTTGCCCGCCCCGCCGATCAGAGTGTCGGATCCACCGGATCCCAGAAGGATGTCGTTGCGTGCCGTGCCCCGGATCTGCTCGCCGCTGGAACTGCCATTGACCGTGAACGTAACGTCGGAGTCCGGCTCGAAGGAGTACCCGGCACCATCGAAGGTCTCTCCCGGCGCGAGATTTACGACGATCTGCCCCTGACCGTCGAGGATGAGATTGGCCGGCAGTCCGGCTATGCCAGCGCCGCCGATCGTCAGGACCGTCGCCAGCTGCGAACCGCCGTTGGGTAGGTTGGTGGTATAGGCAGGGCTCAGGTGGATGCCCTCGATCGAGGCGAGCGTCCCCTGGAAATCGACGTTGCCGCCAATGGAAAGGAAGTCGGTGCCGTCGCCGCCGTCGAACAGCGAGCCCGCGCCGGTCAGCGTCGTTTCGGGCCCGCTCGGCGATCCGTTGGCACCATTCGGAATGACATTCGCGAGCGCAAGCGTATCGTTGCCACCGTTACCATGGAGCGTGTCGGCACCGCCATTGCCGCCCGACAGGTATTCCATGTCGTCGCTGCCGTTGATCGTGTCGTTGCCCGCGCCGCCGCTGAGATGCTGCACGCCTGCGTGCGCCGAGGCGTTGAGCGTGGCGTTTCCGGTGCCCGTGGCGATCACGAAGACGCGGTCGCTCTCCTGATAAGCACGGCTGGCGGTCGACCAGTTCGAATAGGCGAAGCTCGGGGCGGTGAAGGTCAGATTCTGACCCGTTACGGTCTGGACGATCAACACCACCGCGTCGCGCCCGGTGCCGCCAACGAGCGTCGCCGTCGCCGACAATCCTCCGCCGATCTGGTTGGGGAAGGGAACCGTGTTGCCCTGATTGAGAGTCGAGCCGCCGAACAGGAACTGCGCACTGATGCCGGTGCCCGCATCCGAGCGGAAATCGAGCCGCTCGATCGAGTTCAATTGCGCCGTAGTGAAAGCGAAGCTGGTCGTCGGCCGGGCGATCGAGAGATAGTAGCCGGTCGGCACGTCGGACAGGCTGTGGAGTTCGATCGTGTCGACGCCGTCACCGCCAAACAGCTTGGTTCCCGCGAGCAGGGGGTCGTTGAGGACGATCGTGTCGTTGTCGGCACCGCCGTCGATCGTATCGACCCCGCCACCGCCGTTGATCCGGTCGTCGCCGCCGAGCCCGTTGATGGTGTCGTTGCCCGAAGTGCCATCGAGGACGTCATTGCCCGAAGTGCCGTCAGCCATGTGTATTCCCCCTGTCGCGAGATGCCCGCGATCGTCTGCCCCATGCCGTTTGAGCCGCGCCTTGCCCGCGCGGCCTGTTGTGAGATTGTTTTCGGCAGGGAAGGCGACCGGCACGGACAGCCGCGTCACAAGTCGGGTGGTCCAGACCCGACTTGGAGCGGCCGATCGACGGCGACTGCGCTATTCCACTGCTTTTTGTGGCGAACCCGTCGTTAAGACCTAGGTAAGGCTCAAGAACCGGTCATCACCCATATGGGGTGTGGCCGGGGAAATGGTCCGGATCGGGACACCCGCTCCGGCGCCGCTCAGGACAGGTCCTTGAGCAGGACGGCCAGCGCGGCCTGGTGGTCGGTCTGGGTCTTCTGGAATATGCGCTTGAGTTGGCTGCGCACCGTTTCGACCGATACGTTGGCCTCGCGCGCGACCTCCTTGGGACGCGTACCGTGGGCGACCGACCGCGCCACGCGTGCCTCGGCCGGGGTGAGGTCGAAGAGCGCGGCGATGATGTCGCTGGTGGGCAGCAGGCGATTGCCCGGCTTGGCCAGCACGGCAATGGTCCAGATGTTGCTGAAGAGATCGCGCGCGTCGCGCAGCGCGGGAACCAGATGCAGGATCGCGCGCCCTTCCCCGCCCCGGCCGCGCACCGGGATCGACACGCCCTCGCGGACGGTACGCATTTCCGCCAGGGCGCTCGCCAAGCGCTCGTCGCTGCGCGGCTCGACGATGCGCAGGCGATGCTTCGAATCCTGCAGCAGTTCGTCGAAGGCTTCGGCGAAGAGCGGCGTGGCGGCTAGCACGCGTCCCTGAGAGTCGAGCACGGCGACCGAGGCGCCGAGCGCGGAGAACACATCGGACAGCGTCTGCGCGCGCGCCTGTGCGACCTGGCTGCTCAGCGCGGCCGCTCTCGCCAGATGCGGGCGATAGGCATCGAGCATCGGCACGGCGGCGCGCGAGGCAGCGTGGCTGCCGAAAGCCTCGAAGGCGATGGCGACGACGTCGTCCTGCGCGCCCTGGACGATCGTCGCGGCGCCGGCATCGGCACCGCGTGGCGTCAGGAACTCGGTGTACATCGGCATCTGCCGCATTTCCTCGGCCGAATGCGTGTCGCTGTCGGTCAGAAAACCCGCGTGGTCGGCGCGCGCAATCAACCGGCGCACGCGACTGTTGTCGCGATTCCAGCCTTGCAGGTCGAAATCTCGCGAGATTTGGACCACCGACGGCGAGGAGATGACCGAAATCCCGGCGCCGTTGTTGAGAATGAAATTGCCGCCCTGCGCCCCGACGATCTTGGCGATGTTTTCGAGCACGGCGAGCCAGCGGTCGGGAAAGGCTCCGGCTTCGTAGATGTCCGCAATCGTGTCAGCGTGCATGCCATCCCCCAATGGCTGTATCACGGCGGATCATGCTACAAGCGCGCTCCCATGTATATCTTTGTATTCACTCCCGAACTGACACAGCACTCAAAGACCTTGCCCCGATCAATCGTAGTGTTCGATCCCGTCGCCGACAACGGCGACCCATGCGTGTTTGCGCTCTTCGTAGACTGAATATTGCGGCGCCGGGAAAAGCGGATCGGCGAAGGCGCCGATCGCGATGGCCACCAGACCAGGCAAGCCCTCGCTCACATAGGCCACGGTCGAGCCACAGCGCGGGCAGAACCGGAAAGTCGCGCGGTTCCCCTCGTCACCGATACGAGACCATTCGTCGAACGTGCCGGTGATAGCGACATCGGCTTCGGGCCAACGCGCCTGCGCGGCGAAAGAACTGCCCGAGCGTTTCTGGCACTCCAGGCAATGGCAAACCGATATCCGCACCGGCTCGCCCGCGCAGTGCGCTCGCAATTGCCCGCAGGCACAGGATGCGACTCGCTCGCCCATGAAACGCCTTCTAATCCGGCAAGGCTGCGGCCGCCACATCTGGCGGCCGTGCGGAGATACCTCCAGTCTGGAGTAGGTTCCAAGCCTTGAACGTGCAGAACTGACCACAGAAGTAATGGGGAGTTAACTGCCTTCCCGGGATATACCTATCCAGGAGGCATCATGCAGAACAGTTACCGGGAAGAGACGATCATTTGGGCGGACGTGGCCAAATGCATCTGTGTTTTTCTCGTCGTCATATTACACATGGAAGACCACATCGCCGTGTCCGGCTGGACCGACGATGGCGTCATCACGCAGGCATGGCATTGGATCAACATGTTCCTGCGTCCGATAAGGCTTCCCATGCTGTTCCTGGTATCGGGAATGCTATCCGCCAAATCCATTCTTCACGATGACAAGGATACGGTCCGCAAGTATCTGATAAAACCCATCTATCTATACGGGCTGTGGAGCGCGATATTCGTCACGCTCATTCCGCTCTACCCCAGCAGCGCCAATATAGATCTCGGGCCAATCGAGCGGATGAGGCTCGTCCTGCTCATGGTCTCGCCTGCCTGGTACCTGCTGGCCCTGGCCGGATTCTACTGCATAGCGACTGTGACACGGCGTTGCGACCTACGCTGGCTGCTGCTGGTCTGCGCGCTGATCTCCCTGTGCGGAAGCTTCATCGAACCTACGTTGAGCACGCAAACGCACAAGCTGGCTCGCTGTCTCGTGTTCTTCATCGCTGGCGTGCGCCTGCGCGATGCACTGCTGGCCTATACCGCCGCAGCGACACCGCGGCTGCTCGTCGTGAGCGGGCTTTTCTTTCTCGGCGCTGGCACGATGAGCGTCGCGGTGGGACGCTATCTCCTGCCGGTAGACCTCGTCGCCGCCGCCTTCTCGCTGCAACTGGCCGGACTCATCGCCACACGCTGCCAGGCGCTGCACCCGCCCGCCCGGTGGCTCGGCCAGCGCACGCTCTACATCTACCTGCTGCACTTTCCACTGGAGGTGCTGCTGAGCGACGCGGTTCGCCACAACGCCGGCCCGCGGCTGCTCGGCAATGCAATGGCGGGCATGCTCTATCCGCTCGCCGCGGCCGTCGTCGTCGTGCCCGCGGCGCTGGTGCTCGGCGAGACGATGCGGCGTTGCGGGTTCGCCTGGATGTTCGACCTTCCGCGCTGGCAAGGCTTCGAACGGAAACCCGCCACGGCCCGCCCCTGACGCTGTCGCAGTTTGGGACGGCTCCGGCCCTAGCGATTGCCAAGCCACGCGGTTCTGGCATGCTTGCCCCCTGGATTCGCAAGGGAGCAGGACCGATGACGCCGCCGATCGCGCACCGTGCGTTGACTGCCCTGCAATGCGCGGTCACCCTCGTCGCGATCCTGGGCGGGATCGGCATGATCGCCTGGCTCGCCGGTCTCGTCGCGATCGCTGACCTGCCCTATGCGTTGAGCGGGGTCTTCGGCGGCTCCTTCATCATGGGCCTGATCAAACAGCGCCAGCCACCGCGCACCGTCTACCGGGCCTGACGCAGCCGCTCGACCGCCAGCCGGAACGCGAAGCGACGCCGGATCTGCACGACCTCGGGCGCCACGCCCGCCTCGCGGAGGATTGCCCGCCACTCGTCCGGTCGAAACGACCGTGCGATCGACAGTCGGCCGTCCTCGCGCACGATGCGATGGACGCGTAACAGTCGCGCGAGGAGCGGATAGCCCCAATGAGCAAAGCCGTGGCGGTGCAGGTCGCAGATCAGCCAGCCGGTTTGCGCGTGCTGTTCCATGTGTCCGATGAAGGTCTGGAGTTGGAGATCGGTCATATGATGCGCGACCTGGCTCGAGATGATGAGATCGAAGGGTCCCGCCTGATCACGGTAGTCGCCGATACGATAGTCGATCGCCATGTCCGGCGGCGTCGCCGCGCGGGCCGCGACCAGACTGTTCGCGTTGAGATCGACGCCGACGAGATCGACCGCGATTTCCCGCCTCTCCGCCCAGCGATGGATCGTGCGCAGGACGTCGCCGTCACCGAAGCCGACATCGAGCAGGCGGAAGCGCTTCTGCTCGCCCACTGCGCGCGCGAGGAAGGCGAGCGCCGGCCAGGCCGTGAAGGTCCAGCGGTTCACCCGCGCGAGATCGTGCAGCACTTGCGCATAGACTGCCGGATCGAGGTCCGGCGAGTCCATCTGCTCTTCCTGTCGCGCACGGATCGAGAGGTCGGCCATGCGCAGGCTATAACCGGTTTGCGGCTCCGACGAAGGCCTTACGCGCCCCAGGGCTTGCTGCGCGCATGTTCGGAGATCGTAGCCTCGACCGACATCCGCCCGACACGCGGGATCTCGATCGTCATCGTCTCGCCGGGCAGCACGGGGCCGACGTCGGCCGCGCCCGACATGAAGATGTCGCCCGGATAGAGCGTCATCTGGGTCGAGGCGAAGGCGATCATCTCGGCCGGGCTGCCCGTGAGATCGGCGAAGCTCCGCTCGCCGCGCAGGTCGTCGTCGATCCAGAACCTGTAGCCGAGCTCGGACGGGTTCGGGATCTCGTCGGCGGTGACCAGCCAGGGGCCGATCGTGCCGTAGGTGTCGAACGACTTGCAGAAGGCCCAGTCCTCGCGCTCGGGCTTGAGCGTCGTGTCGAAGGCGCAGGCATAGCCGGCAACGTAGCTCAGCGCCTCGTCGGCGCGGACCGGGCAGTCGATCGTCCTGCCGATGACGAAGGCCAGTTCGGGCTCGTGCACCGTCGTGCGGTCGGGCCAGCGGATCTGCAGACCCTGGCTCGGCCCGGCCAACGCGGTCACCACCTTGCCCATGAAGCCGATCATGCCGAAGGGCGCGCCCATGTGCTTCCAGTTGCCCGCGCCGCAGACGAACTTGGCCGGGTTGGCGACGGGGGACAGCAGGTTCACCGTGTCGAGCGGGATCGCCGGCTCGCTTTTCGCCAAGTCCGCCATGCGCGGGCGCAGTTCGACGAGATTGGCGATGAGTTGGTCGCCCAGCGGCAAGGGCCATCGCAGCGGCGGCAACGCCTCGGTGACTTGGGTAACGTCGTGGACGCCATCGTCGGTCACCACACCCAGGCGCGGCGTGGCGGCGCTGTCGGCCTTCAAGGTGAAGCGGCAGATCTTCATGCGGTTGTTTCCCTGGCTATCCTGTCCCGATCGCCTCGAGGCATATCAGGCCCTTCACGCCCGACGCCAGCGGCGGCAGTGATTATCGGACGCTGGGCAGGTAGGCGTGGATGGCCTGCGTGGCGACGGCCGGCAGCCTCAATCCCCATTGTCCACATGGATTTCTATGATCCACTAAGTATCATAAAATTTGACAGCCTCTCAGCTTTGACGCAAACAAGGCGTATTGGCGAGCCCAAAGGGCCGAGGGGAGAAACCATGCGCGACTACGCCGACGTCGATTTCTACACCGACACCTCGCTCGTCGAGGACCCGCATTCCTATTTCGACTTCCTGCGCGCGCAGAACCCCGTGACCAAGCTGCCCCATCGCAACGTCGTGGCGGTGACCGGTTACGAGGAGACCATTCAGGTCATGCTCGATGCCGAGCACTTTTCCAGCGTCAATGCGGTCAACGGCCCGATCCCCGACCTGCCTTTCGAGCCCAAGGGCGACGACATCACCGAAGAGGTGCGCAACGCGCGCAGCAAGATCGCCTATTCGGACCAGGTCGTCACCGAGGACGGCAAGCGCCATGCCGACCTGCGCTCGATCCTGGCCATGCTGTTCACGCCGAGCCGGCTCAAGGCGCTCGAACCGAACCTGCGTTTGACGGCCGACACGATGATCGCCGAGTTCGCGAACGACGGCCGGGTCGATCTCGTCGCGCAGTACGGCGGGCCTTACGCGACGCTCGTCATCGCCGACCTGCTCGGCGTGCCGGAAAAGGACCGGCCGCTGTTCCGCAAGTATCTCGAGAATGCGATCCCCGCCGAAGTCGGCGGCGAGGTCGACATGGCCAACAGCGGTTTCGCCAAGGTCGGCAAGCACATTTTCGGCTACATGACCAAGCGCCGCCTGCTCAACAAGCCGGGCATCAAGCAGCTGCGCGGATTGTTCGGCAGCGACGACAGCGGCGAGATCCTCACCGAAGTGGCGCTGGCGAAGTTCCCCGACGGCTCGCAGCCCTCGCTGGTCGATGTCACGAGCCTGGGCGCCTTCCTGTTCGGCGCCGGCCAGGACACGACCAACCGCCTGCTGTCGAACGGTTTCCGCATCATCGCCGAGCGCCCCGACGTCCAGGAAGAGCTGCGGGCCGATCCCAAGCGCATCGGTGCCTTCCTCGAGGAATTGCTACGCTTCGAAGGCTCGGTGAAGAGCGGTGGACGGCTCTGTGTAAAGACCACGACGGTCGGCGGGGTCGAGATCAAGGCGGGGACGACCCTGCTGCTCTCGCACATGGCGGCGAACCGCGATCCCAAGCGCTTCGACAACCCGCACGAATTCGATATGAACCGCCCCAAGGCCAAGGAACACCTCGCCTTCGGCCGTGGCGCGCACACCTGTATCGGCGCGCCGCTCGCGCGCAAGGAAGTGACCGTCTCGATCGAACGCCTGCTCGCACGGATGGGCAACATCCGCCTCGACGAGGAATTCCACGGCCCCGAGGGGAACCGCCGCTTCGACTACGAGCCGACCTATATCCTGCGCGCCCTCAAGAGCCTGCACCTGAAGTTCGACCCGATTTGAGGCAATGTAAGATCCTCCCCCACTGGGGGAGGATCTAGTTCAAACGCTCATATCCGTCTCGCGCTCGACGACCGTCGCGATTCGCATCGTCGGGCGATGGAAGAACTTGAGCTCGTCCTGCACCACCTCGTCGGGCATGACCGTCGTGGTGATGTAGCCGAGCGTGCCCTGGAACGTCGCTTCGTCCTCGAACCACATCTCGCTGATGACGTCGTAGGGCAGTTCCTCGCAGGTGCCGCTCTCGGCGTGCGGCTGCGGCGTGAGGTAGCGGCGGAAATAGCGGGCAATCCCCTGCATGTAGGGCCGGCACAGCGGGACGTGGTGATTCTCGTAATAGTCCTCGAACTGCGCCATCGTCGTGCCGGGCTTGCGCTTCATCAGCAGCAGGATCTTCCAGTAGGTCTTGTCCGCCATGGCCAGGGCCTCCGTCAGCGCAGCAGGCGCGCGCGCAGCCGGCCGATCTGCTCGGGACCGACCTGAAGCTCGCGATCGAGGAAGCCCTCGATCGAGCCGTAATCCTTGCGCAACTGGTCGAAGGCCGCATCGAGATAGACGCCGTCGACCCCGGTCAGCGGCGCGATCACGTCGGCCGGCAGCCGCGCCAGCATCGGCGAGATCGAAGCCGTCAGCGTGTTCATGCCCGGCGCGCCATTGCTCAGCAGGAAGTCCTGGCGCACGGTCTCGTACGGTACGCCGAGCGCGGTCAGAACGAGCGCCGTGGCGATGCCCGTGCGGTCCTTGCCGGCAGTGCAGTTGACCACGACTGGACCGGTTCCGGCGACGAGGCTGGCGAAGAGCTCGCGATAGGCGGGCGCCTGCTCCTTGGGCATCGTGCGATAGGCGCCGGTCATCATCTGGCGCACCGATTCCGCATTGAGCTTGCTCGGATCGGCGAAGACCGAGGCCATGTTGCCCATCGACATGGCATAGTCGCGCGTCCAGTAGACGTCGCCGAAAGCGGCCTGCTGGCTATAGGCGTCGCTTTTGCGCTCCATCGTCGTGCGCAGGTCGACGATGCGGCTGACGTGGAGCTTGGCGAAGTCCGCCTTGCCCTTGTCGCTGAGGCTGCCGAGCGGACCCGAACGGAAGAACAGGCCGCTTTTCACGGTCTTGCCGTCGGCGGTGTGCAGCCCGCCGAGATCGCGGAAATTGCGCGTACCTTCGAGCAGGACGAAACGGCTGTCGTAGGTTGTCGCCGGTGCCTGGGCCGTGACCTGCGCATGATCGTGGGCATGCGCTGCAACGGGCGCGGCGGTTTCGGCAAAGGCCGGCGCGGTCAGTGCGAGGAGCGAGAGAGCGAGGGCGGTACGCAGCATGGGTAGGTCCTTTGGGGTTCAACCGATTTTGGGATAGTCGCGAGCCTTCGGCATCAGCAGGAACAGAGTGCTGCCGATGACGATAGACCCGGCGATGACGAAGAGGAATGGCTCGAAGCTGTCGTAGCGCGCGAGCGTGTAGCTGACGCCGAGCGCGCCGACGGCCGAGGCGAGGAAGGCGGCGATCATGTGCAGGCCCAGCGTGGTATTGTAGATCCGCATCTTGAAATAGCGCGCGACGATGAAAGGCATGATGTCGGTCTCGGCACCGACTGAAAGCCCGACGAGGAACATGGCCACGGCGATCACCGTGAAGGCATCGAACGAAGTGCCGAGGATGACGAAGCCGATCGCCGGAATGATCATCGAGAAGAACGTCACCAAAGGTGTCGAGAACCGGTCGAGCGCAAGCCCGCAGGCGACGCGACCGACGAGCGTGCCCAGCACGTAGATCGAGGCGATGTTCGCCGCGCCCTGTGTGGTGAGCCCTTGGTCGATCAGCATGAGGTTCATCTGCGAGGAGTGCAGCTGGGTCTGCAGCAGGCAGAGGAAGGTCGCGACCAGGATCAGCCAGAACAGTCCCGAGCGCAGGATCAGGCGGTAGTCGTCGCGGCTGGTGCCCGTCGCGACGGTTTCGGCGACCGGTTCGGAAGCGGCTTCGCGATCGATCACCTGCCCCGAGGTTTTGGGCACCAGGGCCACGGCCACGAGCCCGCACAGGCAGCACAGCGCGCCGAGCAGGACGTAGGACAACCGCCAGCCGATGGTCAGGATCAGCATGTTGAGCAGCGGCAGCAGCGGCGCGGCGAGCGCGGCGGGTGCGCAGTTGACGATCGTCAGCGCCAGGCCGCGCGCCTGGGTGAAGTTCTCGGCAACGACGCGCGTATAGACCAGGGTGCCGGTCATCGAACCGATGATCAGAACGAAGGTGAACAGCGCGAAATAGGCATAGAGATTGCCGCCCATCAGACTGTATCCGATGAAGCCCGGCAGGATCAGCAGCGAGCCGATGAGCGCGACGCGGCGCACACCGAAGCGGTCGGTCCAGCGGCCGATGATCGGCAGGAACGGCAGCATGATCAGCATGGTGATCCCGATCAGCGCGAATTCGGCGCGGCTCCAGCCGAAGGCCTTGATCAGGTGCGGCGCGAAGATCGAATTGGTATAGGCGAACAGCGGCAGGCTGGTGCCCACCCCCAGGCTTGCCGCCGCCAGCGGCCGGACGTTCCGGCGCAATTCGCCCAGATAGCTCACGCGGCTCTCTCCCATGTCTCAGCCGCGCACTGGGCCCTTTCGTGCGGTTGTCGGGGAAGAGCGCAGGCTTGTCGAGGGGTCATCCCACCTTCTCGACGTCGCGCGAGCCGGGCAGCAGCAGGAACAGCAGCGCGCCGACCGTCGCCGTGCCCGCCACGAGATAGAGGAACGGCGAAAAGCTGTCGTAGAGCTTGAGCGACAGGCTGATCGTCCCCGCCCCGATCGCCGAGGTCAGGAAGCTGACGACATGGACGAGGCCCAAGGTCGAATTGAAGATGCGCAGCTTGAAATAGCGCGCGACGATGAAAGCCAGGATATCGATCTCGGCACCGATCGACAGCCCGACGAGGAACATCGAGAAGGCGATCACCGGGAAGGTGTTCATGTCCGTCCCGAGCAGGAAAAAGCCGATCGCGGGCAAGCCGAGCGACAGAGCGGTCACCACCGGCGTCGAGAACCGGTCGAGCGCCAGCCCGCAGCTGATCCGGCCGACCAGCGTGCCGACCACATAGATCGAGACGATGTTCGCCGCCCCCTGCGTGGTCAGCCCTTGCTCGATCAGCATGACGTTCATCTGCGAGGCGTGGAGCGGCGTGTAGAGCAGGCACAGGAACATGCCCGCGACGATGATCCAGAAGGTCCCGCTTCGCGTGATCACGCGATAGTCCTCGCGCGCCGATCGCGGAGCCTCCGCATCGGGCGCTTCCGAGTGAGCGGGACGCAGCGCGGCAGTCCTAGCGCCCTTCGGTGGCTTGATCAGGCTCAGCGCCACGGCCCCGCCCAGCCCCGCGACCAGGCCCATGCCGAGATAGGCCTCGCGCCAGCCGTAGTGTTCGATCACCCAGTTGAGCAGCGGCACGCAGCCCACCGCGTGGACCGCCGGCGTACAGTTGATGATCGTCAGCGCGAGCCCTTGCGCCTTCTCGAAATTCTCGGCGACGAGGCGCGAATAGACGAGCGGCCCGGTCATGCTGCCCACGGCCATCACCAAGGTGGAGCAGAGCGCGAAGTAGTAGAAATTGCCCCATTGCAGCGCATAGCCGACGAAGCACAGCGGCACGAGCACGGTGCCGAGCAGCGCCACGCGCCAGACGCCGAGCTTGTCGGTGAAGCGGCCGACGAATGGCAGGATGAAGACCGTGGTCAGCATGGTCAGCCCGATCAGCGCGAACTGCGCGCGGCTCCAGCCGAACTCCTTGATCAGGTGCGGCGCGAAGACGCTGCTGGTATAGGCGAACAGCGGCAGGCTGGTGCCGCAGCCAAGGCTGGCCGCCAGCAATGGCTTCGCGTTTTCGCGCAATTCACCCAGATAACCCATGCGGCATCCCCACCTGTCCAGCCGCATTCCGGGCCTTGTCGGCGCACTGTGTCAGGCAAGACCCGACGTTGTCGAGAGGGTGGTTTTGCTCGATAGCGCACAAACCGACCGGGGAGACGAAACTTGGCCAGCGACCTGATCCTCACCGAAGCCGATGGCGGCGTATTCACGATCACGCTCAACCGACCCGACAAGCTCAATGCGCTGCTGCCCGAGATGCACGGAGAGCTCGAAGCCGCCTTCGATCGCTTCGCAGCCGACGACGCGCTTCACGTCTGCGTCGTGCGCGGCGCCGGCGAGCGGGCCTTCTGCGCGGGCAGCGACCTTGCCGCGTTCCAGGCCGAGGGCGGCGCGCCCTACCCCCAGACCGGCTATGCCGGCCTCGCCCAGCGTTATGACCTGACCAAGCCGGTGATCGCCGCGGTGAACGGGATCTGCCTCGGCGGCGGCTTCGAGCTGGCGCTCGCCTGCGACATGATCGTCGCTTCGGACAAGGCGGTGTTCGGCCTGCCCGAGCCCAAGGTCGGCCTGATCGCGATCGGCGGCGGTGTTCACCGGCTGGTCCGCCAGGTCGGTCTCAAGCAGGCGATGGGGCCGCTGCTGACCGGCCGCAACATCGCTGCGGCAGAAGGCAAGGCCATGGGTTTCGTCAGCGAACTGACCACGCCCGAACATCTCGACGCGAAGGTCGCCGAGATCTGCGCGGCGATCGTCGCCAATGCGCCGCTGGCGGTGCGGCTGAGCAAGGAGCTGGCCCTGTGGGGCCTCGATCAGCCCAGCCTGGCCGATGCCCTGGAAGGGCAGACCGAACATCCGTCGTTCCGCCGCTGGCGCGCTTCGGAGGATGCGGTCGAGGGACCCAAGGCCTTTGCCGAGAAACGCAAGCCAGCGTGGACGGGGCGCTAGCCCAGCCCCAGCTTGCGGTGATCCCAGCTCATCACCCTATCGGGCGTGACCGCGACGACAACGCGCTTTTCGGCCATCGACTCCGCGATCACCGCGACCTCGTTGTCGTCGAGACCCTTGTGATTGCGCGCGACGAGCAGCTTCATCAACCGCAGCAGTTCCGCGCCGCCATCTATGACCTCCGCATGTCCCTTGATCGAAACACCACGCAACTCGCTGTATTCACTGCCCTGCTCGATCAACAGCGCCACCCGCGGATCGCGGCGCAGGTTCACCACCTTCTGCGACTTGCCGTAGGTCTCGAACAGCCATGCGGCACCCTCGCGCGCGAACCAGACGGTGGTCAGATGCGGCGCGCCATCGGGATCGAGCGTTGCCACCTGCAGGCTCTTGCATTCATCGACCAGGGCGGCGATCCCGGCCTCGTTCATCCGGATCGCGTCGCGCATCTTGGCCATGGGAGTCCGCCCTAGCTGATCGCCTTGAGGAAGTTCAGGCGTCCTGCGCGCCCCTCGTCGCGCAACGAGACGAGGTCAAGCTGGAACTCGATCTCCTCCATCGGCGTCTGCACGCGTGGATTGCCCGTCCAGTAGACGACGCGGCAGACGCGCTTGGCAATGCGCCAGCCCTCCGCCGTGCGCCGCCACGCGTCGTCGTAATAGCCGGTGCCGTCCCAGACCGGCGGATCGCCCGCGGCGTGGCGGATCAGTCGCCAGGCGCCGTAGGTATGCGAGCTTGCGCGATCGCCAGCGACCTTGACCAGATGATTGGTCATGGCGTGCTGGGTGGCGTCGAACAGCTCGTGGAACGCGCCGAAGTCCGCCTTGAACCGCGCGCGGTCGGTCCAGTGAGAGGTGGCGCCGTAGTCGGCGTCGACGTCCTCGGTGAAAATCTGGTCGAACAGGTCCCAGCGTTGGGTGTCCATGGCGAGGCCATAGAGGTTGATCCGCTCGATGATGTCCTCGCGATCGGGCATCTTCTTCTCCCTGCCCCCTTCCCGCTTGCGGGAGGGGGACCTTGTCACACCGGCAGGCTGACCTCGGCCGTGCCCTTGAGGATCGTGTCGCCGTTCTGCGTGGTCATCTTGGTCTGCACCTTGACCACCGGCCCGCCATAGGGCGAACGGTCGATCTTCTCGATCACCTCGCCATCGACATAGGTCACGTCGCCCTCGAAGGCGGGGCTGCGGAACTGGGTGACCGAGTGCCAGATGTAGCCTTCGTGGCCGGCCCAGTAGGCGACCGTGTCGAGGTGCCAGGCGTTCATCGACGAGCCGTAGCCGTAGACGCCGCCCATGCCGACCTTCTCGCCCTTGTCGGCGTTGATGTGACCCGACGAGGGACCGGCGTGGAGGCCGTCGCCCTCGCGCGGGTCGATCTTCCGCGCCTCGTGGTCATAGGTCATGTCCGAGGAGAAGCCGGCGTCTTCCTTGGCCGGATCGTGCACGCCCTCGGGCACGTTCCAGCGCCAGGTGCCCCAGATGTTCTGGCGATGCGCGCGGCATTCGAGCGCGAAGGTCACCCGGCTGTGCGGACCGATCACGCGGCGCGGCAACTTGTCGCCGACCTTGACGTCGGCATAGCGCGGCGAGACGCCGTCGCGGTTCGACTTGATCCAGGCCAGGCGCACGCGCTCGACCTCCTCGAGCTCGCTGCGCGTCCAGAGCTTGGGCGGCACGTTGCCTTTGTCGTAGACCTTACGCTTGGCCGCCTCTTCCACCAGATAGCGGATCGAGGTCGCGCGCTCCTTGGCGACGAGCGCGCCGTGCTGGTTGCGGTGGACCGTGTCGCCGTCGGCGAACATCGTCGGGCCGGCAAAGGCCGTGTCGCTGACCTTGTAGCCGGCGAAGCTGCGCTCCTGCGTGAGCTTGTCGCCCGGACGGATCGGGTTGCCGTAGAACCACCATTCCTCACCCGCGAAGATCAGGTGGCTGCCGGGAATCTTGCCGACGCACGAGGGGTGGCAGCCGTGGCCGTAGTCCATCGCGACGGTGAAGCTCTGGGGCGCGACGATGCCACCAAACCGCGAGTTTGCCGCGAAGGTCTGGTCCCAGTGCAGCGGGTTGGCATAGTCCATCGCCTGGACCCAGCGGCGGATGTCGGTGGCGTTGCAGGGATCCCACATCTCGGCGAAGACGATCGGCTTGCCGATCCACTTGTCGACGTCGCTCGTATCCAGCGTGACGGTGCCTTCAGCCATGGACTATCCTTCCTCCCAAATCGTGCGCGCGCTTGGCGTCTTCCATGCGGCGTGCCAAACTGCACGGCAGTTCATGCAGGCCCATCGGCAATAGGCGCGGCCCCAAACCCGGCACGGCTTATAGGAGAGGAACATGGCCACGGCAGCCCGGAACGATGCCATTGCCGCTGGCGACAAGCCGAGTGGCGACCACGTCTGGCGCATGCGCTGCGAACTGGCCGCCGCCTATCGCCTGGTCGCGCTGTTCGGCTGGGACGATCACGTCGCCACCCACCTGTCGGTACGGCTCCCCGACGGCTCGTTCCTGCTCAACCCCTTCGGGCTGATGTTCGACGAGATCACCGCGTCGAGCCTGATGCGGCTCGACCTCGACGGCAATCTCGTCGAGCCCTGCGAGCATCCGCTCAATCCGGCGGGGTTCAACATCCACGCGGGCCTGCTCGGCGCGCGGACCGATGCGAACAGCGTCATGCACCTGCACACGCGCGACGGGGTCGCGGTCTCGGCGCTCGCCGAGGGCCTGCTGCCGCTGAGCCAGAACGCGCTCAACGTCTGGCACGACATCGCCTATCACGAGTTCGAGGGCGTCGCATCGGCGCAGGACGAGCGCGCCCGACTTGCGGCGGACATCGGCGACAAGCACCTGATGATCCTGCGCAATCACGGCACCCTGACTCTGGGCCGCTCGATCGGTGCGGCTTTCACCCGACTCTACATGCTCGAATGGGCCTGCTCCGCGCAGGTACGCACCCTGTCGATGGGCCGCGAGTTGCAGCTTCCCAACGAGGCGGTCATCGCCAGGCAGGGCGCAATGATGAGCGGTGACTGGGTCGAGGCTTTCGCCGAGACGCAGTTCTGGCCGGCCATGTTGCGCAAGGCGATAAGGGAATGTCCGGGTTTCGACATCTAGCGTCCCAACCCTATATCGGCGGCATGGCCCGCCATTCGCATCACGAGAACCCGAACCCGACACCCGCCGAAATCCAGGCCCACGCCGCTGCCGCGCGTGAGCGCAAGCGCGCCGAGGCCGAAGCGATCGGCATCGACGCCGACTATGTCTCGCGATTGGTCGACACGTTCTATGACCGCATCCGCGCCGACGACCTGCTCGGCCCGATCTTCGCCGAGCGGATCGCCGACTGGCCGCCCCACCTCGACCGGATGAAGAGCTTCTGGCGCTCGGTGCTGCACAACAGCGGCGAGTTCTCGGGCAATCCGATGGCCAAGCACCTCGCCATGCCCGAGCTCGAGACACACCACTTCGCGCGCTGGCTCGATCTGTTCTACGCGACCTTGCGCGATCTCGAGACGCATCCGGCGGCGACGCGGCTGGTCGGCACGCGCGCGCGGATGATCGCCGAGAGCCTGCTTACCGGCATCGCCATGCGCGCGCACGGCATGGGCGCGATGAAGGCGGGAGCGGACCTGCCGGAGGTCTGATCCTGGCGTTCGATCTTGCACTGGCCCGTGGCGCCGGGCATAAAGCGCTGAACACCTGTTCAGGAGAGGAAGTTCATGGATCTCGAAATCGCGACGCTACAGGCCAAGGACGGCGATGCGGCCGGCCTCATCAATGCCATGCGCAACGGCGGCGGCAGCGACGCACTCCTCTCCGCTCCCGGTTGCCGCTCGGTCAAGGTCCTGCCCGGCGTCGAGAATCCCGGCACCGTCGCCTTCCTCGTCGAATGGGATTCGGCCGAAGCCCACGCGGCCTCCAAGTCGAGCCCCGGCTTCGCCAAGTTCATCGAGATCGCCAGCCCCTGGTTCGGCGGCGGCGGATCGATGCAGCACTTCAGCCTGGATTGAGCCGGCTTACGAGGCTTCGCGCGCCAAGGTACGGCGCGCGGACTCGTTGACATTGGCGAAACGCGGCATCGTGAAGCTGCCCGAAGCAGTCTGCGGGCCGAGCGGGTATTGTCCGGGCGGCAGCGCGCTGAGCGGCATGCCCGCGGTCGCCAGCATGTAGGGCGAGATGCGGTTGCGCGTGACGAGGCCGCCGGCGCCGTCGTCGACCAGAGTCTGCTCGAATTCGAGACCTTGCATGGTCCCCCGTGAACGCCGCACGGTCGCCACCGCGAGCTGGCCTTCGCCGAAGTCGACGACGAACAGCGTGCCGACGGGCACTTCGAGCAGGCCTTCGATCATGCAGCCCGAATTCGACATGTTGCGCATCGTCGCTTCGTAGCGGTGATCCTCGTGGATCAGGCCGATCTTGCGGAACACGGTCTTGCGGTCCGAACGCGCGTTGCTCGGCCCTTCGGGCCTGATGATCCACTCGCCGCTGCCCATCGCCGCGAGCACGTCCTCACCCGGAATCGGCTTTGAATAGATGTAGCCCTGGATCTGGCCGACCTTGAGCTCGCGCATCAGGTCGAGTTCGTCGTGCGCCTCGATGCCTTCGGCGGTCGTGTCCATGTCGAGCGCTTCGGCCAGGCTGACGATCGCCTTGATGATCGCGACGTTGCGGCAACCGGGCTCGGTGACGCCGCGGATGAAGCTCTGGTCGATCTTGATCTTGTCGAACGGCGCCTTGCGCAGGTAGCCGAGCGACGAATAGCCGGTGCCGAAATCGTCGAGCGCCAGCCGCACCCCGATCGCCTTGAGCGCGGCGAACATGTCATCGGTCGCATCGCGGTCGTTGAGGAAGATCGATTCGGTCAGCTCGAGCTCGAGCAGCTCGGGCGCCAAGCCCGAATTGGCCAGCGCCTGGGTGACGAGCACCGGCAGGTTGACGTTGGCGAACTGCGCGGGCGAGACATTGACCGAGACCTTGACGTTGCCCGGCCACTGCGCGGCTTCCGCGCAGGCGCGACGCAAGGCCCATTCGCCGAGCTGGCCGATCTGGTTGCTTTCCTCGGCAACGGGAATGAACAGCGCCGGGCTGATCGGACCGAGCTCGGGATGCGTCCAGCGCATCACCGCCTCCATCGCCACGACGGCATTGGTCTTCGCGTCGACCAGCGGCTGATAGGCGAGGTGGATCTGGTTCTCGACCAGCGCGTCGCGCAGGTCTTCCTCGATCCGGCGGCGGGTCTCGGCTTCGTTGTGGAGGTCGGTCGAATAGAAGCGGAACTGGCCGCGCCCGCCGCCCTTGGCGGCATAGAGCGCAAGGTCGACGTTGCGGATCAGCTCTTCGCTGGTCACGCCGTCGTAAGGCGCGATGGCGATGCCCACCGACACGCCGATGACGCAGCGCGCGCCTTCGAGCGAATAGGGCTGCGAAACGATGTCGATGATCTTCTTGGCGATTTCGCCCAGCCGGCCGCGATCGTCCATGTCGGGCAGGATCACCTCGAACTCGTCGCCGCCGAGGCGGCCGAGCTCGCAGCCGTATTCCACGACGCGGCCGAGCCGCTCGCCGACCTGCTTGAGCAGCTCGTCGCCGGCCGGATGGCCCAGCGTGTCGTTGACCTGCTTGAAGCGGTCGAGATCGAGCATCATCACCGCGCAGGAGCGCTTGGCCTGCTTGAACGCGGCCAGCGTGTTCTCGAGCTGGTTCGACATGCGCAGGCGGTTCGACAGCCCGGTGAGCGAATCGTACATCGCCAGCTTCTCGGCATCGTGCTGGCTGCGGCGACGCTCGGTCACATCCGCGCCGTTGCCGCGAAAGCCGATGAAGTTGCCCGCCGCATCATGGTGTGGCCGACCCGAGATCGACCACCAGAGCTCATCGCCGTTCGATGCGGCAGGCGCCGAGAAATCGACGAATGTCTTGCGCTTGCCGAGCAGCACCGGGAGCGAGCGCTCGACGAGATCGGTCTTGCCGGTTTCGAGCCGGAACAGCCCGGAGAACGGCTGACCGATGAGTTCCTCGCTGCCCTTGCCGAGGCGCTGGGCGACGGAAGCGGAAATGTAGTCGATCTTGCCGCCCGCGTCGGTAGACCAGAACCAGCCAAGCCCCGACTGTTCGTAGTCGCGCAGGATTTGCAGGGCCTGCTGATCACTTCGGCCCGCACGACCATCGCCGGCGCCCGCGCCACTGCGCAGCCTGGACAGGCCGAGTTTTCCCAATGCAGCCAAGACAAATGATCCCGTATCAGCGAGCCCCCGTTCTACGGAGGCAATGGTTGAGGAACGGCTAACCGCGATTCGAATTCCCCACGGGACGTCGAGGCCCTCATCCACCCTTCCCTCGCGCAGATAAGTGCTGCAAGCTCAGGCCAACCGGCAGAAACCGGACCTGACGAACGGAAATTGGGAGATGGCTCGGTGCGGCACATTGCGATCATCGGCTCGGGGCCCGCGGGCTATTACACCGCAGAAGCGGCGCAGAAGCAGTGGGGCGACGAGGTTCGCGTCGACATCTTCGATTCGCTACCCGTACCCTTCGGCCTGATCCGCTTCGGCGTCGCACCCGACCACCAGTCGATCAAGGGCGTGTCGCGCCGCTACGAGACGACTTCGCTGTCGGACAACGTCCGTTTCGTCGGCAACGTCATGGTCGGCCGCGACGTGACGATTCCCGAGCTCCAGGATCTCTACGACGCGGTCGTGCTCGCCACCGGCGCGCCGCACGACAAGAAGACGGGCATCGCCGGCGAGGACCTACGCGGCGTCCACGGCAGCGCCGCCTTCGTCGGCTGGTACAACGGCCATCCGCAGTTCGCAGCGCTCGATCCCGACGTTTCGGGTCAGCATGCGGTGGTGATCGGCAATGGCAACGTCGCGCTCGACGTCGTGCGTATCCTCGCCAAGACCCGCGCCGAATTCCACGGCAGCGACATCGTCAACCACGCGCTCGACCAGCTCGACCATTCGCAGGTGCGCAAGATCACCGTGCTCGGCCGGCGCGGCCCGCACCAGATCGCGATGACCCCCAAGGAGCTCGGCGAGCTCGGCCATCTCGAGCGAGCCAACCCTCATGTCGATCCCGCCGACCTGCCACCAGTTGCCGACGATGCGGCGCTCGATCCCGGCCAGCGCAAGTCGGTGACGCTGCTGCGCGGCTTCACCGAAATCCCCGATGCGGACCGCGAGGGGAAGACGATCGACGTCGCGTTCGACTTCTTCGCCGCGCCAAGAGCCATCCTCGGGGCCGACGGCAAGGCCACCGGCGTCGAGATCGAGCGTACGAGGCTCGAGGGCGGGAAGGCGATCGGTAC
Organism: Novosphingobium anseongense; assembly: GCF_037482895.1. Lineage (NCBI taxonomy): Bacteria > Pseudomonadati > Pseudomonadota > Alphaproteobacteria > Sphingomonadales > Sphingomonadaceae > Novosphingobium > Novosphingobium anseongense. The sequence continues at coordinate 732,760 of NZ_JBBHJZ010000003.1, read as the reverse complement.
CGGCGAGATCTATACCGTGCCCGCCGAACTCGTGGTGATCTGCATCGGCTATCAGACATCGCCGATCCCCGACGTGCCTTTCGACGAGAAGAACGGCCGCTTCGCCAATGAGGAAGGCCGCATCCGTCCCGGCCTCTACTGCGTCGGCTGGGCACGCCGTGGGCCGACGGGCACGATCGGCACCAACCGCCCCGACGGCTTCGCAGTCATCGAGAAGATCGCAGAGGACGTCGGCGACGGTGGCAGGAAAGCCGGCGGGGAAGGCTTCGACCGGCTCGCGAGCGAACGCGCACTGGCCGTGGTGACCTTCGACGACTGGCACAAGATCGACGAAGCGGAGGAGGCACGGGCACGTGACGGCTCCCCGCGGGAGAAGTTCGTCGCGGTCCAGGACATGATCGACGCCGCCAAGTCCTGAGCGGATTGTCACGCGCATAGAGAAGGGCGGACTTTCGCCCGCCCTTTTCCATCAGCGACCTGAAATTTATTGGGTCGGCGCAGCAGCCGAGGGGCTGCTTGGTGCTGCCGGGTCGCTCGGCGGCGAGGCTGCCGGCGGAGCACCGGCCGTGCTGTCGCTGCCGCTCGAGCTGTCGGGTGCCGCTGCGTTCGGGCTGGCTGCGGAATCGCGGTTACGGCGGCTCTTGCGGTCCTTGTTCGCGCTGGTGTCGCTCGTGCTCGAAGCACTCGGATCAGCCGTGGTCGACTGCGCGCTGGGGTCGGCCGTGGTAGCGGCCGGATCGCTGGGACTTGCCGCCGAGCCCGCTGCCTGAGCAAATGCGGGCACTGCCGTAAGACTGAGGGCAGCAATCGAAGCGATCATGATCTTTCGCATTGGGGACTCTCCTTATGAAGCCCCTTCAAGCTAGAGATAAATCGAGGCGATGCAGCCATGCGCGGGTCGGCCCGCCCCTCCAAAAAGCTCCGCCCATCCCGTCTTTCTGCAGGATTAACAACTCGTTGCCTGAGGTTCAGGAAGCGTGCTCGCTTCGCCGTTGAGAGCGATCGGGCTGTCGCACGACGCAAAACGCCCCGCAAGACATCTTGCGGGGCGATGATCGAGTCGCGTGGAAAAATTCGATTCCGAGGCCCTGAAAAGGAGCGCTCAGACCCGCATTGGCATCAGAACATAGAGCGCGGGGCTCTTGTCGTTCTGACGGATCAGCGTCGGCGCGCCGGCATCGGCGAGATGCAGTTCGACCGTATCGCCGTCGATCTGCCCCAGGATATCCTTGAGATAGCCGGCGTTAAAGCCGATCTCGAAACCCGCCGCGGCGTAGTCGGCGGGCAGTTCCTCGGCAGCGGTGCCGTTGTCGGGCGACGTCACCGACAGGGTCACGCGGTCGTTGTCGAGCGCCATCTTGACCGCGCGGGTCTTCTCGGTGGCGATCGTCGCGACGCGATCGACGCCTTCGTAGAAACTCTTGGGATCGAGCCGCAGCAGCTTGTCGTTCCCGGTCGGGATGACGCGCGTGTAATCGGGGAAGGTGCCGTCGATCAGTTTGCTGGTCAGCACCACACCGTTCTCGCCGCCCAGGGTGAAGCGCACCTTCGAGGCCGACAGGTCGACCTGGACATTGGTGTCGAGCGCTTCCTCGAGCAGCTTGCGCAGTTCGGCCACGCACTTACGCGGCACGATCACGTCGGGCATGCCGTCGGCGCCGTCCGGCTTGGGCAGGGTGAAGCGCGCGAGGCGGTGGCCGTCGGTCGCCGCGGCCTTGAGCTCGTCGTCCGAGACGTGGATGAAGATGCCGTTGAGATAGTAGCGCGTCTCTTCGGTCGAGATCGCGAAGCGCGTGCGGTCGATCAGCTCGGCCAGGGTCTTGGCCGGCATCTCGAAAGTGGTGGGCAGTTCGCCCTCGACGATCACCGGGAAGTCGTCGCGCGGCAGGGTCGGCAGCGAGAAACGGCTGCGCCCGGCCTTGACCGTCATGCGGTTGTCCGCGGTCTCGAGGCTGACCTGGCTGCCGTCGGGCAGCTTGCGCGCGATGTCGAACAGCAGGTGCGCCGACACGGTGATCGCGCCCGGCGCATCGACCGAGACCGCACCCATCGTCTCGACCACCTGGAGGTCGAGGTCGGTCGCCATCAGTCGCAGCGTGCCGCCCGGTGCGGCCTCGATCAGCACGTTCGACAGGATCGGGATCGTGTTGCGGCGTTCGACCACCGACTGCACGTGGGACAGACAGCGCAGCAGTGTCGCGCGTTCGATAGTGGCCTTCATGACGGTCTCATGTCCCCCTTCGACCGGCGGCCGGAGTCGGCAGCCGACGATGAATTCGGACCATATTCCTTAGCGCCAGCCCCGAATGCGGCAAGCGCGAAGGCGACTGGATGGCGTGATTCTGGGGATAATTGCCGATTCTGCCAATCGTTTAGCTGAACATCGCCATGCCGCCGTTCACGTGCAGCGTCTGGCCGGTGATGTAACCGGCCTCGCGGCTCGCGAGATAGGCCACGGCGGCGCCGATCTCGTCGCCCTCGCCCATGCGGCCCATCGGGATGCGGCCGTTGAGCGCATCCTTCTGCGCGTCGGGAAGAACGTCGGTCATCGCCGTGCGGATGAAGCCCGGGGCGACGCAGTTCACGGTCACGCCGCGGCTGGCGATCTCCTGCGCGAGGCTCTTCGACATGGCGGTGAGACCGCCTTTGGCGGCCGCGTAGTTCATCTGGCCGGGATTGCCCGTCGCGCCGACCACCGAAGTGATCGTGATGATGCGGCCGAAGCGCGCCTTCATCATCGGCTTGGTCGCGGCGCGCATCAGGCGGAACGCGGCCTCGAGGTTGATGCGGATCACCGCGTCCCACTCCTCGTCCTTCATCCGCATGGCCAGATTGTCGCGCGTGATGCCCGCGTTGTTGACCAGGATGTCGATCTTGCCGAGCGAATCGAGCGCGGCCGGGATGAGCTTCTCGACATCCTCGGGGTTCGACAGGTCGCACGTGATGGCGACGTGATCGACTTCCTGCAGATGCTGCGGGGTATGCTCGTCGAGTTCGTCGCGGAAGGCGCGCAGCTTGGTCGCGTTCGACCCCGAAACGGCGAGCCGCGCTCCCTGCTTGGCGAGCGCGCGGGCAATCGCGGAACCGATGCCGCCGCTGGCGCCGGTGACGAGGGCGGTCATGCCGTGGAGGTCGAACATGCGGTTTTCCATCCTTAAAGGTCCTTAGCCAGCGCTTCGATGTCGGCCATAGTCACAACGCTCGTCACCGTCACGTCCTGCACCGTGCGCGAGATCATGGGCGAAAGGACCTTGCCGCCGAGTTCGACGAAGCGCTCGACGCCGGCGGCCTGCATGGCGATCGCGCTTTCGCGCCAGCGGACGCGGCCGGTGACCTGTTCGACCAGGAGCCGGCGCACCTCGGCGGGGTCGGTGACGATGGCGGCGGTGACGTTGGCGAAGAGCGGCAGGCGCAGCGTGCCCGGCGGGGTCTTGGCGAGCGCCTCGGCCATGGCGTCGGCGGCGGGCTGCATCAGCGGGCAGTGGAACGGGGCCGAGACGGGCAGCGCCATGCCGCGCTTGATGCCGTGTTCCTTGACCAGCGCGATGGCGCGCTCGATCGCGCCCTTGTGGCCCGAGAGCACGACCTGGCCCGGATCGTTGTCGTTGGCGACGGTGCAGACTTCGCCCTCTGCAGCGGCATCGGCGAGCGCCTGGGCCTTGTCGATGTCGGCGCCGAGCAGGGCCGCCATGGCGCCCACGCCGACGGGCACGGCCGCCTGCATCGCCTGGCCGCGCAGCTTGAGCAGTCGCGCCGTGTCGGCCAGGCTGAAGGCGCCCGCGGCGCAGAGCGCGGTATATTCGCCGAGGCTGTGGCCGGCGACGAAATCGGCCTTGGCGGCGAGGTCGAGGCCGCCCTCCTTTTCCAGCACGCGCAACACCGCGATGGCATTGGCCATGATCGCCGGCTGGGCGTTCTCGGTCAGCGTCAGTTGGTCCTCGGGGCCTTCGCGCATGATCGCGAACAGCTTCTGGCCGAGCGCGTCGTCGACCTCTTCGAAGACCTCGCGCGCGGCGGCGCTGGCTTCGGCGAGTTCGGCGCCCATGCCGACTTTCTGGCTGCCCTGACCGGGAAATACGAAGGCGCGCATGGCAGGCCTCTCCTAGAGTGTGACAGAACCGCGAAACACCGCGATTCGTGGCGCGGCGGACTATTGCCCTTGTTCGCGTCCCGCAAGCCCGAACGGTACAATCTTGTTATCAGCGTCATGGCCGATGTCGGCGTCGCCGAGATAGGCAATCGCATGACGGGCACACCAGTCGCGCGCGATCGCCTCGGCATCGCTGCCGAAAGGGCGGTCGTTCTCCGGCACGTCGCTGACCCGGCCGAGCCGAAGGCCGGCGATGCCGCCGAGGTGCGCGGTCAGGTGGAAGAACAGCCGGTCGATCGCATAGAGATGCTCGCTGACCTCCTCGACCAGAACCACGTGATTGGCGAGCCTGGGCATCAGCCGCGTGCCGCAGAGCATGGCCAGGGTGATCAGGTTGAAGGCCACCGTGGGGTGGCGATCGAGCGAGGGTTCGAGTCCCTCCCGCGCGCCGTTGAGATAGCCGAGCGCGCGACGCACCGCCGCCTCGCCGCCGACGCGGCGAATGTCGTTGGGCATCGGTGCGTGAACCGGCCGACCGATCTTCTCGCGATAGAGCGCGCCGAGCAGATAGCCGGCATCGGAATAGCCGAGGTATTGCTTGTCTTGCGCGGCGTGGTCGAGCTTGGCGACGGCCTCTTCGGCGATGCGGCAGGCGCCATAGCCGCCGCGGGCGAACCAGACCGCGTCGAAGGCCGGGTCGTTCGCGCACTCGAGAAAGGCGGCCAGCCGGACCTCGTCAGAGCCGGCGAAGTGGCCTTCGGATTCGAAGCACTGCGGGTGGAAGTGGAGCTCGACCGCGGGAAACTCGGCCTCGGCCAGCGCGGCAACGATCGCCGCATCGGCGCGGGTCATCGGGGTCGAGGGAGCGCATATGGCGACGCGGGGCATCGGGGGGGTGTAATCGGGTTGTCTCGCGAGGGGTAGGGTTGATTGGATCTACCGCGGAAGAAGGAAAGAGGGTTGGCGCGGAGGCGCGGAGAGAGAACGATAACGAGAAGCCGCCAGACACGCCGCAGGCCCTACGGATCGAAAACGGCTAGCCCGCTGGTTCCCAGGGCCGCTCCCATCTTTCCCACCCTCCGCGCCGCCGCGCCTCCGCGCAAAACCTCTTTTCTTGTCCGCCGCCCCCGCATACCCACGCGGACATGACAGACCTCACCTCGCACCCTTGGTTCTTCTGCGGCATCGGCGGCTCGGGCATGCTGCCGCTTGCGCTGATCCTGCGCGGCCAGGGCGCCGAGGTCGCGGGATCCGACCGCAGCCGCGACCAGGGGCGCACGCCCGAGAAGTTCGCCTGGCTCGAGAGCCTGGGCTTCACGCTGAATCCGCAGGACGGCAGCGGCATCGTCTCGGCCGGGCAAACGCTGGTCGCCTCGGCCGCGGTCGAGGACACCGTGCCCGAAGTCGTGCGCGCCCGAGCGCTCGGCTGCCCACGGATGAGCCGGGCCGAACTGCTCGCGACGCTGTTCAACGCCGCCGACACGGGAATCGCGATCGGTGGCACCAGCGGCAAGTCGACCGTCACCGGCATGGCCGGCTGGATCCTGACCGAGACGGGCCGCGACCCGACGATCATGAACGGCGCGGTGATGAAGAACTTCGTGCGCCCCGACGCGCCTTTCGCGAGCGCACGGGTCGGGCAGGGCCAAGTCTTCGTCTCCGAGGTCGATGAGAGCGACGGCTCGATCGCGCTCTATCGGCCCAAGGTCGCGGTGCTCGGCAATGTCAGCCTCGACCACAAGAGCCTCGAGGAATTGCGCGAACTGTTCGGCGATTTCCTCGCGCGCGCCGATGTCGCCGCGATCAATCTCGACGACGCCGAAACCGCCGCCCTCGCCCACCGCGCCAAGGCGCTCGTCACCTTCGGCATCGATAGCACCGACGCGCAGATCGGCGTCGAGCCGGGCAGCGTGGTCGAAGGCCCGACCAGCCTGACCGCAACCTTGCTCGACCGTCGCGACGGTTCGGCCCACGCGCTGGCGCTCAAGGTGCCCGGCCGCCACAACCTGTTCAACGCGCTCGCCGCGCTGGCCGCCGCCAACGCCGCGGGCGTGCCGGTGGCCCAGGCGGTCGCCGCGCTCGGCTCCTTCGTCGGCCTCGCGCGGCGCTTCGACATCGTCGGCACCTCGCCCGCGGGCGTGACCGTGATCGACGACTTCGGCCACAACCCCGACAAGGTCTCGGCCACCTTGAACACGCTCAAGGCGCATCCGGGCCGGATCATCGCCTTCTTCCAGCCGCACGGCTACGGCCCGCTGCGCCAGATGGGGCACGAACTCGCGGGCGTCTTCGCGCGCAAGCTAGGCCACGAGGACCTGACGATCCTCTGCGACCCGGTCTACTTCGGCGGCACGGTCGATCGCAGCGAGGGCAGCGAGCGCATCGTCCGGCTGATCCGCGAGGCCGGCGGGCCCAATGGTTCTCAGGCCGAATACGTGCCCGAACGCGAGGCCTGCGCGGATCGCATCGTCGCGATCGCCCGGCCCGGCGACCGGATCGTCGTGATGGGCGCGCGCGATGACACTTTGACGGTCTTCGCCAAGGACCTGCTCGCGCGGCTAGCCTAGCGCATTCGCCAGCGCGGGTCCTACCGGCGCCGCGAAGGCTGCCGCAGCCATGGCCAGCGCGTTTTCGATTGCCGCCGCATCGTTCGCCGGAGCGTCGTAAGGCGGGCGTCGGTTGAACACGCTGGTCAGGACCAGGATCGCGATCAGCCGCTGGCGCTCGTGGATCAGCGACATCGGCCAGTCCGGCCACAGCGCCTGGAAGAGCCCGATCACCTCGGAGCCCACGGGCATCGCCTCGACCAGCCCTGCCCCGAACCGTTCGACATGGGACGAACTCAGCATGGCCAGCACGAACCGCGCGAAGCGGCGCTCGCCGTCGGCACTGCGCAGATCGATCAGCGGCCGGTAGAGCACCTCGGTCAGCGCGCGAACGTCGCGCTCGCGGCCTTGCGCGCGCACCTGCGCCAGCATCTCGGCGCGGTGCCGTTCGAGCTCGGGCAGCCGCCTCGCGCGGATCGCCTGGATCAGGCCCGCATAGTCGCCGAAATGGTATTGCACCGCATAGTTGTTCTTCTGCCCGGCCGCGCGGCTGATCTCGCGCGCCGAGGCGCGATCGAGCCCCAGATCTCCGATCAGCCTTTCGGCGGTCTCGACCAGCCGCTCTGCCGCGGCCGCGCTGCGTTCATTCTTTGCCATCGCGGCCATTTTAAGTCATGTGACTTGACTCTGTAAACCACCGATGCGAGCCTCCGCGGCGAAGATAAAAACAGGAGGGGATCATGAAGACACGCCATGCGATTCTGGCGCTGACCTCAGCGCTCGCGCTGACCGGTGCGGCCGCCGCCGATGAGGCAAAGCCGCCGGTGGCGGCACGCCCTACCTTCGACGCGGACGGCACGGTCAATGTCCCTGCCTTCAAGCTGCCCCCCTCGCCTTTCCTCAGCCCCGAGGCCTTGGCGCTGCAGAAGATGCGCGCGCAGATGCCACCGCCGCCGATTGGGCCCGAGCTCGACATCACCAAGGCGCGCGCCGGGGTCGAGGCGATGATGGGCCGCGGGGTGAGCGCGATGCGCCAGCGCTATCCGGTCGACGTGGCCGACCAGACGATCGCCGGCGTGCCGACGCGCGTGGTCACCCCCAAGGACAAGCCGTTCGATCGTGAGCGCGTGCTGATCAACGTCCACGGAGGCGGCTTCACCATGTGTGCCGACGCCTGCGCCATGCTCGAATCGATCCCGATCTCGTCGCTCGGTGCCTGGAAGGTCGTGACGGTCAACTACCGCATGGCGCCCGAGGCCAGGCATCCTGCCGCGGTCGAAGACGTCGAGAAGGTCTATCGCGAACTGCTCAAGACCTACAAGCCACAGCACATCGGGCTCTATGGGTGCTCGGCCGGTGGCGCGCTGACGGCCCAGGCAGCCGCCTGGATGCCGCAGCACGGCCTGCCGCAGTTCGCCGCGGTCGGCATTTTCGGCGCGGGCGCGGTGCGCTTCGGCGCCGGCGATTCGGCCTATGTCACGGGCTATACCGACGGCTCTTTCCCCGCCCCGCCGTTACCGCCGGCGCAGCCGATGGACATCACCCGCGGCTATTTCGGCAGCGCGGACATGCGCGATCCCGTGATCTCGCCGGCGCTGCATCCCGACGTGCTCGCCAAGTTCCCGCCGACCTTGCTGATCACCGGCGGTCGGTCGATGGACATGACCCCGGCAATCTACACCAATAGCCAACTGCTCAAGGCCAAGGTGCGCTCGACCTTGATCGTCGGCGAGGGCATGGGCCACTGCTACATCTACCAGTCGAACCTGCCCGAAGCGCGCGATGCCTACGATGTCATCGTCCGGTTCTTCCAGGAGAACCTCAAGTAGGCGTCAGACGCCGTCCGTATAGCCGAGTTCGGCGAACCGCGCCTTGAAGTACCAGAAGGCCAGGCCGCTCACGCCCGCAGCGATCGCGAACAGAATCCAACCCGCCAGGGTCAGGTTCTGCTTCTCGACGTTGCGGTAGGGCACCGAGTTTCCGAAAAGCACAAAGAACAGACCGAATACCGCGGCGAAGGGCACGAGCACGAAGGCTTTGAGACTGTATTCGACCGTGGGCACGTGCGCTTGTGCCTGTTGCAGCGGCTGCCAGATCAGGAACCAGCCGAAGCCCGAGGCGATCGCGAGGCACAGCAGCCCACCTAGGCGATGAACGATGTTCGCACCCATCTCTCTCCCCTTCGTTGAGGCGCCCCGTCAGGCGCTGACCGACTTGAGCACGCCCAGTTTTTGCAACAGGTGGACGCCGACCGCGACGATCGAGCCGAGCACCAGACCGACCACGGCCGAGAGCCCGGCGTTGACCAGCCAGCCGAACAGACCGCCCAGCGCGCCCGTCGCCTGGGCCACGGCATGTTCGGCGCCGTGGATCACGTCCGAGGGACCGTGGAGACCGAGCACGTGCAGGCCGTGGACGACGATCTGCCCGCCGACCCAGAGCATCGCCACGGTGCCGACCGACGACAGCAGCGACATGACGTGCGGCATCGACCAGAGCAGGAAGCGGCCGACCTGCTGCGACAGGGCATCGCCACGCTTCGACAGGTGAAGGCCGATGTCGTCCATCTTCACGATGAAGGCGACAACGCCATAGACCGCAACGGTGATGACCACGCCGACCAGCGCGAGCACGATGGCGCGCTCGAAAAGCGGCGTCTCGGCGACTTCGCCCAGCGCGATCGCCATGATCTCGGCCGACAGGATCAGGTCGGTGCGGATCGCGCCGGCGGTGCGCTGGCGCTCGAATTCGGCGACGTCCTCGATCGGATCCTCGAGCGTCTCGCCATGCTTGGCGCCGCCGAACTTCTCCATCACCTTCTCGGCGCCTTCGAAGCTGAGGAACAGGCCGCCGAGCATCAGGATCGGGGTAATTGCAGATGGCAGGAATTCGCTGAGCAGCAGCGCCGCGGGCAGGAGGATCACCAGCTTGTTGAACAGCGATCCGCGCGCGATCTTCCAGATGATCGGCAGTTCGCGGTCTGGGGTGAAATTGGTCACGTAGGACGGAGTCACCGCGGCGTCGTCGATCACCACGCCCGCGGCCTTGGTGCCCGCCTTGGTCGCGGCGATGCCGACGTCGTCGAGCGACGCCGCCGCGGCCTTGGCGATAACCGAAACGTCGTCGAGCAGGGCGACAAGGCCAGAGGGCATGCGGATCGGGCTTTCGCTAAGGACGGGAAGCGCGGTGTGCCGGGCCGGGCCGACTTGCGCAAGTCCGAGCGCTAGAACGCCCAATGCGACGGTTGGTGCCCGGCCGTCCGCCTCACCGCTGGACGCCGTCGCCGCGACGACCTAAGCCTTCACGCGATCGCTTTGGGGGGCATGATGGTCAAACCGAACAGCCAATTGCAGGCGCTTTCGAAGCTTCTACCCGAAACGCTCGGCGCCGAGCTCGAGCCGCATGCGCGGCTGGTGACCCTTCGCTCCGGCCAGATCGTCATCGGCCACCAGGATCGCACGACCGACGTCTTCGTCGTGCTCGAGGGCACGCTGCGGGTGGAGCTCTATTCGCTCAACGGCCGCGAGATCAGCCTGGCCGACCTCGGTCCCGGCGAGCTGTTCGGCGAATTCGCCGCGATCGACGAGCAGCCACGCTCGGCCACGGTCACGGCCACCGGCGCCTGCGCGCTGGCCTGTATCTCGGCTGAAACCTTCCGCCGCGTGGCGCTCGGCACCCCGGTCCATGCCGACTGGCTGGCCCGCCGTCTGGTCGGCCGCATCCGCCTGCAGACCGAGCGCATCTTCGAACTCAACGCACTCGCCGTGCGCAGCCGTCTCCACTGCGAACTGCTACGCCTGAGCCTCGACGCCGGTGTCGCGAACAACGAAGCGATCGTGACCTCGGCCCCCACCCACGCCCAGCTAGCCGCGCGCATCGGCACCCACCGCGAGGCGGTGACGCGCGAGCTGCAATACCTGCAGAAGGCCGGCATCGCCGTGCAGCAGGGCCGCGAGTTGCGGATCAACGACGTGAACGAATTGGCCGAAATCGTCCGCGCGGCGGCGGGCGACGTCGGCGTGGCGCACCGCATGGCGCAGCCGAGCGAATAGCGGCATGCACAGTCCCCCTCACCGCTGCGACCAACCTCACTACGTTCGGTAAGTCTCGCGCCTCTCCCGCTGACGGGAGAAGGATAGCCTAGCTTGCTCGCGCGGCGGACTAGCGTAGCTTGGATGAGGGTGGCCGGCGCCAATCCGCTTGCTTTTCCCCCCAGACTCGCTAAGGGCCGCCGCTTCCCCGCGCATGCAGGGAAAACGAAGAAAGCCGGAGGGGCCCCGCAATCCCGCGGATCAGCCAGCGATCGGTTAGACAGATATAAGGAAGCCGCCGTGCCGCTATACGAGCACGTTTTCCTGGCACGCCAGGATCTGAGCCAGGCGCAGGTCGATGCGCTGGCCGCCACCGCTACCGAGATTATCGAGAACAACCAGGGCAAGGTCGTCAAGACCGAGACCTGGGGCCTCAAGAATCTCGCTTACAAGATCAAGCGTAACCGCAAGGCGCATTTCGTGCTCCTGAACATCGAGGCTCCGGCCGGCGTCATCGCCGAGCTCGAGCGCCAGACCCAGATCAACGAAGACGTGATCCGCTACATGTCGGTCCGTGTCGATGCTCTCGAGGAAGGCCCCTCGGTTCAGATGCGCAAGAGCGACCGCGAACGCAGCCGTCGCCGCGACCGCGAGGAGGGATAATCCATGGCACGTGCATTCTTCCGCCGCCGCAAGTCCTGCCCGTTCTCGGGCAAGAACGCACCCGCGATCGACTACAAGGACGTGCGCCTGCTCCAGGGCTTCATGTCCGAGCGTGGCAAGATCGTTCCGAGCCGCATCACCGCGGTGTCCGCCAAGAAGCAGCGCGAGCTGGGCCAGGCTATCAAGCGTGCGCGCCAGATCGGCCTTCTGCCGTATCTCGTGAAGTAAGGGAGGCAAGACCATGCAGATCATCCTCCTCGAACGCATCGAGAAGCTGGGCTCCATCGGCGACGTCGTGACCGTCAAGGACGGCTACGCGCGCAACTACCTGCTGCCGAACAAGAAGGCGCTCCGCTCCAACGCGGCGAACCTCAAGGTGTTCGAAGCCAACCGCGCCAAGATCGAGTCGGACAACGCCGCTCGTCGTGGCGAAGCCCAGAAGGCCGGCGAAAACGTCGAGGGCATGAGCATCGTGCTCATTCGCGCCTCGTCGAACTCGGGCCAGCTCTACGGTTCGGTTTCGGTCCGCGACATCGTCGAGGGCCTCAACGAACAGGGCGCCAACGTCTCCAAGGCGATGGTCATCCTCGAACGCCCGATCAAGACGATCGGCGTGGTCGACGTGCGCGTCCAGCTGCACCCCGAAGTCTCGGTCCAGGTCAAGGTCAACGTCGCGCGTTCGCCCGACGAAGCCGACCTCCAGGCCCAGGGCGTCGACGTCATGGCCGCCATGTTCGAACAGGACGTGGCCGGCTTCACCGAAGCCTTCAACCCGAACGCCGAACCCGGCGAAATCGCGGTCGAGGAATCGGACGAAGACACGACCGAAGCCTAAGCTTCGCGACGTTTCGTCAGCAAAAAAGGCCGTCGTCCTCCGGGACGGCGGCTTTTTTGTTGGCCCAAAACCATCTTTGCTTTGCCACAGTCGCGCGGTACTAGGGGGCGATGACATCACCCGCAGAGATCATCGCCGAACTTACCCAAATCTATGAAACCGCCGTCGAGACGCTGCGCGCCGACGTCGCCGCCTACGCCGGCCAGGGCACCCTGCCCCCGCCCGAGCGCCGCCGCGACAATGCCTGGTGCTATCCCGAGCTGCGCGTCCACTATGCCGGCCGCGAGCATCGCCCCGATGTGACGCGCGCCTTCGGCCGGCTCGGCCACGGCGGCACCTATGCCGCCACGGTCACCCGCCCGGCGCTGTTTGCCGACTATCTTACCGAACAGCTGAGCCTGCTTTCCACCGATTACGACATTCGCGTCGAGGTCGGCCGCTCGAACCAGGAAATCCCCTTCCCTTACGTGATCGACGCCAGTTCGGGCCTTGGCAGCGTCAGCCCCAACGAGCTCGCGCTTCACTTCCCCTCGACCGACCTCGCGCACATCGGCGACGAGCTGGCCGACGGGATCGAGGTCAACATGCCCGGCGCGCCGATCCCGCTGTCGCTGTTCGACGGGCTGCGCACCGATTTCAGCCTCGCCCGCCTCGCGCACTACACGGGCACCCCGGCCGAGCATTTCCAGCGCTACATCCTGTTTACCAACTACCACCGCTACGTCGATGAGTTCGTCGACTGGGCTGGCCAGCAGCTCGGTCAGGACGAGTTCACCGCGCTCTCGGGCGCCGGCGGGCTCTATCTCGACAGCGAAACCGAAAACGCGCGCGAGCGGATGAGCGACACCGCCTGGCGGCGCCACCAGATGCCCGCCTATCACCTGATCGCGCCGGGCCGCGAGGGCATCAGCCTGGTCAACATCGGCGTCGGTCCCTCGAACGCCAAGACGATCTGCGACCACCTGGCCGTGCTGCGCCCCGAGGCCTGGCTGATGATCGGCCACTGCGGCGGCCTACGCGACACCCAGCGCATCGGCGACTATGTGCTGGCCCACGCCTATCTGCGCGACGACCACGTGCTCGATCCGGTGCTGCCACCCGAAATCCCGCTACCTGCGATCGCCGAAGTCCAGGTCGCGCTGCAGAAGGCCGCCGAGATCGTCAGCGGCACCGGCGGCGCCGATCTCAAGAAGCGCATGCGCACGGGCACCGTCGTCACCACCGACGATCGCAACTGGGAGCTGCGCTACACCCATTCGGCCCATCGCTTCAGCCAGTCGCGCGCCGTCGCGATCGACATGGAGAGCGCGACGATAGCCGCCCAGGGCTATCGCTTCCGCGTGCCCTACGGCACGCTGCTCTGCGTCTCGGACAAGCCGCTGCACGGCGAGATCAAGCTGCCCGGCCAGGCCAACCGCTTCTACGAGGAAGCGATCGCCGCGCACCTCAAGATCGGCGTGATCGCCTGCGATCTGCTGCGCCAGGAAGGCGCGCGGCTGCACAGCCGCAAGCTGCGCGCGTTCAACGAGCCGCCGTTCCGCTAAGCCTTGCGCTCTTCCTGCGTCGTCCGTTAGCCTCGCCCAGCGCGACACCATGTCGCAGAAAAAACGGGAGAGAGCGAATGGACGACGTCGAAGAGATCAAGAAGCTGAAGGCGCGCTATTTCCGCTCGCTCGACAGCAAGGACTGGGACACCTACGCGGGCGTCTTTGCCGAGGACTGCTTGGTCGATCTGGGCCGTGCGGGTGGCGAGAAGTACCAGGGCCGCGCCGCGTTCCGCGCCTATGCCAGCGGCCTGACGATCGTCCAGAGCGTCCACCACGGCCACATGCCCGAGATCGATCTGACCGGCCCCGACAGCGCGACGGGCGTATGGGTGCTCGAGGACTACAACATCTGGGAAGACGGCCGACAGAACCACGGCTGGGGCCACTACCTGGAGACCTACGTCAAGCGCGACGGCCGCTGGTTCATCAAGACCATGGCCCTGTCCTACCTGCGCATCGAGACCGATTGCCCGCAACCGGCGCTGATCGCCGGCAAGGACGGCACCGGCCATCTGCGCGGGTTGACGCCGGCGGCGGACGCCTGGCGGTAGGAGGCCGGAAGGCGCGAGGGCCAACGGGTGCCCTCGCGCCTCGCCCGCGCCTCGCAGGGCGGGAACTCTGCGCGGAGAGTTCTAGCCGCCCTTCTGCGGTCGCCGCGCAGCGATCATGGCCTGGAATTCCGGGCCGTGGCCCGGACTGTGATGCAGTTCCCAGGCATTGCCCGCCGCCAGGTTCAGCCCGTCGGTATCGACGAGCAGCTTCTTGATTTCGCGGTTTGACCGCGCACTGTTCCGCGCGATGTCGGCACACAGCGCGTCGACATAACCATCGAGTTCCTCGTCAGGGACGGCGCTGTTGGCCAGCCCCATCGCCGCGGCCTCGACGCCCGAGTAGGTGCGCGAACTGAACATCATCTCTTTTGCCTTGGCCAGGCCGACGCGACGCGGCAGGCGCTGCGAAAGCCCCCAGATCGGCACGAGATCGAACTTAGCATGGGTATCGGCGAACTTGGTCGTTTCGGCAGCGACTATGATGTCGGCGGCGAGCACCAGTTCGAGGCCGCCGGTGTAGCAATGGCCGCGCACTTTCGCGACGACCGGGAACGGCAGGGTCGCCAGCCGCTCGACGAGGCCGTTCTCGAACCGCTCGGCTTCCGCCCCCGACTCTTCGCCGGAGGCAAGATCGTCGAGATCATGCCCGGCGCAGAAGCTCCGCCCGGCGCCCGAGAGGATCAGGCAGTTCACCGCCTCGTGGTCCAGCCCGTCGAGGTGGGCCGCGATCTCCTTAAAGACCGCAAGATTGAGCGCGTTGAGCTTGTCCGGGCGATTGAGCGTCAGCCGGCAGACCCGGTCCTCGACGGTGCAGGTAACGGTTTCGGTCATGATGTCTTGGACCCCAGGATTACTGCAACAGGCCGACATGCTTGAGGTCGGCGACGTACTTGTGGATCAGACCGGCTTCCAGATGCACCACGGGATAGCCGGCCGCCTCGGCATCGCCGGCGAAGCGCTGGCACGGCACGCCCTCGCCCATACCGGGATGCTGCGGATGACGATAGGGTTCGATGATCTGCAGCAGCGAGTGGGCCCGCTGATCCTCGGGCAGGCCGTTCAGCGCGGTCTCGAAGCGGCGGAACCAGTCGTCGTAGTCGGCGATCCGCTCTATCCTGCAGCCGGCCTCGACCATCCAGTCGACGAATTCGTCGAAGGCGACGAAATCGGGTTTCGGACTCGCCAGGTTGTAGCTGCGGAAGCCCTCGGGCAGCGCCGCGCTGATGCCGGTGATCGCATCGGCGAGGAAATCGACCGCAAAGCCTTCGTAGCGCGCCTTCGGCCGACCGTTCGACAGATCCTGGGCATAGAAGGTCGCCGGCGCGATGCCGGTCACCGCGAGGCTGAACAGCATGCGCGTGAACATGTCGGGCACGTTGAGCTGACCGGCATAGCGGCTGTGCGCCAGGATCATGCCCGGACGGAACACCCCGACCGGGATGCCGGCAAGGTCATGGGCTTCGCGCACCAGCACTTCGCTGGCCCACTTCGATACGTTGTAGCCATTGGCGTAACCGTCACCGAGTTCGGCCGACGGCGCGATCTTGCGGATGTCGCCATCCTCGTCGGCGGCACCGAACAGGATCACGCCCATGGTCGAGACATAGTCGAAGCGCTTGAGACGGGTGGTCAGCGCCAGCCGGATCAGCTCGGCCGTGCCCGCGACATTTGACGGGAACAGCTGGTTGTAAGGCAGCCTGTGGTTCACGTGGGCGCCGGGATGGACGATCAGGTCGACCTCGCCCGCCAGACGGTTCCAGGTCGCGTCGTCGAGACCCAGGCTTTCGAGCGCGAGATCTCCCGGCAGGACCTCAAGGTGATCCGAGGCCAGCTTGCGGAAATGCGCGATCAGCGCCGGATCGGTGTCAAGAACGTCTTCCACGCGCTGGCGCGCCTGCTCGGGCGTGGCGCCGCGCGACAGCAGGATCAGCTTGCCACCGGTTTTCGCCAGCCGTTCGAGCCAGGAGAGCGCCTGGAAGCGACCGAGCCAGCCCGTCGCGCCGGTCATCAGCACGGTCTTCACCACATCGGCCGGTTTCGGCAAATCGGGCACCCTGGCCAAGATTTCGGGATCAATGAACTTCGCCAGCTTGAGATCGCTGGCGTGGACGGTGGTGCTGTCCGCGGCATGGACCGTCGAGAAGCTCGGGCGTTTCTTGCCCGAACGCGCCGCGTCGATGTAGTCGGCCACCAGCCGCAGATCGCCGGCCGGATTGATGATCACGCCGACGGGCACCTCGAGGCCGAAGATCTCCTCGAGCAGCATCGAGAACGACAGCGCCGACAGCGAATCGCCGCCGAGATCGGTGAAGCGCGCCTGCGGCGAGATGTCGGTTTCGGCTACGCCCAGTGTTGCCTTCACCGCGCGCGCGACGGTCTCGATCACCGGGCGATCGGCACCGCCCAGCCGCAGCGCGCGCAGTTCGTCGACCTGCTCCTGCGCGATCTCGGCGAACCGCGCTTCGAGCTGCGCACCGAAGCGGTCCTTGAAATTGGGGCGGCTGAACTTGCCGATGCCCGTGAGCAACCCGTTCTCGGGGCTGAAGCCTTCGGGCTCGATCAGGAAATCGCGCGGGATCTCGTAGCTCGCGAGACCATGCTCTTCGGCGACCTGCTGCAGGCCGCGGCGGATCGCCGCCTTGACCCGATCGGTCGCCTCGCCGCCTTTCGCGAAGTCGGCGAGCAAGTCCTCGGCCGGCACGACGACCGCGAGCAGGAAGGCACGCTCGCTGGTGCCGTAGACGTAGATCTGCCGGATCGCGGGGCTCTGCGTGTAGAGCGCCTCGAGCCGCGCGATCGCGACGAATTCGCCCTGCGACAGCTTCTGCACGTTGTTCGTGCGATCGACGTAGGCGAGTTCGTCGGGGCCGATCAGCGCCATGACGTCGCCCGACTTGTAGAAGCCGTCCGCGGTGAACTTTTCGGCGGTAAGGTCCGGGCGCTTGTAGTAGCCCGCCATGAACTTCGGAATCTTCACCAGGAATTCGCCGCGCGGATAGGGCTTGTCGGTGGTGAAGTAGCCGAGCTCGGGCACGTCTTCGAGGCGATAGTCGATCACCGGCGGGCGCTGGATCTTGCCGTCGACGGTGACCGTCGCGGTCGCCATCTCGGTCGAGGAATAGCCGATCGCCATGTGGACGCCGAGCATCGACAGCATGAACTGGTGCACTTCGGGCGAGAGCACGGCCGAACCGCAGCCGACCGACAGCAGCCGGCCGCCGAGCAGATTCTCGCGAATGTCGAGCTTGACCGCCGCCTGCGCGTCCGCCTCGTCCGCACCGGCAGCGATGCGACGATCCACTTCACCAAGATAGTGCTGATAGAGCATCTCGCAGACGCGGGGCACGAGCGACGACATCGTCGGCCGTACCAGCGCCAGGTCATCGAACAGGGTCGATAGGTCGCTTTTCGGCGAACAGTAGCTGCACCCTCCGTTGGCCAGCGCGAGGTAGAGGTAGCCATAGCCGACCGCGTGACTCATCGGCATGAAGCTGAGCGTAACTCCGGGCTTTTCGGCGTGATACAGGAAGGTGTTGCGGACCGTCTCCTCGGTATACATCGCGCCTTTGGGCGTCCCCGTGGTGCCCGAGGTATAGAACAGCCAGACGAGCGGGTCCGGATCGTCGGACTCATGGGCGGGCAGCGGCGGCAGAGCCTGCCCGCGTGCGATGACGTCCTGCAGGATATCCACCACGATGGGGCAATCGGCGGCCGCCAGCCGGGCGCGCGCGGCTTCGTACTTCTCGCGCTGCGCGTCGTCGCGCGGCTCGTAGTCGAACACGATCAGCCGCGGCGGAACCGTGCCCGCGAGGACCGCGTCGACCGCTGCGTCGATCAGCTCGATGCTGGCCGCCAGAACGCGAGGCTCGGTCTCGGCGATGATGGCGACGTGCTGATCGGTCGGGGCATTGGCCTGGAGCGGCACGTTCACCACGCCCAGGTGAATGTTTGCGAGCTGCATGGTCGCATAGCCGGCGCTGGCGAAGCCGAGCACGGCGCCGAAGTCGCCGGCCTTGACCGGGTTCCTTGCGTCGTCGTGCCATTCGGCGGCGGTTGCCATGACGTCGGACCAGAGCTCGCCGAACGAGCGCGTCTCGAACCGGTTGAGCAGACGCTGGGTCATCCGTCCGCTGACGGGATCGGCCGCCAGTTCGCGCGCGCGATGACCAATAGCCGGGCGCCCCGCATAGCCTTCGAAAATCGCCTGTACGACCTGCGCCAGCCGCAATCCGGGCCGCCGCTTCGCCTCGACGACGGCGGGATCGGGCAAAGCGCCGACGAACTGGCGATCTTCGGCCAAGAGTGTTTCGAGCCGCGCCTTCGCCCAGTCCGTCTGCGCGCCGCCGGTGAAGATTGCAGTTTTCTGAGGCGCCTGAGCCGTCGCGGTCGTCATTTCACTCTCCCTGAGCAGCGGTTCTCGAGATCGTGTCCAGGGCTCCCGAATCTCTGGCTGCACGAAACAACCAACCAATTACTTGATTTTGACTAAGCGGCAAGCGGAGCCTGCCGCCGGCTCATTTGACCTGGGCGGAACGGGTTCACACGCCGCGTTCGGTGCCGTCTGCCGATGCGGCGTTTGACGACCTTGAACTTGACGCTTCGATGATCGTCGAAAACGGGTGCTCACCAGGCACTCGCGCGGCAATATTCCACGACGGGATCAACCTGGGCACGGTTCCCATCGGCGCATCGTGCGCCTGATGCCCGCTATGATCAGCGCTGCTTCTTGGCCTGAGGCGCGGTGAAATCGGGGTCCTTGTTGGCCACCCAGTCGACGAATTTGCGCACGGCGGGATTGAGCAGCAGGCCCTCGACGTCCATCCCGTGCCGCTGCAGCTCGGAATTGGTGAAGTTGGCGATCAGCGTCTGCTGGCAGATCGGGTGCATGGGCACGACGTCGCGGCCACCGCGGCTCTTCGGCACAGGATGATGCCAGACGATGGTCCCGCCCGTGGGCCGACCGCAGAGCCAGCAGGGCACGGGCGGCGGCGCCTCCTCTTCCGCTTCGCGGTTGAGGTCACCATAGGGATCACGATTTTTTCGGGCCATGCCGCCCCCTACAGCGGCACGGCCGCGCTTGCCAAGCCGATCGCCGGTGGATTTTCGGACGAGCCGCTTCGGCACTCTATCGGGACTGGCGGTTTGATACCGGATAAGAGAAGATAGCCGCGGGAGAGCTGAACATGGCCACGTCGAATTCAGCACCAAAGGGCGCCTCCGCTCTCGACAATCCGGTCGCGCTTTCGACATGGACCGCGGCCCGGCTGGGTGCTGATCATGAACGGCGCTGAAAGCCTCGTCGAGACCTTGACCGACCAGGGCGTCGAGGTCTGCTTCGCCAACCCCGGCACGTCGGAGATGCACTTCCTAGCTGCACTCGACAACCCGCGGATCAAGCCCGTGCTCTGCCTTTTCGAGGGCGTCTGCACAGGCGCGGCCGATGGCTGGTATCGGATGAAGGACAAGCCGACGGTGACCCTGCTGCACCTCGGCCCCGGCCTCGCCAACGGCCTTGCCAACATCCACAATGCCCGCCGCGCGAGCTCGGGCATGGTCAACGTCGTGGGCGAGCATTCGGCCGCGCATCTGCGCTACGACCCGCCGCTCAAGTCCGACATCGACGGGCTGGCGCGGCCGCTGAGCCACTGGGTCCGCCGCGCCGACAGCGCCGCGACAATCGCCTGGGACGCCGCCGCCGCCGTGGCGGCGGCTTCCGAGCACCCGGGCAAGATCGCCACCCTGATCCTGCCGGGCGACACCTCTTGGCAGGATGCCGGCGACAGACCGATCATCCCGCCCCCGGCCAAGCCGAGCCGCGGCGCGCCCGATGCCGCGCGCATCGCTCACGTCGCCAAGGTGCTGCGCGCGGGTGAGCCGGCGATGATCATCCTCGCCAACAAGGCGACGCGCGGGACCGCGCTGGCCCTGGCCGGCAAGGTCGCCGCGGCGACCGGAGCGAGACTCGGCTCGCAGTTCTTCACCGCACGGATCGAGCGCGGCGCCGGACGAACGCCGCTCGAACGCATTCCCTACTCGGTCGCGCCGGCGCTCGCCTTCCTCAAGGACATCAAGCACCTGATCACGGTCGAGACGAGCGAGCCCGTCGCCTTCTTCTCCTATCCCGATCAGCCGAGCCTGCTGAAGAACCCCGAGGCGCTGGTCCACCCGCTGGTCGAGGCGGATGAGGACAGCGCGCTCGCCTTTGAAATGCTGCTCGACGCGCTCGGCGCGGCAGGCACCGCCCCGCTCGTCCAGCAGCGGATCGAGACCACCGCACCGAGCGGCGCGCTCAACCCGCTGTCGATCGCCCACGCCCTGGCCTGCGCGATCCCCGAAAACGCGATCGTGGTCGACGAGTCCCTTACCACCGGACGCGAGACGATGGGTCACACGCTGGGCGCGCGGCCGCACGACATGATCAACAACATGGGCGGTTCGATCGGCTACAGCCCGCCCGTCGCCACGGGTGCGGCGCTGGCCTGCCCGGATCGACGGACCTTCTGCATGGTCGGCGACGGCAGCGCCATGTACACGATACAGGCACTGTGGACCCAGGCGCGCGAGGGCTTGCCGATCACCACGATCGTGTTCGCCAACAACAGCTATGCGATCCTCAAGGCCGAATATGCGAACATGGGCGCTGGGAAAAGCACCGGTTCGGGGCCCGGCCCACAAGCGCTGTCGATGATCGACATCGACAACCCGAGGATCGATTGGCAGGCGATGGCCAAGTCGATGGGCGTGCCGGCCGTCGCGGTCGAGACCGCCGAGGACTTCACCCAAGCCATGATCAACTCCACGCGCGAGAGCGGGCCGGTGCTGATCGAGGTCAAACTCTGAGCTTTCCGACAGTTACGGAAAGCTCGGCGGGACGAGGACACCGCCCCCGCCCCGCCTATCTCGTCACCAGCCGCAGGTCTTGCCGCGGTTCTGCTGCTGCAGCCACTTGGTCAGCGGCGCGAAGTAGCGGATCATCGGCTTGCCGCTGATCTCGCGGCTGCCGGTGAAGGCCTGCAGCGCATCGGGCCAGGGCTTCGAAGCGCCCATCGTCAGCATCGCATCGAGCCGCTCGCCGACCTGCTTGTTGCCGTAGAACGAGCAGCGGTGCAGCGGACCGCGCCAGCCGGCCTGCTTGCACGCCGCCTCGTAGAACTGGAACTGGAGGATCCGCGCGAGGAAGTAGCGCGTATAGGGCGTGCTCGCCGGGATGTGATACTTGGCGCCGGGATCGAAGGCGTCGGCCGGCCGCTCGGACGGCGGGACGATGCCCTGGTACTGGAGCCGCATGTCGGTCCAGGCCTTCTGGTAGTCGGCCGGCTTGATCTGGCCCGAGAAGGCCTGCCAGCGCCAGCGGTCGATCAGCAGGCCGAAGGGCAGGAAGGCCACCTTGTCCATGCCCTGGCGCAGCAGCAGGCCGATGTCCTTGTCGGCGCTGGGCACCTGGGCACAGTCGAGCAGGCCGATCTGGACAAGGTATTCGGGCGTGATCGACAGCGCGACGGTATCGCCGATCGCTTCGTGGAAGCCGTCGTTGGCGCCGTCGAGATAGAGCGCGGGCTGCTTGTTGTAGGCGCGCTGGTAATAGTTGTGGCCCAGCTCGTGGTGGATCGTGGTAAAATCGTCGCCGTTGACCTTGATGCACATCTTGATGCGCAGGTCGTCGACATTGTCGATGTCCCAGGCCGAGGCGTGGCAGATCACCTCTCGATCGGCGGGCTTGGTGAACTGCGAGCGCTGCCAGAAGGTCTCGGGCAGCGGCGCGAAGCCGAGCGAGGAGAAGAAGCCCTCGCCCGCCTTGACCATCTTGTTGGCGTCATAGCCCTTGGCCTCGAGCAGCTTGGTCGTGTCGTAGCCGATGTCGCCGGCGCCCGGCGGGGCGACGACGTCGTAGATGTTGCCCCATTCCTGCGCCCACATGTTTCCGAGCAGATCGGCGCGGATCGGCCCGGTCTTGGCCTGCACCGTGTCGCCGTAGCGCTCGTTGAGCTTGGTGCGCGTGTAGCAGTGGAGCTGTTCGTAGAGCGGCTTGACCTCGTTCCACAGCTTCTCGGTGAGCGCGGCGAAGGCCTCGGGGGTCATGTCGTAGTTCGAGCGCCAGAGCGCGCCGGTGTCGGCATAGCCGAGTTCCTTGGCACCCTGGTTGGCCAAGTCGACGAGCTTGGCGTAGTCGCCCGCCATCGGCTTGCCGACGTTGTCGTGCCAGCTCGTCCACATCTCCTGAAGCTCGGCCGGGTTGCGGCTCGTGCCCATGGCCGCCTCGATGTCCGAACCGTTGATCGGCTTGCCGTTCAGAGTACCGCGGCCCTTGCCGTAGATGCCCTGGAGCCGCGCGCCCAGTGTCGCCAGCTCCTCGGCTGCGCCCGGACGCGTCGGTGCGGGCAGGACGATCAGGGTGCGCATGCGATCGAGCTTGCGCGTGGTGTCGTAGTCGAGGCCCTTGGCGGTCGCGAACTTCGCGGCCTGGATGGCGTTCGCCACCTGCAGTTCGGTGAGCTTGGCGCCCGCGCGCGCGGTCAGCGCCTCGGTGTCCTGGTTGATGTAGGTCGCATAGACCCAGTCGGCCTGGGCGCCTTCGATCAGGGCCTTGCCATAGGCGGCCTCGGCCTCCTGCACGAAGGCCTGCGGCGTCTGCGGCCCGGTTTGCTGGGGCGCCGGTGCGGCGGGCTTGTCCTGCCCGAATGCGGGAGAGGCCGCGAGCGCCAGGGTCAGCGCCGCGGTCGAAACGAACTTGAGCATGATGGCAGTCTCTTTCCTGCTTTCTGTTATGTCAGCAGGATTAGCGCGAAGTCACGCGGACAGGAAGCGCACTATCGCATCGCCGAGCTCGGGCTTGGTCACCGAGGACATGTGCGTGCCCGGCACTTCGACATAGGTTCCATCGGGCAGCGCCGCGGCCAGGTCCGGCGCGGAGCCGTTGTCGTCGTCCTCGGCACCGCAGACCACCAGCGTGGGCATGGTGATCTCGCGCAATTGCTCGGCGCGGGTATCGTCGACCGACTGGAGCAGCAGCCGCGTCGCCACGCGATCGACCTTCTGCGACTTCATGAACTGCTGCGCGACATATTCGGGATCCCCGCGCTTGATCTCCTCGAAGCGGTCGATCGCACCGATGAAGAAGGAACTGCGCCGCTCCCACTTGTCGAGCCCTTCGAGCCCCATGCCGCCGAGCACGAGCCGGCGCGGGGTCAGGCCGGCCAGCACGGCCCGCACCGAGGTGCGCGAGCCGAGCGAGAAGCCGCAGAGGTCGAACTCGGCCAGGCCGAGCGTCTCGACCACCTTGAGCGCGTCCTGGACCAGCACGTCCGACGGATAGGCCGCGGGATCGTGCGGCGCGTCGCTTTGCCCGTGCGCCCGCAGATCGAGCATGATCGCCTCGAAGCCGGCCGCGGCGAGCTTGGCGGCGTGGCCGAACTTGATCCAGTTGACCAGCGCGCTCGAGAACAGGCCGTGTAGCAGCAGGACAGGCCGTCCGCCACCTTCCTTGGGCCCGATCCGATGAACCGCCAGCTTCGCTCCGCCGACGCTTTCAACAAATTCCACGCGCTGTTCGCTCACTCGGGTACCTCCCTGCCCGCCGCCTTCCAGCGACGGGAAACGCTTTCGATGTCCTTGCTGTAAAGACGCGGCAGGTCCTTGATGTCCAGCCAGGCCTCGTGGAGGCTCTCCGCGCCCGAGTGCAGGATCGGCACAAAACCCGAGGGATCATCGAAGCTGCCGATCGTGAGGTCCATCTTGTCGTCGCCCTCGAGAAAGGCGAAGCCGAGCGGCGTGCCGCAGGCCGAACAGAATGGCCGGCGCGCGATCGGCGAGCTTTGGAACCAGTCGGGCTCACGCTCCCAGTTCAGGCCGGCGAGCGGCACCTGGGTGAAGGCGGCTGCGAAACCGCCCGTCGCACGCTGGCACATACGGCAATGGCAGAGGTAGGCCTCGTCGTTTTCGAGGTCGACGCTGTAGCGGATGCGGCCGCACTGGCAGCCGCCGGTAAGGGTCTTGCTCATCTCTTCTGCCTAGAAGCTGAGCCGGCTAGCGGCAATCGCGAAGCTTTCCCCGCGATGAACCCGGGGCGAACCGAAGCGAGGCCTGCGACGAAGCGTTAAACGCCCCGGAACAGCGCGTGCGGCAAACGGTTGATCGCCCAGGGGATACGCGAGGCCTTGTCGCCCGCGCCTTATTCCGAGGAGAATGCCATGTTTCGCAAGACCTTCATCGCGCCGCTGTTGGCTGCCAGTGCGCTCGCGCTGACCGTATCGCCGGCCTATGCCGGCAAGGCCGACCGCGCTCGCCAGGCGATCGCCGCCGCCGAGGCCAAGATCACCACTGCCGAGCAAATGGGCTCGGCCACCGAACTGCCCGAACGCACGGCCGAGGCGCGCGCCGCGCTGGCGCTGTCGAAGGAAAAGCTCGACGCTGGCCAGAAGTCTACCTCGATCACCGAAGCGATCCGCGCGACCGCGCTCGCCGACGCGACGATCGGTGAACTGCAGCGCCGCAAGGATATCGCCGTTGCCGATGCCAACGCCGCGCGCGAGGCTGACGTCTCGGTCGCCCAGCAGCAGGCTGCAGCCGCGCAGGAGCAGGCCGCCAACGCCAGCGCCCGCGCCGACATGGCGCAGCAGCAGGCGGCCAATTCCGCGGCCGATGCCAATGCCGCACGCTCGGCTTTGATCGCCTCGCAGAACCAGCAGGTCGAGACCACGGTCACTACCCAGCAGCCGGCCCCGCGCCGCGCCGCACGCACCGTGACGCGCAAGACCACGACGACCACGGCGCGTCGTGCCCCGGCACCCGCGCCGGCCACGACGACCACCACGACGACGATCAAGCAGGCGGTGAACTGAGCCTCCAGCCCAGGTCACCAAATGGATCGGGCCCGCCTCCAGGAGGAGCGGGCCCGATTTCGTTTCGGCTCACGGAAGGCGCTGAGTCTCAGCCCTTCTTGAGATGCCGACGTCCCAGCAGCTCGGCGATCTGCACCGCGTTGAGCGCGGCGCCCTTGCGCAGGTTGTCGGCGACGCACCAGAGCACCAGGCCATTGTCGACCGTCGGGTCCTCGCGCACGCGGCTGACATAGGTGGCACCGTCGCCGACGCATTCGATCGGCGTGACGTAGCCGCCGTCCTCGCGCTTATCGATCAGCATGACGCCCGGCGCTTCGCGCAGGATGTCCTGCGCCTGCTCGGCCGAGAGTTCGTTCTCCATCTCGATGTTGATCGCCTCGGAGTGGCCGACGAAGACGGGCACGCGCACGCAGGTGGCGACGACCTTGATCTTGGGGTCGAGGATCTTCTTGGTCTCGACGACCATCTTCCACTCTTCCTTGGTGAAACCGTCGTCGAGGAACACGTCGATGTGCGGGATCACGTTGAAGGCGATCTGCTTGGTGTACTTGCGCGGCTCGACCGGATCGCCGACGAAGATCGCGCGGCTCTGCTCGAACAGTTCGTCCATGCCCGCCTTGCCCGAGCCCGAGGTCGACTGATAGGTCGAGACGACGACGCGCGTGATCTTGGCGGCATCGTGCAGCGGCTTGAGCGCGACGACCATCTGCGCGGTCGAGCAGTTGGGGTTGGCGATGATGTTCTTGGCCTTGTAGCCGTCGATCGCCTCGGGATTCACCTCGGGCACGATCAGCGGCACGTCGGGGTCCATGCGGTAGAGCGACGAGTTGTCGATCACGACGCAGCCGGCCGCAGCGGCGCGCGGAGCGTGGATCTTGGTCGGCTCCGAACCCACGGCGAATAGCGCGATGTCCCAGCCGGTGAAGTCGAAATGATCGACGTTCTTGACCTTGAGCATGCGGCCGGTGTCGCCGTATTCGATCTCGCTGCCCTGCGACCGCGACGAAGCCAGGGCTGCGATCTCGTCGCAGGGGAATTCGCGTTCGGCGAGGATGTTCAGCATTTCGCGCCCGACGTTCCCCGTCGCGCCGACGACCACTACCCGATAACCCATGATGGCATTCCCTGAATAAGGAAAAGGCCGGCTTCCTGTGCGGGAGCCGGCCTTCTCGATCTGTCTTGACTGAAAAGCTCAGTCGGCCGTGGCTCAGCCCTCGACCTTGACGTCGCGGCGCTCGGCGATGCGAGCGCGCTTGCCGGTGCGGCCGCGCAGGTAATAGAGCTTGGCGCGACGCACGACGCCCTTGCGGACGACGGTGATGCTGTCGATGTTCGGCGAATAGAGCGGGAAGACGCGCTCGACGCCCTCGCCGAACGACATCTTGCGAACGGTGAAGTTCGAGCCGATGCCCTTGTTCGCACGCGCGATGCAAACGCCTTCGTAGGCCTGAACGCGGGTGCGCTCGCCTTCGACGACGCGCACGCCCACGCGGACGGTGTCGCCCGGGCGGAAGGTCGGAATATCCTTGGCAGCCTTGGCGATTTCCTCGGCTTCGATCTGCTGAATCAGGTTCATTGACCCTGGTCCTTACTTTTACGCTGCGCGCCAGAGGCAGGCTGGGCCCGAGCGTCGACATGACGCTCCCAAAGGTCCGGCCTGCGTGACCGTGTGTCGATCTCCGCCTGGTGTTTCCGCCAGGCCGCGATCTTCGCATGATCCCCCGATCGCAGCACTTCGGGGATCGTGCGCCCTTCCCATTCAACAGGTCGGGTATAATGCGGATACTCGAGGAGGCCGTTCTCGAACGACTCTTCGGACCCGCTGGAAGGGGCGCCCATTACGCCGGGAAGCAGCCGAATGCAAGCGTCCAGAAGCATCAGTGCCGCCGGCTCTCCGCCCGACAGCACGATGTCGCCGATCGAGACCTCCTCGACCGCCCGGCCCGCGAAGATCCGCTCGTCGAAACCCTCGAAGCGGCCGCAGAGAATCGTGACGCCGGGGCCCTCGGCGAGCGCGCGCACACGCTCCTGCGTCAGCGGCTTGCCGCGCGGGGTCATGGCGATGACGGGGGCTTCGGGATGGCTCGCGAGCGCATGGTCGATCGCGGCCGAAAGCACGTCGACGCGCAGCACCATGCCCGCGCCGCCGCCGGCGGGGGTGTCGTCGACCGTGCGGTGCCTGTCGATCGCGAAATCGCGGATCTGGACGGTGTCGAGCGTCCACTTGCCCTCCTCGCGCGCACGGCCGGCGAGGCTGACGCCCAGAGGGCCGGGAAACATCTCGGGGTAGAGCGTGAGGACGGTGGCAGCGAAGGTCATGCTTGGGCCTCTATCATCGGCGATGGTCTACGCCCAGCTTGTCGATGCCGCCCCAAAAAGCGCGGAACGGGCGCGAGAAACAAAAGTCAGGCTGATGATTTCGGCGGGTCGTTTTGTTGGACCCGGCTTACCCCTGCCCCTACCTGAGTGCGCATCGGGAAAAGACCAAAGGGAACTGACATGACCCAGTCCTATCAGCCTTGCTTGTATGCAAACGAACCGACCGCGAGGGCGGCGACAGACATGTCCTGGCTTCGCACGATCATGCTGCCTTTCGAGGCGCTACACCGCCAGCAGTGGTCCGCGCCATGGAACGCATCACAGCGCGACGACCGCAAGGCCTACTGATCGACGTAGGCAACCTCGATGACGAGGCCACGCTCGGCACTCCATTCGGGCACCGCCTCGACGCGCATCGGCACCATGAAGCGCTTGGGCTTCGCTCCCTCCTCGACGGGCGGCCGCTCGATCTCGAGCACGTCGCCGGCACCGAAGTTCTCGACCTCGACGCAGACGCCCAAGGCTTCGCCGGTCGTAGAGACCGCGGGCAGGCCGATCAGGTCGGCGTAATAGTATTCGCCCTCGGGCAAGGCCGGCAGCGCCGAGCGCGGAACGGTCAGCGCCGTGCCGCGCAGCTTCTCGGCGGCGGTGCGGTCGGAGACTTCGGCGAAGCGGGCGATGGCGCCGCCCTTGCCGTCGTCCTTGAGCTTTTCGACCGAAAGCCCTGAGCCACCGCCAAAATTATTGAAGGCGCGGTAGCGCTTGAGCGCCACCACGCCTTCACCGAACAGCTTGAGACGGACCTCGCCCGTCACGCCGTGCGCGCCGATGATGACGGCGAGCGTGACGGGCTTGTCCGACAAAGGACTCAGCCCTCGGCCTGTTCTTCGCTGGCAGCCTCTTCAGCGGCCGGAGCTTCCTCGGCGGGAGCCTCTTCGGCAGCCGGAGCTTCTTCGACGGCCGGAGCGGCAGCAGCGGCAGCGGCAGCCTCTTCGGCCTCACGCAGCTTTTCGGCACGCTCCTCGGCGCGATCCTTGGCCTTCTGGCCCGGCTCTGCCTTCTTCGGGTTGTTGGTGGCGACACGCTCCTGGATGCCGGCCTTGTCGAGCATGCGCGCGACGCGGTCGGTCGGCTGGCCACCGACGCCGAGCCAATACTTGATGCGGTCCTCGATCAGGCGCACGCGGTTGGCGTCGTCCTTGGCGAGGAGCGGGTTGTAGGTGCCGACCTGCTCGAGGTACTTGCCATCGCGCGGCGCGCGGCTGTTGGCGACGACGATCTTGTAATAGGGGCGCTTCTTGGAACCGCCACGCGACAGACGAATGGAAACCGACATATAACTACCTTTCTATCAGATACTTGAAGCTTACTTTTTCAGAAAATTCGAAAGATCGGGGGCACCACCGCCGCCGCCCAGGCCGGGCAGTCCGCCACCGCCGCCGAGACCCGGCATGGCGGCACCGAGGCCACCCTTGCCGAACAGCGCGCCGAGGCCCTTGATGCCGCCCATCTTCTTGATCTGCTTCATCGCGCGCTCCATTTCCTGGTGCATCTTGAGAAGCTTGTTGACGTCCTGAACCTGGGTGCCCGAACCGTTGGCCACGCGGATCTTGCGCTTGGCGTTGAGCAGATCGGGCCGCTGACGCTCCTTGGGCGTCATCGAGCCGATGATCGCATCCATGCGCAGCAGCACGCGATCGTCCATTCCCGACGACTGCATCGCCGCCTTGGCCTTCTTCATGCCCGGCATCATGCCCGCGAGCGCGCCGAGGCCGCCCATGTTCTGCATCTGCTTGAGCTGCATGCGCAGGTCGTTCATGTCGAACTGACCCTTGGCCATGCGCGCGGCCATGCGCTCGGCCTCGTCCTCCTGGATCGTCGCGGCCGCCTTTTCGACGATGGAGACGATGTCGCCCATGCCGAGGATACGGCCGGCGACGCGCGAGGGATGGAACGGCTCGATCGCGTCGAGCTTCTCGCCCGTGCCCGCGAACTTGATCGGCTTGCCGGTGACCGCGCGCATCGACAGCGCCGCGCCGCCGCGGGCATCGCCGTCCATGCGGGTCAGGATCACGCCGGTGAGGTCGACCTGTCCGGCGAAGCTCTGCGCGACGTTGACCGCGTCCTGGCCCGTCAGCGAATCAACGACGAGCAGCGTTTCCTTCGGGCTCGCGATGGCGGCGACCGCCTTCATCTCGGCCATCAGCTGATCGTCGACGTGGAGACGGCCGGCGGTGTCGAGCAACAGGACGTCGACCGCCTGGAGCCTGGCCGACTGCAGCGCGCGCGTGGCGATGTCGACCGGCTGCTGGCCGGCGATGATCGGCAGGGTGGCGACGCCGACCTGTTCGCCGAGCACCGCGAGCTGCTCCTGCGCGGCCGGGCGGTTGACGTCGAGCGAGGCCATCATCGCCTTCTTGCCCTGCTTCTCCTTGAGGAGCTTGGCGAGCTTGGCGGTGGTCGTGGTCTTGCCCGAACCCTGGAGGCCGACCATGAGGATGACGACGGGCGGAACGTGATCGAGCTCGAGCCCGACCGTCTGTTCGCCGCCGAGCATCTCGACGAGCGCGTCGTTGACGATCTTGACGACCTGCTGGCCGGGCGTGACCGACTTGAGCACCGACTGACCGACGGCCAGCTCGGTGACCTGATCGACGAAGCGGCGAACCACGGGCAGCGCGACGTCGGCCTCGAGCAGCGCAATGCGCACCTCGCGCATGGCATCGCGGACGTCCTGTTCCTTCAGGGCGCCACGACCACGCAGCTTGTCGAATACGCCGCCGAGCCGGTCTGACAGTGTATCGAACATGGGGCGGTTACTCCACAACGCGAAAAACGCCGGTGGGCGAAACCTCGCCGACCAGCGTGTAAATGATCACCGTCCGATCTTCAGGGCCAGACCCTTGCGACCGGATGTAGTGAGATTTGGATCGAACCGGACCGTCGCCCGGCCCGAACCAGATCTCACTAAGAATCCCTGGGAATGGTGGAGCCTAGCGGGATCGAACCGCTGACCTCCTGCATGCCATGCAGGCGCTCTCCCAGCTGAGCTAAGGCCCCATTTCCATTCATCGATGATCACCTGGGAGAGTGTCCATCGCCCCGCCGTGGCTGGGAGGCCGCCCTCTAGTGGCGGCTCCCGAACTTGGCAAGGGGTTATTTCGACAAATTAATGTTCGTCGCCGTCGTCGTCGCTGACACCGACGCCCAGATCGTCGTCACCGCCGAGATCGACGTCGTTGTCGGGCGAATCGCCGTCGTCGTCGATGTCCAGATCCTCATCGTCCGCCAGATCGGTATCCGCCGTCTCGACGACCTTTTCCTTCTGCAGCTGTTCATAGGGAATCGGCTGCTTCGACTTGAGCACCGGTTCCGGATTCCACGCATAGCCGCACTCGATGCAAGTGACGGGATCGTCCTTGCCGAGATCGTAGAAGCGGGTGCCGCATTTCGGGCAGCCGTGCTTGGCGCCCCATTCAGCCTTGACCATGCAAATTCCTCGTATTGGCCCGGCCGGAGCGGCGAGCCGACAAACAGTGACGTTGATGGGAACTATGAGCACCCAAATCAAGCGCCCGAAAACTCATAGGGCGCGCGCCTTGCCATAGCGAATGAGCGCTGTCAAAAGCCGCGCGCTTTTACCTTTCAGACAACCAAGGCTCCATCGTGACCGCTGCCGATCCCTCCGCCATGCGCCCTCGCCGATTCGCGGCCGCCGGACCGCTCAAGGGTCGCATCCGCGTACCGGGCGACAAGTCGATCAGCCACCGTTCGCTGATGCTTTCGGCCCTGGCCGTTGGCGAGAGCCGCGTCACGGGCCTGCTCGAGGGCGAAGACGTGTTGTCGACCGCCGCGGCGATGCGCGCGATGGGCGCCGACATTCAGCGCACCGGTGAGGGCGAATGGCTGATCCACGGCGTCGGCGTCGGCGCGCTGCTCCAGCCCGAGGCCGCGCTCGACATGGGCAACAGCGGCACTTCGACGCGGCTGCTGATGGGCCTCGTCGCCTCGCATCCGATCACCGCCTGCTTCGTCGGCGACGCCAGCCTGTCGAAGCGGCCGATGAAGCGCGTGACCGATCCGCTTTCGCTGATGGGCGCCGAGTTCACCACCAGCCCCGGCGAGCGCCTGCCGCTGATGCTGCGCGGCGCCGCGCCGGCAGTGCCGATCGAATACCGCCTGCCCGTCGCCTCGGCCCAGGTGAAGAGCGCGGTCCTGCTTGCGGGCCTCAACACGCCGGGAATCACCACGGTGATCGAGCCCGTGCCGACGCGCGACCATTCGGAGCGGATGCTCAAGGGCTTCGGCGCCGCGCTGACGGTCGAGACCCATGTCGACGGCACCCGCACGATTCGCATCCGCGGTGAAGCCGAACTGCAACCGCAGTGCATCGAGGTCCCGGGGGATCCTTCGTCGGCCGCCTTCTTCATCGTCGCCGCGCTGATCGTTCCGGGCAGCGAACTGGTAATCGAAAACGTCGGCCTCAACGCCACGCGCGCCGGGCTGATCGATGTCCTGCGCCAGATGGGCGGCGACATCACCGAGCAGAACGCGCGCGAAGTCGGCGGCGAGCCGGTGGCCGACCTGCTGGTCCGGCACTCGGTGCTCAAGGGCATCGACGTCGATCCTGCCATAGTGCCAAGCATGGTCGACGAGTTCCCCGTTTTCTTCGTCGCCGCCGCGCTGGCCGAGGGGCGCACGACCACGACCGGGCTCGATGAGCTCCGCGTCAAGGAATCGGATCGCATCGCGGTCATGGCCACGGCGCTGACCGCCGCCGGCGCGCGGGTGCAGGAGACCGAGGACGGCCTGATCATCGACGGCAGTGGCGGCGAAGCCCTGCGCGGCGGCAACAATGCAGCGATCGCCACCCACCTCGACCATCGCATCGCCATGTCGATGGCCGTGGCGGGGCTCGTCAGCGCAGGCGGCGTCGAAGTCGACGACACCCGACCGATCGCCACTTCCTTCCCCGCCTTCGAGGCGCTGCTGGACGGCCTGGTCGCTTGAGCACGCCGCTGCTCACCCCACTCGTCGCCAACATCTGCGGCTTCGCGGGCATGGCCTGCATCATCTTCGCCTATGCCTACGTCACCGGCAACAAGGCGGCCAATCCCTTCGTCCAGCACGGCGTCAACCTGGCTGGTGCGGCGCTGCTGACCGTATCTCTGCTGGTCAACCTCAACCCGGCCTCGCTGGTGCTCGAGTTCTTCTGGGCCTCGATCGCGATCTGGGGCCTGATCAAGGCCGCGCGGAGCAAGCGGGCATGAGCCCTCCCCCGACCACTTCCCCCCTCATCATCGCAGTCGACGGCCCCACGGCCTCGGGCAAAGGCACGATCGCCAAGGCGCTGGCTGCGCATTACGGCCTGCCGCATCTCGATACGGGCCTGCTCTATCGCGCGGTCGGACGGCAGGTGGAGCTCAACCTCGGCAATCCCGACGACGCGGCCGACGCGCTCGCCGCCTGCGAGTTTCCCACCAGTCTGCTCGACGATCCCGAACTGCGCTCCGAGACTACCGGTGGTCTCGCCAGCCGGGTCTCGATCCACCACGGCGTGCGCCAGGCGCTGTTCGCGCGGCAGCGCGCCTTCGCCACCCAGGGCCGCGGCGCCGTGCTCGATGGCCGCGACATCGGCACGGTGATCGCCCCCGAGGCGCGCGCCAAGCTGTTCATCACCGCGAGCGTCGCCGCGCGCGCCAAGCGCCGCCATCTCGAGATGATCGCCGCGGGCCGCGAGAGCCAGCTCGACGAGATCGCCGCCGATCTCGCCGCGCGCGACGAACGCGACCGCAACCGCAAGGAAGCCCCCCTGCGCGCCGCGGTCGATGCCGCCACACTCGACACGTCGGAGCTGTCGCGCGACGCCGCGATCGCCGCCGCTATCGCGCTGGTCGACTCGCGGATCGGGTAATCGGGCACCGATCGGGCATTTTTCGTCCAAATCGGCGATTTTCAGGCTTGGCGGTTACCCTCGCCTGCCTTCACATAAGCACCGATGGACATCGAACGATTTCGCGGCCTGATCACGATTCAGCAGGCGATCAGCGATGCCCGTGGCGATCTCTCCACGGTGATGCAGGCTATCGTCAACGAACGCTCCGTGATGCCGCAGTCGAACGGCATCGTCGTCGAGCTGCGCGACGGTGACCAACTGACCTATGCCGCTGCCAGCGGCACTTCGGCCAGCCAGCTCGGACTGCGCCTGCCACTCAACGCCAGCCTCTCGGGTCTTTCCATCCTCACCGGCGAGCCGCAGCACTGTCTGGACTCGCATCAGGACGGCCGCGTCAACCGCGCCGCCTGCGACCGCGTGGGCCTGCGCTCGATGATCGTCGTGCCCATCCCCCACAACGGCCAGACCGTCGGCGTGCTCAAGTACCATGCGAGCGAACCCCACGCCTACGACGAGGAGGACATGCTGATCGCGCATCTGCTCGTGGGGCCGATCGCCGTCGGCTTCAGCTCGATCGCCGAGGCCGACGCGATCCGCGCCAAGGTCGATCTGCAGACGGTAATCCGGCTCAAGGCCGAGCTCGTCTCGAACATCAGCCACGAGCTGCGCACGCCGGTGACCGCGATCGCCGGCTCGCTGGCCCTGCTCAAGGGCGGCACGGCGGGCGAGCTGCCCAAGCCGGCCGTGCCGCTGGTCGACATCGCCGCGCGCAATGCCGAACGCCTGACCTCGCTGGTCAACGACCTGCTCGACATGGATCGCATCGAGCAGGGCCGCCTGTCGATCAATCTCGCACCGGTCGATCTTAGCGTGCTGCTGCGGACCGTGATCGAAGAGAACGCCCCCTTCGCCGCGCGCACCGCCGTCGCGCTGGTGCTCGACGTACCGCCGCGACCGGTCTCGGTCGAGACCGACCCCATGCGCCTGGCGCAGGCCGTGACCAACCTGCTGTCGAACGCGGCCAAGTTCTCGCCTGCCGGCTCGGACGTGCAGGTGAGCCTGACGATCGACGGCCGCCGCGCGCTTATCCGGGTCAGCGATTCCGGCCCGGGCATTCCCAAGGATTTCCGCTCGCGGCTGTTTGACCGCTTCTCGCAGGCGACGCGCCCGCGCGACGACGTGCAGGTCGCGGGCACCGGCCTGGGCCTGGCGATCACCAAGGGCATCGTCGAACAGCTCGGCGGCTCGATCCGCCTCGACGAGAGCGTGACGCAAGGCGCGACCTTCGAGATCGCCCTGCCCTTGCCGGCCAGGAACTAGGCCGCAGCGCCCAGCTCGACCGGCGGAGCGGCCGGGCCGGCGTGATAGACGCAGGTCTCGCCCACGCCCTTGAGCATCTCGACATGCGGCGCACCGAAGGCGGCCCGCTCGCGGGCGCGCAGCCAGGTGCTTTCCGAAATGGCGATGCCGTTGACCGGCGCCGTGCTCTCGATCCGCGCGGCGATGTTCATCGTCTCGCCCCAATAGTCGTAGGCCATGCGCGTCGCGCCGATCACACCGCCGACCACGGGGCCGCTGTGGATGCCGACACGCAGCCCGACTTCGACGCCTGCGGCGCGGACGAGATCGTCGACGCCTTCGAGCACGGCCCGTGCAAAAGCGATCGCCGCATCTGCGCTGTTGCCGCTCGGTACGTTGCCGCCGGCGATGGCCAGATAGGCGTCGCCTATCGTCTTGACCTTCTCCACGCCGTGCTCGGCCGCGCAGCGATCAGCGTGGTTGAAGAAGCCGTTGAGCAGTTCGACCAGGTGGCCCGGCGACACCCGCTTGGCGAGCTTGGAGAAGCCGACCATGTCGATGAAGATCACGCTGACGTCGGCATAGGCATCGGCGACCATGCGCCCGTCCCGGATTCGCTCGACCGCCGCGGGCGGCAACATGTTGTGGACCAGGGCCTCGTTGCGGTTGCGCTCGGTCTCGAAAGCGTCGGCCAGGGCATAGGCCCAGCGGCTCGAGGCGGTGATCGCCAGGTTGATCGCGAAGGTCACGGCCCGACCGCCGACGAAGCTCAGCAAGGCGTAGATCAGCTCTGCGGTGAAAGTGCCGTCATAGACGGTCTTGCCCATCCACTCGAGCAAATCGCAGCCCAGCCAGATCAGGAACAGCCGCGGTCGCCCGGCCAGGGCCACGGCGGCGAAGGCCGTCACGGCCAGGCGATTGATCGTCGTCACCGCGTGGAGATTGGCATCGGACCGCGCGAGGAACTCGTAGAGTGTCTGGTTTATCTGCGCGACCAGCAGCAGGAGCAGGATCAGCGCGGCGAAATCGACCACCGGTTGCCGGACGTAGTCCTTCCAGAAGGTCGCACCGACATAGCCGCCGGCGACGAATATCGTGAGGCCGAGCCAGACCGCGACCTTGGCGTTCGCCGCATGATCGAGCAGCAACGGATTGGCCACGGAATAGGCCAGCGCGATGACCATGAAGAGCACGCCGTAGCCGCGGACGAAAGGCACGCGATAGCGCCGTCCCGCTTCCTGGAACCGCGCTTCGACCGCCGGATCGGCGAACTTGCCCTTGTGCATCGGCTGCATGATTTTCCCCGCCTGCCGCAGGGTGCCTAGCAGCAAAGCCTTACCGCGGGGTTTCGCTTGCGTTCAGTCTTGCACGCAAGCCGGCCGAAAGGCCCATTTTCCTTGCCTTGGCGCGCGCATTGGCCTAAGCGCCCGCCCGTTCAACGGCATTCGCCATGCTTTCCGGCGTGAAGAGCTTTCTTCGCGCCCTTTCCGTTTTTCACGGGAAGAAGCACCGGCAGAACGCTCGCGAATGCCCGTCACGGCACTCGGCCTGGCGGGCGGTTCGGCCCTTTTGGCCCGCATCCGGCATGGTGCCAGTGCGGAGAAAGACCGGCGGAAACAACCGCCTGGCCGGAAACAGACGTAAGGAAACACTGAATGGCCTCTACGGCAAATCCCTCGCGCGACGATTTCGCCGCGCTCCTTGACGAATCGCTCGGCGGCGCCGGCGGCGGCGGCTTCGAAGGCCGCGTGGTCAAGGGTACCGTCACCGCAATCGAAAACGACAAGGCCGTCATCGACGTCGGTCTCAAGAGCGAAGGCCGCGTTGCCCTGCGCGAATTCGCGATGGCCGGCCAGCCGCACGGTCTCTCGGTCGGTGACGAAGTCGAAGTTTACGTCGACCGCGTCGAGAACGCCGAAGGCGAAGCGATGCTCAGCCGCGACCGCGCCCGCCGCGAAGCCGCCTGGGACAAGCTCGAGAGCGAGTTCGGCGAAGGCAAGCGCGTCGAAGGCGTGATCTTCGGCCGCGTCAAGGGTGGCTTCACCGTCGACCTCGACGGCGCCGTGGCCTTCCTGCCCGGCTCGCAGGTCGACATCCGCCCGGTTCGCGACGTGCAGCCGCTGATGGACGTGCCGCAGCCCTTCCAGATCCTCAAGATGGATCGCCGCCGCGGCAACATCGTCGTGTCGCGCCGCGCCGTCCTCGAGGAAACCCGCGCCGAGCAGCGTTCGGGCCTCATCCAGAACCTGGTCGAAGGCCAGATCATCGACGGCGTCGTCAAGAACATCACCGACTACGGTGCCTTCGTCGACCTCGGCGGCATCGACGGCCTGCTCCATGTCACCGACATGAGCTACAAGCGCGTCAACCACCCGAGCGAAGTCATCAACATCGGTGACACGGTCAAGGTCCAGATCGTCCGCATCAACCAGGACACGCAGCGCATCAGCCTCGGCATGAAGCAGCTCGAGAGCGATCCGTGGGAAGGCGTTGCCGCCAAGTACCCGGTCGGCGCGAAGCTGCGCGGCGTCGTCACCAACATCACCGAATACGGCGCCTTCGTGGAGCTGGAGCCGGGCATCGAAGGCCTGGTCCACGTTTCGGAAATGTCCTGGACCAAGAAGAACGTCCACCCCGGCAAGATCGTCTCGACCTCGCAGGAAGTCGACGTTCTCGTTCTCGAGGTCGACAGCGACAAGCGCCGCATCAGCCTGGGCCTCAAGCAGGCGCAGCAGAATCCCTGGGAAGGCTTCGCCGAGAAGCACCCGGTCGGTTCGGTCGTCGAAGGCGAAGTCAAGAACGCCACCGAGTTCGGCCTGTTCATCGGCCTCGATGGCGACGTCGACGGCATGGTCCACATGTCGGACATCGCCTGGGGCATCTCGGGTGAAGACGCGCTGGCCCTGCACCGCAAGGGCGAGCAGGTTTCGGCCGTCGTTCTCGACGTCGATGTCGAGAAGGAGCGCATCAGCCTCGGCATGAAGCAGCTCGAGAAGGGCGCGCCCAGCGTTGCTGGCGCCGCTTCGTCGGGTTCGCTGAAGCGCAACGACGTCGTCACCGTGACCGTCCTCGAAGTCCGCGACGGCGGCCTGGAAGTCCAGGCTGGCGAAGATGGTGCCACCGGCTTCATCAAGCGCTCGGACCTCGGCCGCGACCGCGACGAGCAGCGTTCGGACCGTTTCCAGGTCGGCCAGAAGGTCGATGCCATGGTCACCGGTTTCGACCGTTCGAAGAAGCCGAACTTCTCGATCAAGGCGCGTCAGCTCGCCGAAGAGAAGGAAGCAGTGGAACAGTACGGTTCGTCGGACTCGGGTGCCTCGCTCGGCGACATCCTCGGCGAAGCGCTGAAGAACCGCAGCTAAGCCTTACCGGCTCAAGCCAAACGAAAGCCCGTCCGGAGCGATCCGGGCGGGCTTTTGCTTTGCCCCGCTCACGCCTACATCGCATGTCGAGGAGATGATCGATGG
This sequence comes from Novosphingobium anseongense, assembly GCF_037482895.1. Lineage (NCBI taxonomy): Bacteria > Pseudomonadati > Pseudomonadota > Alphaproteobacteria > Sphingomonadales > Sphingomonadaceae > Novosphingobium > Novosphingobium anseongense. The sequence continues at coordinate 694,678 of NZ_JBBHJZ010000003.1, read as the reverse complement.
CGCTCGAAGTTCACCAGTTCGCCTGCCTGTCCGACAACTACGGCTTCCTGCTTCACGATCCTGAGAGCGAGGAAACCGTATGCATCGATACGCCCGATGCCGACGCCTATCTGCGCGAGGCGGCGCGCAAGGGCTGGCAGATCAGCCAGATCTGGAACACGCACTGGCATCCTGACCACGCCGGCGGCAATGCCGCGATCAAGGCGGCGACCGGTTGCAAGGTGATCGCTCCCGCCGCCGAGGCGGAGAAGATCGCCGACGTCGACCGCACGGTGAAGCAGGGCGACGTGGTCGCGATCGGCGATTGGGAAGCCCATGTCATCGACGTCGGCGGCCACACCAACGGACACGTCGCCTATCACGTCCCCGGCGCCGGCCTGGCCTTCGTCGGCGATTCGCTGTTCGCGCTCGGCTGCGGCCGCATGTTCGAGGGCACGGCACCGCAGTTCTGGTCCAGCCTCTTGCGGCTCAAGGCGCTGCCGCCCGAGACGCTGATCTACTGCGCGCACGAATATACCCAATCGAACGCCCGCTTCGCGCTCCACGCCGACCCCGACAACGAGCGCCTGCAGCGCTATGCCGAGAAGGTCGAGGCCTGCCGCGCCAAAGGCATAGCGACTGTGCCGACCAACCTGGCGCGCGAACTCGCCGCCAATCCGTTCCTGCGCGCCGACGACCCCGGCCTGCAGGCGCGCTGGGCAGACCGAGGTGCCAGGCTCGGCGATCCCGTCGCGACCTTCGCCGCGCTGCGCGCCGCCAAGGACAGCTTCTAGCCCACGCATCGGGGCGATCCGCCGCATTGCCGCTTTCGTTGGGGGCGTAGGACGGCTAGTCCTCGGGACTTCACGCGCGGGAGTCGATTCATGCAAAGCCAGGCCATCAAGCGGAGCGTGCCCTCGTTCGGGCCCGCGCTGGTCGCAGCCCTCGCAGTCGGCGCCGCGGTCACCGCGATCGCGCAGCCGCTGACCTACCGCCCCGCCCCGCTCGCCGCCGCGCCGGTCAAGGTGGCCGCAATCCACGCCGATACCGTGCGCCTGACGATGCCGCAGCCCGCGCTGGCGCTCTCCGCCGCCCGGCACGAGATCGCCGCGCCCAAGCTGGCGCCGCTGCCGCTCGATCCCGATACCGCCGTGACCGCGCCCGCAAGCGCCTCGCCTGCCGCGCCCGCCCCGGCGCCACTGGCCGTGGCGGCGACCAAGGTCTCGGCCGCACCGCTGGGCACGACCGCACGGATCGCGCCTGTCATCCGCATTGCCCCGCCGCAGATCGCGGTCGACCGCCTCGCCGCCGCCAAGGGCCGCGACATGGCCACCTATTCGCCGACCCGCCACGCCGTGACCGACAGCGGCAAGCCGCAGGCGATGTCGATGCTCGGCGACGAGGACTGGAGCTCGCTCACGCGCAGCCAGGCCGCGGCCCAGACCGCTGGTTCCGCCACCGATCGCAGCGCCGCGCTGCAGCCCTCGCGCAAAGGCGCGCGTATCCCGATCGGGACGACCGCAATCGATCCCACCGCCACGGATGACCGTCCCTCGGCTTCGGATGAGGCCGACAAGCGCATCGACAGCGTCTCGCTGACCGTCGCCACCAAGCTCAACGGCGCCGCTGCCGGCCGCGTCTCGCTGCTGATCCGCGACGACGAGAACATCTCCGTCCGCCTGTCCGACCTGCTCGCGGTGATCGAGCCGGCGGTCGAGCCCGATCTCTATGCGCGTCTCAGCGCCTCGCAGGCGGCCCAGGGCTACGTCACGCTCAACACCCTGCGCGCGGCCGGCATCGCAGTCCGCTTCGACGACCGCGACCGGTTGGTGATCGGGACGCGCTGAGCGGCTGCCTCGGCGCTGCTGCCACCCTCGCCGCTGCGGACTAACCTCACTACGTTCGGCAAGTCTCGTCTCTCTCCCGCCAGCGGGGGAGAGGTAGAGGGTAGCGCACCGTCTCCCCCCGATACGAAGCACGCTGGTCGGAGTTGGACGAAGGGGCTCGAACCCCAAAAAGAAAAGCCCCCGCTTTCGCGAGGGCCTTCCTGAATTCAGCGATGCAGCAGCGCGATCAGATTGCGCCGATCGCCTGGTCGACGAGCGCCTTGTCGGCGGCCGCGCCGTGGTTCTTGGCGATCAGACCCTTGGCCGCGACGGCGGCGGCGTCGGCCGCCCTGGCGCGCAGTTCGGCGACCGCACCGCGCTCGGCGGCGGCGATCTTGTCTTCGGCCATCTTCTCGCGACGACCGATCACCGCGGTGGTGTCGGCCTCGGCCTTGGCGACGATCGCCTCGGCCTCGTGCTTGGCATGCTCGAGCATGGCCGCCGCGTCCTTTTCGGCATTGGCGATCTTGTCGGCATATTCCTTGCGCAGGGCTTCGGCTTCGGCGCGCAGCACCTTGGCTTCGTCGAGCTGCTTCTTGATCTCGGCAATGCCCGAATCGAGCCCCGAGGTCAGCATCTTGGGCACGCCGAGGAACAGCGCGATCAGGATCAGCACCGTCATCGCCAGCGCAACCCAGAGGCCCGGGCCGATCAGGCCGAAGGCTGCGGGTTCGGCATGGGCGCCGGCATGCTCGGCACCGTGTTCGGCCGCAACGGCGAGCAGGGTCAGCAGATTAGCCATTGAGCGCCTCCTTGACCGCGACGCGAGCCGCCGCGGCATCGACGGTGACGCCGGCCAGACGCGCGACGATGTCGCCCGCGGCTTCGGTCGCAACCGTCTCGATCTCTTCGAGCGCACCGGCGCGGGCGCCGGCGATACGCTGCTCGGCTTCGGCCAGACGCTGGTCGATCACCGTATTGGCGCTGGCCAGACGGGTCTCGGTGGCCTTGGCCGCCTCACCCTTGGCCTTGGCGATCAGGGCCTGAGCCTCGGCCCGCTGCGTGTTGGCAGCAACGCGCCAGGCCTCTTCCTGCGAGTCGGCGGCCTTGCGCGCGGCTTCAGCGGCGGCGAGGTCGTCGGCGATCTGCTTGTCGCGCACCGCGACGGTCTCCATCACCTTGGGGACCATGCCCTTGCCGATGACGAAGAAGATGAGCCCGAAGAACAGCAGCACCCAGAAGATCTGGCTGGCGTAGGTCTCGGACAGCTGCGCGATTTGAGGCATGGCGGTATCCGTAAGTTCCGGCCGAGCGATCCCGAGGGATCAACCCGGCCGGTCTAGGGTCAGGTCAATCGATCAGGCGACGAAGATCAGGATCATCGCGACGACGAACGACAGCAGGCCCAGAAGCTCGGCGGCGGCGAAGCCGATGAACAGGCGGCCCTGCTGGCCGTCGGCAGCGCCGGGGTTGCGCAGCGCGGACTCGAGGAACGAGCCGAAGACGTTACCCACGCCGATGGCGGCCATGCCGGCGCCGATGGCAGCGAGACCAGCACCGATCAGCTTTGCGCTTGCAGGTTCCATGGTAAAACTCCTTTTCCTTGAATTTCGTTGGTTTGAAAGACGTACTTAGTGAAGGTTCTCGGCGTCGTTCAGATAGAGCGACGTGAGCAGCGCGAAGACGTAGGCCTGGATGCCGGCAACCAGGATCTCCAGCGCGCAGATGGCGATCATCAGCAGGAAGCTGGGCAGACCGACGACAGTGCCCCACAGCGCGCCCGAGTTCATGCTGTCGATGACGAAGCTCGACAGCACTTCGAGCAGGACGTGGCCGGCCATCATCGCGACGAAGAGTCGCAGCGCGAGGCTGAAGGGACGCACGAGGAACGAGACGAGCTCGATCACCGGGATCAACCAGATCAGCCAGAGCGGCGTGCCGTGCGGCACGAACAGCGAGAAGAAGTGGAAGCCATGGCGCCAGAAGCCGACGATCAGGACGATCGCGAAGGACATGATGGCGAGCACGCCGGTGGCGCTGAAATGGCTCGTGAAGGTGAAGGGATGCACGCCGACGAGCATCAGCGGCAGCAGGCCGAGGACGTTGGCGAAGAGGATGAACATGAACAGCGAGAAGATGTAGGGCACATACTTCTTGCCGGCCGGGCCGACGTTGGCGGCGAGCAGGTTGTCCACGAAGCTGGTCATCGATTCGACGGCCATCTGCCAGCGGCCAGGGACCAGCTGACGCTTCATACCACCCCAGACGAACAGGAACAGCGCCACGGTCGTGATCGCCATCCACAGTGCGGAGTTGGTGAACGGAATGGAATAGCCCGCGATTTCCCAGTGATCGGTGCCGAACATCGGCTCGATCGTGAACTGGTGCATCGGATCGACTTTACCCGCTTCGGCCACGCCTTGCCTCATTCTTCATATGCACGACAGCGCCCCTCATGCCCGCTCTTCGGGTCAATCGGGACGCCGGCTGGAAATCCGGATGATGTTTCTGAAGGCGACGATGATTCCGAGGAACATCACCACCAGCAGGCCCCAGGGCGAGGTTCCGGCGGCCCAGTCAATGACCCAGCCGACAAACGCACCGCCGCCGATCCCCCCGATCAGTTCGGCAAGGACGCGATTGCCCATGCGATAGTTCGCATCGGCCTCCGCGCCCGCGACCGGCCGGTTGCGTCCATCTTCGCGCTCGCGTGCGGCCTTGAGCCGTTCGTCGAGCGCATCGATACGCGCATCCTCGCCGATAGGGTCTCGTGCGGGCGGCTCGTCGGTCATGTCAGGCTCCTTTTTCCAAGGGAACGTATGACACGCTCAACGGGTGCCCGCCGAGGGCGCCGTCCCCTTAGGCGGGGGGGTATCACGAGTCAACCGAGTGATGCTGCACCCCTGGGGACTGTGGAATCGCCGGGGCGATGACGCGCAAAATTCGGGCAAGTGACGGTACAACGGTAGAAGGTGCCGGAGCAGCGGCGAAAACAAAAAAGTTTACCAACCGTTAAAAACTTCATTCGACTGTCGTCTAATAGGGTGACGGCACTTTCATGGTGATCGTCGTCCGGGAGCAAACGGGGAAGATCGGTCGGCAATTCCGCGGATCGATGGATTGAGGAACGAGCCATGACCTCGCCGAGGTTCGGGTGCAATGACGGTCTCTCGCTCGCGGCGCGCATGAGCGACCGCCGCGAACAGCGCCGCATCCGCGCACCGCGGGTGGTGCAGGTCGCGCACGACGGCGCCGCCGCCTACGCGCGCTGCCGCGACTTCTCAGACACGGGCATGAAGCTCGATCTTACCGTGCCGCTTCAGCTCAACGACATGGTGACCGTGGCACTCTCGTCCTCGGTCATGCTCTGCGGCTCCGTCGCCTGGGTCCGCGGGCGCGAATGCGGCGTGGTTTTCGACGGGACCGTCGACAGCGACGCGCTGCTCGACGCGGTCGAGCCGCAGGCCGGCGTCGTCGCCTCGCCCGCAACGCTCAACCTGCTGCACGGACGGCGCTGGCCCGGCGACGGCCGCCCCACCCCGCCCGCGGGCGGCAAGCCCGATGCGCGCTTCCAGGCGGGCCTGGCCGTCACGGTGATGATCGGTCCGAACGAAGAGCAGCGCGGCGTCGTGCGCTGGGCGAGCGGCAACATCGCCGCATTCGAACTCGCGCCGGGCGCGGAGCCGAGCCAGCCCCTGCTACCCGCGCCGTCGCATTGACGGATGCGGCAAGGCCATCCGCCCTTGGCTTGCGCTGGTAGACGGGATCAGGGGCAGCGCGGATCGCGCTGCGGGGCGCCGCCACCGCGGGTCTGCCAGGAGCCGTCGGGCGCCTGATACTTCTCCCCCGGCGAGGTCTGGCCGATCAGCAGGCAGCCCGAGGTGAAGGCATATTCCTCGACCGTCGCGCGCTGCGCCTGCGCCTTCTGCGAATAGACCGCGCGGCGCTTGATGTTGAGATCGTCGACCAGGGCGCGCAACGCCGGGCTGCCGCCGCCGATCACGCCGAGATAGCCATCCATCTTCTCGCCCACCTGACCCGCCGCGCGCGCCGCGGAATAGGCCGGATCGCGCGGTTCGGCGACCGCCGCGCCCGCCGTCATGCCGAGCAGCGCCGCACCGAGCAGCAGAGACTTGAGAGAGAAAGCACGCATCAGAAAATCCCCGAATTGCTCTCGATAGTGTCCTTGGCGTCCTGCGACAGCCGGTAGATGACTTCCTGCTTGATGTTGATGTTGAGCTCGATGACGATCGGCTTGTCCGGTGCGGTGACCGAGATACATCCCGAAAGCATCGATGCCGCCATCAGCATCGCCAGAACGCCCGTGTTTCGCCACGCGCGCGGGCTCAACCGTCCTGTTCCCTGGCCGTTCGACTGCATGGCCTGCTGTCTCGCAGCCTGGAACTGGTTGGTCAATCCGGGGCTGATCATGGCTTGGGAGCGCTTTCTGAAGGCTGAACATTCGGCGGTGAAACGGGCAGGACGATCGGCCGGCCGTTGGCGTCCATGAGTCCCAGCGAGCGCGGATCGCGAACATAGGCCGGGTCGTAGAACGAGCGGAAGGTCGAGGCGAGCTGGAAGAACGGCGCGCGCACGTTGACGTTGAAGCGGATCGGCAGCTTGGCGATGCGGTCGGTGAGGAAGTTGCGCTTGGTGCCGCCGCCCTGACGGATGCCGGAGAATTGCACGCGCGTGACGATCTCGCCCTCGAGCGCACCGTTCATGCCGATCTCCATGTCCCGGTAGTCGAGCGACTTGAGCGCATCGAAGGCGAAATTCGCCATGGCCGAGAGGTCCTTGTAGGTCAGCGCGCCGATGTAGGAGACGTTGCCGCCGGGCTCGCGCGACTTGAGCCGGCCGCCATCGATCCGGCCGCCGTTCTCGTCGAAGACCAGCGGGAGGGTACCGTCGAACACGCCGGTGGCGCTCAGGTTGGCGAGTTCCATCCGCTCCACGAAGCGCGCGGCGTTGAGGCCCTCGATCATCAGGGTGTAGCGGCGCACTTCGGCGACGCCCATCCGCATGTTGACCGGCAGCAGGGTCAGCGTGCCGTCGAGGAACGGCCAGGCGCCGCCTTTGACGACAAGGAGCAGATCGGGGCGCAGCTCGTAGGTCAGGACGCCGTCGTTCACCTCGATGCCGGGATTGATCGAAGCGATGCAGATCTGCTGGTCGGGCGCCGTGACCATGCCGAGCAGGTCGGTGAAGCGGATCGTGCCCGAGGCGCCTTTGACCGGGCCGAAAGCCGCGGCGAAGTCGAGCGAATCGGTGGTGAAGGCGCCGGTGCTGGTGATCCGTTCGGCCGTCCAGTCGATCCGGCCATTGCCGCGGACGTCGCCCTGGGCATTGGCGATGACGCCTAGCGCCAGCGCGCTCAGCGTGTCGGGCTGGAGCTGGTTGTCGAAGCGGATCCCCGCGACCGCGAGGTCGGCATGGCCGCGTGCCGAATTGAGATCGTGGCGGATCGTCGCGCGGACGATCGCGCGTGCGCTCGCCGGCTCGCGCAGAGTGGCCGCGGCGTCGATGACGTTGTTCGCCAGGGTCAGTTCGCCGTCCTGCGTCACGAGCGGGCGGAAGCGGTCGTCGAGCTGGCGGTCCTCGAGCCGGAAGCTCGCGCCGGTGAGCGCGAGGCGGCCGCCGGCAAAGCGCCACTGGCCCGTCGCATCGAGCACGTCGAGCGGCACCGAAGCGAGGCGCACGTCTACCCCGGCGAAGCTGCCGGCAACGTCCGAGCCGATCCGCGCGGCGAGGTTGGCAATACGGAAGCGCGAAGCGGTCGCGGCGGGCCCCAGCTCGATGTCGATCGCTTGCGCCGCAAGCACACCCGGATAGGCGAGGCCGATCGGTCCCGAGCGCAACCGGATCGGGCTCGCGCCGAGCTTGCCGGCGAGATCGACCGACGGCGCGCCCGCGGCGATCCGCAGGCCGCGCGGGCCCACGGCGAGGATCGCGCCGCCGCCGGGCGGGCAGAGCGTGAGGCCGCGGCGCTCGAAGGTCAGGTTGGCCAGCGCCAGCCGATCGAATCGCACCGCCGTGCAGCTACGCCAGGCGGCGAGCCCGGTCCCGGCGCGCCAGTTGCCGTCGAGCGGCAGGACGAGATTCTCCGCGCGGCCACCTGGCAGCGCGCCCGAGAGCCGCGCCTCGCCGGCGAAGCCCAGCGCGCCGTTGGCGAGTTGTACCAAGGTCACGCGCGGCAGCGCGATCTTCGCGTCGCCAGCGCGGTATTCGGCCATGGTCATGCGGGTGACCAGCCGGCCGCCCGGCTGGCGCTCGAGCCGCCCGGTGACCTGCGGCAGGCCTGCACCGCCCGTGGCGAAATTGCCCGCCAAGCGCGGTGTCACGCGGCCATCGGCGGTCAACTGGAAGCGTGAGACCGACAGCAAGGTCGCGCCGCTGCCGCCGTGCAGTTCGGCCTGCGGCACGACGACGTTGGTCGCGGGTCCGGCGCGGCGCAGGATGTAGCTCGCGGCGAGGCGGCTGCCCCGCCCTTCGCGCTGCAGCGCGCCGCGCATCTGGCCGAGCAGCGGCGCCGCCAGCGTGCCCGCGGCCGAGCGCTGCGCCGAGGCGAGCGTCGCGTCGAGATCCTGACCGAGCCGCAGGCCCTCACCCGAAAGCTGGCCTTCGAGTTCGATCCGGCTGGCCGACTGGCGCAGCACCCCAGCCGTGCCGACCGCCGCCGCCGCCGCCTGTGGCGTCGCGAGCCCGTGCCCTTTGACGTCGTAGCGCGCGGTCATCGCCTGCTTGCGCCAGGTGAAGCGCAGCGTACCGCCGGCATCGGCCAGGCGCGTAGTGCCGTAGGCCAGAGCCCCGCTACGCAGACCGGCTTGGCCCTCGACGCCGTCGAGCGGCTTGTCGGCGGTCGCGTCGAGCTCGAGGCCAGCATCGGCCAGCGTCAACCCGTCGCGGCAGGTGAGTTTGCCCAGCCGCAGCGGCCCGACGAAGCGCGGCTTCTCGCCTTCGATCCTGACGCTGCCGTAAAGCGAAGCGCGCTCGGCCGCGCAGCCCTGGACCGCAAGCTTGGGCGCGATCGCCGCGAGCGTGCCGGCGAAACCGCCGCGCAGTTTGCCCTTCCCCTCGGCCTTGATCCCGACCGGGCCGTAGTCGCTCTCGACCAGCCCGCGGCCGTCGACCAGCGCCAGCGCCATGTCGGGCAGGCGGAACGGCGCCTCGCTCTTGCCCGCGAACAGCACCTTGTCGAGGCTGCCGAAGCTCAACTTGCCCTGGCTATAGCGTCCATAGAGTCGCGGCCGCACGAGCGTGACGCTGCTGATGATCGGTGCGCCGAAGCGCGCGGTGATCTCGGTCTCGACGCGCTCGATGGTAAGCTCGGGATGCCCCGGATCGCCGACGACGACGTCGCGCAGCACCTGTCGGCGTGGCCCGATCGATTCGATCTTGTAAGTGGCGGGGAGGCCATAGGTCGCGAGCTGGCCGGCGATGACGTTGCCGACGATGCGCTCGCGCGAGAACCACAGCGCCGCGAGCGCCAGGACGATCAGGCCGGCGGCCAAGGCGAGCGCGAGCGGCCAGCGCCGTCGGCGCGCCGGTGCCTCATCCGAGGGCGGCTGATCGTCGTCTGCTTGCGCCATTCGCCCCACACTTGCGCGCACGGCCGGGAAAGGCAATGCATCGCCTACCCATGGCAGAGACGAGCGAACTCTTTCCTGAACGGGAACCCCGGCGCGGGGCCGATTCTCCGGCCCACGGCGCGGACGGCCATCGCGCGCGGCTGCGCAAGCGGCTGCTCGACGGCGGGGCCGAGGCGCTGGCCGATCACGAGGTCGTCGAATACCTGCTGATGACCGCGATCCCCCGCCGCGACGTCAAGCCGCTGGCGCGCGCGCTGATTCAGCGCTTCGGCGGCCTCGCCGGCGTGCTCAACGCCGATGCCACCGCGCTCGCCAAGCACCCGGGCATGGGCGAGACCAGCGCCGCCGCGCTCAAGATCGTCGCGCTGGCATCGCGCCGCCTCGCCCGCACAGCGGTGCGCGAGCAGCCGGTGCTGGGATCATGGCAGGCGCTGATCGACTATCTGACGATCGACATGGCACACCTGACGGTCGAGCGCGTGCGCGTGCTCTATCTCAACCACCAGAACATGCTGATCCAGGACGACCACGTCGGCGACGGCTCGATCGACGAGGCCGCGATCCACCCGCGCGAGGTGATCCGCCGCGCGCTCGACCTCGGCGCGACCGCGCTGATCCTCGTCCACAACCACCCCTCGGGCTCGCCCCAGCCGAGCCGCGCCGACATCCAGATCACCAACCAGATCGCCGAAGCCGGGCGCCTGCTCAACATCGTCGTCCACGACCACGTCATCATCGGCCGCGAGGGGCATGTTTCGCTCAAGGCCAAGGGGCTGATCTGACATGTGCGTAGCCGCCTTCGCCTGGCAGGCGCATCCCCAATGGCTGTTCGTCGCGATCGGCAACCGCGACGAATTCCACGAGCGCCCCGCCGCGCCGCTGGCGGCCTGGCAAAACGGCGTGCTCGCCGGTCGCGACCTGCGCTCGGGCGGCACCTGGCTCGGCGCGACGCCCGCCGGCCGCTTCGCGCTCGTCACCAATCTGCGCGGCTACGGGGCCCCCGAGCCCGACCGCGCCTCGCGCGGCGCGCTCGTCACCGACCTGCTCACGGGCAGCGGAGCCTATGCCGATCCGGCGACCGCGCCTTTGCAGGACTTCAATCCGTTCAACCTGATCCTCGCCGATCGCGACACGGCGCATTTTCTCTCAAACCGCCCCGACGACATCCGCACCCGCCTCGCCCACGGCATATATGGGCTGTCGAACGGCCAGCTCGACGAGCCCTGGCCCAAGACGCTCCAGCTCAAGAGCGCACTGCTCGACTGGCTCAATCGCGCCAGCGATGATTTCGGACCACTGTTCTCAGCGCTGCGCAATGAGGACCTGGCTGATGTAGGCCTGCCGCCACGCGAACCGTCCGACGTGCCGCGCGAGGCGCCCGAGACGCCCGTGTTCATCCGCGACGCCGTCTACGGCACGCGCTGTTCCACGGTCGTCGCGGTAGACCGCGGCGGACGGGGCACGATCATCGAACGGCGTTTCTCGTCCGCGAGCGAGAGCACCGGGGAAACCAAGCTGACCTTCGCCTGGTAGAGCGGGGGACCGGCACCGAGGGAGAGCCTTTCCATGTACCTGTCCATGCGTTTCGACTTCCGCAATCCGGCCTTCGCCGGCACGACCATGGCCGATCGCTATGCCGCCGCGCTCGACATCGCCGAATGGGCCGACGGCCTGGGCATCCCCGCCAGCATCGCGGTGTCGGAGCACCACGGCTCGGAAGACGGCTATATCCCCAGCCCGCAGCTGATCATCGCCGCCATGGCCGCGCGGACCAAGAGCCTGCGCTTCTCGACGGCCGCGACGATCGCGCCGTTCCACGATCCGCTGCGCCTGGCCGAAGACTTCTGCGTGCTCGACAACATCACGAACGGCCGCGTCGACCTGATCGTCGCGGGCGGCTATGCGCCGAGCGAGTTCGCCATGTTCGACGTGCCGATCAAGGAACGTCCGAAGCGCGTGACCGAGGTCGTCAACACGCTCAAGGCCGCCTTCGCCGGCGAACCCTTCGAGTACCGCGGCCGCACGGTCCACGTCACGCCCGCGCCGGTCCGTCCGGGCGGCCCCAAGGTCATCATGGGCGGTGCCAGCGAGCCCGCGGCGCGCCGCGCGGCGCGGATTGCCGACGGCTTCGTGCCGAGCGAACAGAAGTTCTGGGAATTCTACCGCGACGAGATGCAGAAGCTCGGCAAGGGCGACCCCGGCCCCGGCATGGGCGGCGGTTCGGCCCAGGTCACGGCGCTGGCCAAGGACGTCGATGCCGGCTGGGCGGCGATGGGCCAGGCCTTCCTGCACGAGACCAACGCCTATGCCGCCTGGCGCGTCGCCGCCGGAGAGGACACGCCTTACGATCCCTTCCCGAACGTCGAGGCGCTGCGTGGCGCCGACTTCTATCACGTCGTCACGCCCGAGGACTACGTCGCCCAGCTCAAGGCCGCGCCTTTTGCCGCGGCACAGTTCCACCCGCTCTGCGGCGGCATGCCAATCCAGGCCGCCTGGAACAGCCTAAAGCTGTTCGAGACCGAGGTCCTGCCGGCGTTTCGGTGACGGAAGCTCTCCTTCCCCCTCGATGGGGGAAGGATGCGAAGCCTTGGGCGCTTGCGCCCTAGGCGCAGCTGGATGGGGGTGAGCGTGCCGCCAACACGGCGCTCGCCGGAATCCTCACCCCCACCCAACTCCAGCTAACCGGCAGAGCCGGTAAGCTTCCGTATCCCTCCCCCATCAAGGGGGAGGTAGGGGGTGCGACACGGCGCTTCCCCTTGCCATCCGGGCACGCCGCCCTTAGCGCCCGCGGTCAATCAGCCAGTCCCAACATCGGAGTCGAACATGGTCCCCCGTTACGCCCGCCCCGCGATGACCGCGATCTGGGAGCCCGAAGCGCGCTATCGCATCTGGTTCGAGATCGAGGCCCATGCCACGCAGAAGCTGGGCGAGCTGGGCGTGGTGCCGCCGAGCGGCGCCAAGGCGCTGTGGGACTGGTGGGCGACCAATCCGACGATCGACGTCGCCGCGATCGATGCGATCGAGGCCGTGACCAAGCACGACGTCATCGCCTTCCTCGACTGGGTGGCGCAGCAGGTCGGTCCCGAGGCGCGCTTCATGCACCAGGGCATGACCAGCTCGGACGTGCTCGACACGACACTGTCGGTTCAATTGGCCAAGGCTTCGGACATCCTGCTCGAAGACCTCGACGCGCTGCTCGCGGCAATCAAGCGCCGCGCCTACGAGCACAAGCACACGCCGACGATCGGTCGCAGCCATGGCATCCACGCCGAGCCGACCACTTTCGGCAAGAAGCTGGCCGAGGCCTACGCCGAGTTCAGCCGCTGCAAGACGCGCCTGATCAACGCCCGCGCCGAAATCGCCACCTGCGCCATCTCGGGCGCGGTCGGGACCTTCGCCAACATCGATCCCGTGGTCGAGGAATATGTCGCCGAGAAGCTGGGCCTCACGGTCGAGCCGGTCTCGACGCAGGTGATCCCGCGCGATCGCCACGCGATGTTCTTCGCGACGCTGGGCGTGATCGCCAGCTCGATCGAGCGCCTCGCCACCGAGGTCCGCCACCTCCAGCGCACCGAAGTGCTCGAGGCCGAGGAATATTTCTCGCCGGGGCAGAAGGGCTCGTCGGCGATGCCGCACAAGCGCAACCCGGTGCTGACCGAGAATCTGACCGGCCTCGCCCGCGTCGTCCGCTCGGCGGTCACCCCGGCGCTCGAGAACGTGGCGCTCTGGCACGAGCGCGACATCTCGCACTCGTCGGTCGAGCGCTACATCGGCCCCGACGCGACGATCACGCTCGACTTCGCGCTCGGTCGCCTGACCGGGGTGATCGACAAGCTCGTGATCTATCCCGAGCGCATGCAGAAGAACCTCGACCGCATGGGCGGCCTGGTCCACTCGCAGCGCGTGCTGTTGGCGCTCACGCAAGCTGGCCTGACGCGCGACGATTCATACCGCCTCGTCCAGAAGAACGCGATGAAGGTCTGGGAATCGGACGGTCAGCTCTCGCTGCTCGAACTGCTCAAGGCCGATCCCGAAGTGTCCAAGGCGCTGTCGGCGCAGGAACTCGAGGACCGGTTCAACCTCGACTACCACTTCAAGGACGTGGACCACATCTTCGCGCGGGTCTTCGGCGAGTGAGCCTGCAGTCTGCTCCGGGTTCGCCCGGAGCGGAACTATTCCGCGCAAACCCTTCCCTTACCGTGCAATCTTGCTAGCATCCCACGACAGCCCGAGGGAAAGAGGAGACGGGACGTGCAGCTTATCCGCACGCTGATCTGGATCGTCGCCACCGTGGTCCTCGTCGCCTTCATCGCGATGAATTGGGAGCGCGCGCCGGTGAACATCTGGCCGCTCGCCAGCGGCTACGTGTATTTCCAGTGGCCGGTCGGCGTGATCGCGCTGGTCTTCTTCGTGCTCGGCGCCCTGCCGATGTGGCTCTACCACCGCGCCGGCAAGTGGCGCTGGCAGCGCCGCGTCGCCGCGCTCGAAAATTCGGTGCGCGCCACGACCATCCAGCCGCCAGTCGCCACCTCCACCCAGCTTGATGCCGCCCAGCAACCGACGGAAGAACCCACCACCTGACATGTCACGCAATCCCATCTATCTTGCCCTCGACCTGCCCCGCCTCGATGCCGCCGAAGCGCTCGCGCGCAAGGTCGCGGGTCACATCGGCGGGCTGAAGCTCGGCCTCGAATTCTTCTGCGCCCACGGCCACCACGGTGTGCACGAGATCGCCAAGCTGGGCCTGCCGATCTTCCTCGATCTCAAGCTGCACGACATTCCCAACACCGTCGCCGGCGCCATGCAGGCGATCCACGTGCTCGAACCGGCGATCGTCACGGTCCACGCCTCGGGCGGGCGCGCGATGATGGAAGACGCCAAGGCTGCCGCGGGTGAACATTGCAAGGTCGTCGCCGTGACCATGCTCACCAGCCTCGACGAGAACGACCTCGCGCGCACCGGCGTTGCGGGCTCCGCGCACGACCAGGTCCTGCGCCTGGCCGACCTTGCCCATTCGGCGGGGCTCGACGGCATCGTCTGCTCGGGCCAGGAGGTCGCCGCGGTGCACAAGCAGTGGAAGGACGGCTATTTCGTCGTCCCCGGCCTGCGCCCGGCAAATGGCAAGCTCGGCGACCAGAAGCGTGCGGTGACCCCGCGCGAGGCGCGCGACGGCGGCGCATCGGTGCTCGTCATCGGCCGTCCGATCACGCGCGCCGAAGATCCGCTCGCCGCCGCGCGCGCGATCGAGGAAACACTCTGAACGCCTCCGTTCATCTTACCGTCAACTAAACTGAACAATATCCATCTTGTGATTCTGCCGCGCAACCGGACCGACCGTGGTTCGTTGCGCGTCCCACACGAAGGAGATTGTCGATGAAGCGTTTTGCCCTCCCTGCTCTTGCCGGCCTGGCCCTGGCGACGGCGGTGTCCGCGCCGGCCCTCGCGCAGCAGGCCGTGAGCCCGGTTCCGGTTCTGCCACAGGGTTCCACGCTGCTGACCGTGAGCGCCGAGGGCAAGGTCGAGCGCGAACCCGATCTCGCGTTGTTCCAGGCCGGCGTGACCACTCAGGGCAAGACCGCGGGCGAGGCGCTGTCGACCAATTCGGCCGCGATGAACCGCGTGATCGCTTCGCTCAAGCGCGCCGGCATCGCCGATCGCGACATCCAGACCAGCAACCTGTCGATCAACCCGGTCTATGCCGAACCGCGCCGCCTGCCCGACGGCTCGATCGAGAACCGCACGCCCGAGATCGTCGGCTATCAGGTCAGCAACAGCGTCTCGGTCCGCCAGCGCAAGCTCGGCGACTACGGCAAGGTGATCGACACGCTGGTCTCGGCCGGCGCCAACCAGGTCAGCGGGCCCAGCTTCATGCTCGACAAGCCCGAACCCGCGCTCGACGAAGCGCGGACCGAAGCGGTGAAAACCGCACGCGCGCGCGCCGAACTCTATGCCCGCGCTTCCGGCCTCAAGGTCGTGCGCCTGGTCTCGATCAGCGAGAGCGGCGGCTATTCCCCACCCTCGCCGGTGATGTACCGGATGGATTCGGTGCGCGCCCAGGCCGCGCCGGCGCCGATCGCCGCCGGCGAAGTCGCGCTCAACGTCAACGTCACGGTCCAGTTCGAACTCGCGCCCTGATCGCGGCCCCTGTTTTCTCCAGCGCGGCTGTGCCAAAGGCCGGCCGTTGCTGGAGAAAGCCCCCCGTGTCGCGCACTGCCACCAAGATCTGCGGCCTGACCACGCCCGACATGCTCGAGGCGGCGATCCAGGCGCGCGCCGACCATGTCGGCTTCAACTTCTTCCCACCCTCGCCGCGCTATCTCGCGCCACGTGACGCCGCCGCTCTGGCCGAACGCGCCGAAGCGCGGATTTCACGTGTTGGGCTTTTCGTCGATGCCGACGACGCGGCGATCACCGAGGCGGTCGCGGCCGGCCGGCTCGATGCGATCCAACTCCACGGCCAGGAGACGCCCGAACGCGCCGCGCAGGTTCGCGCGCGCTTCGGCGTGCCGGTTTGGAAGGTGATCTCGGTAGCCAGCGCCGCCGACGTCGCGCGCGCCGATGCCTATGCGACGGCCGCCGACCTGATCCTGTTCGACGCCAAGACCCCCAAGGGCACCTTGCCCGGCGGCATGGGCCTGGCTTTCGACTGGACCCTCGTGGCGAACTGGAAAGGCCCGCTCGCCTGGGGCCTCGCCGGCGGGCTCAATCCGACCAACGTCGCCGAAGCGGTCGCGCGTACGGGCGCGCCACTGGTCGACACCGCCTCGGGCGTCGAAAGCGCACCGGGAGTCAAGGACGCGGATCTGATCGCGGCCTTCTGCCGCGCGGCGCGGACGGTCTGACCGCAAGAAAAGCGGGTCTCACACAAAGGCACAAAGCCACAAAGAAGGCCGAAACTTCGGACCAACGAGAAAGGGCGGCCCGTTGCCGGACCGCCCCCTTCCTCGATCGCCTCGGTGGCTTTCGATCAGAAGCCTACGACGAGGCCGACGGTCGCCTGGTTGTTGGCGAGGCCGGTGTTGACCGGATCGACGTCCTTGTCGCGGTAGTAGTTGGTGTGGTTGTACTCGACGCGCACCGCGGTGTTGCCCGCGACGTTCGCTTCGAGGCCGGCGCCCAGGCGCAGGCCGTCACGCGAGCTCTTGAACTCGGTGGCGAGGCCGTCGTTGAACTTCAGGCTGCCACGCTGGTAGCCGACGCGGCCGTAAAGCGCAGCGCCTTCGCTCAGACGGTAGCCGAGGCGGGCCGAGGCGCCATAGGCGTTGCGCGCCTTGATGCTCGAGGTGGCGTCTTCGACCTTGGCCGACGACAGGTCGAAGTTGGCTTCGACGCCGGCGAAAGCCTTTTCGCCCAGCGGGATGTTGTAGCCCGCGAAGACGGTGCCGCCGATGCCGTTGAAGCCGAGGCCTTCGGCATCCTGCGTGCCGCTCACGTTGTCGTGCGTCACACCGACGCCGACATAGGGACCAGGTTCAGCCGCCGCGAAAGCGGGCGATGCTGCAACCGCACCAGCGGCGGCGAGCGAGAGAAGAACCTTGCGCATAATCAACTCCTTAGATCATTCGGTCCCGCACCGCGGGATCATTCATCCCCGTGTCAGGGGAGGCCCGCTAGCTAGGGATCGCAACCTGTCACCGCAATGAACTCCGCATTCATAAGTGTCACAGAAACGTAGTTATGTGACAGTTCTGCAACATAATCTTATGAACTTCGGTTATGATATTTCGCGGACCTCCTGGCGCCGAAATGCCCGAAAGGCTGGACTTCCGCGCCCCCGTCTGCCAACGCGCGGCATCATGAACGCCCCTTCCTCCCCCGCGAATTCGCTAAGAAATCAACCTGACGAGAGTGGTCACTTCGGCCCGTTCGGCGGGCGTTACGTCGCCGAGACGCTGATGCCGCTGATCCTCGACCTCGAACGCGAATATACCGCGGCGAAGAAGGACCCGGCGTTCCGCGCCGAGTTCGACGATCTGCTCGAACATTTCGTCGGCCGCCCGAGCCCGCTCTACTACGCGCCGCGCATCACCGAGCATTACCGAGGCAAGGCGCCCGCCGGTAAGGGCCCGAAGATCTACTTCAAGCGCGAGGAGCTCAACCACACCGGCGCGCACAAGATCAACAACTGCGTCGGCCAGATCCTGCTGGCCATGCGCATGGGCAAGACGCGGATCATCGCCGAGACCGGCGCGGGCCAGCACGGCGTCGCCACGGCCACGGTCGCCGCGCGCTTCGGCCTGCCCTGTACGATCTTCATGGGCGCCAAGGACGTCGAGCGGCAGAAGCCCAACGTCTTCCGCATGAAGCTGCTCGGGGCCGAGGTCCAGCCGGTGACCTCGGGGGCCGAAACGCTCAAGGACGCGATGAACGAGGCGCTGCGCGACTGGGTCGCCAACGTGCACGACACCTTCTACATCATCGGCACGGCCGCCGGCCCGCACCCCTATCCCGAGCTCGTGCGCGACTTCCAGTCGGTCATCGGCACCGAGACGCGCGCGCAGATGCTCAAGGCCGAAGGCCGCCTGCCCGACATGCTGGTGGCCGCGGTCGGCGGCGGATCGAACGCGATCGGCCTGTTCCACCCGTTCCTCGACGATGCCGACGTCGCCATGGTCGGCATCGAGGCGGCGGGCCACGGCATTGAGAGCGGCCAGCACGCGGCCAGCCTCAAGGGCGGCAAGCCCGGCATCCTCCACGGCAACAAGACCTACCTGCTGCAGGACGAGGACGGCCAGATCACCGAGGCGCACTCGATCTCGGCGGGCCTCGACTATCCGGGCATCGGCCCCGAGCACTCGTGGCTGCACGAGAGCGGCCGCGTCGAGTACGTGCCGATCACCGACAAGCAGGCGCTCGAAGCGTTCCAGCTCTGCTGCGAACTCGAAGGCATCATCCCCGCGCTCGAAAGCTCGCACGCGCTCGCCGCGCTGCCCGAACTGACCGCGCGGCTGGACGAGGACAAGCTGCTCGTGGTCAACGTCTCCGGGCGTGGCGACAAGGACATCTTTACCGTCGCCGAGGCGCTGGGGGTCGAGCTTTGAAGCGAGAGCGGTGGATCGCCGCAACTGCATCCGCAGTTAGCGCCGCTGCCGCGTTTGGCATTTTTCGAATCGCCACCGACATCACATCCATAGCCGATATGCCCGGCAAGTTTTCCTTCGCTAACTGCGAAGATTGCGGACCTGATCCTATACGCCAGGTCATCGGGCTTTTTGGCATCGGCTTTCTGGTGTGCTCGATTTTCTTTTTAATTAAACTTATCAAGAAGTAGGCTCAATGACCTCTCGCCTCTCCGCCGCATTCGCCAAGGGCCGCCCGGCCCTCGTCACGTTCGTCACCGCCGGTGACCCGACGCCCGATGCCACGGCCTCGATCCTCGACGCGCTCGTCGAGGGCGGCGCCGACGTGATCGAGCTGGGCATGCCCTTCACCGATCCGATGGCCGACGGCGCCGCGATCCAGCGCGCCAACCTGCGCTCCTTCGCCGCGGGCACCAAGACCGCCGACATCCTGGCCATCGCCACTGCGTTCCGCGCAAGGCATCCCGAAGTGCCGCTGGTGCTGATGGGCTATGCCAACCCGATGACGATCCGCGGCGCCGACTGGTTCGCCGCCGAGGCCGTCAAGGCCGGGGTCGACGGCGTGATCTGCGTCGACATCCCGCCCGAGGAAGACCGCGAGCTCGGCCCGGCGCTGCGCGCCGCCGGCATCTCGCCGATCCGCCTCGCCACGCCGACCACCGATGCCGCGCGACTGCCCGCCGTGCTCGATGGCTCGTCGGGTTTCCTCTACTACGTCTCGGTCGCGGGCATCACCGGCCAGCAGCAGGCCGCGCTCGGCTCGATCGAGGAGGCCGTGCGCCGGCTCAAGGCCGCCACCGACCTGCCCGTCGCGGTGGGCTTCGGCGTGCGCACGCCCGAACAGGCCGCCGCGATCGCCAAAGTGGCCGACGGCGTGGTCGTGGGTTCGGCGCTGGTCGAGCTGGTCGGCGAGCACGGCGCGAACGCCCCCGGCCCGGTACGCGACGCGACGCGTGCACTGGCCGAGGCGGTTCACGGGGCGCGCTCTTGATCCAGGTCCTCCCCCTCTGGGGGAGGTGGCAGCCCGCAGGGCTGACAGAGAGGGTGCGGTCGCCCGCGTATCTCTCGTATGGCCTCGCCCCCTCCACCACCCGCTGCGCGGGCGGTCCCCCTCCCCCAGCGGGGAAGGATCTTCGCGCGTGAAAGACTTCGCCATCTCCGACGATCCCGCGGTCCAGGCGCAGCTCGACCGGCTCGGCGCGCTGACCCTGCCGCAGGGGCGTTTCGGGCTCGAGACGATCCGCGCGATCCTCACGCGGCTCGGCGATCCGCAGACGCGGCTACCGCCGACCTTCCACGTCGCCGGAACCAACGGCAAGGGTTCGACCTGCGCCTATCTGCGCGCGATGCTCGAGGCCGAAGGCCTGACCGTCCATGCCGCGACCAAGCCGCACCTCGTGCGCTACAACGAGCGCATCCGCCTGGCCGGTGCCCTGATCTCCGACCACGAACTCGCGGCGCGGCTGAAACAGGTGCTCGACGCGAGCGAAGACCTCTCCCCCAGCTTCTTCGAAGTCACCGCCGCCGCCACCTTCCTCGCTTTCGCCGAGCACCCGGCCGATGCCTGCGTGATCGAGGTCGGCCTCGGCGGCCGGTTCGATGCGACCAACGTGCTCGAACGCCCGGCCGCCTGCGGGATCGCCACCTTGGGGATCGACCACGAAGCTTTCCTGCTGCGCCCCGAGGCGGGGGTGCCACAGGAGCCGCTCAGTCGCATCGCTTTCGAGAAGGCCAGCATCGCCCGCCCCGGTTCGCCACTGGTGACCCAGGCCTATGCGCCCGAGGTGACCAAGGCCGTGCTCGACGTGGCGATGCAGGCCGGCGCGCGCACCGCCTTGCGCGATCTCGACTGGTCCGCCGCTGTCGGCGAGACGATCGCCTATCGCGACGCGCGCGGCGAACTCTCTCTGCCCCTGCCCGCGCTCGCAGGCAGGCACCAGGCCGACAACGTCGCGCTCGCCGTGGCCATGCTGCGACATCAGCAGGTGGTGACGGTCTCGCCCGAAGCCATGGCACGCGGCATCCGCACGGCGCGCTGGCCGGCGCGGCTGCAACGGCTCGGCGACGGTCCGCTGACCGCGCTGGCGCCGGGGCGCCAAGTCTGGCTAGACGGCGGGCACAACGTCGACGCGGGCCTCGCCATCGCCCGTCATTTCGCTGGCCAGCCGCTCCACCTCGTCACCGGCATGCTGACGACCAAGGATCCCTCGGCGATCGTCTCGCCGCTGGCCGATCAGTTGCTTTCGATCTCGGCGGTCCCCGCGCCCGGCCACGATGCCCATGCGCCTGCGGACTTCGCGCCGTTCACGGCCTTGCCCGTGGGCAGCTTCGCCGACGTCTCCGCGGCGCTGGCAGCGCTGCCGCCCGAGGGCGACGTGCTCATCGCCGGTTCGCTCTACCTCGCCGGCGAGGTGCTGCGGCTCAATCGCCAGATTCCGGACTGACCTCTCCTGCCGTTCCCATGGCCGCGTCGACGAGGCCGGTCCGCGCCATCCACCAGAACAGCACGATGCCCGGCAGCGCCAGCACGGTGGTGAGCAGGTAGAAGTTCACGTAGCCCATGCCCTCGATCAGCCCGCCCGCGGTGGTGCCGGTCAGGAACCGTCCGACCACGCTCGCGCCGGCCGAGATCAGCGCATATTGCGCGGCGGTGAAGCGCAGGTCGCAGAGCGCCGAGAAATAGGCGACGACGACGACGCCGCCATAGCCCGAGGCGGTGTTCTCGAAGCCGATCGCCAGGGCCATGCCGAGGTTCGAATGGCCGGCGGCGGCGAGCGCGGCGAAGCTGAGGTTGGAGACCGCCATCAGCACCAGCGCTACGAGCACCGAGCGCTTGAGACCGAGCTTGGCATAGGCGACGCCGCCGATGAACACGCCGATCAGATAGGCCCAGAAGCCGACGCCGACGTCCCACAGCGCGATCTCGTCATTCGAGAAGCCGAGGTCGTCGAACAGCAGGCGGAAGGTCAGGTTGGCGAGGGTATCGCCGATCTTGTGGACGAGCACGAACAGCAGCACGAGCAGCGCGCCGTTGCGCTGGAAGAATTCGACGAAAGGCCCGACGATCGCCGCCCAGACCTCGGCCACGCCCTTGCGCGCAGTCGGCTCGCGGTGGCGTTCGGGCTCGCCCATCAGCAGCGCGGTCAGCATCGCCGGGATCGCCAGCGCGGCGCAGGCGATATAGGCCGAGGCCCAGCCCGCGCGGGCCGCGACGACCAGCGCCAGGGCGCCAGCGCCGGCCGAGCCGATCCGCCAACCATATTGCGACATGCCCGAGCCCGTGCCGAGCTGGTAGGGCTTGAGCGTCTCGATCCGGTAGGCGTCGATGACGATGTCGAAGGTCGCGCCGGCGGCGCCGAGCAGGACGGCAGCAAGGACGGTCGCGCCGAGATCGGCCGCCGGATCGATCAGCGCAAGGTTGATCACCGCCGCGATCACCAGCAGGCCGCAGACCAGCATCCACGAGACGCGCTGCCCCAGCCGGCCGATCAGCGGCAGATGCACGCCGTCGATCACCCAGGCCCAGAACACCTTGAGGTTGTAGACCAGGAAGGCCAGCGTGAAGGCCGTGACGGTCTTCTTGTCGATCCCGTCCTGCGCCAGTCGCGTCGTCAGCGTCGCGCCGAGCATGGCGAAGGGAAAGCCCGAGGAAATGCCGAGGAAGAACGCGGCGAGCGATTCCTTCTCGAAATAGGGCTGGATCGCCCCCCAGAGCGAACGCCGCTCTTCGGTCGTGGTCGATTGCATGCGCCCTCCTCCGCTCGACGCCAAGGGTTAGCGCGATTCGCGGCCAAGGCTAGGGGCCGGCGCAGACTCGTACACAGCTAGTTGCCCGGAAAGTTCTCGTGCCCGACGTTCGGCCAGAGGAAGTTCGTATAGGTCAGCATCGTCGAGAAGCTCTGCGAGCGGACCTGGTGCCACCAGCCGATCGGAACGAACAGCAGGTCGCCGGGAACGAGCACCAGCTCGTAGCGCAGGATGTCGCGCGCCAGCGGATATTGCGCGAGCCAGTACGGATCGGTGACGTCGTGGACGTCGCTGAACACGTGGTTGCGATGCGCGAGCCGGCGGGTCTGCGAGGGCGGGATCAGCACGATGTGCTTGCTGCCCGTGACCTGGGCGAGGAGGTTGTTGGTCAGATCGAAATGCAAGGGCGTGAACGTGCCCGCCCCGCCGATCCACATCATGCCGTGGTCGCGCGTCAAATACTGTTCGAGGAAGCCGAGGTCGGCCTCCAGCGGGGAGAGCGCCGCGACATTGGCGTCGCTGTTGTAAGCGGTGATATAGGCGTCGTTGCCGCCGTTCTGCGCAAGTTCGATGAATTCGCTGAACGGCCCGGTGCGCTTGTGGCGATCCTTGGCGGTCTCGAAATCGTCCGACACCTCGCGCCCGCCCTGATATTCGACGAGCGTGTCGCCGAGAGTCTCGGCCAGATAGTCGGGGGTCCACTTCTCCAGCGCGGGCCAGCCTGCCATCGCACCCTTGATCAGCACCGGGCGGCTCGGCGCATAGAAGTTGTCGAGGAAATGCTGGCTGCCGAGGTTCTGTGCGGTCAGCAGGGTTGCGGCATGTGGCGACAGGCTGCGCTGGCGCTCCATCACGTCGAGCAGCCACTCGCGCCGCTGCAGCGCCAGGCTGTCGACCGGGGCGGCCGCGGGCGCCGGCGCAGGTTGGGCAGCCGGTTGCGCCGTGACGGTGAAGGTCTGGGTCGACGCCGAAGAGGCCATGGAACTGTCGAAATCGTTCATGCCGCGCTCCATATCGCGCGATTGCGACATAGGCGAGGTGTGACGGCACCGAAACGCACGCATTGGCCAGGTCGATTGTGATTTTGACGCGCTGCCCCCCGGCAGCTAAGCCGCGCCGATGTCCCCCACTCCCACGCCGCCGGAAAGCGCCGGCGCCCGAACCGGCGAACGCATCGCCAAATTGCTCGCCCGCGCCGGCATCGCCAGCCGCCGCGAGGTCGAGCGGATGATCGCCGACGGGCGCGTGAAGATCGGCGAAGACCTGATCACCACCGCCAATACGGTCCTGCCCAACCTCAAGGGCGTCACGGTCGACGGCAAGCCGGTGAAGGCGGCCGAACCCGCGCGGCTGTTCGTGTTCCACAAGCCCTCGGGGCTTATCACCGCCGAGCGCGATCCCGCCGGCCGACCGACGATCTATACGGCTTTGCGCAATGCCCTGCCCGAGAACGCGCCGCGGCTCATGCCGGTCGGCCGGCTCGACTTCAACACCGAAGGCCTGCTGCTGCTGACCAACGACGGCGAGCTCAAGCGCGCGATGGAGCTTCCCGCAACAGGCGTTCCGCGCACCTACCGCGCGCGCACCTTCGGGCCGATCACCCAGGTCCAGCTCGAGGAGCTGATCGAAGGCATCGAGATCGACGGCGTGCGCTACGGCAAGATCGACGCCAACATGGAGCGCAGCACGGGCCGCAACCAGTGGATCGAACTGACCCTGACCGAAGGCAAGAACCGCGAAGTGCGCCGCGTCCTCGAGCATTTCGGGCTCGAAGTCAGCCGCCTGCTGCGCACCTCCTATGGACCGTTCGAACTGCTCGACCTGCCGCGCGGCGCGGTGGTGGAGATCCGCCAGGTCGACGTCGAGCGTTTCCGCAAGTCGCTGGGCACGCCGGCGGCGGCGAGCATGGCGCCGCTGACCGCGCAGGACTATGCGCGGGCGCGGGTGCACAAGACGGCGCCGCACAGTGCTCCGCCCGCCCGCCCGGCACGCGAACCCGAGCGGCGATCCTCGGCTCCGCCCGCGCCCAAGGCCGCGAAGAAGCCGCTGGCGCGCAAGCCCGATCCCGAGAAGCTGGGTCTGGAAACCTCGCGCCCACGCGGACCGGGTGGTCGGTCGGGTCGCCAGGGTCTTGGCAGGTCCGGTCCGGGCAGCGGCCCAGGCAGCGCGGCTCCGCGTCGCGATGGTCCCCGCAAACCGGGAGGTCCGCGGAAATGAGGATCGTCGCCGGCCAGTGGCGCGGCCGCAAGCTCGTGGCGCCGCAGGGAGACACGACGCGCCCCACCGCCGATCGCACGCGCGAGACGCTGTTCTCTATGCTGGTGAGCCGGCTCGGCTCGTTCGAGGATCTCGCCGTCGCCGATCTCTTTGCGGGGTCGGGCGCGCTGGGGCTCGAGGCGCTGTCGCGCGGAGCGGCCAGTGCCGTGTTCGTCGAGCAGGATGCTGCCGCCATCCGCGCGCTGCGCCAGAACATCGCCGCATTCCAGGCACAGTCGCTATGCGACGTGCGCGCGACCTCGGTGCTGGCCTTGGGGCCGGCGAAAGCGCCGCTCGACCTGATCCTGCTCGATCCGCCCTACAACACCGGCGCGGGTGCGGTCGCGCTCGAGAAGCTGATGCGGCTCGGCTGGATCGGCGAGGCGACCTGGATCAGCCTCGAGACCGCGCACGACGAAGAACCGAAGGTGCGCTCGCTCGAAGCTGTTGCCGATCGCAAGGTCGGCAAGGCGCGGCTCACGCTGCTGCGGGCCAAACCTTCGCAAGGCTGACGCCGAGCAGGGTCACCAGTCCCGCGACCGAGAGCAGCAGACCGGCCTGGGCTCCGAGCCCCTCGACCGCGAGCATCTGCGCCAGCACCGGCGTCACCGCGCCGCCGATGATGCCGCCGCCGTTGAACGCCACCGATATGCCACTGTAGCGCACGGGCACGGGGAACAATGTCGGCAGCCAGGCGCCGAGCGGTCCGTAGACGTATCCCATCACCAGCAGCGCCGCGGCGAGCGTGAGGAATACGAGCCAGAGCGAGCCGGCGTTGAGGCCGGGACCGAAGACGAGGCCGAGCACCACGGTCGCGATCGCCCCGATCAGCAGCGCCTGTCGCGGCGAGGCGCGGTCGGCATGGATCGCTGCGAGGACGATGCCGATCGCCAGGAAAAAGTTCGCCGCGAGCTGCACCGCCAGAAAGGTCTCGCGACTGTAGCCGAGCGTGGAGGTGCCCTGGGCCAGGGCATAGGCCGTGGCGAGATAGAAGATCGCGAAGCAGGCGATCACCCCGGCGCTGCCCGCGACGACCGCGCCGAGATGATGCGACAGCAAGCGCGCCAGCGGCACGGCCGGCGGCGCTTCGCGTGCGGTGGCCTCGCGGAACGCGCGCGTCTCGCCGATCCGCAGGCGAATCCACAAGCCGAGGCCCACGAGCACCGCGCTCGCCAGGAAGGGCACGCGCCAGCCCCATTCCTGGAAATCCTGTTCGGACAAGCCGAGCCCCAGCAGCAGGAACAGACCATTGGCCGCGAGGAATCCCACGGGCGCACCGAGTTGCGGCGCCGAACCGAAGCGCGCTTCCCAGCCCTTGGGCGCGTTCTCGACCGCGAGCAGTGCCGCCCCGCCCCATTCGCCGCCGAGCCCGAAGCCCTGGCCGAAGCGCAGCACGCAGAGCAGCGCCGGCGCAATCCAGCCGGCCATGGCGTAAGTGGGCAGGAACGCGATCAGGAGGGTCGAAGCGCCCATCAGCATCAGCGAGGCGACCAGGGTCGACTTGCGGCCGATGCGGTCGCCGAAATGGCCGAAGGCAACGGCGCCGACGGGCCGCGCGATGAAGGCGATGCCGAAACTCATCAGCGCGAACAGCGTCTGCGCGGCGACGGATTCGGCCGGAAAGAACAGCGGACCGAACACCAGCGCCGCCGCAGTCGCGTAGATGTAGAAATCGTAGAACTCGACCGCCGTGCCCACGAGCGCGGCGGCGAGGATGCGGCGGTTGGCCCGAAGGGGATGTTGCGGTTGCATGGCGCGCACCGCTCACCGCTCGTCCTGCCCCCGTCAAGCGAAAAGGCGTCAAACAAAAAGGGCGCCGGAGACCGGCGCCCTTCCTGATCGGGCTAGATCGGTATCAGACGCCGCCGCGGTTGCGGCAGCTATCCTGCACACTCTTGGTGCATACCGGATAGTCCTTGTTCTGGGCATCGGCCGGCGGTGCGGTCAGCGCGCCCTTGTAAGGACCGGCCTGATAGCTCGGGTCGGCGGGCAGCGACGGCGCGACCGAAGAGTTAGCGGTCGCCGGATCCGGCGAAGGATCGGCCGCCTGGGTCGAGCCCGTGGGGTTGGCCTGGACCTGTGCCGGTGCCGAAGCCGGATCGTCGGTTGCAGGCGGCGCGGCCGCCGCCTCCGGGCTCGGCATGGTCGAAGCCGACGGCGGCGCGGCCGAAGCCGAGGGCGGCGTCGCCCCGGCGAGCTGCTGCTCGATCGACACCCAGGCCTGCGCGCGACTGGCAGGCGGCATGTCATAGACCTGCTTGCGCTGCGCGTCGGTCAGCGCGAACCAGCCCGTCTGCTGGCTCGGCGACAGGCTCCAGAAATAGGCCTGATATTCGGCAGGCCACTTGTCATAGGACGCCTTCTTGTCAGCCGGCCAGGTCGCATAGGCCGCCTTCTGCTGCGAGGTCGCGGCTCCGGCAGCAGCGGGTGCCGCCGCGGGCGTGTCGGTCGAAGCCTGGGCGGAAACCATCGTGGCACCGCCGGCAAGAGCGAGCGCAGCGGCGCTCGCAAGGAACAGATTACGCATGTCACTCTCCATTGAAGTTCGGTTGCTCGGAAAACCCGCGTTCCGAACGATGGTTCCGTTTGCCGGGTGCAGCGCCCTTGCGCCGCGCGCCTCTGTTCCCTAGCTGTTCACACGTGTCAGACCTCGTCCCCTCCTCGCTCTCCGCCGCTCCGGAAAATCCAGAAGATCCCTTGCTTTGCGGGCTGAATCCACCGCAGCGCGAGGCCGTTCTGACCACCGAAGGACCGGTGCTGATGCTGGCTGGCGCAGGCACGGGCAAGACCGCGGCGCTTACCGCAAGGCTTGCACATCTCGTCCGATCGCGCCTCGCCTGGCCCTCGGAAATCCTCTGCGTCACCTTCACCAACAAGGCCGCACGCGAGATGCGCGAGCGCGTGGGGCACCTGATCGGGCCCGCGGTCGAGGGCATGCCCTGGCTCGGCACCTTCCACTCGATCGCCGCGCGCATGCTGCGCAAACATGCCGAACTGCTCGGACTGCAGTCGAACTACACGATCATCGATACCGACGACCAGCTACGACTGCTCAAGCAGTTGATCCAGGCCAACGACCTCGACGAGAAGCGCTGGCCCGCGCGCCAGCTCGCCGGGCTTATCGACCGCTGGAAGAACCGCGGGATCAATCCCGATCAGCTCGATGCCGTCGAGAACGAGGCCTATGCCAATGGCCGCGGCCAACAGTTCTACAAGCTCTACCAGGAGCGGCTGAAGGCGCTCAACGCCTGCGACTTCGGCGACCTGCTGCTACACATGGTCAACATTCTGCGCGATCATCGCGACGTGCTCGAACAGTACCAGCAGCGCTTCAAATACGTGATGGTCGACGAGTATCAGGACACCAACCAGGTCCAGTACCTGTGGCTGCGACTGATCGCCCAGGTCCGCCGCAACATCTGCGTGGTGGGTGACGACGACCAGTCGATCTATTCGTGGCGCGGCGCAGAAGTCGCCAACATCCTACGGTTCGAAAAGGATTTTCCGGGATCCAAGGTGATCCGCCTCGAACAGAACTACCGCTCGACGCCCGACATCCTTGCCGCGGCCTCAGGACTGATCTGCGCCAACAGCGAGCGGCTCGGCAAGACGCTGTGGACCGAACAGGACGGCGGCGACCGCGTGCGCGTGATCGGGGTCTGGGACGGCCCCGAGGAAGCGCGCCGCATCGGCGAGGAGATC
Organism: Novosphingobium anseongense; assembly: GCF_037482895.1. Lineage (NCBI taxonomy): Bacteria > Pseudomonadati > Pseudomonadota > Alphaproteobacteria > Sphingomonadales > Sphingomonadaceae > Novosphingobium > Novosphingobium anseongense. The sequence goes on along the minus strand of NZ_JBBHJZ010000003.1, from coordinate 666,499 downwards.
GAGCGGCTCGAACGCGAAGGCGCCCCGCTCGATCGGATCGCGATCCTCGTGCGCGCACAGTTCCAGACGCGCGAACTCGAAGACCGCTTCATAACGATCGGCCTCAACTACAAGATCATAGGCGGTTTTCGTTTCTACGAACGCGCCGAAATCCGCGACGCCATGGCCTATCTGCGCGTGATCGCCCAGCCTTCGGACGATCTCGCTTTCGAGCGGATCTACAACACGCCGAAGCGCGGCCTCGGTGACAAGACGCTCGAGAAACTGCACCGGCATGCGCGTGCGCGCGGCGTGCCGCTGGCGCTCGCCGCAATCGAGATCGCCGACACCGACGAATTGCCCGCGCGCGCGCGCAACACCCTGCTCTCGCTGATGCGCGACTTCGCGCGCTGGCGCGATCTGGCCAAGAGCCTGAGCCCGGCCGAACTCGCGCGCACCCTGCTCGACGAATCGGGCTATACCGCCGCGCTCCAGGCCGAGAAGACCGCCGAAGCCTCGGGCCGGCTCGAGAACCTGGCCGAACTCGCGCGGGCGATGGAGGAATACGAGACGCTCGGCGATTTCCTCGAACACGTCAGCCTGGTCATGGACAACGACGCGGCCGACGATGTCGAGAAGGTCACGATCATGACGATCCACGCCGCCAAGGGCCTCGAATTCGACAACGTGTTCCTGCCCGGCTGGGAGGAAGGCGTGTTCCCCTCGCAGCGCGCGATGGACGAAGGCGGACTCGCCAGCCTCGAGGAGGAGCGCCGGCTCGCCTATGTCGCGATCACCCGCGCGCGGCGCCGCTGCACGATTCTTCACGCCGCCAACCGCCGCATCTATGGCCAGTGGACCAGCTCGATCCCCTCGCGCTTCATCGCCGAGCTGCCCGAGGCGCATGTCGAGCAGGAAACGACCCTGACCGGTGGCGCCTCGCTCTGGCGCGCGCAATGGTCCGAGCATTCCGACCCCTTCGCCGACGTCGCCCGCGCCCAGCCCTCGCGCACGGTCACGCGCGGCCCCGGCTGGCAACGCGCCGCGGCGCAGATGTACGATCCCACGCCCAAGCGCCTCGCCGAACCTTCGCGCAGCGCCGCGAGCTTCGCGGCCAAGCCGCGCGGCGATGTCGGCATTGGCGTGCGCGTGTTCCACGACAAGTTCGGCTACGGCACGGTCGCGGCGCAGGAGGGCAACAAGCTCGAGATCGATTTCGAGACGGGTGGCCGCAAGCGCGTGATCGACAGCTTCGTCAAGCTGGCCTGAGCTAGTCCCTGCCCTTGCCCGGGCGTGAGGGCAGGCCTTGCTCGACGGACTCGCCGCGCTTCGGGCAGATCGCAGCAATCTCCGACTTGCGCTGACGCAGATAGAGCTCGCGTGTATCGGTGTAGGGATCGGCCGACTCGGCGCGCACCTGCTTGAGCTGGCCATCGATGTCGATGCGGTCGTTGAGCGAATCGATCACATTCGCCGGTATCGCGTAATAGGGCCGATCGAGCGGCTTGCCGACGACGGCGGGCAACGCCGCGCGATCGAGGCCCACGCCGATCAGGTCACGCAGGGTCGTCGGCCCGACCAGCGGCAGGAAGAAATAGGGGCCCGGCCCGATGCCATAGCAGGCAAAGGTGTTGGCAAAGCCGTTGGGCGTATAGGGCAGGTTGAACGGCTTGCGCTTGGCCACGTCGATCAGGCCGGCGACGCCCGCGGTCGAATTGATCGCGAAGCGCCCGACCGATTTCACCGCCCGCCCCGGCTTGAGCTGGAGCAGGTAGTTGAAGGCGATCACCGGCTCTTCGAGATTGCGCAGGAAATTGCGCAGCCCCAGCCGCAGCGGCTTGGGCATACCCGTCTTGTAGCCCAGCGAGATCGGCCCGACCACGGCCTCGTCGACCGCCTGGATCGCCTCGTAGGACTTGGCGTTGATCCGTTCGAGCGGATCGCCGGGCGCTTCCTCGCGTGCGGTGACGACGATGTCGTCGCCGGTCACGCCGGGCGCATCGGGCTGGATCGTGGGCGGCGGGCTGACGGTTGCAGATTCGGCGGCCGGCGGCGCGACGACCGGCGGATCCGCGGTCGGCTCCGCGGCGGCCAGTGCGAGGGCAAGGAGCGTTACGCTCACGCGGCAGGCCTGGAGCGGCCGCGGATCAGGTCAGGAAATAGAGGCAAACGATGGAACCACCCGAACGACGACGAAAAAATTCGCCGCCGGCATCGAAATGCAGGCGGCGCGCGAGCCCCGCTGCGTTCCATAGGGAATATGACAAAGCAGTCCAAGCCCCGTCAGACGGGCGACACGGAAAGCCCGGCGCAAAATGCGCCGAGCGATCGTTTCAGAGCGCGGAAACGCCGAGGAAGCCAGGAATCGGGCCGTTCCACTCGCCCGGAGGGCTCGGCGGCTCGGACCGGTCGCGCGAGGGACGCTCGTTGCGTTCGTTCCGTTCGGGACGTTCGTTCCGCTCGGGACGTTCGCTCCGCTCGGGACGTTCGCTCCGCTCGGGACGTTCGCTACGCTCGGGACGCGCCGCGCGCTCGGGGCGCCGCTCATCACGGCGGCCCTCGCCGCGATCGCTACGCTCCTGGCGCGGTTGCTCTTCGTCGCGCCGGCGCCGCGCGGGCGCCTCAGCCTTGGCCTCGACCGCATCGGCCTTGCCGCGACGCGGAGCCCGTGCCGGGCGCTCTTCCTGGCGCGTTTCCTTGCGATCGTCGGCCTGGCCCTCGATCGTGAACAGCGGGATCTCGCCGCCGGTCAGCTTCTCGACATTGCCGATCGCCTCGGCGTCTTCGGGCGAGACGAAAGTGAAGGCCCGGCCCGACGCCCCCGCGCGGCCGGTGCGGCCGATGCGGTGGACGTAGTCGTCCGGATGCCAGGGCGTGTCGAAGTTGAAGACGTGACTCACGCCCTTCACGTCGAGACCGCGCGCAGCGACGTCCGAAGCGACGAGAATGTTGATCGTGCCGGCCTTGAACCGGTCGAGCTCGGCGATGCGCGACGACTGGTCCATGTCGCCATGGATCTCGCCGGCGGAGAAGCCGTGCTGCTTGAGGCTCTTGGCGAGCTCGCGCACCGTGGTCTTGCGGTTGGCGAAGATGATCGCGGTGTTGACGTTGTCGGTGCGGAGCAGGTGGCGCAGCACTTCGCGCTTCTGCTTGGTCGCCACCTTGACCTTGTGCTGCGCGATGTTGGTGTTGTTGCTCGCCGGCCGCGCGACCTCGATATACTTCGGGTTCGTCAGGAACTTGTCGGCCAGCTTCTTGATCGGCGGCGGCATCGTCGCCGAGAAGAGCAGGGTCTGACGGTTCGCCGGCAGCTTGGTGCAGATGTTCTCGATGTCGGGGATGAAGCCCATGTCGAGCATGCGGTCCGCCTCGTCGATGACGAGCAGGTCGCAGCCGGTGAGCAGGATCTTGCCGCGTTCGAACAGGTCCATCAGGCGGCCCGGCGTGGCGATCAGCACGTCGACGCCTTCGTTGAGCGCCTTGACCTGATCGCCCATCTGCACGCCACCGATCAGCAGCGCCATCTTGAGATCGTGGTTCTTGCCGTACTTCTCGAAGTTCTCGGCGACCTGCGCGGCGAGTTCGCGCGTCGGTTCGAGGATCAGCGAGCGCGGCATCATCGCGCGGCGGCGGCCATGCGCGAGGATGTCGATCATCGGCAGCACGAAGCTGGCGGTCTTGCCCGTACCCGTCTGGGCGATGCCGATGATGTCCTTCATCATCAGCACGGGCGGGATGGCCTGTGCCTGGATCGCCGTCGGGGTATCGTAACCGGCCGAGAGGACCGATTGCAGCAATTCGTCTGACAGGCCGAGATCGGCGAATTTCATAGGCTTGGCTGATGTCCGGAAAAAGCACTGGTCCGGCAATGCGATGCCAGCCCCGCCCCGCCCGGTTGCCCGAAGCGGAAACTCGCGCGGCCTATGCGCAATCGCCTCGCAAAGTCAAGGAAATCGCGCGCGAAGCGCATTCCAATTTATCGAAACAGCGCCGCGTGAAAGTCTCGCTCAATCGTCCGACTGCACGAGTTGGCGAATGCGGGTGAGCTTGCAATTGGCGCCGCTGCGCGAAAGCAGCGTATCGCGATCGGCGCAGATCTGGCCGTCGGTCGTGCGCTGGAGATAGAAGCCCGAATAGAAATCGCGCGCGCGGCAGGCCCGGTCGAGCGTGGCGCTGATCATCCGTCGATCGCGCAGATAGAGAATCAGCCGGCTACCCGAATCCGCTTGCACGCCCGAGATCGAGGCGACGGGCAGGCAGCGCCCGATATTGCGCTCGACCATGCGCGGCGCCAACTCGCGGCGCGGGAAATCGAGCATGAGCTGCGGCGGCGGCTGGGTCATTGGTCGCGAGAGCGGCGCGATGCGGACCGACATGTTCTGTTCGATGCGCACCTGGTTCTGCGAATCCACGCGAAAACTCTCGGTGAACTCGCGGAAGACCCAGTCGCGCGCCTCGTCACCGGGGCGCCGCGGGGGCTCCGGCCATCCGGGCGGGTTCTCGCCGAGCGCGACGGACGGCACCTCGTGCCACTCGGACACCACGATCGTGCCCGCGGCCGGGAACAGCAGCACGAAGGGAGTGAGCAGAACGGTGGCGAAGCTCATCGGTCAAAGTTCATTCGAGTGACGCAAGGGCGCGGATTTCCTATGCCCCCCATACGGCGCTTATTTGAACCATCGCTTAACTGCGATGGCCGGACAAGCGTCGCCATGACGTCACGGCAAGAAGGATGCAAGCGTCGAGGCTCTATGCCATAGCCCCTGAAATGAGCACGTCCGACACGTTTTTCGCCGAGGTCGCCACTCTTCTGGGACCACGCGGCTTCACGCGCGACGCCGATCTCATGGCCCCCTGGCTGACCGATTGGCGCGGGCGCTTCACCGGACAGGCGCTGGGCCTGGCCTCGCCCGCGGACACGGCCGAGGTCTCGGCACTGGTCCGCCTCTGCGCCGCCCACGGCGTGCCGATCGTCCCGCAGGGTGGCAACAGCGGCATGTCGGGTGGCGCCACCCCCGACGAGAGCGGCGACTCGCTGCTGCTGTCGCTGCGGCGCATGAACGCGATCCACGCGATCGATGTCGAAGGCCGCAAGGCCACCTGCGGCGGCGGGGTCGTGCTCCAGACCCTGCACGAGGCCACCGAGGCGCAAGGCCTGCGCTTCCCGCTCACGCTCGGCGGCAAGGGCTCGGCCACGGTCGGCGGACTGATCTCGACCAATGCCGGCGGCAGCCAGGTCCTGCGCCACGGCTCGATGCGCGCGCTGGTACTCGGGCTCGAGGCCGTGCTCGCCGACGGCTCGGTGTTCTCGCAGCTCACCCCGCTCAAGAAGGACAACCGCGGCTTCGACCTCAAGCAGCTGCTGATCGGTTCGGAGGGCACGCTTGGAATCGTAACCGGCGCAACCTTGCGACTGGTGCCGGCGATCGCCGATCGCATCGTGATATGGGCCGGCCTCGCCTCGCTCCAGGCCGCGCGCGCGCTCCTGCTCCATTGCGAGGACGGCGCGGGCGAAGCGATCGAAGGCTTCGAGGTCCTGCCGCAGGGCTGCCTCGAGGCCGTGCTCGCCTACCTGCCCGATTCGCGCGCGCCGCTGGGCCAGGCCCACGCCTGGCACGCGCTGATCGAAGTCGTCGCCGATCGCGCCGCGGCGGAGGGCCTGCGCGAGCGCTGCGAGGCCATGATGGCAGGCGCCTTCGAGCGCGGACTGATCGAGGACGCCGCGCTGTCCGCCAGCGAAGCCCAGGCCGAGGCGTTCTGGCTGCTGCGCGAATCGGTCGCGCCAGCCGAACGCGCCAAGGGTTCCGCCGTGCAGCACGACATTTCCGTGCCGGTCGAACGCATGCCCGATTTCGTCGATGCGGTCGTCCCGACGATCGAGGCCGCCTGGCCCGGCACCGAGGCGATCGCCTTCGGCCATCTCGGCGACGGCAACGTGCACTTCCACGTGATCGCGCCTGCGGGCTCCGACGCGGGTTGGTCCGCTGCGGACGGCAAACGGATCAGCCGCGAAGTCCACGATCTCGTCACGCGCTGGGGCGGTTCGATCTCGGCCGAGCACGGGATCGGCCAGCTCAAGCGCGACGAACTCGCGCGGCTCGGCGATCCCGTCGCGCTCGACATGATGCGCCGGGTGAAGGCGGCGCTCGATCCCGCGGGCCTGCTCAATCCGGGCAAACTGGTCACGCTTGCACCGCCAGCGGCCACGGCTTAAAGCGACCGCTTTCTCAGCCCCAGTTCCGGGAGACCTTGGATGGCCAGCGCGCCGCAGAATTCGACTTTGCCCCTGTTCTATAACGACCTGGCTCCACTCAACCGCCAGGATCACGCTGGATGGCAGAGCCGCGGCACCGATCGTGCGCCCTGGCTGGTCGGCCAGCACGCGATCCCGCTGACCGTCGAGGAATTCCCGATGGCGCAGCGCCATTTCCCGATCATCTTCTCGGGCGGTGACGATCCCGTGCCGCTGGCGCTGCTCGGCATGAACGAAGGCGTGAACGTCTTCGTCGACGACGAAGGCGTGATGACCGACCCGGTCTACCTGCCCGCCTACGCGCGCCGCTATCCGTTCATGCTGGCCAAGCTGCGTCCGGATTCGGAAGAGCTCTCGCTGTGCTTCGATCCGACGAGCGGCCTCGTCGGCGAATTCGACGATGGCGCACCGCTGTTCGACGGTGAGGAAGCCTCCGAGACGACCAAGGGCATGCTGCAGTTTTGCGAGCAGTTCGAGATCGCCGGCCAGAAGACCGCGCAGTTCGTCGCCGAGCTGAAGAAGCACGACCTGCTGATGGACGGCGAACTTGCGCTACAGATCGATGGCCAGGAACAGCCCTTCACCTATCGCGGCTTCCGCATGGTGGACGAAGCCAAGCTGCGCGAAGTGCGTGGCGACGTGCTGCGCGGCTGGAACCAGAGCGGCCTGCTGCCGCTCGTCTATGCGCACCTGTTCTCGCTCGATCTCGTGCGCGAGATCTTCGGTCGCCAGGTCCAGATGGGCAAGGGTCCGATCGAGGCGCCTCAGGCCGGCGCGCCGCTGCCCGCCTGAGCGCGCAGCGCCGTATGACTATTGAAAGGGCGCGGCCGGCATCGGTCACGCCCTTTTTCGTATCCGGATTCGACCAATGGCTATGGGTCGGCGCGTGTCAGGGCTTGCAACGCAACGCACCTGTGCCTATTTTGCAGTTGTTCCGGCAGCGCTACCCTCATGGCCTGTCGGGATTGGTGCACATCGTGCACCTCCTCCCTGAACCTTGGCCACCTCGTGCATTGCACGAGGTGGTTTTTTCTTGTCTGCGCCAGATTTCCGGGGGCCGGATCCCCCGCGGAGAGCTTACTCGGCGGCCTCGGCCCAGCCCGGCGGCTCTTGCAGCCGGCCCAACGCCGAAACCTCGCCGGCGAGTCGGCGCACCAGCCCGATCAGCAGATGCGTCATGGCCGCGAAGCCCTTGCCGGGCTCGGTCAGCCGCGAATCGAGATAGGAAGACCGGTCGATCTCGAGCTGCAGTGCGTGCAGTCCCTCGCCCGGCGCGGCATGGCGCTCGAGCACGTAACCCCCGGCATAGGGCCGGTTGTGCGCGGCGCCGCGCCGCATCTCGGCGAAATAGCTGAAGGCCGAGCCCACGAGCCCACCCTGGCAACTCGCGCCGAAGCGGTCGCCAAGCACGAATTCGGGAGGAGCCTGGTGGCCGCGCAGGGCCAGCGGCGGCATCGAATGCAAGTCGAGCAGCAGCGCCGCACCCCAACGGTCGCGCAGCGCCGCCAGCGCTTCCGCCAGACTCGAATGATAGGGTTGGTGGATCCCGGCGATTCGCGCCGACAGATCCTGCTCGTCGTGACGACGCTTCCACAGTTCGCCGATCCCCGGAAGACGCCGGGGAATCAGACCCAGGCCGCTGCGCGCGCGGCGTCCCGGGGTATAGGATCCGACGTCGGGCGGCGCGCTGCAGCCGAACATGTCCCAGTCGATGTCGTCGGCAGCGCGGTTGAGATCGAGCATCGCGCGCGGCGCATTGGCGATCAGCAAGGTCGCGCCCGTCGCCGCGGCGACGCTTTCGGCGAGCAGGTCGACATAGCGATCTTCGAGCCGCAGCGCCGCAAAGCCGGGATTGCGCATGCGCTCGAGCAACGATCCGGGATAGGCGCGGCCCGCGTGGGGGACCGCGATAAGCACCGGAATGGCAGACGGTTCAGGCCCCGACAGCGTGAACGCATGCACGCCGGCCGAACCCGGAATTTGCCCACCAGTCGACCAGTGCGAATCGCTCGCGCTCGATTCGTTGCCCATGGGCCGAAGCTGGACTGTCGTTGCTCTTGTGTCAAAGTCGGCCGGTCGCGAAAGCAGGCGAGAATTTTAACTCGAAGCGCTATATAGCCCTTCACCCCGCGGGCCGCCGTGCGCCCGCCCCAAGTGACGGACTTGAAGACCATGATTCGCATCCTGCTGGCCGAAGATGAGGAAGCCATGCGCGTATATCTCGCGCGAGCGCTGGAAAACGCAGGATACGAGGTCGTCGCCGTCGGCCGAGGTACCGAGGCCCTGCCATATCTGGAGCAGGAGCACTTCGATCTGCTGCTTTCGGACATCGTCATGCCCGAAATGGATGGGATCGAGCTGGCGCAGCGCTGCGCCGAGCTTTCGCCCGAGACCAAGGTGATGTTCATCACCGGCTTCGCCGCGGTGACGCTCAAGGCGAGCCGCGAGGCGCCGCAGGCCAAAGTCCTGTCGAAGCCGTTCCACCTGCGCGATCTCGTGCTCGAGGTGCAGCGCGTGTTCGGTCACTCGGCGCAAGCCAGCATCTGATCGAGAAGTTTTTCGCAGAGCCAAGAAACCGGCTTGCATCGATCAAAAGGCCTCGCTAGAGGCCTGCCCCTGCCCGGCGGTTCCGCCACCGGAACCTGGGCGGAAAACTGGATAGTGCGGGCGTATAGCTCAGTGGTAGAGCACTATGTTGACATCGTAGGGGTCGCAAGTTCAATCCTTGCTACGCCCACCACTGTCCAGGCTTGAAAAGGCGCCGCGTGAGCGGCGCCTTTTTCGTTTCTACTTGCCCTTCCATTCGGGCTTGCGCTTCTGCGCGAAAGCCGTGGCACCCTCGCGCGCGTCTTCGGACATGAAGACCGCGGCGATATAGGGTCCCTGCTTGGCGTTGAGTTCGGCAACGTCCCACAGCCAAGAATCGCGGATGATCGCCTTAGAGGCGGCGACCGCCAGCGGGCCGTTCTCGGCGATCGTGCGCGCCAGCGCGCGCGCGGCCTCGATCGCCGGGCCGTCGGTCACGCGGTTGACGAGGCCGAGCTCGTACGCGCGCTGGGCTGTGATCGGGTCGCCGGTCAGCGCCAGTTCCATCGCCAGTTGCCGCGGCAGCAGGCGCGGCAGATGGACGACCCCGCCGCCGCCCGCGACGAGGCCGCGCTTCGCTTCGGGAATGCCGAACTTGGCGTCGGTGTGGGCGACGATCATGTCGCAGGCGAGCGCCAGTTCCATGCCGCCTGCCAGCGCAAAGCCGTCGACCGCGGCGATGACGGGCTTCTTCGGCGTCCAGTCGGTCAGCCCGCCGAAGCCGCGACCGGGCACGATCGGCATCTCGCCGGCGAGAAAGCCCTTGAGGTCCATGCCCGAACAGAAGGTGCCACCGGCACCGGTCAGGATCGCGCAGCGCAGGTCGTTTTCGGCCTCGAGCCGATCCATCGCCGCGGAAATGCCTTCGGCCACGGCTTTCGACATGGCGTTGCGCGCCTCGGGACGGTTGATCGTGACTTCCAGGACGCCGTCAGCGACGCTGACCAGGACTTCCTCACTCATCTGCTGTTCCTCTCCGTTTTGCTGCTCCGGGAAGTGACTCGTGGCTGCCGCGCTGTCCAGCCTCCATTCGATCTGCGACTCGTTCGCGGCGGCCTTGCCAGCGGGTTTCGGACGTGCCAGAGGCTGCCCGTTTTCCATCCCCGGGAGTGATGAGCGATATGGCTAAGATCAAGGTGAAGAACCCCATCGTCGAAATGGACGGCGATGAGATGACGCGGATCATCTGGCAGTGGATCCGTGAACGCCTCATCCTCCCCTACCTCGATATCGATCTCAAGTATTACGACCTCTCGGTCGAGAAGCGTGACGAGACGAACGACCAGATCACTATCGATTCCGCCAATGCCACGAAGGAATTCGGCGTCGCGGTGAAGTGCGCGACGATCACGCCCGACGAGCAGCGCGTCGAGGAATTCAAGCTCAAGAAGATGTGGAAGTCGCCCAACGGCACGATCCGCAACATCCTGGGCGGCGTCGTGTTCCGCGAGCCTATCGTGATCTCGAACGTGCCCCGTCTGGTGCCCGGCTGGACCGATCCGATCGTGATCGGCCGTCACGCCTTCGGCGACCAGTATCGCGCGACCGATACCCTGATCCCCGGCCCCGGCAAGCTGCGCCTGGTGTTCGACGGCGCCGACGGCAAGTCGCTCGACCTCGACGTCTTCGACTTCCCCGGCTCGGGCGTCGCGATGGCGATGTACAACCTCGACGATTCGATCCGCGACTTCGCGCGCGCCTCGATGAACTACTCGCTCAACCTCGGCTGGCCGCTGTACCTGTCGACCAAGAACACGATCATGAAGGCCTATGACGGCCGCTTCAAGGATCTGTTCGAAGAGGTGTTCAACGCCGAGTTCAAGGCCAAGTTCGACGCCGCCGGCATCACCTACGAGCACCGCCTGATCGACGACATGGTCGCCTCGGCGCTCAAGTGGTCGGGCAAGTTCGTCTGGGCCTGCAAGAACTACGACGGCGACGTCCAGTCGGACACGGTTGCCCAGGGCTTCGGCTCGCTCGGCCTGATGACCTCGGTCCTGCTTTCGCCCGACGGCAAGACGGTCGAGGCGGAAGCCGCACATGGCACGGTCACGCGTCACTACCGCCAGCACCAGCAGGGCAAGTCGACCTCGACCAACCCGATCGCCTCGATCTTCGCCTGGACCCAGGGCCTGACCTACCGCGGCAAGTTCGACGACACTCCGGACGTGGTTAAGTTCGCCGAGACGCTCGAGCGCGTCTGCATCGAGACCGTCGAGAGCGGCAAGATGACCAAGGACCTCGCGCTGCTGATCGGTCCCGATCAGAACTGGCTGACCACCGAGGGCTTCTTCGAGGAAATCGTGAAGAACCTCGAAGCCGAGATGGCCAAGGGCTGAGGAAAACGCGCTGTTTCATCCTCCCCGGCACGGGGGGGGTGGCAGGCGCGAAGCGACTGACGGAGGGGGTTCTCGGCTGGCACGGCGCCGGATCGAGAGCCCCCTCCACCGCCTTCGGCGGTCCCCCTCCCCGTTCCGGGGAGGATTTTTTATGCCTCGCTCACACTCGCGGCGCGGTCAGGTGCTCGCGCCGAAAACCGAAGCCGATCGCGCGCGCCGGCAGGCGCTGGAGCACGGCGAAGCGGTTCAGCAGCTTGAGAAAGCCCGGCGGCTCGCTGTGCTGCTCGCCGGATCCCGAGATCAGCGGATGCAGGACGCTCTCGTGCGCCGCCTTCTGCCCCGCCTGGATCAGCCGTACGGGCAGCAGCCGCCGATCCTGCACGCGATGCAGCGCGCCATCGGCATTCCCCGGCGTCGCCAGCGGCTCGGCGAGGAGGTTCGCCGTCGCCACCGCGTCCTGGATCGCCAGATTGATGCCCACCCCGCCGACCGGGCTCATCGCATGGGCCGCGTCGCCGATCGCCAGCAGGCCGGGCCGATGCCACCGGGTCAGACGATCGAGCGACACCGACAGCAACTTCACCGCCGCAAAATCGGGCAAGGCGCTGTCGAGGTCGGGAAGCTCGGGCGAGGTTTCGCGAACGTCGCGGCGGAATGCCTCGATCCCGCGAGCACGGACCGCCTCGGCCGACCCCTTGGCCACGAGATAGGCGCATTGCCAATAGTCGCCGCGGTCGATCTGGACGACCATGTGGTTGCCGCGGATCGAGCCGCGGACGGCCTTCCCGCGCTCGGGCTTGGGCACGGCGAACCAGAACACGTCGATCGGCGCGCCGAGGTCTTCGAGCGGCAGGACCTGTTGCTGGCGGACCAGCGAATCGCGCCCGTCGCAGGCCACGACGAGCTTGCCCGCGCGCAGCACCTCGCCCGAGGCCAGCGTGACTCCAGCGATGCGCCCATCGTCCTCGAGCAAACCCGCGACCGGCGCATCCATGCGCAGCGCGAAACCGGGAAATGCGGCGGCTTCGTCGCGCAGGAAATCGAGGAAGTCCCACTGCGGCATCATCGCGATGAACGGCGCCGGGGTCGGCAGGTGCGAGAGATCGGCGATCTTGAACGTCTGCCCTTCCCAGGAGAGTTCGGCGTAGTCGATGCGATAGTGCGGCCGCGCGAGGAAGCGGTCGAGCATGCCGAGCTCGGACAGCAGTTCCATCGTCGAGGGGTGGACCGTATCCCCGCGGAAATCGCGGAAGAAATCGGCGTGCTTCTCGAGCACCAAGGTCGAGATGCCCGAGCGTGCGAGCAAAAGGCCCGTCATCATCCCGGCAGGACCGCCGCCGACGACGATCACATCGGCAACTACCTCGGTTTCCGCCATGCTTGGCTCCGTGACAAATCAGACCCCGCCGTGCCATAGTGCACGCAATGTCCGTTGAACTCTATTCCCCCGCCTTATCCGACGCACTCGTCATTCTGGGAGCCGCGGGAATTGTCATCCCGCTCTTCGCGCGCTTTCGCATCACCCCCATCATCGGTTTCATCGTCGTCGGCCTGCTGGTCGGCCCCTATGGCCTCGGCGCGCACGTGCCCGAATTTCCCTGGCTGATCCATTTCACGATAACCGATCCGCAAAGTCTGGGGCCCTTCGCCGAGTTCGGCATCATCCTGCTGCTGTTCACGATCGGACTGGAACTGTCGTTCAACCGCCTCTGGCAGATGCGGAAACAGGTGTTCGGACTCGGCGCGATGGAGCTGCTCGTCTGCGGCGCGATCCTCGCCGGCGTGGTCTACATGATGGGTGGCCGTCCCACCGGCGCACTCGCGCTCGGCCTCGCGCTGGCCATGTCCTCCACCGCGCTGGTGCTGCGCATCGTCGATACCGGCACGCCGGTGGGCAAGGCCGCGCTCGCCATGCTGCTGTTCGAGGACATCGCGCTGGTGCCGATCATCTTCCTGCTCGGCGCGCTTGCGCCCGCGGCCGGCAGCGATCTCGGCGACCTGCTGCAGACCCTGTGGCTCGGCCTGCTGGTGATCCTCGGCCTGCTCGCCTTCGGCCGCTTCCTGCTGCCCCAGCTGTTCGCCCAGGCCGCGCGCACCAAGAGCCCCGAGGTGTTCCTCGCCGCGAGCCTGCTCGTAGTCATCGTTGCCGCGCTGGCCACCGCAGGCGTCGGCCTCTCGCCGATCGTCGGCGCACTGATCGCGGGCCTGCTGATCGCCGAGACCGAGTATCACGGCGAGGTCGAGGCGATCACCGCGCCGTTCCAGGGCCTGGCTCTGGGTATCTTCCTGATCACCATCGGCATGAGCATCGATGTCACCGCGGTCTGGCGCGACCTCGGCACGATCCTGCTCGCGACCGCGGGCGTGCTGATCATCAAGGCCCTGGTCACCGGCTTGATCCTGCGCTTCACCGGCGCCGGCTCGGGCACGGCGACCGAAACCGGCATCCTGATGTCGAGCCCGTCGGAAACCACGTTGATCGTGCTTACCGCGGCGCTCTCGGCGCAGTTGATCGCGCCCGAAACCGCGCGCTTCTGGCAGACGGTCACCGCGCTCGGCATGATCCTGACGCCGCTGCTGGCGCTCGCCGGCCGCCGTCTGGCACGCAGCGTCGATGTCGATGCCGCGGCCCAGCAGGAACCCGACGTGGCCGAGCGCCACGCGATCATCGTCGGCTTCGGTCGCGTCGGCCGCCTCGTGGCGGACATGCTCGCCAATCATGGCCAGGCCTATGTCGCGGTCGATTCGGATGCGGACCTGATCCGCGAGGGCCAGCGCAAGGGCTATAGCGTGATCTTCGGCGATGCCGGCCGCGCCGATGCGCTCGAACGCCTGGGAGCCGAGAACGCCACCGCCGTGATCCTGACCATGGACGAGCCGATCGCCGCGCAGCGCATCGTCAAGCGGCTACGCGGCCACTATCCCGACATGCCGATCATCTGCCGCGCGCGCGACGCGAGCCACGCCGCGCAGCTCTATCGCGCCGGGGCCAGCCACGCCGTGCCCGAGACGCTCGAAGCCTCGCTGCAGCTGTCCGAGGCCGTGCTCGTCGATCTCGGCGTCGCCATGGGCCCGGTGATCGCCTCGATCCACGAGAAGCGCGACGAGCTTCGTGCGCAGATCATGGAAGAGGGCGAGCTCGAGGAGAAGCCCAAGCTGAAGTCCACCACGCTCAGCGAACGGCTGGCCTGAGCCCCGGTTGCTCGCGGCAACCCTAGCCCGCTCCCGCGCGTATCTCCCTCACAAAGGAGATATCCGATGGCCAACAATCCGGCAGAAACGGTCGACCGCACCAACAAGAACCCCGCGCATCAGACCGGCGAGGACAAGGGCGTGATCAAGGCACCCCAGCAGACCGACGCGACCATGGCGGGCAAGGACCTGCCGCGCGGCTCCGAAAAGGAAACCCACGCGCGCAAGTGACGCGCGGTCAGTCCTTTCCACTCTTGGCGACGGCGAGGCCGAAAGGCTTCGTCGCCCGCCTGAGACGCTGCGGCTTGCCGTTGTAGTCGATATTCTCGCCGCCCTGATAGGTCGAATAGGCGAGCCCGTTACCGGCGCGCCAGGCCACGAAGCGTATCGGAACCGGAACGTCGCCCTCTGCGCCGGTGAAGGTTTCGGTAAAACCGAAGACGAAGCCCTTGTCGCCACGGGTGACCTCGGCGACGTGCACGTCGTTGCACCAGCCCTCGCAGAGCGCCAATTCGGCCATGTGCCTGCCAGCTTCTTCGTAGAAGCGCACTTCCAGCCCACCGAGATCGCCGGTCCGCTCTGACGAGGTGACATTGCTGTAGAGCCCGGTCGGCCAGGCGGGCACGGCCTCGCCGAAAGCCGGTGCTGCGAGAAACAGCGCCAGCACCGCGAGCGACCGCACCGTGCGGATCATCCCGCCAGGACCGCTTTGACCGTCGCGATCGCATCGGCCGCCCTGGCACCCTCGGGACCGCCGCCCTGGGCCATGTCGGGACGGCCGCCGCCGCCCTTGCCGCCAAGCGCCTCGACCCCGGCCTTGACCAGGTCGACCGCGCTGACCTTGCCCACCAGATCCTCGGTCACGGCCGCCGCGATCGAAGCCTTGCCCTCGTTGACCGCGATGATCACGGCGACGCCCGAGCCCATGCGCTGCTTCGCCTGGTCGAGCAGGCCGCGCAGCTCCTTGGCGTCGAGCCCGTCGATCACCTGGCCCGAGAATGTCACGCCGCCGACCTCTTCGTCGGCCGCCTCGGCCTTGGCACCGCCGCCACCGAGCGCCAGCGCCTTCTTGGCGTCGGCCAGTTCGCGTTCGAGCTTGCGGCGCTCGTCGAGCAGCGCGGCGACGCGCGTCTCGACGTCCTCGGGCGTCGTGCGCAGCAGGCTCGCGGCGCCCTTGAGCGCGTCCTCGCGGGCCACGAGCCACTGGCGCGCACCCTCGCCGGTCAGCGCCTCGATGCGGCGCACGCCCGAGCTGACCGCGCTTTCGCTGACGATGCGGAACACGCCGATGTCGCCCGTGGCGGTAACGTGGGTGCCGCCGCAGAGCTCGACCGAATAGGTCTTGCCGCTGTCGCCGAAGTTCGCACGGCCCATCGACAGCACGCGGACCTCGTCGCCGTACTTCTCGCCGAACAGCGCCATGGCGCCGGCCTCGATCGCGTCGTCGGGGGTCATCAGGCGCGTGGTGACGGCCTCGTTGTGGCGGATCTCGCCGTTCACTTCGGCTTCGACCGCGGCGATGTCCTCGTCGGTGAGCGCCTTGGGATGCGAGAAGTCGAAGCGCAGGCGATCGGCCGCGACGAGCGAGCCCTTCTGCGTAACGTGGCCGCCCAGGCGGTTGCGCAGCGCCGCGTGCAACAGGTGCGTGGCCGAGTGGTTGGCGCGGATCGCGTCGCGACGCTCGACGTCGACGATGAGCTGGACCGCGTCGCCCTTGCGGATCGTGCCGCTCTCGACCTTGGCCTGGTGCGCGTGCAGCCGGCCCAGCGGCTTCGACGTATCGCCGACCGTAAGGCGCAGGCCTTCGTTGGTCGAAATCGTGCCGCTGTCGCCGCTTTGACCGCCGCTCTCACCGTAGAACGGCGTCTGGTTGGTCAGGACGACGACGTCGTCACCCGCGACAGCGCTGTCGACTTCCTTGCCGTCCTTGATCAGCGCGACGACCTGGCCCTCGCCGCTGGTCGAGGTGTAGCCGGTGAACTCGGTCGCGCCTTCGCGCTCGGCGATGTCGAACCAGACCTCGCCGTCGGCCGCCTGGCCCGAGCCCTTCCAGGCCGCGCGCGCCGCCGCCTTCTGCTGCGCCATGGCAGCGTCGAAGCCATCCTTGTCGACCGCGATGCCGCGGGCGCGCAGCGCGTCCTCGGTCAGGTCATAAGGGAAGCCATAGGTGTCGTAGAGCTTGAAAGCGGTCTCGCCGGGCAGGCTGTCGCCCTCGCCCAGGCCGCCGGTCGCCTCGTCGAGCAGCTTGAGCCCGTTGGTCAGGGTGCGGCGGAACTGGATTTCCTCGCGCTCGAGCGTTTCCTCGATCAGCGGCTGCGCGCGGCCGAGTTCGGGATAGGCCTGGCCCATCTCGGCGACGAGCGCGGGCACCAGGCGGTGCATCAAGGGATCCTTCGCGCCGAGCAGGTGCGCGTGGCGCATGGCGCGGCGCATGATCCGGCGCAGCACATAACCGCGGCCCTCGTTCGAGGGCAGCACGCCGTCGGCGAGCAGGAACGAGGTCGAGCGCAGGTGATCGGCGATCACGCGATGGCTGGCCTGGGTCTCGCCCTCGGCCTTCACGCCGGTCAGGCTTTCCGAAGCGGCGATCAGCGCGCGGAAGGTGTCGATGTCGTAGTTGTCGTGCTCGCCCTGGAGCACGGCGGCGACGCGTTCGAGGCCCATGCCGGTATCGATCGACGGACGCGGCAGATCGGTGCGCGTGCCGTCGGCATGCTGCTCGAACTGCATGAACACGAGGTTCCAGATCTCGATGAAGCGGTCACCGTCCTCTTCCGGCGATCCCGGAGGGCCGCCCCAGATGTGATCGCCGTGGTCGAAGAAGATTTCCGAGCAGGGGCCGCAGGGGCCGGTATCGCCCATCGACCAGAAATTGTCCGAGGTCGGAATGCGGATGATCCGCTCCTCGGGCAGGCCGGCGATCTTGCGCCAGAGGTCGAAGGCCTCGTCGTCGGTGTGGTAGACCGTCGCGGTCAGCTTGTCCGCGGGCAGGCCCCATTCCTTCGTCAGCAGGGTCCAGGCGTGGGTGATCGCCTGTTCCTTGAAGTAATCGCCGAAGGAGAAATTCCCGAGCATCTCGAAGAAGGTGTGGTGCCGCGCGGTATAGCCGACATTGTCGAGATCGTTGTGCTTGCCACCCGCGCGCACGCACTTCTGCGACGAGGCCGCGCGCGGCACGGCGCGCGTCTCCAGCCCCGTGAAGACGTTCTTGAACGGGACCATGCCCGCATTGACGAACATCAAGGTCGGGTCGTTGTACGGAACGAGCGGTGCCGACTGGACGGCCTCGTGGCCATTGGCCGCGAAATAGTCGAGGAAGGACCGGCGGATTTCGTTGGTCGAAGTCATGAATTCGCCGATAAGCGAGCCGCGCGGGGCCGACAAGCCGGAAGCCGCGATCAGTGTGTCCGGGAATCGTGAATCTTGAACAGATTCTGGTCCGACGATGCACTTTCCCGGGGCGTGACCACGCCGAGCGCCCGCGGCAGGCTGCGCAGGGTCAGCGGCAGCGGCAGCCATTCGAGCTCGCCGTCGAAGGCGCCCTCGATCCAGCCCTGCCCGTCGATCACCACTTCGGTGGCGTTCGCGCATTCGGCGAAATCCCGCTCGGGGTGCGCCAGGCCGACGACGGCGCGCGCGGCGAAACCGATCAGGTTGTGCGGCGCCTGCGCGGCCACGGCGAGGACCGAGAGCTGCCCGTCCTCGAGCGTCTCGCGCTCACCGAACTGGCCGGGCTCGATCGAATACTGGTTGTTGCCAACGAACAGCAGCGGCGTCGTGATCGCGCGCGCACCGCCATCGATCTCGAGCATGAAATGCTGCGCGCGCATGTTGCGCAGCACGTGCCAGGTCGCCGGGATCGAGGCGAGCCACTTGGGCCCCGAAACCTGTTCGCGTTGACGCACGAAGCGCGTGTAGATGCCGAAAGAGGCGTTGTTGACGAAGACACGGTCGCCGGCGCTGCCCAGATCGATGCGGCGACGCTGCCCGTCCACCGCCACCGCGGCTGCCTGCTCCAGATCGAGCGGAATGCCGAGCTGGCGGGCGAGATGGTTGCGCGTGCCGAGCGGGAGGATCGCCAGCGCCGTCGGGGAATTGGCAAGGATCGCAGCGGCACCACCCAAGGTGCCGTCACCGCCGCCGACGACCACGCGCGGCTTGCCGCGATGGCTGCGCACCGCCTCTGCCATATCGGCACCGTCAAGGAGTTCGAGCTCGATCGTGCGGCCGGTTGCGACGAAGGCCTCTTCCACCTTCGCGCGGAGCGAATCGCCGAGCGCCGCCGCAGTTCCGCCGGTACGGTTGATCAGCACTGGAAGCGTGCTTGCCATGACATTCGCCACAATGCGCCGCGAGCCGATTCTGTTCCTCGCGCCGGAGCCTGACAAGGTACGAAGCCTGGCCGCCGCATTCAATAGATTTCGCTTGCGACTCACCGCAGACAGGCAGAGCATCGTCGTTCCGTCTTTGCGCGATCGAGCGCAAGATATGCGCCGACGCGCCTTCACACGAGAGGAGGCGACGATGGGCAGCATGACATCCAAAGGTATCCTGCACGGCAACAGTTCGGCCCGTGCCCCCCAGGCCAGATCCCAGGCCCGCGCGATCGCGCTGGTGGGTCCGGCGGGCACGGGAAAGACAAGTCTCGCCGAGGCGCTTTTGTTCGCGAGTGGCGCGATCACGCGGCAGGGCAGTGTCGAGGCGGGCACGACCGTCGGCGACGCCAGCCCCGAGGCGCGCGCACGCCGCGGCTCGACCGAGATCAACCTCATGCATTTCGACTATCTCGGCGATCGCTTCGCGTTGATCGATATGCCGGGCGGCGCGGGCTTCGCGGCCGACGGCCTCTCCGCGCTGCAATCGTCCGACATGGCACTGGTCGTGGTAGATCCCGCGCCCGAACGCGCCGCGCTCGCCGAGCCGATTCTGCGCCGGCTCGACGAATTGGGCGTGCCGCACGCGGTCTTCGTCAACAAGATCGAGAACGCCCGCGCCGGCGCGGTGCGCGATCTGATCGCCGAACTCCAGCCGATGAGCCGCGAGCCGCTGGCCTTGCGCCAGATCCCCATCCAGGAAGGCGATCGCGTCACCGGCTATGTCGATCTCGCGCTCGAGCGCGCCTATCGCTACCGGCCCGGCCAGGAATCCGAACGCGTCGACATTCCCCAGGACATGATCGCGCGCGAGCACGAAGAGCGCACGCACCTGCTCGAAACCCTCGCCGATTTCGATGACGCGCTGCTCGAAGCGCTGCTCATGGACGAAACGCCCGACACCGCGCAGGTCATGGCCGACCTCGCCTCAGACACCGCCCACAACAAGGTCGTTCCCGTGGTGCTCGGGTCGGCGCTGACCGGCGGCGGCGTCCATCGGCTGCTCAAGCTGCTGCGGCACGAGACCCCTGGCCCCGAAGCCGTCGCCGCGCGCCTCGGGATCGAGGGCGGCACCGCGCTCCACGTGTTCAAGATCGCCAATGGCGGCGCCATGGGTCGGCTCGCGCTCGGCCGCGTGATCGGCCCGCAGAGCGGCGGCATCAACGAAGGCGACGAACTGGCCGTCGGCGGCGAGCCGGCGCGCACGGGCTCGCTGTTCTTCCTTCAGGGCGACAAGACCGCGAAGCAGAACGCCGCCTCGGCCGGCGACGTCGTCGCCGTCGCCAAGGTCGACGCAGCGCGCAGCGGCATGCTGCTGCCGGGCAAGGGTGCGAGCTGCACTTCGGCGCTGCTCGTCGAATATCCGGCGCGCAACGCGGCGATCGCCATCACCACGCGCGACCGCAAGGACGACGTCAAGCTCTCGACGGCACTGCACCGGCTCTGCGAGGAAGATCCGGCGCTGCAGTGGTCGCAGGACGATGCGACGCACGAAACCCTGCTGCGCGGGGTCAACGACGATCATCTCCAGGTCGTGCTCGGGCGGCTGCAGCGGCGTTACGGCGTCGCGGTCGACACCCGCGCGCCGCGGATCGCCTACCGCGAATCGATCCGCAAGCCGGCCAGCCAGCGCGGCCGGCACAAGAAGCAGTCGGGCGGACACGGCCAGTATGGCGACTGCGTGATCGAGATTCGCCCGCTCGCCGCCGGCGAAGGCTTCCGCTTCGACGACAAGATCACCGGCGGGGCAATCCCCAAGCAGTACATTCCCGCGGTCGAAATGGGTGTGCGCGATGCGATGATGAAAGGACCTTTGGGCTTTCCCGTGGTCGATGTCGCGGTGACCCTGATAGACGGCTCGTTCCACTCGGTCGATTCGTCCGAACTCGCCTTCCGTGTGGCCGGGCGCATGGCGATGGGCGAGGCGCTGGCGGCGGCGGCGCCCTATCTGCTCGAGCCGATCTGCAAGGTGACGGTCGATGCACCGGCGGGGACAGGTTCGAAGGTGGGCTCGGTGCTGTCGAGCCGACGCGGCCAGATTCTCGGCCTCGCGCCGCATCCCGACTGGGCGCGGTGGGATCGGGTCGAAGCCCTGCTGCCCGAGGCCGCACTGCACGGGCTCGATGCCGAGCTGCGCTCGCTGAGCCAGGGCTTGGCGAGCTTCAGCGCCACGTTCGACCATCTGCAGGAACTGGCGGGCAAGCACGCCGACGACGTGGTCAAGGCAAGGGTCGCCGAGATGGCCTGAGAGAAACGGACCTGGCAGGGCGTGGGGATCGCGCTCCCCGTGCCCTGCGCCTTGCGGCTGTGACCGTCAGAACTTCAGCTTCATCCTCATCATCACACGGTTGCTGATGACGCCGCCGACGCCTCCGCGCTCGACCTCGACCTTGGCACTGGCGTTTTCGCCGAGCTTGAGTTCGGGCGGTCCCTCCTTCTGCTCGTAACGATCGGGCAATGGCCGCAGGCGGAACTGCTCGTTGTTCTGCGCGCAGACCACGATCTCACCGTTCGGCGACGGCGGACAGCGCGGCTTGACCGGCGGGCCGAGCACGTTGAACCGGCCGGTAATGCTTGGCCCGACCGGGGCCGGTGCTTCTATCGGAACGGGGACAGCATCTGCGGGCATGGAACCTCCACGCGGCGTGGAGACCATCGGATTGCGGCGAATTGGCGGCACGCGCCGCGGGGGATGCCTCGGGTTCGGAGCGATCGTTTCAGCGGAACGCGTCAGGCCGCGCGCGTCTCGACCAGCGGCGCCACGGCGACGCGGTTGCGGCCATTGCGCTTGGCCTCGTAAAGAGCGGAATCGGCGGCAGCGAGCCAGAGATCGGCGGTCATGCGATCCGCACCGATCGCGGCGACGCCGAAGCTTGCGGTAACCCGCAGCGGCGGATCGTTGTCGATGACGAGGTTGCGCAGGCCATAGCAGAAGCGCTGCGCAGCCTGGATGGCGGCAGCCTCGGTCGTCTCGGCCAGCAGCAGGCAGAATTCCTCGCCACCGA
Organism: Novosphingobium anseongense; assembly: GCF_037482895.1. Classification (NCBI taxonomy): domain Bacteria; kingdom Pseudomonadati; phylum Pseudomonadota; class Alphaproteobacteria; order Sphingomonadales; family Sphingomonadaceae; genus Novosphingobium; species Novosphingobium anseongense. The sequence goes on along the minus strand of NZ_JBBHJZ010000003.1, from coordinate 644,772 downwards.
GCCGGCCCAGCGTATCGGCGGGGCGACGCGTGCCCTGGCAGGCCTGGACCACGGCGCGGATGACCTTGTCGCCCACGGCGTGGCCATGGGTGTCGTTGACCCGCTTGAAATGATCGATGTCGAGCATCACCAGTGCGGCCGGGCGCTGGCCGCGGTCGAACAGGGTGATCTTCCTGTCGACCTCTGCGACGAAGGCACGGCGGGTCAGCGCGCCGGTCAGCGAATCGCGGTCGGCCATGTTGCGCAGTTCGAGCTGATCGACGACGAGCGCCGCCAGGCTCTTGAGGATCGCGATCTGCCCCGGATCGAAATCGCGCGGCCGCGTATCGATCGCGCAGAGCGTGCCGATGTTATAGCCGTCGGGGGTTTCCAGCGGCACGCCGGCATAGCTGGCGATGCCGAGTTCGCCGGTGACGAGCGGATTTTCCCGAAAGCGCGAATCCTGCGTGGCATCGCAAACGATCATCGCATCGCGGCCGCGGATCGTGTGATCGCAGAAGGCGATCTCGCGCGCCGTTTCCGACGCGTCGACGCCGGGATGCGACTTGAACCACTGGCGATCGGTATCGACCAGCGACACCGCGCAGATCGGCACCCCCAGCACGGCCCGCACAAGTTCGGTGATCCGATCGAAGGCGCCGTCGGCCGGGCTGTCGAGAATGTCGTAACGCGCGAGCGCCGCGAGGCGGCCCGCTTCGTCGTTCAGCTTGTCATCCGGCATTGGCATCACCGTTCCATCCACGGCATCTCGGTCCGTCGCATCGCAGTCCAGCGATCGTCTGCAACCATATTCCGTTAGCGACCCGGACTAACAAAACGTACTTACCGGCTGCTTACCTCATGCCCTGCAAAAGACCGCATTCGACCAAAGTCTAAGGATCGGCATGACGATCGCGCACCCGAGTTCCGGTCCTCGAGCGCGGTCCCCAAACGGAAAGGACCGGTGCGGCCACTCGCGGCCCGCACCGGTCCCGTTTCCTCGAACGCCTCCGGGGTTGCCGGGCGACGTTCCTTGAAGGGTCAGATGTCGTCGTCCGCGTCCGGGCCTGCCATCATCTCCTCCGCAAGACCGTCGGTGCGACCGCGAATGGCGGCTTCCAGACGGTCGGCAACTTCGGGATTTTCACGCAAATAGGTCTTCGAATTCTCACGGCCCTGCCCGATGCGGATCGAATCGTAGCTGAACCAGGCGCCCGACTTCTCGACGATGCCGGCCTTGACGCCGAGGTCGAGAATCTCGCCGATCTTCGAAATGCCCTCGCCGTACATGATGTCGAACTCGACCTGCTTGAACGGCGGCGCCACCTTGTTCTTGACCACCTTCACGCGCGTGGCGTTGCCGGTGATCTCGTCGCGGTCCTTGATCTGGCCGGTGCGGCGGATGTCGAGACGGACCGAGGCGTAGAACTTGAGCGCATTGCCGCCCGTCGTCGTCTCGGGATTGCCGTACATCACGCCGATCTTCATGCGCAGCTGGTTGATGAAGATCACCATGCAGCGCGAACGGCTGATTGAGCCGGTGAGCTTGCGCAGCGACTGCGACATCAGACGTGCCTGCAAGCCGACGTGGCTGTCGCCCATCTCGCCCTCGATCTCGGCGCGGGGGACGAGCGCGGCGACCGAGTCGACCACGAGCACGTCGATCGCGTTCGAGCGCACCAGCGTGTCGACGATCTCGAGCGCCTGTTCGCCCGTGTCGGGCTGCGAGACGATCAGTTCGTCGATGTCGACACCGAGCTTCTTGGCATAGGCGGGATCGAGCGCGTGCTCGGCGTCGACGAAAGCGGCGGTGCCGCCGGTCTTCTGCGCCTCGGCGATGACGTGGAGCGCCAGCGTGGTCTTGCCCGAGCTTTCTGGGCCGTAGACCTCGATCACGCGACCGCGCGGCAGGCCGCCGACACCGAGCGCGATGTCGAGTCCGAGCGACCCGGTGGAGATCGCCTCCACCTGCATCGTCTCCTTCGAGCCCAACTTCATCGCGGAGCCTTTGCCGAAAGCGCGATCGATCTGAGCCAGCGCTGCTTCGAGCGCCTTTTGACGGTCCATGGAGTCCTTTTCCTTGCCTTCCTGGATCAGCTTGAGCTGAGCAGCCATTTTCACGTCCTCCTGCCTAGAGCACCGACCGGGAAGGTCAACCGAGGCATTATGTATCGCGTTTGTTCTCACCGAACAAGAGGAGAACAAAAAATTTTGCGGATGTCGGCGAATCGGTGATCGAGCGACGGTCTAGGGCATGCGGCAATCGGCGCCGTCGCTTGCGCGGCACCTGAGAAAGATAAATCGCGCCAAGCCCTTAGACCTTGGTCGCAACATGCGGCCGGTCGCATGGACTCGCGCCGGCATCGTCCATAGGGGCCGTCTCGCTGCTGCAGCGGACCGTGCGGACAGGGGCATCCCAGGGGTGTCCGTCGGGAATCCGCGCAGCAGCACGCTTTTTCCGCGAGCCCTCGCGTCGTCCATCTGGAGATCGCCCGTGAAGTCGCTTTCCCTTTTCGAACTGATGCGCGCCTGGGCCGCCGCGACGGGACTGCTGATCGCGGTGCTCTATTTCGGCGGGCTCGCACTCGATCTCGCCCCGTCGCCGATCCTGCCGCTGATGCTTGCCGCGATCGGCGGTTTCGAGCTGTTCCTCTTCGTCCAGGACATCGTGCTCAAGCGCAGCGGCAACGCTCGCCGCTGACCGTATGGCGCGGGTCTAGCGCCCCGCGGCCAGGACCGCGGCGACCTTGTCGGAAATCTGCTGGACCGAGAACGGCTTCGGAATGAAGTGCACGTTCTCGATGTCGATCTGCCGGCGCAATTGCTCCTCGGCATAGCCCGACATGAACAGCACGGGGAGATCGGGCACGAGCTTGCGGATCTCGCGCGCCATCGCCGGCCCATCCATGCTCGGCATCACCACGTCGCTGACGACGAGGTCGAACTGCCCGCCGCTCTGGACCGCTTCGAGGCCCTCCTCGCCATCGCAGGCCGTGGTGATCTTGTAACCGTGCCGCGCCAGGGCGCGCTCGGCGACCATGCGCACGGTGTCCTCGTCCTCGACCAGCAGGATCGTCCCGCCCCCGGCCCAGGCGCTCGGCGGCGGCGCCACGACCACGGCCGCGCTCGCCGGCGGGCCGTGATGGACGGGCAGGTAGATCGTGAAGCGCGTGCCGCGGCCCACCTCGCTGTCGGCGAAGATGAACCCGCCCGATTGCTTGACGATGCCGTAGACCGTCGAAAGACCGAGGCCCGTGCCCTTGCCCTGCTCCTTGGTGGTGAAGAACGGCTCCCAGATCTTGCCGAGGTTCTCGGCCGGAATGCCCGAGCCCGTGTCCTCGACGATCAGCGCCGTGTAGTCACCCACGGGCACGATCTCGCTGCGCATGCCGCGCACGTCGGCGGCGGTGACGCTCTTGGTCAAGAGACTCAGACTGCCGCCACGCGGCAACATGGCATCGCGCGCGTTGACGATCAGGTTCATGATCACCTGGCCAAGCTGCGACGGATCGGCGCGGACCGAGCCGAGATCGCGATCGTGGGTGACGGTGAACTGGATCTTCTCGCCGATCAGCCGCTTGAGCATCTGCGATATCTCGGCGACGACGTCGGGCAGCTGCAGCACTTCGGGGCGCAGGGTCTGCTGGCGCGAGAAGGCGAGCAGCTGGCGAGTCAGCGAGGCGGCGCGGTTCGAATTCGCGCGGATCTGCTGGATGTCGTCATAGTCCGAATCGCCGGGCGTATGGCGCAGCAGCATCAGGTCGCAGGTGCCGAGGATCGCGGTCAGCACGTTGTTGAAATCGTGCGCGACGCCGCCGGCGAGCTGGCCCACGGCCTGCATCTTGGTCGCCTGCGCGACCTGGCGCTTGAGCCGGGTTTCCTCCGAGCTGTCGGTCAGACCCAGCAGCACCGCCGCCTCGCCCAGCCCGCGCACGCCGGCAAGGCTCAGCGAGACCGGATCGTCGGGCTGGCTGGCCAGCCGCACGGCGATGTCGCCCGCGGTCGCCGGGCCCTGACCATAGCGGCGGATCGAATCGGACAAGGCGCCCTTGTCCTCGCGCACGACGAGGTCGGTCGGATAGGTCGGCGGTGCCTCGCCCTCGCGACCGGCGGCACGCAGGAAGGCGGCATTGGCGAACAGCAGGCGACCGTCGCGATCGGCCATCGCGAGGCCCAGCGGCAATTGACCGAGCAGCGCCTCGAGATGCGGCGCCGCGGCGCTCACTTCGGTGGTTCCACCGCCGAGACCGACCCCCGAATCGACGACGAGCATCAGCGAAGGCGTCGTATCGGGATCGGGCTCGCCGGGCAGGTCGGGATCGGCGACGGGCACGTAGTAGAGCGTCAGCGGATTGCCGCGACGGCCTTCGCGCGCCCAGGATATCCGGTCGCTTTCCTCCTGCTGGAGCAGCGAGACGAAATCCTGCCCCACGGGCGAGGCGAGGATGTCGCCGAGCGCCCGCGCGGCGAAGCCGGTGCTGGCGGCGCGGATCACGCCGTCGGGATCGACGATCGCCGCGGCGAAGCCCGCGCGGTCGAGCGCGCGGCCGAGCTTGCCGTCGAGATGCTGGACGAGATCGGCGACGGGATCGGTGGCGAGAATCGGGACGAAGCGCCAGACCAGGAAATCGTCACCGCGACCGACACGCTCGGCCTGGGCCTTCCAGCGATGGACTCCCGAATCGGCCAGCGCGCTCTCGACCAGATCGGTGACGCCGCGGCCGTCGCGCCAGGCCGAACGGGCGGCGCGGGCGAGGCGTTCGAGCGAGGCTTCGTCGACCGGCAGACGCGGCGGTGCATGACCGGCACCGAACCAATTTTCATAGCGCGCATTGGCGCAGACCAGCCGGCCGGCGCGGTCGATGATGGCAATCGCTATGTCGGGATTCTCGATCGCGGCGACGGTCACCGACCAGTCGGGCAGCGCGAATTCGGTCTGGGTCTCGGTCGGACGCGGGCGCGTGAGGACATAGCCGATTCCGCCGAGCACGCCGATTCCGCCGGCAAAGGCGGCGGCGACCAGCGGTTCGCGGGTGATCGCCCAGATGAGCAGCAGGCTGAGAGCGAGCGCTCCCGCGACCATGGCCCAATCGGCCGGTCTGCGCGCGGGAGCTTCGCCGTTCATTCGAGCAATTCGGCCGGTTGCGGGACGACGAGGGCTTCGTGGCGCGTGCGACGCTTGTGGCCGATCCACCAGCGCCAGAAGAACGACGAGACCAGATAGCCGACGGCGGCCGAGACCACCGATATCACGAACAAGCCGATCAGCAGCGCGGGCGCCGCATCGGACAGCAGCCAGCGCGTCCACTCGCGCAGGCCGGCGCTGTGCTCGACCATCGACATCAGGGTCGAGATGTCGGCGTGGAAACCCAGCTTGTTGCCGATATAGGCCGAGGCGATCAGGATCAGCGGCGTCGTCAGCGGGTTCGACAGGAAGGTCATCGCCGCGGCGATCGGGATATTGCCGCGGCAGGGCACGCACATCAGTGCAGCGCCGACGATCTGGACCCCGGGAATCAGCGCGAAAATGCCGATCAGCAGGCCCACCGCCACGCCGCGCGGAACCGAGCGGCGGGTGAAGCGCCACAGCTCCTGCCGACGCGCCAAGGGCGCGACGAAGCGGTTGGCTTCGAGCTCTTCGCGCTTGGGCATCGTGCGATGCAGCCAGGAGACAAATTTGTTCTGCATGATTCCGTCTGTGGCCATGGCCCCGCTATCGCAGAGACAACTGACGTTAACCTTAACCGTGATCCCGCATAATCCGCGACTGTTCGCGTTTCCAGTCGCGGTCCTTGACCGTCTGGCGCTTGTCGGCCGTGTTCTTGCCCTTGGCCAGGGCCAGTTCCACTTTCGCGCGGCCGCGCGTGTTGAAATAGATCGAAAGCGGCACCAGCGTCATGCCCTTGCGCTCGACCGCCCCGTGCAGGCGATCGATCTGGCGCGCGTTGAGCAGCAGCTTGCGCGGGCGCTTGGGCTCGTGGTTGAAGCGGTTGCCGTGGCTGAACTCGGGCACGTTCGAATTGACCAGCCAGGCCTCGCCGCCGCGGATCTCGGCATAGGCCTCGGCGATCGAGCCCTCGCCGAAGCGCAGGCTCTTCACTTCGGTGCCGGTGAGCATGATGCCCGCCTCGAACTTGTCTTCGATGAAATAGTCGAACCGCGCGCGCCGGTTCTCGGCGACGGTCTTCTGCTTGTCGAATTCTGCGTGATGCGGACGGGCCATGGTCGGGCGGATGTAGAGATCGCGAGGGCTTTGTAAAAGGCGCGATTTCGCAAATATCCGCCCGCGACCTCCGTCACTGCGGCTGGTGGAAGCCCATGATCACGTCGACCGCGACGATACGGTCGGCCTCGTCGAACTCGTAGACCGAAACCGAGCGCAGCGAACTGACCGAGCCGTCGGCCGCGGTCGCGCGCTCGTCGAGGTCGAGATAGACGAGATTGCCCACCTCGCTCGCGCGGTGCAGGTCCTTCTCGTATTTCTGACTGTGCGCGCCCCACTGTTCGAGCATCGCGCGATAGCTCGGCCAGTCCATCTCGGTGCGCTCGTTGCCGCGACGCACGAAGCGGTCCGCGTCGATCAGCGGCAGCAGCGCATCCCAGCCATCATCGGACTTGCGGTTGACGATCGCGGCCATCTTGTCGCCATAGGCCATGGCCCGCTGCGCGCGCGGGCTGCTGATCTCGGCTTGCGTGGTCCAGTTTCCCGACATGCACTCTCTCCTGCGTTTCTTGTGATTCGCAGGAGAGTGTCGGGCCAGCGGCGCCATGCCGCAAGTCCTTGCGAAAGCGTCTACGCGCGCGGGACAATCGACACCCATTCGGAGGCAACCCTGCTTGTTCGCCGCTGGCAAACTTGCCAGATCCCGCGCCGGAGCACGCGGAAGGAACTCATGCCGGTTCAGATGAATGCGCGGCGTAAAACGCCGTCGATTGCCAGCGCTTGTAGAGCGTCGATAGCAGTCCTGGCCGCATCCTGGGCCATGGCCGCGCAGTCGGCCGAGCCGGCCCCTCCGCTCGAAGCCTATGGCGACCTGCCCGAGATCGAACACATGGCGCTGTCGCCCAACGGCAAGGGCCTGGCGATCATCGGCCGCGTCCATGGCGAGCGCAAGCTGACCGTCATCGAGGATCAGGCGGTCCGCGCCGCGACCGGGCTCGGCGAAGCCAAGCTGCGCGCGCTCGACTGGGCCGGCGAGAACATGGTCACCGCCGTGACCAGCGCGACCCAGCGCCTCGGCCCCGAGTTCACCACCGACAAGGCCGAGATGTTCGGCGTCTACCTGATCCCGCTCGACGGCGGGAAATCCGAGCTGGTCTTCGCGCGCTCGCAATCGCTGGCGAAGGCCACTTTCGGCAACTACGGAACCCGGCTGGTCGACGGTAAGTGGACCGGCTTCTACGGCGGTGTCGAGCTCAAGCGCAGCGATCGCGGCCGGGTCGGCTGGGAGTTCGATCACGGCCGCCCCGCGCTCTTCGCGGTCGACCTGGCGACGAACAATCCGCGCAAGATCGGCTATGCGCCCGGCGAAAGCCACTGGCGCAAGTGGCTGGTCGACAGTGCCGGCAAACCCGCTGCCGTGCTCGACATCGACACGTCCTCGGGCCGCTGGCAGATCGACAACGGCCAGGGCGCCGCGATTGCCTCGGGCGTCGATCGCCAAGGCGACGTCAGCCTGATCGCGCTCGGTACCGCCGGCACGAGCCTGATCTACGCCACCGACGACAGGGACACGCAGGAACGGCGCTGGTTCGAAACGCCACTGGCGGGCGGCGCGGCCAGCGAATTCCTTCCCGGCGTCACGCTCGAGCGGATTTACGTCGATCAGACCAACGGGCGAATCATCGGCTATCTCCCCCGCAGCGGCGGCAACGCCGTGCTGTTCGACCCGGCCGCCCAGGCGACCTTCCGCAAGGTCTATCGCGCCTTTCCCAAGCTCCACGTCGAGATCGAGGACTGGACACCCGATTTCGGCCACTTCCTCGTGCGGACGAGCGGAAACGGCGACAGCGGTAGCTGGCATCTCGTCGATCTCAAACGCATGGCGGCCGATTCGGCGGGGACCGAACGCCCCGCGATCGCGCCTGCACAGGTCGGGCCGATCTCGACCGTGAGCTACAAGGCCGCCGACGGCACGGCACTCGACGGCGTGCTCACCCTGCCGCCCGGCCGCGCGGCCAGGAACCTGCCGGTGATCGTCTTCCCGCACGGCGGGCCGCACGCGCACGACACCGCCTCGTTCGACTGGTGGGCCCAGGCCTTCGCCTCGCGCGGCTATGCCGTGTTCCAGCCCAATTTCCGCGGATCGACCAATCGCGACGCCGCCTTCATGCGTTCGGGCTACGGCCAGTGGGGGCGCAAGATGCAGACCGACCTTTCCGACGGCCTCGCGGAACTGGTGCGCCAGGGCGTGGCCGATCCCAAGCGCGCCTGCATCATGGGCGCCAGCTATGGCGGCTATGCCGCTCTGGCCGGCGTCACCTTGCAGAACGGCCTCTATCGCTGCGCCGTCGCGGTGGCGCCGGTCAGCGACCTTGCGGACCTCTATTCCAAGCAGAACAGCGCGAGCGGAGACAACCTGATGGTCCGCGCGCAGTTGATCGAGAGCCTGGGCAGTCCGGCCGGCTTCAATGCCGTCTCACCGCGACGTGCGGCGGACAAGGCCGACGCGCCGATCCTGCTGATCCACGGCAAGGACGATACGGTGGTCGGGTTCGACCAGAGCACGGCCATGGCCGGCGCGCTGAAGCGCGCGGACAAGCCGCACGAGCTGGTCGTGCTGCGCCAGGAGGACCATTGGCTCTCGCGCCCCGAAACGCGCAAGCAGATGCTCGAAGCGGCGATGCGCTTCGTGACGCAGCACAACCCGGCCGACTGATCGTCCGCCGGATAGCTTGTTCGAATCAGGCGAGGCCGGCGTGCTTGAGCGCGGCGTCGACCGCTTGGCGCGCCGCAGCGTTCGGACCGACCAGCGGCAGGCGCAGTTCGTCGCCGATCCAGTCGTGGACCTGCGCCAGCGCGTACTTGCACGGCCCCGGCGAGGCGTCTTCGAACATCGCGTAGTGCAGCGGATAGAGCTTGTCGTTGAGCTCGCGCGCCTTCTTGAGGTCGCCCTCGGCGCAGGCGGCCTGGAAATCGGCGCAGAGCCGCGGCGCGACGTTGGCGGTCACCGAAATGCAGCCGACGCCGCCCGCGGCGTTGAACGGCAGGGCCAGTTCGTCGTCGCCCGAGAGCTGGGCGAAATCGCCCGCGATGCCCATGCGGTGGTCGGTGACGCGGCTGAGGTCGCCGCTGGCGTCCTTGATCGCGACGAAGCGGCCCGGATGGCGGCGGGTCAACTCGCAGACGGTCTCGGGCTTGAGGTCGGTCACCGTGCGGCCCGGCACGTTGTAGAGCACGATCGGCAGGTCGCTGTGCTCGGCCAGATAGCCGAAGTGCGCGAGCAGGCCTTCCTGGCTCGGACGGTTGTAATAGGGCGCGACGAGCAGCGCGGCCTGGGCGCCGCACTTCTTCGAGAAGTTCATGTGCAGCAGCGCGTTCATCGTGTCGTTGCTGCCGCAGCCGGCGATCACCGGCACGCGGCCCGCAGCCTGCTCGACGCAGACCTCGATCACGCGATGATGCTCGGCATTCGACAGCGTCGAGTTCTCGCCCGTGGTGCCGCAAGGAACCAGGCCCGACGAACCATTCTCGATCTGCCAGTCGACCAGCTTGCGGAAGGCGGCCTCGTCGAACGCTCCGTCGCGAAACGGTGTAACCAGGGCGGGAATGGAACCGGAAAACATGGACTTTGCACCTGCACTTGCCCCATGACGGCGCCCGAACTCGAAAAGATCTGGCCGGCCGGCGGGGTCGGTTTATTTCATTCAGCGCCTGATAAGGAGCCTTGGCCCTCTATGTCCAGCATGCGTGCGACTCCTCTTGTGCTGCTCTTCGGCCTGGCTTCGATTTCGACGCCCGCCGCTTGCCAGGATACCAATCGCGACGCCAATCGCGACGGGGGCGAATGGGACCGTGCGCGCCAGCAGCTCGCTGCGGGTCCGAGCACGGGCATGGCGGCCGCGATCGCCCAGTGGCGCCAGCTCACCGGATCGCCCGGCGTGCTCGGCTTCGAGACCTATGCGAGCTACCTGCTGGCCTATCCGGGCCTGCCCGACGAAGACAAGCTGCGCACCTATGCCGAGAAGGCGCTCGACCGCGAATCGCCCGACCTGCGCCGGCTCGTCGCCTATTTCGACCGTTTCCCGCCGCTGACCAACGGTGCCCGCGCGCGCTACGCCCTGGCGCTGGCTGCGCTGCAGCGGCCCGAAGCGCGCAGCACCGCGCTCGTCGCCTGGCGCGGCGGCCCGATGAACGACGCTTCCGAAGCGGCGATCTTTTCGCTGCTCGGCCAGAGCCTGACCCAGGCCGACCACGACGCGCGGATGAACGCGCTCCTCTGGGCCGGCGACGCCAATGCCGCCGCGCGCCAGATGGCCTATGTCTCACCCAATGCGCGCGCGGGCTTCAATGCGCGGCTGGCGCTGAACCAGGGCTCCTCGCCGGGTCAGCTCGGCCTGCCCGTGCCCGGCGACGCGCTGCGCGACGCGGGCTACGTCTATGCCAGCGTCCGCCAGGCGCGGCGTTCGGGCAATGCCTATTCGGCCGTGCAGATGCTGGCGACGCGCCCGCCCGCGCAGACGCCGCCGCTCGATCCCGAGAAGTGGATCGCCGAACTGCTGGCGACCGCGCGCAGCGCCGACTCGTCGAGCGCGGTGCGCATCGCCGCTTCGATCGACGACACCTTCGCGCCGGGCACCGACGTCAGCCGCATGGCCTACAAGATCCGCGACGACTACACCTCGCTGATGTGGCTCGGCGGGACCAGGGCCATGGCGATGAACAGCCCCGGCTCGGCCGCGCCGCTGTTCTACCGCTACGGCGCCGCCGCACAGACGCCGCAGACGCGCGCCAAGGGCTTCTATTGGGCCGGAATCGCGGCCTCGCGCAGCGGCGACGCCGCCGGCGCCAACCGCTATCTCGAACAGGCCGGCCGGCATCCGACCGCATTCTACGGCATGCTCGCGCTCGAACGGCTCGGCCGGCCGGTGCCGCCGCTGTCGCACGCACCGACGGTCAACCCCGCCCCGGCCGAGCGCCAGGCCTTCCTCGCCCGCCCGATCACCCAGGCCGTGCGCGAAGTCGCCCGCGGCGCCGACTGGAAGACCACGGTTCGCTTCTTCCGCGAGATCAGCGACCAGGCGGTCAGCGAGAGCGACCACGTCCTCGTCGCCGAACTGGCCAGCAGCCTCGGCCGCCGCGACCTCGGCGTCATCCTCGGCCAGGCCGCCCATTCGGAAGGCATGGACAAGTTCAACCAGATCTCGTTCCCGCTGATCCCGACGCCGCCGGGCTCGGACTGGACGATGGTCCACGCGATCAGCCGCCAGGAGAGCCAGTTCTCGATGAACGCGGTCAGCCACGCCGGCGCAAGCGGGCTCATGCAGCTGATGCCAGGTACCGCGCGCGAGCAGGCCGGCAAGATCGGCCTCGCCTACAGCCCCGCGGCCATCACCACCGATGCGACCTACAACCTGCGCCTGGGCGACGCCTATTTCGGCCGGATGATGGACTATTTCGGCGGGTCCTATCCGCTCGCCGTCGCTGCCTACAACGCGGGCCCGGGCAACGTGAACAAGTTCCTGCGCAGCAACGGTGATCCGCGCCAGGGCGGCATCGACTGGATCGACTGGATCGAGAAGATCCCGCTCAGCGAGACGCGCAACTACGTTCAGCGCGTCCTCGAGAATGCCGTCGTCTACGAGGCGATGAACCCCAACCGCGCGCGCTATTCTGGCGCGGCGCCGCTGAGCCACTTCATCGGCAAGCGCACGCCGGGCTGATCCGATGAAGCCCGACGGACCACCGATCAGCCCTGCGGGGATGGCAAGCCTGCGCGCGCGCTACGATCACCTGCTCGGCACCGAACGGCCGGCGATCGTCGAGATCGTCAGCTGGGCCGCGGGCAATGGCGACCGCTCGGAGAACGGCGACTACCTCTACGGCCGCAAGCGCATGCGCGAGATCGACCGCGAGCTCGCGCACCTCGCGCGGCGCATGGCCAAGCTGCGCGTGATCGATCCGTCGGCGCAGGCGGACAAGGGCCGCGCCTGGTTCGGCGCGACGGTGACGATCGCCGACGAGGACGACAACGAGCGCGTGCTCACCCTGGTCGGCGACGACGAGCAGGACGCCAGCCTCGGCCGCATCGGCTGGAGCGCGCCGCTGTCGCGTGCCTTGCGCGGCGCAGCTATCGGCGACCTGCGCCGCGTCCACCTGCCCGGCGGCGAGAAGGAATGGGAAGTCGTCGGAATCGCCTATCCCTGAAGCGCCTGCTCCTGAGGGGAACCGCGCCGCCGGCTCGCGCATTGGGGCAATCATGCAGCAGCAGATTTCGGTCATCACGCTCGGCATCGCCGATCTTGCGCGCTCGAAGCGCTTCTACGCCGAGGGCTTCGGCTGGAAGCCCGTCTTCGAGAACGAGGAAGTCGCGTTCTACCAGATGAACGGGCTCATGCTCGGCACCTGGCTGCGACCGCAACTCGAGGACGACATGCGCCGGACCGGCGGTGACGGCGCCGGCGCCTTCAGCCTCGCGCACAACGCGCCAGACGAGGCCACCGTCGACAGTCTGATCGACCAGCTCGTCGCCGCCGGCGGCAGCCTGCTGCGCCCCGCCGATGCGCCACCGCACGGCGGCTACCGCGGCTATGTCGCCGACCCCGACGGCCACTCCTGGGAAATCGCCTTCAATCCCGCCTGGGCGATCGACGCCGAGGGTCACGTCACCTTCGGCGTCTGAGATATTGTCCCGCCTGCACGGACGCGTTACCTTTTGCTCGTCACCTTGTGCAAAAGCATGAGATCGGTGCGGATGCAGCCGGATGCGGGAAAACCGTGACGGCGCGAATTGGGAGATAGGACATGGCCGAGATCAAGGTCAGCGAACTCAGCAGCGAACACGCCTTCGGCGCGCGGATAGCGGGTCTGAACTGGGACAACATCAACGATCCGGCAGTGCGCGAGCGGATCAACGCAACCTTCGTCGAGCGCGGCCTGATCGTGTTCGAGGACATGGAACCGAGCGCGAAGATGCAGGTCGCGGTCAGCAAGATCTTCGGCCCGCTCAAGGATCACCCGACCAAGTCGACTCCGCGCGACGGCGAGACCGGCGACGAGGCCGAGGGCGTGATCGACATGCACTACGATCCCAAGAAGGGGAACAACGACGCCGGCGGACTGGTCGAGATCGACGGCCAGGTGCTCGCGCGCTTCTCGCCCTGGCACTTCGACCACTGCTACAACGACGAGCTCAACTACGCCGGCGTGCTACGCTCCCCGATCGTCGCGCCCGAGGGCGGCCGTACCGGCTTCATGGACGGGATCGAGCTCTACAAGAACTTCCCCAAGGACCTGCTTGCGCAGATCGAGGGGCTCAACGTGATCTACACGCTCGACACGCGGCTGACCAAGCAGCGCTTCGGCGTCAACTTCAAGGCTTTCGAGGACAATTCGCCGCCGATGCTGGCACTGCTCAAGGAAGTCGCGATCTTTCCGCGGGCGATGCATCCCGCGGTCTGGACGCGCGAGACCGGCGAAAAGGTGCTGCATATCGGCCCGTGGATGTCGGTTGGCGTCGAGCACAACGAGACCGCAGAGTTCGAGGCGGTCTATGATGCGGTCTGTCACGAAATCAACCGCCAGGGCACGGGCAACGCGGCCTACTGGCACGAGTGGAAGCCGACCGACCTGGTGATCTGGGACAATCACCGCATGGTCCACGCGGTCGAGGGCTGCGACGCCAAGCACGAACGCCAGACGCTGCGCACGACGATCAAGGGCGACTACGGCCACGGCTATTTCGAGGACGGCAAGAAGATCGGCGAGGTGTTCCGCGAGGTGGCTTGACGCTGCCTTCGCGTCCACCCTCACCGCTGCGACTGGGTTCGCCCAGGGCTTACCAAGTCTCGCGCTTCTCCCGCCGGCGGGAGAAGGATAGCACAGCTTGCCCGTGCAGCGAGCTCGCGAAGCTTGGATGAGGGTGGCCGCGGCCGAGCGCCAAGCTTTCCTACGCGCGCGGATTCTGCGAAGACCCCGGAAATGGCCGGCAAACTCCCCTCCCTTCGCGAAGCGCACGCGGCATCCGACCGCGGTTTCCCGGCTCCCGGTTTGCGTTCGCTGAACCGTGTCACCTTTGTCACCTTTGTCACCTTTGTCACCTTGTGCACTCTGGCCCTGCTTCTCCCCGCCCCGGCAGCGGCGCGCGACAGCCTCGGCATGTTCTCGACCTGGGGTGCCTTCCGCGATCCGGCCGTGCCGCGCTGCTATGCCCTGGCCATGGCCGAGCCGAGCACCAAGCAGCGCGACTATCAGCCCTATGCCGCGATCGGCACCTGGCCGCGACGCGAGGTTCGCGGTCAGGTGCATCTGCGCCTTTCGCGCAAGCTGGCGCCGGCCTCGCGCATCGTGCTGACCGTCGGACGCGAGCGCTTCGAGCTGACCGGCGGCGGCGGCGACGCCTGGGCGGTCGATCGGCGCATGGACGCGGCGATCGTTGCCGCGATGCGCTCGGCCAGTGCGATGACGGTCTCGGCGCGTGACGCCAAGGGCGGCGGCTTCTCCAACACCTGGCCGCTGACCGGCGCCGCCACGGCCATGGACGCCGCCTCGATCGGCTGCGTCCAGCAGAGGTAGAATTTTCCCCACAACGCGACTATATGCGCCGTTCCCATGGCAGATACGAACCTGATGCAGATCCCCGGGCATATCGACCCGCTTCCCGTCGCGCGCGACATCACCCCGCGTGAGGATGGCCGCGTCGACCTGCTCGGCCTGCCCAAGAAGGACATCGCCGCGCTGTTCGAACAGGCCGGGCTCGACGCCAAGGCGGCCAAGCTGCGCGCCAAGCAGGTCTACCACTGGCTCTATCACCGCGGCGTCACCGACTTCGAAGCGATGACCGACATCGCCAAGACCATGCGCCCCTGGCTGACCGAACGCTTCATCGTCGGCCGGCCGGAGATCGTCGAAGCCCAGGTCTCGACCGACGGCACGCGCAAGTGGCTGCTGCGCACCGCCGACAACCACGACTTCGAGATGGTGTTCATCCCCGACGCCGACCGCGGCACGCTCTGCGTCTCGAGCCAGGTCGGCTGCACGCTCAACTGCCGCTTCTGCCACACCGGCACGATGCGGCTGGTGCGCAACCTGACCCCGGGCGAGATCGTCGGCCAGGTCATGCTGGCACGCGACGCGCTCGGCGAATGGCCCAAGGGCCGCATGGACTTCGCCTTCGCCGCCGATGATGGCGCTGAAGAGGACGAGGACGGCGGCGACTATCGCGCCGACGGGCGCCTGCTGACCAACATCGTCATGATGGGCATGGGCGAACCGCTCTACAATTTCGACAACGTCCGCGACGCGCTGCGGCTCGTCATGGACGGCGAAGGCCTGGCGCTGTCGAAGCGCCGGATCACGCTGTCGACCAGCGGCGTCGTGCCGCTGATGGCACGCGCCGGCGAAGAGATCGGCGTCAATCTCGCGGTCTCGCTCCACGCGGTGACCAAGGAAGTCCGCGACGAGATCGTGCCGATCAACAAGAAGTACGGCATCGAGGAACTGCTCCAGGCCTGTGCCGACTATCCGGGCGCCTCGAACGCGCGCCGCATCACCTTCGAATACGTGATGCTCAAGGACAAGAACGACAGCGACGCCGACGCGCGCGAGCTGATCCGGCTGATCAAGCAGTACAAGCTGCCCGCCAAGGTCAACCTGATCCCGTTCAATCCCTGGCCCGGCGCCGCCTACGAGTGCTCGACCCCCGAACGGATCCGACGCTTCTCCGAACTCGTCTTCGAGGCCGGGATCAGCGCGCCCGTGCGCACCCCGCGCGGCCGCGACATCGATGCCGCCTGCGGCCAGCTCAAGACCGCGGCCGAGAAGAAGAGCCGCGCGACCCGCGACCGCGAGGAGCTCGAGAAGCTCTATGCCGAAAAGGAAGCCGCGCTGGGCTGAGCATTCGTCGCGTCACCACGTCGGCTCACCGTACAAATCTGCACATAACGATCCGTTCATCGACGGTTGAGGTGCCCTGTCCGAACGCATTTCGGCAGAAGCACAACAACATGAGGACAACGATCATGCGCAAGACCCTTCTCGCTCTGACGCTCGCCGCGGTCGCCATGCCGACCGTGCCGGTCTTCGCCGACCCGCCGCATTGGGCGCCTGCCCACGGCCGCCGCGCCCAGGGCCTCTACGACGGCAATGGTCGCTATCGCGAACCGCACCGGCTGGGCCGCAACGACCGCGTCTGGCGCGGCAATGACGGCCGCTACTACTGCAAGCGCGGCAACGGCACGACCGGCCTGATCGTCGGTGCGGCCGCCGGGGCCCTGCTCGGCCGTGCGATCGATACCCGCGGTGACCGCGTGCTCGGCACGCTGCTCGGCGGCGCCGGCGGCGCCCTCCTCGGCCGCGAGATCGACCGCGGCGAAGTACGCTGCCGCTGACGAGCGCACCGCCCCGGCGTGCTTTCGCCGGGGCGGACGTTTTCCCGGTTTCCTAACGCCTTGGCCTGTGCTTGGCTGAGGCCCATGCTTTCCCCAAGGCCACCCGCAGTCCTCGTCACCGGCGGCGCCCGACGCATCGGCGCGATCATCGCCAGGAGCTTCGCCCAGGCCGGCTGGCACGTGGTGATCCACCACAAGGATTCGCACGACGAGGCCGAAGCCCTGGCCGCCACGCTTCCGTCCGCGGAAATCGTCCAATGCGATCTTGCCGATATATCGGCATCGGCCGCGATGATCGCAGCGCTCGCCGCGCGGCTCGACGACTGGCGGGTTCTGGTCAACTGCGCCGCGGTGTTTCACGAGGACACGGCGCAGTGCCTCGATCCGGACGTCTTCCTCGAAGCCGTCACCGTCAACGCCGGCGCGCCCGCGCGCATGGCGCAGGTCTTTCTCGCTCAGGCGCGCGCGCAGAGCGGACGCCGCGTGATCGACCTCACCGACATGAAGATCGCCAATCCGAACCCGGATTTCTTCTCCTACACGATGGCCAAGCACGCCTTCGCCGCGACCGTGCAGATGATGGCCATGGCCCAGGCCGATCCCGCCGACCGCGTCTACGGCCTCGCCCCGGGCGCCATGCTCCCAAGCTTCGACCAGGCGCCCGAGGAACACCTGACCAGCGGCCGCATGAACCTGCTCGAACGCCTGACCGATCCGCAGGAACTGGCCCAGGCCGCGCTGTTCCTCGCAGAAGGCTGGCTGGCCAGCGGCGAGACGCTGTTCGTCGATTCGGGCCAGCACCTGCTCGCCCAGCCACGCGACGTGCTTTTCCTCGCGCGCGAATAATCCGCGCTTGCGTCGCAATTCGGCGGCGATAGTCTCGCGCTTCATGTGGTTGTTGGACAAGTTCCTGAGCCGGCTGGTCACCAAGGGCCGGCTTGTCGTCACCGATCATGACGGGCGTGAATACGTCTACGGGCCGGAGGGCGAAGTTCCGATCCATCTCCGCTTCACCGACAAGGGTGCCGCGCTCCACGTCGCGCGCTATCCGCAGATGGGCGCGGGCGAGGCCTATATGGACGGGCGGATGCTGGTCGAGGCGCCACACGACATCCGCGACCTCGTGCTGTTCATCGCGCGCAACGCCGAGGAAGACCACGAGACGCATTACCGGCCCAAGGGCCCGCTGCGTCAGCTCGCCTTCCGCGTCGCTTCGAAGATCGACAGCTACAACAACCAGCGCGCCGCGCGGCGCAATGCCGAGCATACCTACAACCTCACCCGCCGGCTCTACGAGCTGTTCCTCGACGAGGACCGGCAATATACGATGGGCTATCACCGCACGCCCGACGTCAGCCTCGAGCAGGCGCAGCTCGACAAGAAGGCGCACATCGCCGCCAAGCTCTACCTCGACAGGGCGACGAGCTCGGGCAAGACCGTGCTCGACATCGGCTGCGGCTGGGGCGGGCTCGCGCTCTATCTGCACAAGCATTACGACGTCGACGTGCTCGGCGTCGCGCTCGCGCCCGACCAGATCGAGTTCTGCCGGCAGCGTGCGGCCAAGGCCGGCGTGTCGGACCGCGTCAAGTTCGAGCTGATGGACTACCGCGACGTCGAGGGCCAGTTCGACCGGATCACCTCGGTCGGCCTGCTCGAACACGTCGGCACGCCGCAGTATCCGGCGTTCTACGAACACGCGTTCAAGCTGCTCAAGCCCGAGGGCGTGATGTTCTCGCACTGCTGCGGCCGCGCCCACGGCCCCGGCGTAACCGACGCCTGGACGCGCAAGTACATCTTCCCCGGCGGCTATATCCCGGCGCTGTCCGAGATGGTGGTCGAGAGCGAGAAGGCCGGCTGGCAGATCATGGACGTCGAGGCCATGCGCTTCCACTATTCGCACACGCTCGAGGAATGGCTGCGCCGCACGCAGATGCACCGCGAGGAGATCGTCGCGCTCTACGACGAGCGCTTCTTCCGCATGTGGGAGTTCTACCTCGCCGGCGCCGAGCAGGCCTTCCGCTATGGCGGCATGGTCAACTGGCAGCTCCAGTACGTGAAGCGCCGCGACGCGATCCCGATGACGCGAGACTATATTCACGAGGAAAGCGCCCGCCTCCGCGCCAGCGACACGCCGCCGGCCTGGCATTTGGCGCCAGAAGCGCAGCAGGCCGCCGAATGACTTGCAACCGCGACGCGGCTGGCTAGGCTCCGCGCGTTATGTGGCTGCTCGACAAGATGCTTCGCCAGCTGATCCGCGAGGGTCGGCTCGTTCTTACCGACCATGACGGCAAGGTCTACGAATACGGCCCCGGTGGCGGCGACACGATCGCCGTCCGCCTGACCGACAAGGGCGCGGCGATGCACATCGCCAAGAATCCGCGCATGGGCGCGGGCGAGGCCTATACCGATGGCCGCCTGGTGATCGAAGCGCCGCACGACGTGCGCGATTTCGTGCTCTTCGTCATGGGCCAGGCCAACCGCGGCAATACCGGCAAGCTC
This sequence comes from Novosphingobium anseongense, assembly GCF_037482895.1. Classification (NCBI taxonomy): domain Bacteria; kingdom Pseudomonadati; phylum Pseudomonadota; class Alphaproteobacteria; order Sphingomonadales; family Sphingomonadaceae; genus Novosphingobium; species Novosphingobium anseongense. The sequence continues at coordinate 625,746 of NZ_JBBHJZ010000003.1, read as the reverse complement.
AAGCCCAAGGGCGCGCTGCGCAAGGCGTTCGGCAAGCTCGCCTACAAATGGGAGCAGAACCGGCGCGACCGCGCGAGCGCCAACGTCGTCCACCATTATGGCCTGACGCGCGAGTTCTACGAGCTGTTCCTCGACGAGGACCGCCAGTATTCGATGGGCTTCTTCCGCGATCCGTCGGATTCGCTCGAACGCGCGCAAATCGACAAGAAGGCGCTGATCGCCGCCAAGCTGCGCCTCCAGCCCAAGCCCGACGGCACGCCGCAGCGCGTGCTGGACATCGGCTGCGGCTGGGGCGGCATGGGGCTGTTCTACAACAAGCACTACGGCTGCGAAGTGCTCGGGGTCAGCCTGGCGCCCGATCAGGTCAAGTTCGCCAACGAGCGCGCCGAAGCGCTGGGCGCCGCCGACAAGGTCAAGTTCCAGCTGATCGACTACCGCGACGTGCAAGGTCCGTTCGACCGGATCAGCTCGGTCGGCATGTTCGAGCACGTCGGCGCGCGCCACTACGACGAGTATTTCGCCAAGACGAGCGACCTGCTCGCCGACGATGGTGTGATGCTGACCCACACGATCGGCCGCAAGGGTGCGCCGGGCGGCGACGACCCCTGGTCGCGCAAGTACATCTTCCCCGGCCACCACATCCCCGCGATGAGCGAGATGGTGGGCGCGATGGAGCGCACGCGCTGGGAGGTCGCCGACGTCGAAGTGCTGCGTTACCACTACGCGCATACGCTCGCCGAGTGGTATCGCCGCGTGAAGCTGCACGAGAAGGAAATCGTCGCGCTTTACGACGAGCGCTTCTTCCGCATGTGGCAGTTCTACCTCGTCGGCGGCGAACAGAGCTTCCGCGGCGCGGGCATGGTCAATTTCCAAGTCCAGTCGGTAAAGCGCCGCGACGCCGTACCGATGACGCGCGACTACATCATCCACGAGGCCGCGCGGCTTTCGGCTTTGGAGGAGGCGCCCGAGTGGCATCTCGATCCGAAGCTGCGCGCTGATAGCATGGAGGCGGCCGAGTAGCGGTTGCGACTCCCCCCCCACCCTGTTAGGCGCCCCGCAAATTCATTCGGAGCCTGCACATCATGTCGGACATCAAGAAGGTCGTTCTCGCCTATTCGGGCGGCCTCGACACCTCGGTCATCCTGAAGTGGCTGCAGGTCACCTACGGCTGTGAGGTGGTGACCTTCACCGCCGATCTCGGTCAGGGCGAGGAGCTCGAACCCGCGCGCGCGAAGGCCAAGCTGATGGGCCTGCCCGACGCGAACATCTACATCGACGACCTGCGCGAGGAATTCGTGCGCGACTTCGTCTTCCCGATGATGCGCGCCAATGCCCGCTACGAGGGCGACTATCTGCTCGGCACCTCGATCGCGCGGCCGCTGATCTCGAAGCGGCTGATCGAGATCGCCAAGGAAACCGGCGCCGACGCCGTCGCGCACGGTGCCACGGGCAAGGGCAACGACCAGGTCCGTTTCGAGCTGTCGGCCTATGCGCTCGAACCGAGCATCAAGGTCATCGCCCCGTGGCGCGAGTGGGACCTGACCAGCCGCACCGCGCTGATCGCCTGGGCCGAAGAGCACCAGATCCCCGTCCCCAAGGACAAGCGCGGCGAGAGCCCCTTCTCGACCGACGCGAACCTGCTGCACACCTCGTCTGAGGGCAAGGTGCTGGAAAATCCGTGGGATGAGACCCCGGACTATGTCTACTCGCGCACCGTCAATCCCGAGGACGCGCCCGACCAGCCCGAATACATCACGATCGACTTCGAGAAGGGTGACGGCGTCGCGCTCAACGGCGAGGCGATGAGCCCCGCCACGCTGCTGACCGCGCTCAACGAACTCGGCCGCAAGCACGGCATCGGCCGCCTCGATCTGGTCGAGAACCGCTTCGTCGGCATGAAGAGCCGCGGCATGTACGAGACGCCCGGTGGCGAGATCTATGCCCGCGCCCACCGCGGCATCGAGCAGATCACGCTCGACCGCGGCGCCGCGCACCTCAAGGACGAGCTCATGCCCAAGTACGCAGAGCTCATCTACAACGGCTTCTGGTTCGCCCCCGAGCGCGAGATGCTCCAGGCGGCGATCGACCACAGCCAGGAGAAGGTCGCCGGCACGGTCCGCCTCAAGCTCTACAAGGGCAATGCCTCGGTGGTCGGCCGCAAGAGTCCCAACAGCCTCTATTCCGAGCGCCACGTGACCTTCGAGGACGATGCGGGCGCCTACGACCAGAAGGACGCGGCGGGCTTCATCAAGCTCAACGCGCTCCGTCTGCGCCTGCTGGCCCAACGCGACCGGTAGTTTTTCTCGGCGAGTCAGGGACATGGCTTCCTGGCTCGCCGCACCGGCCGAACACCCCCGAAAAGTTATCCAGCGCTGTCCACTGCCTTTGCGGCGGGCTGTGGATAAGTGTCATTAAAATGTCTTGCACGACTCGGGCATGAAGCGCAGCCTCAGGTCATCGGAAGGGAAAAACCTCCATCACTTTCGGGAATAAACTCCTGAAAGAGATAGAGACTTTTAAACCGGAAGAGACGGCAGCGATGCCCGCAGCAGCGTCGGAAAACACGCCTGGTTCTTTCTCTCGAAGGGCCTGGCAAACCGCAGATGCCGCGAGAGGCGCGCTACCGTTAGCCGGATCGCCGCGGCCCGAAAGGAACGCCCGAAAGCCTGCTTCGGCAGGATTGAGAGCTGACCGAACGGCACGGCAGGGAAGCCAACCGACGGGAGCAATCCCGAAGGGGAAGCCGAGCTGACGGAACGCAGCGATCGGGTTGGAACCGCCAGGCGGACGGAACGGTGCTTCGGTACCCGACCACCGCCTGACGGGGCCCATCGCCGGCTGGCACCGCCGGTAGGAGCTTTGCCGGTCCGGAACGCCGAAAGGCGCTGAACGACCGACCAGGGCGACAGGCGCAAACGATCCGAACGGGTGGCTCCAACAGGCCGCGCGCCAGGATCGGGCCCGATGCGACGAGCATCACGATGCAGCAGTACCTCATGGGTGCGGAACGCACTCGTCGGTGCTCGGTCACGCATCACCGCGGCCAGCCACCTGATCGTCCGGGATCGCCCGCAAGGGGGAAGCAGGGCCGTGCGGACGGTGGAAGCAGGCGACAGCGGGGCCGGCAGCAATGCCGGCCCCTTCCTGTTTGGGGCGCTTCCCCCCCCGAGCATGGCTCGAGGAGGAACGGCGCCAACCCTCACTTCGTCGCGAGCTGACCGCGGACCGCGCCGCCGGGGAAGTCGGCCGTATGGACGTTGACATAGTAGCCCGCGGGGTTGGCGACGATCGCCTTGAGCACGTCGGGCTCGACCGCGACGCATTCGTCGCTCGCGCCGGTGACGGCGACCGTGATCACCGGCGGGCCATTGGTCCCGGCGGCACCGGTGTGGACGTGCGCCATCGTCGGCTTGGCGATCTTGGCGACGGTCAGGGTGTAGCAGAAATCGCCGGCCTCGGCGTCGACGTCGGCGGCGAAAGCCCCGGTGCCGTCGGTATCGGCGCCCGCGCCGGTGAGCGCAGCGGTCAGCTTGACCGTCGCGGCCTGGGCGGCGGCGAGCGGGGTGGCGGCGGCCGCCACGATCAGCATGGGGGCAAGCAGCAAGCGCGTCTTCATCGGATGTCTCCCTCGTGGAAAGGTGGTCGGGCGCCGCCGATCAGGCCGGCGGCGCGCCCTTGATCGTATCGAAATAGTCGCGCCAGGCGGTGATCTTGCCGTCGGCGATCTCGAAGATGCCCATCACCGGCACGGTCATCACCGTCTCGCCCGCGGCGTTCAGGATATAGTCGATCCGTTCGGTCAGCACCTTGTCGCCCGTCTCGGCGATCGCGAGCAGATCGATCTTCATTGCCGCCATCCCCGTCGCCGCGGTGAACTGCTCGAAGAAGGCCACCGCCTCGGCCTTGCCTTTGGTGGTGATGACGCCGTGGTTGTCCCAGACGGTGTCGTCGGTGAAATAGGCGTCGACCATGGCCGGGAAGCTGTCGGGCTGCTCCCAGCTCGTGACGAACCGGGTGACGAGATCGGCCAGCACGGACATCAGCCCTGCCCGGCCTGCGCCATCAGCGCTGCGGCGCCGGCGGAATCGAAATAGTCGCGCCAGGCGGCGATACGGCCGCCTTCGATCTCGAAGATGCCCATGACCGGCGCCGAGAACAGCACCGTGCCGTCGGCGGCGACCATGTGGTCGATCCGCTCGGTCAGCACCTTGCTGCCCGTCGTCGCCACGGCGAGATTGTCGACCTTGATCGTCGTCAGTCCGAACGAGTCCATCAGCTGGTGGTTGAGCGCGATCGCCTCGTCGATGCCGGTGGTTCGCGCGAGGCCGACATTCTCCCATACGGTGGTCGCGGTGAAATGGTCGCGCACCGACTGGTCGAGCCCGCCGGGCCTCTCCCATAACGCGAGGAACTGGGTAACCGTCTCGGCCGGTGTCGTCATCGCGCGCTCTCCCCCGCGGCTCGCAACGGAGAATGCGGCCGCGGCGCGGGCTTGTAAAGCCGGCGATAAGGTGACGAAGGTGACGAAAGTGACAGGGTCCAGGGGAGAGACCGTCACCTTGTGCGCGAGGACGAGGCTTTGGCAACACGGATCGGCCGCGACCAAATTTTCGCAAGCCGGGGTCTGACAAATTTGCGATGAGTAGGAAACGCCGCGAAGGGGAGGCCGATGCCCGAAGACGACTACCAGGTGCAGCGTGCGATCACCGCCTATTCGCTGCTGACCGGCCGCGGCGACTGGGCCCCCGTGCTCGCGCTGTTCACCGCCGACGGCGTCTGGGAGATCCCGCATCTCGGCCTGCGCTTCGCGGGCCAAGAGGCGATCCGCGCGGCGCTCGCCCAGCTCTCGGCCGATCTCGAATGGGTGTTCCAGCACAATGCCCCCGCGCTGATCGAGGTCAGGGGCGACACGGCCACGGCCCGCTCGGGTATCCGCGAAGTCGGCAAGCGCAAGGGGCGCGACGAAAGCGTCGAATATTGCGGGATCTACGCAGACACGCTGGTTCGGACGAGCGAGGGCTGGAAGTTCACGCGGCGGGTGTTCGAGGGGGTGGGGACGATCAGCGCGAGGCTGGTTTCAACGCTCTGACTTTGCCGACGTTGCGGTCGTTCGGCGCACCGCCATGTCGCCAATAGCAGCCATCGCCCGACGCGCACGCGCGCCACATTGGCACTTTGTAATGTGCGCGAGTGACCACAACCGACTAGGGTGTCCGTGCCGGTGCGGGAACACCGGCCAACAATCTCTAAAGGGACCCCTGACTTCCCCGCTCGTCGCGGGGTATTTTTTGTCTGCCAGGCCCCCTGCTTTTAACGCCCCAGTTGCCCACGCACGGCGCCATTGGGATGGGCCGCATTGTGCACGTTCACATAGTAGCGCTCGGGATGCTGGCTCAGCTTGATCGCGAGTTCGGCGGTCAAGGTGGCGCAGGCCTGGGCCGTGCCGTTCGCCGGGGCGAGCAGAGTCACCACCGGCGGACCGTTCTCGCCCAGAACGCCCGCGTGGATATGCGCGGCGGTGGGCTGGTCGATACGATCGACCTTGAGGACGTAGCAGAGCTGGTCGAGCGTTTCGTTGAACCGCGCCTCCAAGCTGCCCGCGCCGTCGGCGTCGGCCGGCGGAATCTCGTCGCCGCCGCTGAGCCGCGCGTGGATCGGCGCGGCGACCGGCGGATCGCTCGCGGCGGCCTGAAGCGGCGACAGGGCGGCAAGCAGCGCGCCGGCAGCGGCGAGCAGGACGAAGGGAGAGGACATCGGAATCTTTCGCGCATGAGGTGGCCGGCGCTGCGGGGGTGGGGGTGGGGTCCAGGGGAACGCGCCGGCCTATCGATCTAACGTCGCGGTGGGGCTGGGGTTCCGGGGTTTGGACGCGCGGTTGTGGATAAGCCCGCACTTGAACGACCTCGCTCGTTCGATCCTCCCCTGCAAGGGGAGGTGGCAGCGCGTAGCGCTGACGGAGGGGTGTAACCGTCAGCTGGGACACCCCTCCACCACGTCGCTACGCGACGCAGTCCCCCTCCCCCTATGGGGGAGGATCTTCCTTTTCCGCTCCGCCCCGCGCTTACCGCACGCGTGTCTCGTAGTCGGGCTTGCGCGCCGCCAACTGCCGGCGGCGCTGCGCGGGGGTGAGCCTCGGCAGACCGGCAATCGTGGCGATCTCGCTCGCCTTGATCACCTTGACCTCGCGGATCAGGCCCTCGCCCTTGAGGTCCGCAGGGATCGCCTGCCAACGCAGGATGCCGATGCCGTCGAGCAGCCCCGTGGTGTCGAGCCAGTTGGCCGCGCCCGGGTCCTTCGGCGCGATGACGTAGGTCACGCTGCCGTCGGCATTGGGCGTGACCTGGCTGCCGTTAAGGCAGACCTGGTTTGCCCTCGCGTCGGGCGCGATCATCCAGGGGTCGTTGAGCTGGAAACCCGTGTACCTGGCCCCACCCGTCGTGGTGGTGACCACCATCGCCTCGTCGGGCGCGAGGTGGAAGTTGAGGCCGGCGACGAAACCCCAGCCGCCGGGGCGCTGCTGCGGCGCCGAATGCTTGTTCGGCCCGAGCCCGCCGAACCAGATGTCGGGGAACTTCGACCAGAAATCGACATAGGCCTCGAGATCGCGCAGCGCGAGTTCGCGGACCTGGGCGAGGCCGAACGCGGGCGCATCGGCCACCGGGTCAAGCCGCCTCACGGTGAGACCCGAAGCGCGCTGCTTCCAGTCCGACAGGATGTCGCGCACGCCGATCGCCACCGGGCCCGAGGCGGGGATGACCAGGTGATTGGGGCTCGCCCAATTTTCGTTTCCTGGGCCCGCGCCCGCGTCGCTCGCCAGAGTGATGCGGAAGCGGCCCTGGGCGTCGACGACGAAGGCGTCCTGGTTGATCTGCGACTGCGCCTGCGGATCCGGCGCCTTCGTGCCGCCCTTGGCCGTGGGCGTCATCATCGTGCTGGGCCGCGCCTTGTCCGCGGTGTGGATCTCGATCAGCACCTGGGTCGGGCGGCTGTCGGGGTGGTACTGGCCGAGGATCTCGTAGCGACCGCCGCCGGCGATCGAAGCGGTGCGGTAGATCGCGTCGGGATTGTCGCCCGAGGTGCCGACGCCGCCGAGCCGGTAGCCGTTCCACTCGCGCGGGGTGTCGTCGGTGCCCCAGAGGAAGCCCGGCCGCGCGAGGTCCTTGTCGAGCTCGCCGAAGATCAGCGAATTGGTCCACTGCGCGAGCGCGTGATCGACCAGCCGCGCGGCATCGGGCAGCGTCTGGGCGCGCGGGCTGGCGGCGAGCTTGGCGCGGATCGTCGCCTGGAGCGCCTTGAGCGCGGGGTCCTGCAGAAGCTGGCGCAGGATCGCCTCGGCCCGGAGCTGCGGCGGGGTGGCGAGCCAGGGGCGTGCGGCGGTGGCGGCCAGTGCGATGTTGGGTGCGAGGCCGGCGGCGGTCGTGGCGCCGAATGCGGCGAGCGCAGAACGACGGGTCAGGTGGAATGGATTCACGGCGATGCTCTCCCTGCGGTGGCGAACGCCTGCGGTTATCCGCTCGTCGTTATTCGCCGCGAGGATGCGCAATCGGCAAGGCAGAGGCAAGAGGGATAGTGCACGCTATCCTCCCCGGTACGGGGAGGGGGACCGCGACGCGAAGCGGCGTGGTGGAGGGGGCCGTCGGCAAACCCGGCGGTTGGAGGCGAGCCCCCTCCACCAGCCTGCGGCTGGTCCCCCTCCCCGTGCCGGGGAGGATCCCTACTCCGCCGCGACGCTCTCCTTCGCGCGCTCGAGCAGCGGTGCCAGATAATGCCCGGTGAACGAGCGCGGGTTGGCCGCGACCTGCTCGGGGGTGCCCTCGGCGACGATCTCGCCGCCGCGCACGCCGCCCTCGGGGCCAAGATCGACGAGCCAGTCGGCGGTCTTGATGACGTCGAGGTTGTGCTCGATCACCACCACTGAATTGCCCTGATCGACCAGCCGGTGGAGCACTTCGAGCAGCTTGCGCACGTCCTCGAAGTGGAGACCCGTGGTCGGCTCGTCGAGGATGTAGAGCGTCTGCCCCGTCGAGCGACGGCTGAGCTCCTTGGCGAGCTTGACCCGCTGCGCCTCGCCGCCCGACAGGGTCGTCGCCTGCTGGCCGACCTTGACGTAACCGAGGCCGACTTCGACGAGCATCGCCATCTTGTCGCGGATCGGCGGCACGGCCTTGAAGAACGCCTCGGCATCCTCGACCGTCATGTCGAGCACGTCGGCGATCGACAGGCCCTTGAACTTCACCTCGAGCGTCTCGCGGTTGTAGCGCTTGCCGTGGCACTCCTCGCAGGTGACGTAGACGTCGGGCAGGAAGTGCATCTCGATCTTGATCAGGCCGTCACCCTGGCACACCTCGCAACGGCCGCCCTTGACGTTGAAGCTGAAGCGCCCGGGCTTGTAGCCGCGCGCCAGGCTCTCGGGGAGCCCCGCGAACCAGTCGCGAATCTGGGTGAAGGCGCCCGTGTAAGTGGCGGGGTTCGAACGCGGGGTCCGGCCGATCGGCGACTGGTCGATCTCGATCACCTTGTCGCAATGCTCGAGCCCGGTGATCCGGTCGTGCGCCCCCGCGATCACGCGCGCGCCGTTGAGCGTGCGCGCGGCGCCGGCGTAGAGCGTGTCGATCGTGAAGCTCGACTTGCCCGAGCCCGAAACGCCCGTGATGCAGCAGAAGGTGCCGAGTGGAATGCTCGCGGTCACGTTCTTGAGGTTGTTGGCGCGCGCGCCCTCGACCGTGATCTTCTTCTTGTTGCCCTTGCGGCGCTTTTCGGGAACCTCGATCCGCCGCGCACCGGTCAGGTACTGGCCGGTGAGGCTGTTGGGGTTGTTCAGGATATCGTCGAGCGTGCCTTCGGCGACGATCTCGCCGCCGTGGACGCCCGCGCCGGGGCCGAGGTCGACGACGTGATCGGCCATGCGGATCGCGTCCTCGTCATGCTCGACGACGATCACCGTATTGCCGAGATCGCGCAGGCGCTTGAGCGTTTCGAGCAGGCGATCGTTGTCGCGCTGGTGCAGACCGATCGACGGCTCGTCGAGAACGTAGAGCACGCCCGAAAGGCCCGAACCGATCTGGCTGGCGAGGCGGATACGCTGGCTCTCACCGCCCGACAGCGTACCTGAAGTCCGGTCGAGGTTCAGATAGTCGAGCCCGACATTGTTCAGGAATCCAAGGCGTTCGTTGATTTCCTTGAGGATGGCCTTGGCGATCTGCTGCTGGGTCGGGTTGAGCTTGGCTTCGAGCTCGGAGAACCAGCCATAGGCATCGGACACCGACAGCCGCGTGCCGAAGGCGATGTCCTCGCCCGCGACCTTGACCGACAATGCCTCAGGCTTGAGACGCTTGCCGTCGCAGGTCTCGCAGGGCTGCGCGGTCTGGTACTTGCTCAGTTCCTCGCGCATCCAGGCGCTCTCGGTCTGGAGCAGGCGGCGGTTGAGATTGCCGATCACGCCCTCGAAGGCCTTGTCGACCGTATAGCTCTTCTTGCCGTCGACGAAGGTCAGCGGGACCTTCTTGCCGCCCGTGCCGTGGAGGATGATCAGCTTCACCTCGCCCGGCAGGTCCTGCCAGGGCGTGGTCAGGTCGAAGCCATAGGCCTTGGCCAGGCTGGAGAGCACCTGCATGTAATAGGGGCTCGGCGGGTTCGACTTGGCCCAGGGCACGACCGCGCCCTGCTTGAGCGTCAGCGCCTCGTTCGGCACGACGAGTTGCGGATCGAACAGCAGCTTTTCGCCGAGGCCGTCGCAGGCCGGACAGGCGCCCATCGGCGCGTTGAACGAGAACAGCCGCGGCTCGACCGATTCCAGGGTGAAGCCCGAGACCGGGCAAGCGAACTTTTCGGAGAAGACGATGCGGTTCGCGGCGAGGCCTGCGCCTTTCATCGCCCCTCCAGTCACATTTGGGCCCTGCTGTGCCGCTTCCTCCTCGCGACCGGGCACGACACCGTCAGCCAGATCGACATAGGCGAGCCCGTCGGCCAGCTTGAGCGCCTGCTCGAAGCTGTCGGCCAGCCGCGTCTCGATGCCCTCGCGCACGGCGAGGCGATCGATCACCACCTCGATGTCGTGCTTGTACTTCTTGTCGAGCGCCGGTGCCGCGTCGATCTCGACCATCTCGCCGTCGATGCGCACGCGCGTGTAGCCGGCCTTCTGCCACTCGAGCAGCTCCTTGCGGTACTCGCCCTTGCGCTGGCGGACGACGGGCGCGAGCAGATAGAGCCGCGTGCCCTCGGGCAGGGCCATGACGCGATCGACCATGTGCGACACGGTCTGCGCCTCGATCGGCAGGCCGGTGGCGGGCGAATAGGGCACGCCGACGCGCGCCCAGAGCAGGCGCATGTAGTCGTAGATCTCGGTCACCGTCGCCACGGTCGAGCGCGGGTTGCGGCTCGTGGTCTTCTGCTCGATCGAGATCGCCGGGCTCAGCCCGTCGATATGCTCGACGTCGGGCTTCTGCATCATCTCGAGGAACTGGCGCGCATAGGCGCTCAGGCTCTCGACGTAGCGGCGCTGCCCCTCGGCATAGATCGTATCGAAGGCGAGGCTCGACTTGCCCGAGCCCGAGAGCCCGGTGATGACGATCAGCTTCTCGCGCGGGAGCGATACGTCCACGCCCTTGAGATTATGCTCGCGCGCGCCGCGCACGGTGATGTGGGTCAGACTCATGGGAGCGGTTTGTTCCAGATTTGTTCGAGCAAGGCAAGCGGGCGGCGGGACCTTCGCGGCCGGTCATGGCGAATGTGGGAAGCGTTCGGAAGGATGCAACCGGTTCCGCTTGCCGACGGCGCCACCGGGGATCTTCACCCGAACGCGCGACGACACCGCGCCTGGAACGTCGCCAGTCACACCACGGTCAACTTTCCGACCCGAGACCGCAACATCGCTCCCCTAGCCGCACGGACGGCGTTTAACAGGGGGACTCCATCATGAAACTTTTCGCGTTCAGAACGCAGGCATCGCTCGTGGCCATCGGACTCGGGCTGGCAACCACCTCGCCGGCCCTGGCGCAGTCGCGCCAGTCGACGACGGCCAACGTGACCAGCGCCGCGGGCCAGGTCGACGTCGTGCTCGGCGGCGTGACCTTCTCGAACAAGGGGCTGCAGGGCGCGGGCCGTCTCGATGCCAACACGCGCGACTTCCGCAACGAGACGCTGGGCAGCTTCTCGGGCATGGCGATCGACCTCAAGTCCTGGCGGCGCAATGCCGACGGCTCCTATGCCGGCGGCATCTACACCCTGCCCGACCGCGGACCGTTCGACGGCGCGATCGACTATCGCAACCGCGTCCACACCTCGAACATCACCTTCAAGCCGCTCGCCGCCGGCTCGGCCGCGCTGCCGCAGTCGACCGCGTCGCAGAGCCAGGTGACGATCACGCCGACCGGCGGCTTCGTGCTGACCGACACGACGGGCTCCTACATGACCGGCCGCGATCCGGGCGCGAATACCGTCACGCGCGGCGGCATCGTCTACCCGCTCGCGACCGACGGCACCGCCGCCGGCCACATCGCACTCGATGCCGAGGCGATCGCCTTCCGGCCCGACGGCACCTTCTACGTCTCGGACGAATATGCCGATGGCATCTATTACTTCGATGCGACCGGCAAGCAGATCGGCGCGATCCAGACGGTCAACGCGATGCTGCCGCGCAACGCGGCCGGAGCGATCGACTTCAACAGCACCAATCCGGGCGTGACCGGCCGCCGCAACAACCAGGGCCTCGAGGCCATGGCGCTGACCCCGGACAACAAGAAGCTGGCCGTGATCCAGCAGTCGGCGACGGTGCAGGACACCAACGGCGCGAACCAGCAGACGCGCAACAACACGCGCATCCTGGTCTACGATGTCAGCACCAACGCCACCCCGACCCAGCCGATCGGCCACTACGTCCTGCAGCTGCCCATTTTCAACAACAACGGCTCGGGCGGCGCTGCGGACCGAACGGCCGCGCAGTCGGAAATGCTGGCGCTCAACGACAGCCAGTTCCTCGTCCTCGCGCGCGACGGCCTGGGCCGCGGCGTGGCGGCGAACGCCTCGACCTCGACGACGCCGGTCTACAAGTCGATCCTGCTGGTCGACACCAAGGGCGCGACCAATCTCGCGGGCACGACCTACGAGACCGGCACCACCCCCGTCGCGACCAACGGCACGCTGGTGCCCTCGATCGTCTCCGTGCAGCAGGTCGAGCTGATCAACATGCTCAACCCCGTGCAGCTCTCGCGCGTCGGCATGAACATCACGCGCCTGCCCGTCTCGACCCCGACGACCATCAGCGAGAAGATCGAGGCGATGGCGCTTGCGCCCGTGCTCGAAGAGAACGCGCCGCAGGACTTCTTCCTGTTCGTCGGCAACGACAACGACTTCCAGGGCACGAACATCCAGTTCAACGGCACGCCCGGAACATCGGGCGCGCTCGACGGCTCGGGCAACAACGACAGCGTCATGCTCGTCTATCGCCTGACCCTGCCGACCTATGTCGATCCGATGGCGCTGGCGGCGCTCAACGCCACGGCCCCCGCGGTGCTCTACGGCACGCGCGCGGCGCTGACGGGGCTCGGCGCCAGCACCACGGGCCCGGCCATGCGCTTCCTCAACGCCCAGCGCGGCTGGGCGCCCGAGAACGGGCGCAAGCTGCAGCTCTGGGCCGACGCCAACTGGAGCCGGGTCGGCTCGGGCCTGGCGCCGCTCACCGGCATCAAGGGCGACGTGCTGGGCATGACCTTCGGCCTCGACCTGCCCGTGGGCGACAGCTTCCGGTTCGGCGTGACCGCGGGCTATCGCGATCTCCAGGGTTCGTTCGCGCCGGGCGTGCCGCTCGACGTCAAGGCCTGGACCGTCGGCGGCTATGCCGCGCTCGAACTGCCCTCGGGCCTCTATGCCCAGGCCTCGGGCGCCTGGCTCGGCGACGCCAAGTTCAAGCTCCGCCGCGCCTCTGCCTATGGCCAGACCGCCGAAGGCCGCAGCAAGGGCCGGGGCTGGGCCGCGAGCGGCGAGCTTGGCTGGACCTTCGCGCTCGGCGGTGCGGCCAGCTTCGCGCCGTTCGGCACGGTCGACTACGTCGACGTCGACCTGCCCGGCTACACCGAGAGCGGCGCCTCGGTCTCGAATCTCGCCTTCCAGGCGCGCAGCTTCCACAAGCTGACCGCGAGTGTCGGCGGCGAGCTCGCGGTCAAGTTCGGCGCGCTGCGCCCGGCGATCCGCGCGGGCTATGCCTTCGAGGACGAGCGGCGCGACGAGACCACCACGGTGCGGCTCGCTTCGGCGCAGCACACGATGGGCAGCGTGACCTTGCCGCTGGTCAATACCGAACGCGATGCCGCCTTCGGCGAATTGCGCGTCTCGATGCAGCAGGGGCCGTGGTCGGCCTTCTTTTCGGGCCGCGGCAAGTGGGGCCGCGGCGAAGACGAAGCTCAGGTTTCCATCGGCGCAGCGTTCGCCTTCTGAGACTGACCGAAGGCGCGGAGTGGGGTTCTCCGGAACCCTTCTCCCATCCCGACGTTATATATCCGACGGCCCCTTCTCCGGCGCATCCCCACCCCACCCCCCGCCGCGCCGAGAAGGGGTCGCAGCGACGAAACAGGAGTGAGACCATGTCCTTTGGCAAGCTTGCACCCTATCGCCGCCGCACGTTCGGCCGCGAGGGCGAATTCGCCACCGGTTCCCTGTTGTTCGACCTGCATCGCAAGATGCGCAAGGCGATGGGCCTGGAGCCGACCGAGCCGCACAAGACCAGACTTTTCCCCGATCTCTGACGTCCGTCAGCGGTCGTCGGGTCGCGCCCCTCCCCGCTTTGGCGGCGGAGGGGCTTTCTTTTGTCGGACGGCAGCGGCCGAGACCTGTTCCTTAAGGGATTAAGAGTAAGCGCCGAAGCTGTGCCGCTTCGGCACGGCCGGGATTCGCCGGCTGCGGAGCGCGGCGCGACACGGTACGGGCAGGATGCGCGTAGCGACAGCGAGGCCGATGACCGCGATTTCCATCCCCAACACCCTGTTCACCGGAGAGCCCGCGCCGCGCGACTTCTCCGCGCGGATACGGCGTGCTCGGGTGCGCAGCCTGCGCGCGGCCAAGGCACCGCGGCACTATGGCCGGCGGGCGCTGATTCTTCTGGCCGCAGTCGCGCTTCCCGCCTTCGCCGCCCCGCCCGAATGGAGCCCCGCCAACTGGGGCAGCGAGATCGGCGCCACCGGCCAAGTCGGAAACCAGGTCGCACCGATGCCCTTCGAGCGCCCCGGCGACAGCTTCCCCGGCGCGGCTTTCTATTACCTGGCGAACGATGCCGCGCCGCCGGCGCTGGGCGAAGGCGTGCACTCCGATGCCGAACCGGCACCGACCGAAGTGGCCGTGGGCCCCGCGGCCCGTGCGATGCGCATCGACAACAGCGGCGTCGATCGCAGCCGCGCGCTGCAGTGCCTGAGCGCGGCGATCTACTACGAAGCGGCGAGCGAGCCCGACGCCGGTCAGCGCGCCGTGGCCCAAGTCGTGCTTAACCGCGTCGCCCATCCGTCCTATCCCAAGACCGTCTGCGGGGTGGTCTTCCAGGGCTCGGAGCGCAACACCGGCTGCCAGTTCTCCTTCACCTGCGACGGCGCCCTGGCGCGCGTGCCCAACCGGATGTTCTGGCTGCGCGCCGAGAACGTGGCACGCGCGGCGCTGTCGGGCTTCGTCTATGCGCCCGTCGGCCTGGCCACGCATTACCATACGGTCGCCGTACATCCCTATTGGGCGCCCAGCCTCAACTATCTCGGCACGATCGGCGCGCATCGCTTCTATCGCTTCGGTGGCGCCGCCGGCGCGCCGGCGACCTTCCGCTTCACCTATCTGGGCGGCGAGCCGGTGGCTGCGCCGCATGCGCGGGCCGCCACGCCCGGCGCGGTCGAAGCGGCGCCGGACCCCGTCGCGATCCAGCGCGCCTACGATGCCGGCCTCAAGGCCGCGCAGAGCAATGCCTACCTGCCGGGCGGCACGATCGCCGCCGCGACCAAGGCGGCCCCGCCGCCGGTCTATTCGGCCGAACTGCAGCGCCGTGGCGGCGATGCCCTCTATCGCGGCGACGACCTGCCCACCTCGACCGGCGTGCTTCCCGAATACCAGCAGAGCGGCCGCTGGATCGCTCAGCCGGGCGCCTGACCGCCCCCCGCGCAGCCTATCGTGCGGGCGATCCGGCTCGTCCCGGCAAGTGCCCAGATAATATGGCAAACGCTTTGGCAACCATAGGCCAACACCAAGGCTTAGGCGCTGGGGACTAGAACGACGGCAAGAGTTTTCCGGAGTTCGCGCCCTAATGACCATTCGTTTCGCAGCAGCCCGTCGCGGGGATAGCTGCGTGGACCACGTCCTGGGTCGTGCCGCGCTTCTGCCGGCGGCCAACGACAACGTCCGCACCCCCAACGACGATCGCATGCTGCGCGCCGCGCTGCACCACTTTGCCGCGCATGGCCTCGGTGCCGCCGAGGCGGCGCGCGAAAATGCCGAAACCGCCTTCTTCGCCGGCGACCGCGAGCAATATCGCTGGTGGCTCGGCATCTGCCGCATGCTCGATCGCCGCATGGCCGATGCCGTGCGGGTCCGTCGCGAGGCGGCCCAGTAAGATCCGGCCGGGGCGCGGCCGCGCTTCGACCTTAGGATGATTGACGGCAAATTAACCATGGTGCAGTGTTTCGCGCTATGGGATCGGCCACGACTGTATCGGACATCGCGCAAGCAGGCTTTGCCGTTCAGGACGGCGAGCGCCCTTTCGTGCTGCGCGATACGGGCACCGGCGAAGGCGGAACGCTCGCATCGGACATGCTCCGGCCCAACATGCTCGTGCGCCGACATGCCGAGGGCACCGATGTCTTTCCGATCAGCCATCCGGACCGGCCGAAGGCGGTGTTTCGCTTCGCCAAAGCCTGGCATCATTTCCGCATCCTGATCAAGGACAAGGAGCAGACCGAGCAGATCGTCGCGGTCGTCGACGCGCTGCCCTGGCGCAAGCTCGCGGAAGAGGCGAGCGCCTTTCTCGCCACCGAGCGGGGGCGCGCCATTTTCCAGGCGGAGCCCTATCTGCCCGATTTCCTCGACGATCATGCCGCCCTGCGGCGCACCCCCAAGGGCAGCTTCGCCCATGCCTATTGCGATTTCATGGAGCGCGAAGGCCTGTCGGCGGCCGGAATGGTCGAAGCGACGAGCGCGCGGGACAAGGATCAGCGCAAGTTCGGCGATGGCGTCGCCTGGTACATCGACCGGCTGCGCGATTTCCACGACCTCGTTCATATCATGACCGGCTATGGCCGCGATCTTTTGGGTGAACAGTGCGTGCTCGCCTTCACCTATCACCAGCGCCCCTGCCCCGGGAACCTGTTCCTGGCCTGGGCCGGCAACGTGATGATGCGGACCAAGATGCGGACCAAGGCGCCCATCGTCCGCGCCCTGCTCGAGGCCCGTCGCAACGGCAAGCAATGCCCGCGCATCGTGGAACAGCCGATCCAGGAGCTGTTCGCGATGCCGCTCGATACGGTGCGCGAAATGTTCAACGTTCCCGAACCGCATTGGTATCGGAAAGTCCACGAGGTGCTGCGCGCGGATGGCATCGACGCTTACGCCTTCATGGCCAAGCAGGCCGGATAGGTGAGGCGGATTTCTGGCCGGAAATTCAAGATCGCCTCACGTCCGTGATCACGGGCGCTGCACCAGGTTCTAAGTCGTTGTTAACCATTTGGGGTTATCGCGAGCAACGGAACTAGCAGGAAAACGCCCATTCTTCGCGCACGCGCTCTCTTTTCTGGCCTCGGGGTGAGAAGCTCGATTGATCAGCAGGTTCGCAAGACCCTGGTGGCGTCGCTCTATTCCAATCCCATGAGTCTGGTCATCGGCGCGGTCTGCGGCAGCGTGATCTGCCTTGCGGCTGCGCTGTCGACCGACGATCTCGCGATGGAGATCACCGCCTGGTGCGTCGCGGTGATCGCCGCCATTCGAACGGTGATCGTGGTGGCCGCCAAGCGCTTCAAGCGCGCGACGTCCAACGCGCTGGAACTGCACTTCGAGCTCGGCGCCTTCGCCTATGCCGGCGCCGTGGGCGCGCTGGCCGCGCTGGCGACCGCGCACAACGTCCTGTTCGAAGCCCAGATGGTGATCGTCGGCTTTGCGGTGAGCTATGCCACCGCGATCGCGCCGCGCAATGCCGGGCGCCCCGTCATCGCAGTCGGCCAGTTGCTTCTTGTCCTTGCGCCACTGAGCGTGGCGCAATTGTCCAGCGACGAGCCTCTCATCCGCCTGTTTGGCGTCGCGACGCTTTTGCATATCCCCTCGGTCATCTCGATCGCGCTCAACGTCTACCGCTCGCTGCGGGATTCGATCTCGGCCGCCGAGACCAGTTCGCGGCTGGCGGAAAAGATGCAGGTCCTGGCCCGCTCGGACGTGGTCACCGGCCTGCTCAACCGCGCCGGCCTCAATCACCACTTGCTCGATCGCATGCCGACGCTCGATCCGGCGCGGACCTTTGCCCTGTTCTGGATGGATCTCGACCGGTTCAAGGAAGTCAACGACTCGCTCGGTCACCAGATCGGCGACAAGCTGCTCGCCGAAGTGGCCAGTCGCCTCAAGGCCGTCGCCCCCGCCGATGCCACGGTCGCGCGCTTCGGCGGCGACGAGTTCATCGTCGCCTGCGAGACCGGCGACCGCAATCAGACCGAACAACTTGCCAAGCGCATGATGGAAGAGATCGGTCGCCCGATCCGCATCGACGGTGACCGGCTGGAGATCGCGGCTTCGATGGGCATTGCGCTCTATCCCGAAGACGGCCAGGACTTCGACACGCTGATGCAGGGCGCCGACCTCGCGCTCTATCGTTCGAAGGTCAACGGCCGCCAGCAGATCACCTTCTTCGACCCGTCGATGACGCGCAACCTCGTCCGTCGCCGCGAGATCGAGAGCGAACTGCGCCTCGCGCTCCAGCGCGACGAACTGTCGATCTTCTTCCAGCCGCTGATCGATCTCGAAACCGGCCGCATCCGCAGCTTCGAGGCGCTGGTACGCTGGTTCCACCCCGAGAAGGGCGAACTGCGGCCCGACGAATTCATCCCCGTCGCCGAAGAGACCGGCGCGATCATCACCTTGGGCAACTGGATCACCGCCCAGGCCGCCAAGGCCGCAGCGCAATGGCCCGAGGACGTGACCATCGCGGTCAATCTCTCGCCGCTGCAGATCAAGGCGCCCGGCGCCGCCATGGCGATCCTTTCGGCGCTGCGCGAGGCCCGGCTCGATCCCTCGCGGCTCGAGCTCGAGATCACCGAGACCGTGCTGCTCGATCACAGCCAGAACACCGAGACCTTCATCAACGAGCTGGCCGAAGCAGGCGTCCGCTTCGCGCTCGACGATTTCGGCACCGGCTATTCCTCGCTCGGCTATCTCAACAAGTATCCGTTCTCGAAGATCAAGGTCGACCGCAGCTTCATCTCGGGCATCAACCAGGGCAAGAAGAGCGACGCGATCATCCGTGCCGTTTCCGGCATGGGCCAGACCTTGGGCATGGAGATCGTCGCCGAGGGTCTCGAGACGATCGAACAGGTCCGCGCAGTGTCCGAAGCCGGCTGCACGCTCGGCCAGGGCTACTACTTCAGCCGCCCGGTGCCCGACTATCTCGCGGCCATGCTACTCGCCAAGGAACGCGAAAAGCATACCGGCAAGGTTCGCAAACGCGCCTGAACGCTGGCCGGCGGCATCGTGCCGCGTCCGTGCATCGCCGACATGCCACCGACATCTGCATGACGCGGCGCTGAACCCGCAGGATGGCCTTTGTCCTAACATCGACGGACTGGTGCCCAGCAACGGCAAAACGATCGCGGAAACTAGGCTTCCTTAGCATCTATTGCTATTGCGAACCATTATACGATAAACCTTCGGGATTCCTCGATTTGCGGCCTTTTCGCGGTTGCAATGGCCGCAGCACGCGCCTAGGGCACCACTCGAAACCTCCGGCGCCTGCCTTCGAGAGGGGCATGCAGGCGCCTATGCCCGCTGCATGTCGCCCCGACTGAAGGACTTCCCCCATCATGGCTCGCAAGAAGATCGCCCTCATCGGTGCCGGCAACATCGGCGGCACGCTGGCTCACCTCGCCGCGCAGAAGGAACTGGGCGACGTCGTCCTGTTCGACATCGTCGAGGGCGTCCCCCAGGGCAAGGCGCTCGACCTGCAGCAGTGCGGTCCGGTCGAAGGCTTCGACGCCAAGGTCACCGGCACCAACGATTACAAGGACATCGCGGGCGCGGACGTCATCATCGTCACCGCCGGCGTGCCGCGCAAGCCGGGCATGAGCCGCGATGATCTGCTGGGCATCAACCTCAAGGTCATGAAGGCCGTCGGCGAAGGCATCAAGGCCAACGCACCCGACGCTTTCGTCATCTGCATCACCAACCCGCTCGACGCGATGGTCTGGGCGCTGCGCGAATTCTCGGGCCTGCCGCACAACAAGGTCGTCGGCATGGCCGGCGTGCTCGACTCGGCACGCTTCTCGACCTTCCTCGCCGAGGAATTCGGCGTCTCGGTGCGCGACGTCTCGAGCTTCGTGCTCGGCGGCCACGGCGACACGATGGTCCCCGTCGCCGAATATTCGACGATCAAGGGCATCCCCATCCCCGACCTGATCAAGCTGGGCCGTTCGACCCAGGAGCGCATCGACGCGATCGTCAAGCGCACCGCCGTCGGCGGCGGCGAGATCGTCGGCCTGCTCGGCACCTCGGCGTTCTACGCCCCGGCCGCTTCGGCGATCGCGATGGCCGAAAGCTACCTCGGTGACCAGAAGCGCATCCTGCCTTCGGCCGCCTATGTCGACGGCAAGTACGGCCTCGACGGCCTCTACGTCGGCGTGCCGGTTGTGATCGGCGCCGGCGGCGTCGAGGAGATCGTCGAGATCACGCTCGACGACACCGCCAAGGCCGGCCTCCAGGTCTCGATCGACGCGGTCAAGGAACTGCTCGTTGCCTGCAAGGGCATCGATCCCTCGCTGGCTTGATTTCCCGGGGGCGATGGACTTCGCCCCACGGACCTGAAACTTCCTCCCCAGGAGCACTGAATGTCCATTCTCGTCGACAAGAACACGAAGGTCATCACCCAGGGCATGACCGGCAAGACCGGCAGCTTCCACACCCAGGCGGCGCTCGACTACGGCACGCAGATGGTTGCGGGCGTGACCCCCGGCAAAGGCGGCACCGACCACATCGGCCTGCCCCAGTACGACACCGTCGCCGAGGCGAAGGCCGCGACCGGCGCCACCGCCAGCTGCATCTACGTGCCGCCCGCGGGCTGTGCCGACGCGATCCTCGAAGCGATCGACGCCGAGATCGAGCTGATCGTCGCGATCACCGAGGGCGCCCCGGTGCTGGACATGGTCCGCGTCAAGCGCGCGCTGTCGGGTTCCAAGTCGCGCCTGATCGGCCCGAACTGCCCCGGCGTCCTGACCCCCGGCGAGTGCAAGATCGGCATCATGCCCGGCAACATCTTCTCGAAGGGTTCGGTCGGCGTGGTCTCGCGTTCGGGCACGCTCACCTATGAGGCCGTGTTCCAGACGACCAACGCCGGCCTTGGCCAGACCACCGCAGTCGGCATCGGCGGCGACCCGGTCAACGGCACCAACTTCATCGACGTGCTCGAGCTGTTCCTGGCCGACGACGCGACCAAGTCGATCATCATGATCGGCGAGATCGGCGGCAGCGCCGAAGAAGAAGCGGCGCAGTTCCTCAAGGACGAAGCCAAGCGTGGCCGCAAGAAGCCGATGGTCGGCTTCATCGCCGGCCGCACGGCGCCTCCGGGCCGCCGCATGGGCCACGCCGGTGCGATCGTCTCGGGCGGCCAGGGCGGCGCGGACGACAAGATCGCGGCGATGGAAGAGGCCGGTATCCGCGTCTCGCCCTCACCTTCCGAGCTCGGCACCACGCTGTCGGGGCTGCTGAAGGAACTGGCATAAGCCGCCGAGGGTTTCCGGGGGGAAACGTCTTCGGGAGGAACATTCGCGGAGCGTCGCAAGATGCTCCCTCGCTAAAACCTAAGGCCCCGGCGCAAGCCGGGGCACGTGAGGCTGCGCGCCATGGGTAACGAAAACCACGACTTCCTTCCCGACGATCCTCAACCGGGTCCTAGCTGGCAAAAGACGAACTGGCCGCTGGTCGGCGGTGGGGACGAGGACGATCTCACCCAGGCGCTCGATCCGACGGTGATGAAGGCGGCGATCAAGGCCGCCACCGCCAAGTCGGCCGCCCCGCTCGACGAGAGCGCGATCGAGGCCGCGGCGATGGACTCGATCCGCGCCATGATGCTGATCCGCACCTACCGCGTGCGCGGTCACCTGGCTGCCGATCTCGATCCGCTGGGGCTTTCCAAGCGCGATCTGCCTGCCGACCTCACCCCCGAATATCATGGCTTCACCGGCGCCGCGCTCGATCGCCAGATCTTCATCGGCGGTTTCCTCGGCAAGCAGTGGGCGACGATCCGCGAGCTCGTGGGCATCCTGCAGGCGAACTATTGCGGCAAGGTCGGCCTCGAATACATGCACATCTCGGACGTGGAGGAGCGCCGCTTCCTTCAGGACCGGATGGAAGGCGCCGACAAGTCGATCGACTTCAGCGTGCTGGGCAAGAAAGCGATCCTCCAGGCCGTCGTCCGCGGCGAGCAGTACGAGAAGTTCCTCGGCAAGAAGTACGTCGGCACGAAACGCTTCGGCCTCGACGGCGGTGAATCGATGATCCCGGCGCTCGAAGCCGTGATCAAGCGCGGCGGCCAGATGGGCGTGCGCGAGATCGTCGTCGGCATGGCCCACCGCGGCCGCCTGAACGTGCTCGCGAACGTCATGGCCAAGCCTTACAAGGTCATCTTCCACGAATTCTCGGGCGGCACCGCCAATCCCGAGGACGTCGGCGGATCGGGCGACGTCAAGTATCACCTGGGCACCTCGACCGACCGCGAGTTCGACGGGATCAAGGTGCACATGAGCCTGGTACCCAACCCCTCGCACCTCGAAACCGTGGACCCCGTCGTGCTCGGCAAGGTCCGCGCGACCTTGACCATGCGCGACGACCTCGAGGAGATGGACCAGGTCCTGCCCGTGCTGCTGCACGGCGACGCGGCCTTCGCCGGCCAGGGCATCGTCTGGGAATGCCTGGGCTTCCAGGGCATCCGCGGCTACGCCACCGGCGGCTGCCTGCACTTCATCATCAACAACCAGATCGGCTTCACGACGAGCCCGCAGTTCGCGCGCAACTCGCCCTACCCCTCGGACGTCGCCAAGGGCGTCCAGGCCCCGATCTTCCACGTAAACGGCGACGATCCCGAAGCCGTGACCTTCGCCTGCAAGATGGCCGTCGACTTCCGCCAGAAGTTCGACAAGGACGTCGTGATCGACATGTGGTGCTATCGCCGCTTCGGTCACAACGAAGGTGACGAGCCGAGCTTCACGCAGCCGCTGATGTATTCGCAGATCCGCCAGCATCCGCCGGTGTCCGAGATCTATGCCAAGCGGCTGGTCGAGGAAGGCGTGGTCGAAGGCGGCTATCTCGGCGAATATGCCGAAGGTTTCGTCGCCAATCTCGAGGAAGAATTCGAAGCTTCCAAGACCTACAAGGCCAACGAGGCCGACTGGTTCGCCGGTCGCTGGAGCGGCTTCAACCGCCCCAACGATCCCGAAGGCGCGCGCCGCAACGCGCCGACCGGCATCGAGAACAAGCTGTTCGAGAGCCTCGGTCGCACCTTGACCACGGTTCCCGACGACCTGACGATCCACAAGACGCTGAACCGCGTGCTCGACGCCAAGCGCGCCGCGTTCAAGTCGGGTGAAGGCTTCGACTGGGCGACCGGCGAGGCCCTGGCCTTCGGCAGCCTGGTATCCGAAGGCTACGGCGTACGCCTGTCCGGCCAGGATTCGGGCCGCGGCACCTTCAGCCAGCGTCATGCCGTCTGGGTCGACCAGACCGACGAGCGCAAGTACGTGCCGCTCTCGACCGTGCCCCACGGCCGCTTCGAAGTGCTCGACAGCCCGCTCAGCGAATATGGCGTGCTCGGCTTCGAATACGGCTATGCGATGACCGATCCCAAGACCCTGGTCCTGTGGGAAGCGCAGTTCGGCGATTTCGCGAACGGCGCGCAGATCATCATCGACCAGTACATCGCCGCGGCCGAAGCCAAGTGGCTGCGCGCCAACGGCCTCGTCCTGCTGCTGCCGCACGGTTACGAGGGCCAGGGGCCCGAGCACTCTTCGGCGCGCCTGGAACGCTTCCTGCAGCTCTGCGCACAGGACAACATCCAGGTCTGCAACATCACGACGCCGTCGAACTACTTCCACGTTCTGCGCCGCCAGATGCACCGCTCGTTCCGCAAGCCGCTGGTGATCATGACGCCGAAGTCGCTGCTGCGGCATCCGCTGGCCAAGTCCGAACTCGAGGACTTCGTCGGCAACAGCCACTTCCGCCGCCTGATGGCCGATCGCACGCCGCCCGCGGACAAGGACGTCAAGAAGATCGTCCTCTGCTCGGGCAAGGTCGGCTACGACCTGATGGAGGCGCGCGACGCCGCCGAGCTCAAGGACACCACGGTGGTTCGCGTCGAGCAGCTCTATCCGTTCCCCGGCGAGCCGCTGACCGCGCGCATCGAGCGCCTGACCAACCTCGAAGAGGTCGTCTGGTGCCAGGAAGAACCCAAGAACCAGGGCGCCTGGTCGTTCGTCGAGCCCTTCATCGAGGAAGCGCTCGCCGCGGCCAAGTGCAAGATCGCGCGTCCGCGCTATGCCGGCCGCTCGGCCAGCGCCTCGCCCGCTACCGGTCTCGCCAAGCGGCATGAGAACGAACAGGGCGCGCTCGTTGCCGATGCCCTGGGCCTCTCGGTCCGCTCCGAAATTCGCCGCCGCACCGGCAAGAAGTGATCGCAGGCCCATAGGTCTCAGGAAGGTCCAGCATGTCCAGCGAAGTCAAAGTTCCCGTTCTGGGTGAATCGGTCTCCGAAGCGACGATCGGCCAGTGGCTCAAGCAGCCCGGCGAGGCCGTCGTGCTCGACGAGCCGATCGCCAGCCTCGAAACCGACAAGGTCGCGATCGACGTCATGGCCCCCGCGGCCGGCGTCATGGGCGCGCATATCGCCAAGGAAGGCGATACCGTCGCGGTCGGCGCGCTGATCGCCACGATCGAGGATTCGACCGCGGTCGCGGGCGCCGCTCCGGTTGCCCCGCGCGCCGAGAAGGCGATCCCGCCGGCCTCCGACACGCTGCCGCCCAAGGGCGAGGATGCCGGCGATGCCGCGCTCTCCCCCTCGGTGCGCCGCGCGGTGCTGGAGCACGGCATCGATCCTTCGAGCGTCAAGGGCACCGGCAAGGACGGCCGCCTGACCAAGGAGGACATCGTTCACGCCGCGCAGGCCAAGCAGGCCACGCCCGCTCCCGCCGCGACGGCTGCTGCTTCGCCGGCTCCGGCCTCGGTGCCCGCAGCTCCCGCCGGTGAGCGTCGCGAAGAGCGCGTCAAGATGACGCGCCTGCGCCAGACCATCGCCAAGCGGCTCAAGGATGCGCAGAATACCGCAGCGCTGCTGACCACGTTCAACGACGTCGACATGACCGAAGTGATCGCCGCGCGCGATCGCTACAAGGACCTTTTCGTCAAGAAGCATGGCGTGAAGCTCGGCTTCATGTCCTTCTTCGCCAAGGCCTCGGTCCTGGCGCTCAAGGACATTCCGGCGGTCAACGCCCAGATCCAGGGCGATGAGATCGTCTATCACGACTACATCGATCTCTCGGTCGCGGTCTCGGCCCCCAACGGCCTGGTCGTGCCGGTGGTCCGCAACGTCGACCAGCTTTCCTTCGCCGACATCGAGAAGGCGATCGCCGAATACGGCAAGAAGGCCAAGGACGGCACCCTGACGCTCGACGACATGAAGGGCGGCACCTTCACGATCTCCAACGGCGGCGTGTTCGGCGGCCTGATGTCGACGCCGATCATCAACCCGCCGCAGTCGGCCGTGCTCGGCCTGCACCGCATCGAGGACCGCGCCGTGGTCCGCAACGGCGAGATCGTCATCCGCCCGATGATGTATATCGCGCTGTCGTACGACCACCGCCTGATCGACGGCCGCGAGGCTGTGACCGCGCTCAAGACGATCAAGGAAGCGATCGAGGATCCGACGCGCCTGCTGATCGACCTGTAAGGCCGAGGCGTTTGCGCGACTTTTCTTCTGCCCAATAATTGCCAGACCCGCTCAGGCTGAGCTTGTCGAAGCCCGCGCGCCACGGAGGCCCAAATGGCTGAATACGACTACGACGTCCTCGTCATCGGTGCCGGCCCCGGCGGCTATGTCGCCGCGGTGCGCGCGGCCCAGCTCGGGCTCAAGACCGCCTGCGCCGAAAGTCGCGAGACGTTGGGCGGCACCTGCCTCAACGTCGGCTGCATCCCTTCCAAGGCGCTGCTCCACGGCTCCGAGCTGTTCGAGGAAGCCGCGCACGGCACGCTCGCCAAGTTCGGCGTCAAGACCGGCAAGGTCGAACTCGACCTGCCCGTGCTCCAGGGCGAGAAGGCCGCCGCGGTCAAGGAACTGACCGGCGGCATCGAATACCTGTTCAAGAAGAACAAGATCGACTGGCTCAAGGGCCGCGCCAGCTTCCAGGACGCGCACACCGTCGACGTCGCCGGCAAGACCGTGACCGCCAAGAACGTGATCGTGGCGACCGGTTCGTCGGTCACCCCGCTCCCCGGCGTCGCAGTCGACAACGAAAAAGGCCTGATCGTCGACAGCACGGGCGCGCTCGCGCTCGACCGCGTGCCCGACCACCTCGTGGTCATCGGCGGCGGCGTGATCGGGCTCGAGCTCGGTTCGGTCTGGCGCCGCCTCGGCGCCAAGGTCACCGTCGTCGAATTCCTCGACCAGTTGCTGCCCGGCATGGACGGCGAGGTCCGCAGGGAAGCGGGCAAGCTGTTCAAGAAGCAGGGCATGGAGCTCAAGCTCTCGACCAAGGTCACTCAGGCGACGGTCAAGGGCAAGAAGGTCACGCTGTCGCTCGAACCCGCGGCGGGCGGCGACACCGAGACGCTCGAGGCCGATGCCGTCCTCGTTTCGATCGGCCGCCGGCCGAACACCGAAGGCCTCGGCCTCGACAAGATCGGCCTCGAACTCAACAAGCGCGGCCAGATCGAAACCGACCACGACTTCCGCACAAAGGTCGCCGGCGTCTGGGCGATCGGCGACGTCATCCCCGGCCCGATGCTCGCGCACAAGGCCGAGGACGAAGGCATTGCCGTGGCCGAGAACATCGCCGGCCAGATCGGCATCGTGAACCACGCCGTGATCCCCTCGGTGGTCTATACCTTCCCCGAGATCGCCGGCGTCGGCCTGACCGAGGAACAGGCGAAGGAACGCGGCGAGATCAAGGTCGGCAAGTTCCCGATGCTCGCCAACAGCCGCGCCAAGACCAACCGCGAGACCGACGGCTTCGTCAAGGTCATCGCCGATGCCGAGACCGATCGCGTGCTCGGCGTCTGGTGCATTGCCTCGGTCGCCGGCACGATGATTGCCCAGGCCGCGCAGGCCATGGAATTCGGTGCGACCAGCGAGGACATCGCCTATACCTGCCACGCGCACCCGACCCATTCGGAAGCGATCAAGGAAGCGGCGATGGCCGTGCGCGGAAAGCCCATTCACATCTGATCGATGCGGCGGGCAAGTCCCGCCCTTTGATCTCGATCAAGGAAGCCCTCCCCGATGGACCGCACAAGGATGCGGTTCCGTCAGGGAGGGTTTTTCATGTTCGGCTTCGTAGGTGCGCATTTCGAAGTGCTGGTTCTGGTCGCATTCGGATCCTTTGCCGTCGTGCTCGGCGCTGCTTCGCTGCGCGATGCGCTGAAGCGCTAGAGATTGTCCTGCATGGGCGGGTCCGGTTATAGCCGCGCGATGCCGCTTGCCGACCTGCCCGCGATCATCCGTTTCCTCGACGTTGCCGGCATCGCCGTCTTCGCGCTGTCGGGCGCGCTGCTCGCGGCACGTCTGCGGCAGGACTTCGTGACCATGGCCTTCTTCGCGCTGGTCACCGGCGTCGGCGGCGGTTCGGTGCGCGACCTGCTGATCGGCGCGCCGGTGTTCTGGATCCGCGATCCGCTGGTCGCGCCGACCTGCCTCGCCGTCGCCGTGCTGGCCTGGCTCACCCCGCACCGCTGGTGGCAGGGCCAATTGCTCGAATGGGCCGATGCCGTGGGCCTCAGCGCCTATGCCGTGCTCGGCACGGTCAAGGCGCTCGGCTATGGCACGCCGCCGGTTCCGGCAGCGCTGATGGGCGTGATAACCGGCTGCGTCGGCGGCATCATCCGCGACGTGCTCGCCGGCCAGCCCTCGATCCTGATGCGGCGCGAACTCTACGTGACCGCGGCGGCGCTGAGCTCGGCGCTCGCCGTGGCGGGCGCGCTGCTGTCTCTGCCCAACGAAATCGTCTGGCCGGTCGCCGCGCTCGCGGGCTTCACGCTGCGCGGTGCCTCGATCCACTGGTCGCTGGCGATCCCCGCCTACAACCGCATCGCGGAAAGCTAGAGCCCGGCGACGTTCCGCACGCGACCGCTGCCATCGACCGAGCACGAGAAGTCGCCACCGTCGCGCACGCGGCCCGAGACGCGCCAGCCATCGCTCTCGCGGTTGACCGCATCGACGCTGTCGATCGATCGGTCGCGCTCGACCTCGCCAACGCAGGCATCGACCGCGGCGTCCACACTCACGCCCGAGCGCCACGAACTCGCCGGCGGTGCGCGATAGTCGTCGCGGCCGTAGTCGGCCCCTTCGTCACCGCGCGCGTCGCGATAATATTGATCGTCGTAGCGCGCCTGGTCGGGATAGTTCGCGTTATCGCGGACCTGACGATCCTTGTTCGACTTCGACACGGCGCTGGCGATGGCGGCGACGCCGCCGATGATCAGCAGGCCGCCGAACACGTCGCCGGCGTCGAGACCCCCGCGATCATGATGACGATTCCAGCCCCGCGCCATGGCGGGCGTGGCCGAGAGCGCAAGCGCGGCCGCGGCGGCGAGCGCGGCGGCGGTACGGGAACGGAAAAGCGTCATGGCCAGCAAACCCCTGATAGCCCAATCTGAAGGTCCATAGGCCAGGCGTGCTTTCGCAGGGCTGAACCGCTTCAGGGCAGCTTGAGGCCGGTCCACTGCGCCAGGAAGGCCAGGACGTCGGCCCCTTCCTCGATCGCCTTGTCGGTCGGCTTGCCCGAACCGTGCCCGGCGCGCGTCTCGACCCGGATCAGCTGCGGCCGGTTCCCGAGCTTCGCCGCCTGGAGCGCCGCCGTATATTTGAAGCTGTGCCCAGGCACAACGCGATCGTCGGTGTCAGCCGTGGTCACCAGCATGGCCGGGTAATCCTTGCCGGGGCGGATGTTGTGGTAGGGCGAATAGGCGCGCAGCACGCGGAAGTCCTTCTCGCGGTCGGGGTAGCCGTAGTCGTCGACCCAATAGCGCCCGGCGGTGAAGCGGTCGAAGCGCAGCATGTCCATGACCCCGACCGCGGCATTGCCTGCGGCGAACAGATCGGGACGCTGGTTGACCGCGGCGCCGACGAGCAGGCCCCCGTTCGAACCGCCCTGGATCGCGAGGCCGTCCCTGGGCGTGATCCCTTCGGCGATCAGGTATTCGCCCGCGGCGATGAAATCGTCGAACACGTTCTGCTTGTTCTCGCGACGGCCGCCGTCGTGCCAGGCGCGGCCATATTCGCCGCCGCCGCGCAGGTTGGCCAGCGCGAAGGCGCCGCCCGCCTCGAGCCAGGCCATGCGGATCGCCGAGAAACCCGGGGTCAGCGAGACGTCGAAGCCACCGTAGCCATAGAGGATCGTCGGGACCGGCTTGCCCGCACCGACCACGCTCTTCTTGCGGACGATGAACATCGGCACCCGCGTCCCGTCTTTCGACGCGTAGAAGCGCTGCTCGATCGCGAAGTCGCGCGGATCGAACAGCAGCTTGGGGCTGGCGAAAGGCGTGGACTGACCCGTCGCCAGGTTCATCCGATATATCGTCTGCGGACGGTTGAAGCTGGTGAAGGCATAGAACGTCTCGGGATCGCCGGG
The DNA here is from genome assembly GCF_037482895.1 of Novosphingobium anseongense. Taxonomy (NCBI): domain Bacteria; kingdom Pseudomonadati; phylum Pseudomonadota; class Alphaproteobacteria; order Sphingomonadales; family Sphingomonadaceae; genus Novosphingobium; species Novosphingobium anseongense. The sequence goes on along the minus strand of NZ_JBBHJZ010000003.1, from coordinate 596,710 downwards.
CTTGCCGCCGAAGCCGCCCGCCGTGCCGATGCCGTTGAGCGCGATCGAGCGCACCGACTTGCCGTCGAGTCCGAACACCAGCGCCCGGCTCGAGGCATCCTTCAGATACTGCAGGACAAGCTGATTGCCGATGATCGTCGCCTGTTCGAGCGTCTCTTCGGTCTGCGCGACGAGTTGGCGCCACTGCGGTGCGCGCTGGGCGAGATCGATCGCGACCAGGCGGTAACGCGGCGCGTCCTGGTTGGTCACGAACCAGAGCACCTGGCCCATGCCGTCGACCAGACGCCAATCGTGCTCGAAGCCCTTGACCAGCGCGCGCGGTTTCCAGCCATCCTTGCTCCGGCGGGTCAGGTCGACGGTGTGAACCTCGTAGCGCGCGTCGGTGCCGATCTGGCTGTGGATCACGACCAGGCGCCCGTCCTGGGTCACCTGGGCCGTATGGCCATAGTCGGGATGATCGGGCGTCGCGTAGACCAGCTCGTCAGCGGACTGCGGCGTGCCGAGCCGGTGGAAGTAGATCGCCTGGTTGTAATTGCGCGCCTGGAAGGTCTCGCCTTCCTTGGGCTCGGGAAAGCGCGAGTAGAGAAAGCCTTCGTCGCCCACCCAGGCGAGACCGGTGAACTTGGCCCAGCGGATCTCGTCGGCCAGCGGCGCGCCGGTCTTGACGTCGAGCACGCGCAGGATGCGCCAGTCGCTGCCACCGTCCTGAACCGAGTAGAGCAGCAGCTTGCCGTCGTCCGAGGGTTTCCAGGAATCGAGTGCAGTCGCCGCATCCTTGGCCCAGGCATTGGGATCGAGCAGCAATCGTGGCTTGCCGCGCAGCCCTTGGCGCACGAACAGCTGCGCCTGGTTCTGCAGCCCCGAATTGCGCAGGTAGAAATAGCGTCCGCCGGCCTTGGTCGGCAGGCCGAAGCGCTCGTAGTCCATCAACCCGCGGATGCGATCCTTGAACCAGGCGCGCTGCGGCAAGGTCTCGAGATAGGCATCGGTGACCTTGTTCTCGCGTTCGACCCAGTCGGCGACTTCGGGATCGTTACGAACGTCGTTCTCGAGCCAGCGGTAGGGATCGGCGATCGTCTCGCCGAACAGCGTCTCGGAGACGTCGCCACGGCGGGTTTCGGGATAGGGGATCAGCGTCGTGTCCTTGGCTGTCTGTTGGCTAGCCGGGGCTTGCGAGGAAAAGGTCAGCCACGCTGCGGCGAGCAGCGCGAGCGGGAACCGGGGCATCCTCTTCTCCAAAAGCAAAAGCGGCCGCGAGCCTAGCACTCGCGACCGCCTTTGCAATCTCGTGGCCGGGCCGAAGCCCGGTGCAGGACTTACGCCTCGGCGAAGTCCTCTTCCTCGCTGTAGACCGGACCCGAATCCTGGCCCTTGGCCGAGGTGTCGCGGTCGACCAGTTCGATCACCGCGATCGGGGCGGCGTCCGACTGGCGGAAGCCGGCCTTGATGATGCGGGTGTAGCCACCGTCGCGACCGGCGTAGCGCGTCGCCAGCGTGTCGAACAGCTTCACCAGCTGCGCGTCGTCGAGCAGACGGGCGTGGGCCAGACGGCGGTTCGACAGGCCGCCGCGCTTGCCGAGCGTGATCAGCTTCTCGACGTAGGGACGCAGTTCGCGCGCCTTCGAGGTCGTGGTGGTGATCTGCTCGTGCTTGATCAGTGCGGCTGCCATGTTGCGTAGCAGAGCGGCGCGGTGCGACGAGGTGCGCTGAAGCTTACGATGACCGTGTTTGTGACGCATGTTCTATACTCCGTTCGTTAGGGGCCCGTGTGAGGTAGCCCAGACCAGGCAGCGCTTGGGGCCGCCGCCGTCACCCTTCAGGTTCCCACCCCGACCGTCGCCGGGGTGAGACCTTGCGGCCTTAGCCGAGCAGTTCCTGCTCGAGCTTCTTGGCCATTTCTTCGATGTTCTCGGGCGGCCAGCCAGGGATGTCCATGCCGAGGCGCAGACCCATCGAGCTCAGGACTTCCTTGATCTCGTTGAGCGACTTGCGGCCGAAGTTCGGCGTGCGGAGCATCTCGGCCTCGGTCTTCTGGACCAGGTCGCCGATGTAGATGATGTTGTCGTTCTTGAGGCAGTTGGCCGAACGCACCGACAGCTCGAGCTCGTCGACCTTCTTGAGAAGGTAACGGTTGAGCTGGTTGGTATCGCCCTCGTCCGCAGCGGCGGCGCCGCCGGCAGCGATGCCGATCATCGGCGAAGCGCCGATCGGAGCCACGTCCTCGAAGTGGACGAACAGCGCGAGCTGGTCCTGCAGGATGCGCGCGGCATAGGCCACGGCGTCCTCGGGCGTCACCGTACCGTCGGTCTCGACGGTGAGGTTCAGCTTATCGAAGTCCAGCTCCTGCCCGATACGCGCGTTGTCGACCTTGTACGACACCTGACGGACCGGCGAGTAGAGCGAGTCGATCGGGATCAGGCCGATCGGCGCGTCGACCGGGCGGTTGCCCACGGCGGGGACGTAACCCTTACCCACGTCGGCGGTCAGCTCCATGTTGAGCGTCGCACCCTCGTCGAGGTGGCAGATCACGAGGTCCTTGTTCATGACCTCGATGTCGCCGGTCACGGCGATGTCACCGGCGGTGACTTCGGCCGGGCCGGTGGCCGAAAGCTGAAGACGCTTCGGACCTTCGCCCTGCATCTTGAGGGCGATCTGCTTCACGTTGAGGACGATGTCGGTCACGTCCTCGCGCACGCCGGCGAGGCTCGAGAACTCGTGCAGAACGTTCTCGATCTTGATCGAGGTGATCGCCGCACCCTGCAGCGACGAGAGCAACACGCGGCGCAGCGCGTTACCGAGCGTCAGACCGAAGCCGCGCTCGAGAGGCTCCGCGACGAAGGTCGCGCGGCGCTTGGGGTCGTTGCCCGCCTTCACTTCGAGGTTGTTGGGCTTCTTCAGTTCCTGCCAGTTCTTGATGTTGACAGTCATGGGTGTCCCCTAATGAATTTTGGCCCTAGGGCTTGTTCTTGCGGCTGCGGCCGCGGGCCCATTGCGGGCCGCGGCCGATCCGAAAAGTGGCGGAGACGAGCTCCGCCAAAAGACTCGATCAGACGCGGCGACGCTTGGACGGCCGGACCCCGTTGTGCGGGATCGGCGTCACGTCGCGGATCGAGGTGATGGTGAAGCCCACCGCCTGCAGAGCGCGCAGCGCGCTTTCACGGCCCGAACCCGGGCCCTTAACTTCGACCTCGAGGGTGCGGACGCCGTGTTCGGCGGCCTTCTTGCCGGCGTCGTCCGCGGCCACCTGAGCGGCATACGGGGTCGACTTGCGGCTGCCCTTGAAGCCCATCATGCCGGCCGAGGACCAGCTGATCGCATTGCCCTGGGCGTCGGTGATGGTGACCATCGTGTTGTTGAAGCTCGCATTCACGTGCGCGATGCCGCTCGTGATGTTCTTGCGCTCGCGGCGCTTAATGCGCTGAGGTTCGCGTGCCATGATCGGTTATCCTGTCGTGTCTCGGAAGGAAAAGAGGTTCGCTTCGATCCGCTCGTACTGAGCTTCTCGAAGTGAGCTTACTTCTTCTTGCCGGCGATGGGCTTGGCCTTGCCCTTGCGGGTGCGGGCGTTCGTGTGCGTGCGCTGGCCGCGGACCGGGAGGCCCTTGCGGTGACGCAGGCCGCGATAGCAGGCCAGGTCCATCAGACGCTTGATGTTCATCGCGGTTTCGCGGCGAAGGTCACCCTCGACCGTGTGCTCGGCGTCGATCGCTTCGCGGATGTGGAGGACTTCCTGATCGCTCAGGTCCTGCACGCGGCGGGCATGATCGATGCCCAGCTTGTCGACGATCTGGCGGGCCTTGAACGAGCCGATACCGTGAATGTAGGTCAGCGCGATGATCACGCGCTTGTTGGTGGGGATGTTCACCCCGGCAATACGAGCCACTTAATTCTCCTGCTCCACAGGGACAGCGGGTCCGCGATCCCTATCTCAACGCGTCATTCCACGGAAAACACAGGCAAAAGCCCGGTCGGCGTGCATCATGCAGTCGCCTGCCGGACTCAACCATTTCTGTCGAATGAAGGGCGCGCTTACGGCGATTCGCCGATACTGTCAACGCCGCGCGAGGAAAAACCCCAGCTCAACGCAGGGTTCCGGCGGCATCGCGCTTGGTGCATTCGCCATACAGGATCGGCCCCGCGAGGTCAAAGCGAGATCACCGTCGCCCCGCCCCATCCGCAGCCTTGTCCACCATATTCGAGGACGGTCAGCGGCCCGCTTCCATCCCCGGCTGCGGCTTCGGCGCCTCGGTCGAAACCTTGCGACCGAGCTTGTCGGCCAGGCGCGAGAGCTGATCGCCGAGCACCTTGTCTACCGCGGGCACGATCTGCTCGGGCTTGTAGCGCATGTAGCCGCCGACGACATATTCCCAGGTCAGCCGGGTGCCGCCCTCGACGGGCTTGAGCGTGATCGTCAGCGCGCCCCTGAGCGCTTCGGACTGCAGGGGACCGAGCGCGCCGCTCATGCGCAGCGCCTTGCCCTTGTCGACGAAGACCACGCGCATGTGCTCGACGCCACCGCGCGGATTGAGCCAGCCCTTCTCGCCTTCACCGGGCAGCGCTTCGCAGAAGCAGCCACCGGCGCGCGCATCGAGCGAGAGGTTCTTGGCGTCGCCCGAGAAGCTGTGCTCGCCGTTCCACCATTCGGCAGGATCGACGAGGACCTTCCAGGCTTCTTCGGGGCTGGCCGTGACTTCCGCGACCTGGCGCGAGACGAAACCGGCATCGGTCCTGGCAACGACCTCCGCCTGGGCGGGGACGGCAAGGGTCAGCGAGAGCAGCGCAAGAACCAGACCACGCATCTTCCCGTCTCCCCCTGCCCGGCCGCTAGCCGAGGATCTTCTCGATCGCTCCGGTGACATCGTCCATCGGCGCCATGCCGTCCACCCGCGAGACGATGCCGCGCGCTTCGTAGATCGGCAGGATCGGCGCGGTCTTGGCGCGATACTCGGCCATGCGCGTGCGCACGGTGTCCTCGTTGTCGTCGGGCCGGCGCTTGAACTCGTGACCACCGCACTTGTCGCAGGTGTTCTCGACCTTGGGCTGCTCGAACGTGTCGTGATAGCCCTTGCCGCAGCTCGCGCAGGTGTAGCGACCGGTGATGCGCTCGACGAGCGCGTCCTCGTTGACGTCGAGTTCGATCACGCTGTCGAGCTTGCGACCGCGGCCGGCCAGGATGTCGTCGAGCGAGTGAGCCTGGGCGGCGGTGCGCGGATAGCCGTCGAAGATCACGCCGGTCTCGGCCGGCAGGCCCGCGAGCTTCTCGTCGATCATGGCCGAGACGATCTCGTCCGAGACGAGCGCGCCCGAATCCATGACTTCGGCAACCTGGCGGCCCAGCGGGGTGTCGGCCTTGCGCGTCTCGCGCAGCATGTCGCCGGTGGAGAGCTGGACCATGCCGCGGCTTTCGACCAGGCGCTGCGCCTGCGTGCCCTTGCCCGCCCCCGGCGGTCCCAGCAGGATGATATTCACGTCATCGCCCCTTTTATCTTTTCAATCCGCACGCGCCCCGATCAGCGCATGCGTCCCTTGAGTTTGGCCTTCTTGATCAGGTCGCCGTACTGGTGCGCCAGCAGGTGCGACTGGATCTGGGTGATCGTGTCGACCGTGACGTTGACCACGATCAGCAGGCTCGTGCCGCCGGCGACGAGGAAGTGCACCCCCGTCTGCGCGATAACCCATTCGGGCAGCACGCAGACCAGGGTCAGGTAGCCGGCACCGATCACGGTGATGCGCGTCAGCACGTAGTCGAGATACTTCTCGGTGTTCTTGCCCGGACGGATGCCGGGGATGAAACCGCCGTTCTTCTTGAGGTTCTCCGACGTTTCCTCGGGATTGAAGACCACGGCGGTGTAGAAGAAGCTGAAGAAGATGATGCCTGCGGCGTAGAGCACCATGTAGATGGGCTGGCCGTGCTGCAGGTACTGGTTCACGCGCTGGACGATCGAACCGAAGGTGGTGTCGGGCGACAGCGAGGAACCGGCGAACTGGCTGATCGTCAGCGGCAGCAGCAGCAGCGAGCTGGCGAAGATCGGCGGAATGACGCCGGCGGTGTTGAGCTTGAGCGGCAGGTGACTGCGATCGGCCTGCATCATGCCGCGCTGGGTCGCGCGCTTGGGATACTGGATCAGCAGGCGGCGCTGGGCACGCTCCATGAAGCAGATCAGCAAGACCATGGCCACGAGCAGCAACAGCATGCCGGCGATGAGGAAGCCGTTGACCGAACCGGTGCGGCCACCTTCGAACATGTTGACGATCGCCGTCGGCATCTGCGCGACGATACCGGCCATGATGATCAGCGAGGTGCCGTTGCCGATGCCGCGCGAGGTGATCTGCTCACCGATCCACAGCAGGAACATCGTGCCGCCAACGAGCGAAATCAGGCCGGCGACGTAGAACAGCGTGCCCGGATTGACCGCGAAGCCCTGGACTTCGGCGTTCTTGAGAATCGCGAAGCCCTGGATCACCGCGAGCAGCACGGCGCCGTAGCGCGAATACTGGTTGAGCTTCTTGCGCCCCGAATCGCCTTCCTTCTTGAGCGCGGCGAGCGAGGGATGCAGCGAGGCTGCAAGCTGCACCACGATCGAAGCGGTGATGTAGGGCATCACGCCGAGACTGATCAGGCTGTAGTTCGACAGCGCGCCGCCCGAGAACATGTTGAAGAAGTCGAGGATGCCGCCAGCGCTGCGATCCAGGAACTGCTTCAGCGCCACGGGGTTGATACCCGGCAGCGGCACGAACGTGAGGAAACGGAAGACGATCAGCGCGCCGACCGTGAACCAGATGCGCTTCTTGAGCTCGGTGGCTTTCGAGAAGTTGGCGAGGTTCAGGTTGCTCGCGATGTTGTCGGCGCGTGATGCCATTTAGGGATTAGCCTTGCTTTGGGCGCCGGAGCCGAGTCTCGAAGCTTCGAGTCTCGGCAGGGCCGGTCATCCTCAGTCCATATGGGAAAGGCCCATATAGGGCGCGGGCGGGGATGCAAGAACCCCGCCCGGCTTTGTCCTGATAATTTAGGCCTTGGCGGCCTTCGGAGCGGCCTTGGCAGCCTTGTTGGCTTCGCGGCGCGCCGTCTTCTTCTCGTGCTCGCTCGGGCCGGCCTCGGGCACGGTCACCGAACCGCCGAGCTTCTCGACCGCCTCGCGCGCGCCCTTCGACACGCCGTCGACCTTGAAGCTGACCTTGGCGGTGAACTCGCCCTTGCCCAGCAGGCGGACGCCGTCCTTGCCGCCACGGGCAAGACCGGCCGCCTTCAGAGCGGCGTGATCGATGTCGGCCTTGGCGTCGAGCTTGCCGGCGTCGATCGCCTTCTGGATCAGGCCCAGGTTCACCTCGGCATAGTCCTTGGCGAAGATGTTGTTGAAGCCACGCTTCGGGATGCGCATGTGGAGCGGCATCTGGCCACCCTCGAACCCGTTGATGCTGACGCCCGAGCGTGCCTTGGCACCCTTCTGGCCGCGGCCGGCAGTCTTGCCCTTGCCCGAGCCGATACCACGGCCGACACGCATGCGGCTCTTGCGGGCACCGGCATTGTCACGGAGATCGTTGAGTTTGAAAGTCATGGGTCTGCACTCGCTTTCGCTTTGGTCGCGCTTGGTTGGAAAGGCGGCCCCTTAGGCGAAGCGGGGCGTCCTGTCACCCCTTTTCGGCAAGCCCGACATCCACGCCCTTTCCAGGCCCGGCCGACTGAGGCAAGACGGGGCACCAGGGGGAACCGTCGACAATGCCCAGTCCATCGATCTGGCCCGATCGATTCTCGCCGCTCGTGCGCTTCGCAATCCTCTTGCTGGTCGCGCTGGTCCTGCGCTGCGACACCTTCGGCGATCCCAATCTCCACGGCGACGAGGTGTTCTATCACACCGTCGGCATCGCCATGCATCATGGCGCCCTGCCCTATGTCGACCTGTGGGATCGCAAGCCTTTCGGGCTTTTCGCGATCTACTACCTGATCACCGCGATCTCGACCGCACCACTGGCCTATCAGCTCGTGGCGACGCTGTTCGCGGCTGCCACCGCCTCCACCATCGACAGCATCGCCACCCGCCTTCGTCCCGAGGCCGGGCGGGAAGTCGGGGGGCTTCTGGCCGGAATCTGCTACCTGTTGTGGCTCGCCCCTCTGCAAGGCTTCGGCGGCCAGAGCCCGGTGTTCTACAACCTGTTCATCGCCCTGGCCGCGCTGCTCGTGCTGCGCGCCATGCCCGCACTTCGCGAAGGCCGCGCACCGGCGGTCGCAGCGCTGGCGATGCTGCTTGCCGGGCTCGGAATCGCGATCAAGACGACGGCGCTGTTCGAAGGCGCCTTCCTCGGCCTGGTCTGCGGCTGGACTCTCTGGCGCTCGTCCGCCCCGCGCGGGCGCGTGGTCTGTGCCGTGCTGCTGTGGATGGCGCTCGGCGCGGTCCCCACTCTGCTGATCGCGGGCGGCTATGCGGCAAGCGGGCACTGGCCCGAATTCTGGCACGCGATGGTCGTCTCGAACCTCGCCAAGACACCGCACGCGCTGACCTCGCTCATCCGCCTCGGCATCATGGCCGTGATGCTCCTGCCGTTCCTGGCCATCGCGAGCTTCGGCTTGCGGCTGACCGCACCGGAACCACGACGCTTCGTGCTGCTCTGGCTCATCGCGGCTTTCGCGGGGCTCTGCGCCGTGCCCAATTTCTACCTGCACTACGGCATGCCGCTGCTCGTGCCGCTCTGCATCGCCGCCGCGCCCTTCCTGGCGCTGCGCGGGCGGCTGTGGATGGTGGTGATCGCCGCGCTGTCCTTCGTCCTCGCACCGCCTTTCGACTTCGCACATACGCGCCAGTCGCGCGCCGCGATCGCCGAGCTCGTCGCGACCGTGCGGGCCCACGTCGGCCGCGGGCCACTGCTCAGCTACGACGGCCCGCCGCAAATCTATCGCCTGACCGGGCAGCCGCTGATCACGCCGCTGGTGTTCCCCACCCACCTGAGTCACCTGATCGAGAAGAACGTCAGCCAGTTCTCGACCCTGGATGAAACGCGGCGCCTGCTGGCGCTGCGGCCGGGCGCGGTGGTCATGGCCGAACCGATCCGCAACGCGCCGGTCAACGAAGAAACGCACCGCCTGGTGCTCGACTACGTCGGACGGCACTGCCGGCTGATCAAAGCCGTGCGAGTGCCTGAGCGGCTGGGCACGGACGCCATCGTCGTCTGGGGCGATTGTCGAGGCTGACGCGCCTCAGGCGCTGCGCAGGTCGTCGCGGCGCGGGCAGAAGCACTCGGCAAAAAGCGCCGCGGGCACGGGCTTGCCGAAGGCATAGCCCTGCCCCTTCTCGCAGCCGTGCGCGCTCAGGAACTCGGCGTCAGCGCGATTCTCGATGCCCTCGGCCACGACCGTGAGGCCAAGCTGGTGCGCCATGTTGATCAATCCGACGACGATGACCTGGTCCTTGGGCGAGGTCTGCATGAGCTGGGTGAAACCCTTGTCGATCTTGATCTGAGTCACCGGGAAGTTGCGCAGCAGATTGAGCGATGCGAAACCCGTGCCGAAATCGTCGAACGAGAGCACGACGCCGAGCGCGCGCAACTGCTCGAGCTGGCCGAGCAGCGTGTCCTGCTGATCGAGGATGATGTTCTCGGTGATCTCGAGTTCGAGCGCCTCGGGCGGCAGTCCGTGCGCGGCAAGCGCAGAAGCGACCTTGCCGGGCAGATCGCCCTCGCGGAACTGCGCCGCGGACAGATTCACGCTCATGCGGAAGTTCGGTTGCGACTTGCGCCAGAGCGCTGCCTGGGCACAGGCGGTCTCGATCACCCATTGCCCGACGGGCGCGGCCAGCACGCCGGCCTCGAGCGCGGGCAGGAACGCGGCGGGCGGCAACAGGCCGCGCACCGGATGGCGCCAGCGGATCAGCGCCTCGGCGCCAGTCACCGTGCCGTCCGCGAGCCGCACCTGCGGCTGGTAGAACAGGACGAATTCCTTGCGCTCCCAGGCCCGGTGGAGTTCGGCATCGTACATGCGCCTGGCGACGGCCTCGGCCCGCAGGCTGGGCATGTAGAGCACGGTCGCGCCGCGGCCGGTGCTGTGGGCGTGGAACAATGCGAGCTCGGCACTGCCCATCAGGGCCTCGGCGGTCTGGCCGTGCTCGGGCGCGATCGCCATGCCCGAACTGCCGACGAGGCGGACCTCGTGCCCATCGACCAGGATCGGACGCGCCGCCGCGGCATTGATCGTGCGCGCTATCGCGCCGATGGTCCCCGGGTCGCAATCGGCCAGCAGGGTCGCGAACTCGGCATCGCCGACCCGCGCCAGAACCGCGCTGGCGGGCAAGGCGGCGCGAATCTGCTCGGCGGCCAGCGCCAGCACGCGGTCGCCGGCGCCATGGCCGAGCGTGTTGTTGATGTCGGTCAGCCCGTCGAGATCGGTGAAGATCACCGCCGCCGTGCCACCCTCGACAAGGGTTTCCTCCATCCGGCGATGGAGCAGATTCCGGTTCGGCAGGTCGGTCAGCGCGTCGTAGTTGGCGAGGTGGTAGAGCGCGTCGTGCTCGCGCCGCTTCTCGGTCATGTCCTCGACGATCACGCCGAAATGCATGTCGTCGCCTTCGTACCAACGCGACCAGTGGAGTTCGCCCGGAAACTGCGAGCCGTCGCGGCGCAGCCCGATCATCGGCGTGCCCACGTTGAGCGGCAGACCGCCGCTGCGAACGCGGGCAATGGCCGAATGGGCGAGCGCGCGGTCGCCGGAATCTATCAGAACGTCGATGGACTGCCCGACCATTTCGTCGAGGCTGCGATCGAACATCAGGCAGGCGGCGGTGTTGCAGGTGCTGATCAGCCCGCTTTCGTCGAAACAGAGGATCGCCTTGGGCGAAGTCGCCGCGCTCGCCTCGAAACGGTTCGGGCTCATCTCGGCCAGCGCTCCGATGCGGCGCAGTTCGAGCTTGTCGGAGACCAGCCCCGCAAGTTCGCGCAGCTGCGTACGATCGCGCTGCGAAAAGCCGGCACGCGGCTTGTCGTCTAGCACGCAGAGCGCGCCGAGCGCATGGCCCGAGGGCGACCGCAGCGCGACACCGGCGTAGAAGCGGATCATGCCGGCGGCGACGATCGGATTGTCGTGGAAGCGCGGATCGAGCGTGGCGTCCTCGACCACCATGACCTCGTCCTGATTGATCGCATGGGCGCAGAACGAGACGTCCCGGCGCAGGTCGCATTCGCCGATGCCGTGATTGGCGGCGAGGAACACGTGGTCGTCACCGATCATGTTGACCGCCGCAGCCGGGCAGTCGAACAGGCGCGCGGCGAGGTCGACGATGGGATCGAGGCTGGGCAAGCCCGCCTGCGGATCCAGGCCGTATTCGGCCAGGGCACGAAGCCTCTCGGCTTCGTTTTCCGCTCTATCAGGACACCGCACGATCGCCTCGCATGTCGGTGTTTTTGACAAAACTTGCCTAACAAAATCCTGAAATCGCCCTTTCGGAGAGAACGTAAGACAAACAAAAAGCCCCGACTTTCGTCGGAGCTTCCTGTTGTTTCGCTATGTCGGCGAAGCGATCAGTCGACCACGGCCACCATGTGCGGCAGCTTAGCGATCGCGCCACGAACCTCAGCGGTGTCCTCGAGCTCGACGACACGATTCATCTTGCCGAGGCCGAGGCCGATGAGGATCTTCTTCTGGCTTTCCGGCCGACGGATCGGCGAACCGATCTGCTTGATCTTGATCTTGGCCATCGCGCTTACTCCGTAATCGCTTCGGCGGCGGCTTCAGCCTCCACCGTGGTGGCACCACCGCGACCGAGCAGGTCGGCGACCTTCTTGCCGCGACGCTGCGCGACCGACTTCGGCGAGGTCTGCTCGACCAGAGCGTCGAAGGTGGCGCGGATCATGTTGTAGGGGTTCGAAGTGCCGACCGACTTGGTCACCACGTCGGCAACGCCCAGGCTCTCGAAGACGGCGCGCATCGGGCCACCGGCGATGATGCCCGTACCGGCCGGAGCCGAGCGCAGGTTGACCTTGCCGGCGCCGAAACGGCCCTTGCCGTCATGGTGCAGGGTGCGGCCTTCCTTGAGCGGAACGCGAACCATCTTCTTCTTGGCCGAAGCCGTCGCCTTGGTGATGGCTTCCGGCACTTCGCGCGCCTTGCCATGACCGAAGCCGACACGGCCCTTGCCGTCGCCCACGACGACCAGCGCTGCAAAGCCGAAGCGCTTGCCGCCCTTGACCGTCTTCGAGACGCGGTTGATGTGAACCAGCTTCTCGATCAGCTCTTCGCCGCCCTCGTCGTCGCCGCCACGGCCGCCACGACGATCGTCGCGACCACCACGGCCACGGTTGCCGTCACGGCCACCGCCGCCACGATCGTTGCCGCCACGGCCACGACCGCCGCCCGGACCACGGTTGCCGCCGGGGCCACCAGGACCACGACCGCCCGAAGGCGCGCTGCCCGCGCTGGTTTCGCGCGTTTCGCCAGCGTTGTCGGCACCCTGCGGGTTTTCCGCAGCGATCGGCGTGTCGACGGCCGGCGCTTCGTTGTTGTTTTCGTCTGCCATCATCAGAACTCCAGCCCGCCTTCACGCGCGGCGTCGGCCAGCGCCTTGACGCGGCCATGGAACAGGAAGCCGCCGCGATCGAACACGACGGTGGTCACGCCAGCCTTCTTGGCGGCCTCGGCGAGCTCCTTGCCCACCTTGGCAGCCGCCTCGGTCGTGGCGCCGGGACCCTTGCTGCCCTTGGTCAGCGTCGAGGCAGCGGCGACCGTACGGCCCTCGGCGTCGTCGATGATCTGGGCATAGATGTGCCGGCCCGAGCGATGCACGGACAGACGGGGACGCCCACCGGCGCGAGCCTTCAGGGCGGTGCGGACACGCCGCTTGCGGCGATCGAAAAGCGAAAGCTTGGCCATTACTTCTTCTTCCCTTCCTTGCGGAAGATGAACTCGCCGCGGTACTTGATACCCTTGCCCTTGTAAGGCTCGGGCTTGCGCCAGCGACGGATCTCGGCCGCAACCTGCCCGACCTTCTGCTTGTCGATGCCGATGATCTCGACCGTGGTGTTATCCGGGGTCTTGATCTCGATCCCCTCGGGGATCGCGAAGTCGACGTCGTGGCTGTAGCCGAGCTGCAGCTTCAGGTTCTTGCCCTGCGAATTGGCACGATAGCCGACACCGGTGATCAGCAGGGTCTTCGAGTAACCGTCGGTGACGCCCGTCACCAGGTTGCTGACCAGAGTACGCTGCATGCCCCAGAAGGCACGTGCCTGCTTGGTGTCGTTGGCCGGCTTGACCAGGATCTTGCCGTCTTCGACCGAATAGCTGATCTCGTCGCGCAGAGCGAGCGTGAGAGTGCCCTTGGGGCCCTTCACGGTGAGGACGCCGTTGGCGATGTCCGCGGTTACACCCGCGGGCACCGTGACCGGCACTTTACCAATGCGGCTCATCAGAACACCTCCGCGAGCACTTCGCCGCCGACGTTCTGGGCGCGTGCTTCGGCATCCGAAAGCACGCCCTTGGGCGTCGAGACGATGGTGATGCCAAGACCGTTGCGGATCACCGGAAGTTCCTTGGAACCCGAGTAGACGCGGCGGCCCGGCTTGGAGACGCGAGCGACGTGCTTGATCGCCGGCTCGCCTTCGAAATACTTGAGCTCGATGCGCAGCTGCGGGTGGGCGCCGGTGGCGTCCTCGCTGTAGCCGCGGATGTAGCCCTCACGCTGGAGGACCTCGAGCACGTTCGCACGCAGCTTCGACGCCGGCGAAAGGACTGCGTCCTTCTTCGCCCGCTGGCCGTTGCGGATGCGGGTGAGCATATCACCCAGGGGATCGGTCAGTGCCATCGCTATTCCTTACCAGCTCGACTTCGTCAGGCCGGGGATAAGGCCCTTGTTGCCCTTGTCCCGCAGCTCGATACGGCAAAGGCCGAACTTGCGATAATAGCCGCGCGGGCGGCCGGTGGTGGCGCAGCGGTTGCGCACCCGGGTCGGATTGCCGTTCCGCGGGATCTCGGCCAGCTTCAGGCGGGCAATGAGGCGCTCGGTTTCGTCGAGCGATTCATCGTTGGCCTGGGCCTTGAGCGCAGCGTACTTCGCGGCATACTTCTGAACGAGCTTCTTGCGCTTCTCGTTCTTGTTCACGGAACTCAGTTTCGCCATGGACTTAAGCTCTCTTCTTCAAATCTGGATCACGCGGCCTGCTGCTGTTCAGCAGCATCCTGCGGGAACGGGAAACCGAACAGGCGAAGCAGCTCGCGCGCTTCCTCGTCGGTCTTCGCGGTGGTGGTGACGATGATGTCCATGCCACGCACCTTCTCGATCTGGTCGTAGCTGATCTCGGGGAAGATGATCTGTTCCTTGAGACCCATCGCGTAGTTGCCGCGACCGTCAAAGCTCTTCGGGTTCAGGCCACGGAAGTCGCGGATGCGGGGCATCGCGACCGTGATCAGACGGTCGAGGAACTCGTACATGCGCTCCCGACGCAAGGTGACCTTGCAGCCGATCGCCATGCCTTCGCGCAGCTTGAACTGGGCGATCGACTTCTTGGCCTTGGTGACCACGGCCTTCTGGCCGGCGATCTTTTCCATTTCCTCGACGGCAGTCGTGACCTTCTTGCGGTCCTGCGTGCCCTCGCCCACGCCCATGTTGAGCGTGATCTTCTCGATCTTGGGGATCTCCATGGCGTTCTTGTAACCGAACTTCTCGGTCATAGCCTTGGCGATCTGCTCATCGTACTTGGTACGAAGGCGCGGCGTGTACTTATCAGCCATCGATCGTCTCCCCGGACTTCACGGCCACACGGACCTTCTTGCCGTCCTTGGTTTCGAAACGGACGCGGGTCGCCTTGCCATCCTTGGGATCGGCCAGGCTCACCTTCGAAATGTGCATCGGCGCCTCACGACGGTCGATGCCGCCGTTGGGGTCACCCTGCGTGGGCTTCTTGTGACGCGTCGCGACGTTGATGCCCGAAACGAGCACCTTTTCGTCCTTCGGCAGCACCTGAAGGACGGTACCGGTACGGCCCTTGTCCTTGCCCGAGCGGACGACGACGGAGTCGCCCTTCTTGATCTTAGCGGCGGCCATTACAGCACCTCCGGCGCGAGCGAGATGATCTTCATGAAGCCACGGCCGCGCAGTTCGCGCACCACGGGGCCGAAGATACGGGTGCCGATGGGCTCCTCGTTCTTGTTGATCAGCACGGCAGCGTTGCTGTCGAAGCGGATCACCGAACCGTCGGCACGGCGTACGTCCTTGCGGGTACGCACGATAACCGCACGGTGAACGTCGCCCTTCTTCACGCGTGCGCGCGGCTGGGCTTCCTTGATCGACACCACGATGATGTCGCCGACGCCGGCAAAACGACGCTTAGACCCGCCCAGCACCTTGATGCACTGGACGCGCTTTGCGCCGCTGTTGTCCGCGACGTCGAGATTGGACTGCATCTGGATCATTGATCCGGTTCCTTCTCAACTGGCTTACCGAGACATGCCCGGCAGTTCCGAAATAGTCTGACTTAGACGTCCGCTTCGATCGCGGTGCCCTTGCCGGCCTGGACGCGGTCGATGACCTTCCACGTCTTCAGCTTCGACAGCGGCCGAGTTTCCTCGATGCGCACGGTCTCGCCGGCCTTGTAGGCATTGTCTTCGTCGTGGGCGTGATACTTCTTCGAACGGCGGATGATCTTCCCGTAGAGCGGGTGCTTCACCTTACGCTCGACCTTCACGACCACGGTCTTGTCGGTCTTATCGGAAACAACGGTCCCGACGAGGATACGCTTGGGCATCGTTGGCTCCTTACGCCTTGGGCGACTGAGTACGCTCAGTCTGCAGCGTCTTGATACGGGCGATATCGCGGCGCACTTCCTTGATGCGCGCCGGACGCTCCAGCTGGTTCGTCGCGGCCTGGAAGCGCAGGTTGAACGCCTCGCGCTTCAGATCGCCGAGGTCAGCCGAAAGCTGGTCGTCGGTCTTGGCGCGGAAGTCACCGACCTTGTTCGAGTTCTTAGCGGCGGCCATCATTCGCCTCCCAGGTGCGAGGTGTCGCCGAGACGGGCGACGACCTTGGTCTTGATCGGCAGCTTCATCGCCGCGCGGCTGAAGGCCTCGGCGGCCAGCGGGCCGGCAACGCCGTCGAGCTCGAACAGGATGCGACCCGGCTTCACGCGGGCTGCCCAGTATTCGATCGAACCCTTGCCCTTGCCCTGGCGGACTTCGGCGGGCTTCTTCGTCACCGGCACGTCCGGGAAGATGCGGATCCAGAGACGACCCTGGCGCTTGATGTGACGCGTGATCGCACGACGAGCCGCTTCGATCTGGCGCGCGGTGATCCGCTCGGGCTCCAGGGCCTTGAGGCCGTAGGAACCGAAGTTCAGATCGGTGCCGCCCTTGGCGTCGCCCTTGATCCGGCCCTTGAAGGCCTTGCGGAACTTGGTTTTCTTAGGTTGCAGCATGGCTTAGTTCCTGCGGTCTTCGCGCGCCGGGCGCACGCCGGAGGTCTGAGCCTCCATCATCAGCCGTTCCTGCGCCAACGGATCGTGGCCCAGGATCTCACCCTTGAAGATCCAGCACTTGATGCCGATGATGCCATAGGCGGTCAGCGCCTCGGCTTCGGCATAGTCGATGTGCGCGCGCAGCGTGTGGAGCGGCACGCGACCTTCGCGATACCATTCGACGCGAGCGATCTCGGCGCCGCCGAGACGGCCACCGCAGGTGATCTTGATGCCTTCGGCACCGAGACGCAGAGCCGACTGCACGGCACGCTTCATCGCACGGCGGAAGGCCACGCGGCGAACGAGCTGGTCGGCGATGCCCTGGGCAACGAGCTTGGCATCGACTTCCGGCTTGCGGATCTCGACGATGTTCAGCTTCACTTCGCTGCTGGTCAGCTTGGCCAGCGCGGAGCGCAGCTTCTCGATGTCGGCGCCCTTCTTGCCGATGATGACGCCCGGACGAGCGGCATAGATCGACACGCGGCACAGCTTGGCGGGACGCTCGATCACGACCTTGGAGATCGCGGCCTGCGGCAGCGAGGTCATGATGAACTTGCGCATCTTGAGGTCTTCCTCAAGCATCGACGCATAGCTCTTGCCTTCGGCGTACCAGCGGCTGTCCCAGGTCCGGTTGATCTGCAGACGCAGGCCGATCGGGTTGCTCTTATGACCCATGGATCAGGCCTCCTCGACTTCGCGGACCACGATGCGCAGCCGGCTGAACGGCTTCAGGATGCGCGTGGACTTGCCACGGCCGCGCGTGTGGAAACGCTTCATGGTGATCGACTTGCCCACGCTGGCTTCGGCGACCACGAGGGCGTCGACGTCCAGGTTGTGGTTGTTCTCGGCATTGGCGATCGCCGATGCGAGAACCTTCTTCGCGTCAACCGCCATGGCCTTCTTCGAGAAGGACAGGATGTTGAGTGCGTCCTCGGCCTTGCGGCCACGGATCAGCGCAGCGACCAGGTTCAGCTTCTGGGCCGAACCGCGGATCTGCGTGCCGACCGACAGGGCTTCCTTGTCGCCGACGCGACGGGGAGCTTTTTCCTTGCCCATTAGCGCTTGCCCTTCTTGTCGGCGGCGTGACCGGGGAACGTGCGCGTGGGCGCGAATTCACCGAGCTTGTGGCCGACCATGTCTTCGTTGACCGAGACCGGGATGAACTTGTGACCGTTGTAGACGGTGAACGTCAGACCAACGAACTGCGGCAGGATCGTCGAGCGGCGCGACCAGGTTTTGATCGGACCAGCGCGGCTGCCGGCATCCTGCGCGGCTTCCGCCTTCTTGAGCAGGTGCAGGTCGACGAAGGGGCCTTTCCAGACGGAACGTGCCATGGCGGTTACCTCTTCTTCTTCGCGTGACGCGAACGGATAATCATCTTGTCCGTCTGCTTGTTGTTGCGGGTGCGCGCACCCTTGGTCGGCTTGCCCCAAGGCGTGACCGGGTGACGGCCGCCCGAGGTCCGGCCTTCACCACCGCCGTGCGGGTGGTCGACCGGGTTCTTGGCGACGCCGCGGGTCAGCGGGCGGATGCCCTTCCAGCGATTGCGACCGGCCTTGGCGAGGTTCTGGTTCGAGTTGTCGGGGTTCGAGACCGCGCCAACCGTTCCCATGCAATCGCCGCGCAGGTAGCGCTGCTCACCCGAGTTCAGACGGACGATGACCATGCCGCGGTCACGACCGACGAGCTGGACATAGGTGCCTGCCGAACGGGCGATCTGCCCGCCCTTGCCCGGCTTCATCTCCACGTTGTGGATGATGGTGCCGACCGGGATCTGCGACAGAAGCATGGCATTGCCCGGCTTCACGTCGGTCTTCTCGCCGGCGACGATCGTGTCACCGACCGCGAGACGCTGCGGCGCGATGATGTAGGTCTGCTCGCCGTCCTCGTACTTGACGAGGGCGATGAAGGCCGTGCGGTTGGGATCGTATTCCAGACGCTCGACGGTGGCCGGCTGGTCCCACTTGCGACGCTTGAAGTCGATGAAGCGGTACTTCTGCTTGTGGCCGCCGGCGATGCCGCGCGAGGTCACGTGGCCCTTGTTGTTGCGGCCACCGGTCTTGCTCTGGCCTTCGGTCAGCGCCTTGAGGGGCTTGCCCTTCCAAAGCGACGACTTGTCGACGAGGATCAGACCGCGGCGCGCGGGGCTGGTCGGGTTATAGTTCTTGAGTGCCATGATCCGCGCCTCAGATTCCGCTGGTGACGTCGATCGACTGGCCTGCAGCCAGCGTCACGACAGCCTTCTTGACGTCCGAACGGCGATAGGGCTTGCCCTTCCACCGCTTGGTCTTGCCCTTCTGGGTCAGCGTGTTCACGCTCACCACCTTGACATCGAACAGCGCCTCGACGGCAGCCTTGATCTCGGGCTTGGTGGCCTTGTCGGCAACCTTGAAGACCACGGCGTTGTGTTCGCTGAGCAGCGTCGACTTCTCGGTGATGTGGGGAGCCACGATCACGTCGTAGTGACGCGTGTCGATTGCGTCCTTAGCCATTGAAACGCGCCTCCAGCTTTTCGACCGCGGCGCGCGTCAGCACCAGCGTATCATGCTTCAGGATGTCGTAGACGTTGGCGCCCACGGCCGGGAGCACGTTCACGCCGATGAGGTTGCCGGCAGCGCGGGCGAAGCCTGCGTCAACCTGCTCGCCATCGATGATCAGGACCTTCTTGCCGAAGCCCGCCTTGGCGAGCTGCAGCGAAAGTGCCTTGGTCTTGGCGTCCTTGAGCTCGAGCGTGTCGACCACGATCAGACCCGACTGAGCCTTGGCCGAAAGCGCCATCTTGAGACCGAGCGCGCGGATCTTCTTGTTCAGCGAGATGTCGAACTCGCGGCGACGGGCGCCGTGAGCCTTACCACCGCCGATGAAGACCGGAGCGGCACGATCGCCGTGACGGGCGGTACCGCCACCCTTCTGGCGACCGAACTTCTTGCCCGTGCGGGCAACGTCCGAACGCTCGCGGGTCGCGCGGGCGATGCCACGACGATTTTCGAGCTGCCAGGTGACGACGCGGTGCAGGATGTCGGCGCGCGGTTCGAGACCGAACACGGCATCCGAAAGCTCGATGTCGCCCTTGCCGGCCGAACCATCGATGTTGGAAAGCTTGACCTTCACGACTTAGCCCTCCTGGCCTTCGGCCGTTTCGACAGCGACGGTCTCTTCGGCCGGCGTGTCGGCGGGAGCCGAATCATTGCTGTTGGCGGCGCTCTTCAGGCCGGCGGGATAGGGAGCCTCGGCGTGGCGTGCGACCTTCACCGAGTCGACCACGGTCAGCCAGGTGTTCTTCGAACCGGGGACCGAGCCCTTGACGAAGATCAGGCCGCGCTCGTCATCGACGCGCACGATCTCGAGGTTCTGCTGGGTACGCTCGCGATCACCCATGTGACCGGCCATCTTCTTGTTCTTGAAGACGCGACCCGGATCCTGGCGGTTACCCGTCGAACCGTGAGCACGGTGGCTGATCGAGACGCCGTGGGTGGCGCGCATACCGCCGAAGCCCCAGCGCTTCATCGCACCGGCAAAGCCCTTGCCCTGCGTGTGACCGGCGACATCGACCAGCTGACCCGGCACGAAGTGCGAGGCGGCGATCGTCGCGCCGACTTCGAGAACGGCGTCGTCTGCGACGCGGAACTCGACCAGACGCTGCTTGAGCGGCACCTGCGCCTTGGCGAAGTGCTCGCGCTGCGGCTTGGCGACGTTCTTCTGCTTGGCCTCGCCAGCACCGAGCTGGACGGCGACGTAACCGTCGCGCTCCGTGGTGCGGACCTGGACAACCTGGTTATCCTCCAGCGCCAAGACGGTTACCGGCACGTGCCGACCGTCCTCCTGGAAAAGGCGGGTCATCCCCACCTTCTTGGCGATCACGCCTGTGCGCATGATCCATTCTCCATACAGAGGCCTACGAGGACCATCCCCGCAGGCGTGTTCAGCCCTAGATGTGAAGCGAGCCCCGTCCGGGCTGAGTGCCATCCGCTGCCCTGGGGCTCTGGATGACGAGACGGGGGACGCTTGCCCGGCCAAGTGCCCCGAGGGGCGAGGCCGGAGGTATCCCTATGTCCCGGCAGACACATCCACTTGGGAGGTCCGCCTAACCGGCCGAAGCCGGAAGGAAGGTGGTCCGAAGACCGAAAACTTGTTCAGCACGCCTTAGGCGAGCTTGATCTCGACGTTCACGCCGGCAGCCAGGTCGAGCTTCATCAGCGCATCGACGGTGGCAGCGTTCGGCTGCACGATGTCGAGCAGCCGCTTGTAGGTACGAACCTCGAACTGCTCACGCGACTTCTTGTCGATGTGCGGACCGCGGTTGACGCAGAACTTCTCGATCTTGGTCGGCAGAGGAATGGGGCCCCGGATCAGCGCGCCGGTACGACGAGCGGTGTCCGCGATTTCGCCAGTCGCCTGGTCCAGCACGCGATGATCGAATGCCTTGAGGCGAATGCGGATATTCTGAGCTTCCATGTCCAACTACCGATGAGAAAGAGCCTTGGGCGCATGCGCCCGATCAATTGCGAAGCGCGCCCCTACTAAGCTTCGGGGATTCGCGCAAGGGCTTTTGCCTCAGAAAATCCGCGGATCTCGGGAGATTCGCGACCAGAGGCCGTCGGCGGCAGATGCAAGCCGCGAATCACCACCAGGATCGCCGCGAAACACTGCGGACAGGCCCCGCCAGAACGGGCAAAGGCCCGGCCTCCCCAAGGAAGACCGGGCCTTCAGAACCCATCAGATCGCGAAACTTACTTCGTGATCTTGGCAACGACGCCCGAACCGACGGTACGGCCGCCTTCGCGAATTGCGAAGCGGAGACCCTCGTCCATGGCGATCGGCGCGATCAGCTTGACCGACAGCGCGATGTTGTCGCCCGGCATGACCATCTCGGTGCCCTCGGGGAGGATGACCTCGCCGGTGACGTCCGTGGTGCGGAAGTAGAACTGCGGGCGGTAGTTGGCGAAGAACGGCGTGTGACGGCCACCTTCGTCCTTCGACAGCACGTAGACCTCAGCCGAGAACTCGGTGTGCGGCGTGACCGAACCGGGCTTGGCCAGAACCTGGCCACGCTCGACGTCGTCGCGCTTCAGACCGCGAACCAGCGCGCCGATGTTGTCGCCGGCTTCACCCTGATCGAGCAGCTTGCGGAACATTTCGACGCCGGTGACCGTGGTCTTCTGCGTGTCGCGGATGCCGATGACTTCGACTTCCTCGCCAACCTTGACGATGCCGGTCTCGACGCGACCGGTGACGACCGTACCACGACCCGAGATCGAGAACACGTCCTCGACGGGCATCAGGAACGGCTTGTCGGTCGGGCGCGGCGGCTGCGGGATCGCGGTGTCGACGGCGTTCATCAGGGCAATGATCGATTCCTTGCCGATGTTCTCGTCGCGGCCTTCGAGAGCGGCAAGAGCCGAACCCGGGATCACGGGGATGTTGTCGCCGTCGAAGCCGTACGAGCTGAGCAGCTCGCGGATTTCGAGCTCGACGAGCTCGAGGATCTCGGCGTCGTCGACCTGGTCGACCTTGTTCATGTAAACGACCAGAGCCGGCACGCCGACCTGGCGGGCGAGCAGGATGTGCTCGCGGGTCTGCGGCATCGGGCCGTCAGCAGCATTCACGACCAGGATCGCGCCGTCCATCTGGGCGGCACCGGTGATCATGTTCTTCACGTAGTCGGCGTGACCCGGGCAGTCGACGTGCGCGTAGTGACGGGCAGCGGTCTCGTACTCGACGTGAGCCGTCGAGATCGTGATGCCGCGCTCGCGCTCTTCCGGAGCCTTGTCGATGTTCGCGAAGTCAACGGCTTCACCGCCATTGATTTCAGCCATAACCTTGGTGATCGCTGCGGTCAGCGTGGTCTTGCCGTGGTCAACGTGACCGATGGTGCCGATGTTGCAGTGCGGCTTATTCCGCTCAAACTTTGCCTTGGCCATTGTTCCAACCTTCTTTTCGCTTGAATTGAATCTGCGGGACGGAGTCGGCACCCGCTGAAACAGGCGCCGCCCCTAATCTGATCTTGCCGCTTAGGCAAGCTTCTCCTTGACCTCGGCCGCGACGTTCGCCGGGACCTCGTCGTAGTGGGAGAAGAACATCGAGTAGTTCGCTCGGCCCTGGGTGAACGAGCGAAGCTGGTTCACGTAACCGAACATGTTTGCCAGCGGCACCATGGCCTCGACAACCTGGGCATTGCCGCGGCTGTCGGTGCCCTGGATCTGGCCACGACGGCTGTTCATGTCGCCGATGACGTCGCCGAGATATTCCTCGGGGGTGACGACTTCGACCTTCATGATCGGCTCGAGCAGCTTGATGCCGGCTTTCTGGGCGACTTCGCGCATGGCGCCACGGCCGGCGATTTCGAAGGCCAGAGCCGAAGAGTCGACGTCGTGGTAAGCACCGTCGTAAAGGACGACGTCGAAGTCGATGATCGGGAAGCCGACCAGCGAGCCCGAGGCTGCCGTCTCGCGGAAGCCCTTTTCGATCGCAGGGATATATTCCTTCGGAATGTTACCGCCCTTGATCTCGTCCTTGAAGGTAATGCCCGAACCGCGCTCGCCCGGCGTGACCTTGACCTTCACGCGGCCGAACTGGCCCGTGCCGCCCGACTGCTTCTTGTGGGTGTAGTCGACGTCCACCGGCTTGCCGAGGTATTCGCGGTAGGCCACCTGCGGCGCGCCGACGTTGGCCTCGACCTTGAACTCGCGACGCATGCGGTCGACGATGATGTCGAGGTGAAGCTCGCCCATGCCCTTGATGATCGTCTGGCCCGATTCGTGATCGGTCGAGACGCGGAACGAGGGATCCTCGGCCGAGAGACGGTTGAGCGCGACGCCCATCTTCTCCTGGTCGGCCTTGGTCTTGGGCTCCACCGACAGCTCGATGACCGGCTCGGGGAATTCCATGCGCTCGAGCACGATCGGCGCCTTTTCAGCGCAGAGCGTGTCGCCCGTCGTGGTTTCCTTCATGCCGGCGAGAGCAACGATGTCACCCGCGAAGGCTTCGTCGATGTCCTTACGGTCGTTGGCGTGCATCTCGAGGATACGGCCGACCTTTTCCTTCTTGTCCTTCACCGAGTTCAGGTAGCTGCCCTTGGTCAGCGTGCCCGAGTAGATGCGGATGAAGGTGAGCGAGCCGACGAACGGATCGTTCATGACCTTGAAAGCCAGGGCCGAGAACGGCGCGCCGTCTTCGGGCGGACGGCTGTCCTTCTCGTCGCTGTCCATCTTGACGCCCTGGACGTCTTCGATGTCGAGCGGCGAAGGCAGATAGTCGACGACGGCGTCGAGCAGGGGCTGAACGCCCTTGTTCTTGAACGCCGAGCCGCAGACGACGGGCACGAAAGCGTGGCCGAGCGTACCCTTGCGGATCAGCTTCTTGAGCGTCGCCACGTCGGGCTCGTTGCCTTCGAGATAGGCTTCCATCGCATCGTCGTCCTGCTCGACGGCGAGTTCGATCAGTTCGGCGCGATAGACAGCGGCTTCGTCGGCCAGGTCGGCCGGGATCTCTTCATAGAAGAAATCGGCGCCCAGGCTCTCATCCTTCCAGATGATCGCACGGTTGTGGACGAGGTCGACGAGGCCCTTCAGGTCGGCTTCGAGGCCGATCGGAATGTAGAGCACGGCGGGCTTGGCACCGAGGCGGTCGATGATCGACTGCACGCAATACTTGAAGTTCGCGCCGGTGCGGTCGAGCTTGTTGATGAAGCACATGCGCGGCACGCCGTACTTGTCGGCCTGGCGCCACACGGTTTCCGACTGCGGCTCAACGCCGGCAACGCCGTCGAAGCAAGCCACGGCACCGTCGAGCACGCGCAGCGAACGCTCGACTTCGATGGTGAAGTCGACGTGCCCGGGGGTGTCGATGATGTTGATGCGATACTCGTCGCCCTGGCCGCTGTCGGCCTTCCAGAAACAGGTCGTCGCGGCCGACGTGATCGTGATGCCGCGCTCCTGCTCCTGCTCCATCCAGTCCATGGTCGCGGCGCCGTCGTGCACTTCGCCGATCTTGTAGGACTTGCCGGTGTAGTACAGGATACGCTCGGTGGTCGTCGTCTTACCGGCGTCGATGTGCGCCATGATACCGATATTGCGGTATTTCTCGAGCGGATGGCCGCGTGCCATGATGAGTTCCTCGGAGATGTGGGGGAGCCGTTGTGCGGCTCCGCCCATATGGTGATTAACGTTGCAGTTTGAAGACTGCCCCCGCCGATATTACCAGCGGTAGTGGCTGAACGCGCGGTTGGCGTCGGCCATGCGGTGGGTGTCTTCGCGCTTCTTCACCGCGTTGCCGCGGTTGTTGGCGGCGTCGAGCAGCTCGGCCGAAAGACGCGCCGACATCGTCGTTTCCGAACGGTTGCGCGCAGCCGTGATGAGCCAGCGGATGGCAAGAGCCTGAGCACGCTCGGGGCGAACCTCGACCGGAACCTGATAGGTGGCACCACCGACACGGCGCGAACGCACTTCGATCTGCGGCTTCACGTTCTCGAGCGCGTTGTGGAACAGGCCGACCGGATCGGCCTTGGCGCGCGTTTCCATGGTCTCGAGCGCACCGTAGACGATGCTTTCCGCGACCGACTTCTTACCGTCGAGCATGAGGTTGTTCATGAACTTCGACAGGATCTGATCCCCGAACTTGGGATCCGGCAGGATTTCCCGCTTCTCGGGACGACGACGACGTGACATCGCTTGAATTCCTTAAATCTCGGGGCGCCATGCAAATGGCCAGCCCGTTAAACCAACGTGAGGCAGCGGCGGCGCGGGGCGCCGCGCGCCATCACTTCGGACGCTTGGCGCCGTACTTCGAGCGCGACTGCTTGCGATCCTTGACGCCCTGCGTATCGAGCACGCCGCGCAGGACGTGGTAGCGAACGCCGGGAAGATCGCGAACACGGCCGCCGCGGATCAGCACAACCGAGTGCTCCTGCAGGTTGTGGCCTTCGCCCGGAATGTACGAGATGACTTCGCGGCTGTTGGTCAGACGGATCTTGGCCACCTTGCGAAGTGCCGAGTTCGGCTTCTTCGGGGTCGTCGTGTAGACGCGGGTGCAGACGCCGCGCTTCTGCGGGTTCTGCTCCATCGCAGGGACCTTCGACTTGGCCTTCTGCGGAACGCGACCCTTGCGGATCAGCTGGTTGATAGTGGGCATGAAGTGCTCTTCACCTGTGTTGCCCGAACGACGGAATTGCCGTCCGGAAATGACGTTTCGATAGCCGATGGAAGGTGAGGCATCACGAATGCGCGGCACGCCCCCTGGGAGCATTGCCTGCATCGTGAGCCGAAACCCTCCACCCGGTCGAACCGCCGGGTTACTTTGACGACTGACACGAGGTCATCCCTCGCGCGCACCGCCAATGTTCAGCTCTATAGTCCTGGGCAGAAGGATATCCTGCTCCGGAAGCCGGCGCCCTTAAGAGGATTCGGCCGGCGGGTCAAGCGATGCCGCGTTCAGCCCGGTAGGCCGCGATCAGGCTTTCATAGTCTTCCATGCCGGGAAAACGATCGAAGCTGCGGACCGCGCCGGTTTCGGCCCATGGCAGCTTCTCGGCAACCTGCGTTTCGGCCCAAGGCACGAACCAGGTCGCATCGTCGAGCATCGTCGCGCGCACGTTCACGAAGCCCACCGCACCTCGCGGCTTGGTGAACACCCAGGACTTGCACCAATCGCAGTGATGGTGGTCGGCCTCGTCACCGTGCAGACCGCCGACGACGGTATCACCCGCGATCACCGCAAAGCCCGCCTCGGGCATGATCACGGTGGTCGAGAAGGCGCTTGCCGTCATCCGCTGACAGCCGCGGCAGTGGCAGACGGTTTCCATCCACGGCGCTGCGGTCAGGCGAAAGCGCACCCGGCCGCAGCGGCACCCGCCTTCGATCGGGACTTCGGGCAGATCGGCCATCACTTGAGCGCGCGGGCACCGGCCTCGCCGACGGACTCGATGTCGCGACCCACGCCCTTGACCGTGTTGCACGCGCCGAGCGGGGCGAGCAGACCGCCCAGCAGCGCAGCGATCAGTAGCTTACGAGCAGTGTTCATGCGTCTTCCCGCCATATCCTTCGGACCCGCTCGCGTTCCTAGGCAGCGCCGCGACGCACGGCAAGCCGGCCGGGCCCTGGAAATGACCGCGCCGCATTTCACGGCAGCCGGGCGCTGCCAGACGACGAAACGATTCGGCGGGACTCGGAGGCCGTGTTAGCCTGAGGCCCCACCATGGCACGCGAGAGGAGAACGGCCATGACGGAGCTGACCCTGTGCCTCAAGCGCGCACGCGAAGAGGTTCTGCTGGCACTCGGCGCCGACAGTCCCGAGGACGAACGCCTGCATCGCAAGAGGGCCGACCTGCTGACCGCGGAGGCGGTACGCGACATCGATCGCGAACCGGACGCACCGCACGACTGGTCCTTGCTCGCCACGACCTGAACCGGGCAGCCCCCGCCCGACGACGCGAGAACCCGCCGGCCTCAAAGCTGGAAGGGAAGCGGCCGGTGCGGATCGACCGCTTCCCCCTGTCCCCCGGCGATCGTACGGGGGCCAGTTTCGAAAATTCACAGAAGACGCAAAGAAAAGCGCTGGCAGGCAGCAAGACCCGCAGCTGTCGCTTGCCCTTACTACTGCCTTCGATCCTCTAACTCGCCTGAACTCGTCCGCCATCCGGCGCGATGCACGACGGCATCACGCGCGCCGAGCGGCGTTGCAACCTGCTTGATCTGGCGAAATTCCCTTCATCGCCTCCATCCCGTTCCCTGGTCCGATCTCAGCGCTTTTAAGGTGCTTGAGCCGGCCGGTTCTTATGTAACGAATTGTTCAGAATCGGATGCAAAGGTCAAGCAGAAACCCGACCTAGCCTTCGGTAATCCCGGGGAATATTTTACTAAGCAGGCTTAGTATTTCTTGGCGATTACTGTGTGCCGCGCCGGTCGAGCAGTAAAACGCCGGCCTATTCGTAAGGATCACGCCTTCTGGCTGGCGCGCGGGGCGGGCAGGATCGCTTCGCGCAGTGCCACGAAGTCGCGGCATTCTGCGGCGCCGTCGATCCGCGCCTGGAGCGCGCGGTAATGCGCGAGCACCTCGCGCCCCGACGCGCTCAACCGCGCGCCGCCACCATGGGCCATGCCCGGCGAGGTCTCGACCAGCGGCTGCTGCCAG
This sequence comes from Novosphingobium anseongense, assembly GCF_037482895.1. Taxonomy (NCBI): domain Bacteria; kingdom Pseudomonadati; phylum Pseudomonadota; class Alphaproteobacteria; order Sphingomonadales; family Sphingomonadaceae; genus Novosphingobium; species Novosphingobium anseongense. The sequence goes on along the minus strand of NZ_JBBHJZ010000003.1, from coordinate 569,162 downwards.
CAGCGATTCATCGCATCGACCAGCAGCCAGGCGCGACGATAGGACATGCCCATCGCCCGCCCGGCGGCGGAGATCGAGCCGTGCTGCGCGATCGCATCGAGCAGGTCGGCCTTGCCCGGCCCCATCGCGATCTCGTCACCGCAATAGAGCTGGATCTTGAGCTTGAGTATCGCCTCGCCGGTCATGGCATCTGTCTAGCGCCGGTTCGCACAAGGGGGAAGCGGCTGCCGCGTCTGCCTCCGGGCTGAAAAATATGGCTAATATGCCGTTATTGCTGCTTGGACCGAACCGTGTCCCGGGCAGCGAAAGACACAGGCGATGCAGCATTTCCCCTTCCCCAAGTCGAAGGCCGGGCTCGAAAGCGCCGAAGTCCCCGTCGAATTGATCCGGCAGCAGCGCACAGCCGCCCAATACGACTTCATCGTCATCGGCAGCGGCCCCTCTGGGCGCCGCGCCGCGATCCAGGCCGCCAAGCTCGGCAAGTCGGTGCTCGTCGTCGAAGGCCGCAAGAAAGTCGGCGGCGTTTCGGTCCACACCGGCACGATTCCCTCGAAGACGCTGCGCGAGACCGCGCTCAATCTCACGGGCTGGCGCGAGCGCGGCTTCTACGGCCGCTCGTACCGCGTGAAGAAGGAGATCGGCAGCGAGGACCTGTCGATGCGGCTGGGCAAGACGCTCGAGCATGAGGTCGACGTTCTCGAACACCAGTTCCTGCGCAACGGCGTCCACACGATGGAAGGCTTCGCGCGCTTCGAGGACGCACACCGCCTGGTCGTCACATCGCCCGACGGCAGCGAACTCGTCGTCGCGGGCGAGCGCATCCTCATCGCCGTCGGCACCGTGCCGTTCCGCCCCGACAATATCGACTTCTCCTGCGACCAGATCCTCGACAGCGACGAGGTGATCGACCTGCCCAAGCTGCCGCGTTCGATCACCGTGGTGGGCGCCGGCGTGATCGGCATCGAATATGCGACGATCTTCTCGGCGCTCGACGTTCAGGTGACGATCGTCGAGCCACGCGAAACCTTCCTGGACTTCATCGACCGCGAGATCCTCGACGAATTCGTCCACCAGTTGCGCGATCGCGGCGTCGCCTTCCGCCTCGGCGCACCGGTGGTTTCGGTGACGAAGGACGCGCAGGGCAAGGTCGTGACCAAGACCGGTGACGGCCGCACCGTGCGCACCGACATGCTGCTCTATTGCGCGGGCCGCCTCGGCGCGACCGGGCAACTCGGGCTCGACGCCTGCGGCCTTGCGACCGACAACCGCGGCCGGCTCAAGGTCGATCCCGACACCTTCCAGACCGAGGTCCCGCACGTCTATGCCACGGGCGACGTCATCGGCTTCCCCAGCCTGGCCTCGACCTCGATGGAACAGGGCCGGATCGCCGCCTGCCACGCCTTCGGCCTGCCGCTGCCCCCCGCCCCGGCCTATTTCCCTTACGGCATCTACGCCGTGCCCGAGATCAGCACCGTGGGCATGAGCGAACAGGAAGTGCGCGACAAGAAGATCAACTACGAATGCGGCATCGCGCGCATGCGCGAGACCAGCCGCGGCCACATCATGGGTCTCGACCAGGGCATGATGAAGATGATCTTCTCGATCAAGACGCGCCGCCTGCTCGGCGTGCAGATCCTCGGCGAAGGCGCGACCGAGCTGATCCACATCGGCCAGGCCGTGCTCAACCTCAAGGGCACGGTCGACTACTTCATCGAGAACACGTTCAACTATCCGACGCTCGCGGAGGCCTACAAGATCGCAGCGCTCGACGCCTGGAACCGCATGCCGCGCGATTGATCACCGCGGCCCCGGCGTTAGCGCCTGCCGCCAGATCGTTTTGAAAACGCGCGGGCAAGATCGACAAAGGCCTTGAACGCCGCCGAAGGATGCCTTCTTCCTGGGTAGTAGAGCGACAGGGGCGCTAGTGGCGGCGTCCAGTCTTCCAAGACTGCCTCCAGCCGACCGGCCTCGACGTCCTCCTTCACCTCGGATTCCATCGTGTAACAGATGCCGATCCCTGCCAACGCCGCCCGTCGTGACAGGCTCGCTTCATCGAGCGTGATGGGACCCACGACGTCGATCTGCAGGGATTGACCATCTTTCGCGAACTGCCAGCGATAGGGAGCCCCGTTCGGAAGGCGCACCTTGAGGCAAGCGTGACGCAAGAGGTCGGGCGGGACCAATGGCTTGCCGTGCGCCTGGAAATAGGCTGGCGAGGCGACCACCACGTTACGCCGCGGCGGCCCCAATGGCAGGGCGATCATGTCGCTGGGCACGAGATCTCCGGCGCGTATTCCGAAGTCGAAACCTTCGGCCACGACGTCGACGAGCCGCCCCTCCGTGACCAGGTCGATGTGCACCTGCGGATAGGCCCGCAGGAACTCGAATATCAACGGTGAGAGGATTTCTCGCGCCGCCGTTGCGAACGCGTTGATCCGCAAGGTTCCCGAAGGGGTTTCCTGCTGTGATTGGGCCGCATGTATCGCATCGTGGATGTCCTGCATCGCCGGCCCTACCTGCCCGACGAAATTGCGACCGGCATCGGTCAGCGAGACGCTACGGGTGGTGCGATGGAACAAGCGCACACCCAGCTGACGTTCCAGCTTGCCGATCGCGTTGCTGAGCGCGGTCGTGGACATTTCGAGCTCGAGCGCAGCGCCACGGAACGAACCGCGTCGCACGATCGCGAGCACCGCATCGAGTTCGACAAGGCTAGGCCGCGACATTATCCCTCCAATCGGAATACTTCGTCCAGTTTTATCCCGATTATCGACATCAATGTCCATAGCTAGATTGCTCAGGGCCAGGAACAGGAACCTGGCTCATTCCATCCCAGGAGCAGCAAATGGCTATCGTTTTACCCCAACCCATCGCCGACTATTTTTCGGCCGACGCAGGCTCGAGTGCCGATGCCATTGCGCAATGCTTCACCCCTACGGCCGTCGTGAAAGACGAAGGGCGCACCTACACCGGGCGCGCGGCCATCCATCGGTGGAAGGTCGAGTCCTCTGCGAAATACACCTACACGTCAGAACCGCGCACGATCGCCGAGGAAAACGGCCGGATGGCCGTCACCAACCATCTCGTCGGGGACTTTCCGGGCAGCCCAGCCGACCTGCGCTACTTCTTCGTCCTGGATGGCCAGAAGATCGCCGAACTGGAGGTGATCCCATGAAGCCGTTCATCAGCCTCGAAGGCAGGCGCGCCCTGATCACCTCGGGCACCCGCGGCGCAGGAGCCGCCACCGTGGCGCTGTTCCAGGAACTGGGCGCCCACGTGCTGACGACCGCCCGCACGCCGCCCCCCACACCGAGCGCGTTCGAGTTCGTCGCAGCCGATCTCACGCGTCCCGAGGACTGCGCGGTCCTCGCCAAAGCCGTGCGGGAACGCCTGGGCGGCGTGGACATCATCGTCCACATGCTGGGCGGCTCGTCGGCGCCGGCCGGCGGCTTCGCGGCGCTTGGAGATGCAGAATGGAATCGGGAACTCGACCTCAACCTCATGCCTGCGGTACGGCTTGATCGCGAACTGGTGCCCGATATGGCGGCGCGCGGCCGCGGCGTCGTGATCCACGTCACGTCCATCCAGCGCGCGCTGCCTCTTCCCGAGGCGACCACGGCTTACGCGGCTGCCAAGGCCGCGCTCTCGACCTACAGCAAGAGCCTCTCGAAAGAGGTTTCGCCCCAAGGCGTTCGCGTCGTGCGCGTGTCACCTGGCTGGATCGAGACCGAGGCGTCCGTCGACCTCGCGGTGCGCCTGGCGGCGGAACACGGCGCCGATGTCGCAGAAGGCAAGCGCATGATCATGGCCTCTCTGGGTGGCATCCCGATCGGCCGGCCTTCCACGCCGGACGAAGTCGCCAGCCTGATCGCCTTCCTCGCGTCGGACCGGGCAGGAACGATCACCGGCACAGAATATGTCATCGATGGTGGCACGGTGCCGACAGCCTGATCACTATCATCCCAATTGTCGATCAGCCTGACCCGCCCGTGCCGCCTCATCCCGACAGGGGACCCGGATCGATGTCGTCCGCATCCTCCTTGCGAAGGTAACGCAAGGTCCAACGCGGCTCACCGCCGGGTCCCAACTCTATGTCGGGAATCGCCACGGGATCATCTCCGGTCTCAAGCCAGCCTGCGCCGTTGCAACGATCGCAGATCGCGCGACGGCAGCGGAACGTCACGAGATCGATCTGGGCGTTCCAGCTGCCATGGCCTCGACACCGAGGGCACAGCGCGTCAAGCGCGCCGTTTCGTGGCTGAAGAGCGATCATGTCGAATGCGTGCGGACAGTCCGGGCCGTCGCAGTAAACGACATTGCTGGCGTGTGGCATGGCTACTCCTTCAGTGCCTCAACCCTTCAGGGGTGCCTGGGATCCAAACCGATCCAACCCGATTTCACTCGTCGGTGAACCTTCCAGCCGACAACGCCCGCATCAAATCGGATCGACGTCACGACTGGCAACACATGATTTCATCCCCGCAAAACCACGACTTGCCGCGTATAGGACAGCTAATCATCAGTTAACTCGAAACTTACGCCTTCTTGCAATGACGATGTCGCACTCCACTCCTCGGTCGCATCCCAAAAAAATAACAATCGATTGACAGGAGGATGAGATGGCTCGTCACGGTATTTATCCGCACGATATAGTTCCGCCAAAATCAAAGTATTTCGATTCCGGAAGATTCGGGAGACTCTTCCCGCAGCTGCCTGCATTTTCATCGGACACACCCGAAATTCGCGAAGCCCTGATCGACATCGGCAAGCCCGGCGGGATCATGGATGCCAAGGACAAACTGTCCGAAGGCCCTATCAAACTGATCACCGAACCGGCCCTGTCGGCCAAGAACCCGAACAACCCGCAGCTCACTGCCGGCTTTACCTTTCTGGGGCAGTTCCTCGATCACGACATGACGTTCGACCCGACCTCCAGCCTCGAGCGACAGGCGGATCCCGAGCACATCTCCAACTTCCGCACGCCGTCGCTCGCGCTCGACAACGTGTACGGCTCCGGCCCCGGCGGCAGTCCGCATCTGTACGATCAGGGTGCCGGGAAAGGGATCAAGTTCCTGCTCGAGGAAACCGGTACGCCGGGCAAGTTCGACGTGCCGCGCAACAGCCAGAACGTCGCCCTCATCGGCGATCCGCGCGATGACGAGAACCTGATCATCTCGCAGCTCCAGGTGGCATTCCTCAAGTTCCACAATGCGGCGATCGATCACGTCAAGACGAAGGTCAAACTGACCAACCCCGACGAGATCTTCAGCGAGGCGCAACGCCTGGTGCGCTGGCACTACCAATGGATCGTGATCCACGAATTCCTGAAGAAGACCTGCGGCGCCGCGGTCGTCGAAGACATTCTCGCCAACGGCCGCAAGCATTACAAGTGGCACAACGAGCCGTTCGTCCCGGTGGAATTCTCGGTCGCGGCCTACCGCTTCGGCCACAGCCAGGTGCGCCCTTCCTATCGCGCCAATTTCACGGGCAATCCTGGCGGACAACCGTTTTTCGGGATGATCTTCACGCCCACCCCGTCGAACCCGAACGATCCGGACGATCTGTCCGGCGGTCACCGCGCACCGCGACGCTTCATCGACTGGCCGACGTTCTTCGACTTCGGCGACGGCAACGTTCGACCCAACAAGGCGATAGACAGCATCCTGTCGACGGCCATGTTCCGGCTGCCCGGATCGGTGGTGCCGAACGCGGCGGCGAAATCCAACCCGGCTTCGCTCGCCCAGCGCAACCTGCTGCGCCACCTCACCTTCTCCTTGCCCTCGGGTCAGCGCGTGGCGAAGGCGATGGAACTGCCGATCCTATCCAAGGGGGACTTGGCCGACCTGAAACCCTATGGTCTCGATGACCGAACCCCGCTTTGGTTCTACATCCTGCGGGAGGCGGCAGTGCTGGCCGAAGGAAAGACGCTCGGCCCGGTCGGCGGCAGGATCATCGCAGAGGTGTTCATTGGCCTGATGCAGGGCGATGGCACGTCGTATCTGTCCCAGGATCCCGAATGGCAGCCGTCACTGCCGACGATCGATGCAGGACGGACCGGCGACGACTTCCTGATAATCGACCTGCTGCGATTTGCCGGCGTCGCCTGAGCGACGACATGACGGACTTCATCCGGCTCGGATCCTTCGAGCCGAATGAAGTCCAGTCGCGCCTGCGCACCCGGAATGGTGATCAGCGCCATAGGCAAGCGGGCATTTGCTCTGTACGGGCTCTTATCGAGAGACCGAGCGCTCGTATTTACAATGCGCTCTTCTCCCGCTGCGACCCATCGATCGATCCCGCACCGTTCGGCAGTCAAGGCACCCCTGCTCGCGAAAGCCCACAACCAAAGCTCATGGCCTTATTCGATCCCCGACTGGCTGAACTGGGCTGGAAACCCTTCTTCAGCGCACAGATCTCCAGCGAGGAGGAAACAGACTGCCTGCCCGTTCGCGTCATGGCGGTTCATCGCGGGAAGATCGCGGTAGCGGGCGCGGGGATGGAAGCACTCATCGAACCACGCATCCCCGGGGCCGATGCGGAAGAACATCGCCCCGCCACCGGCGACTGGTTGCTGCTCCACCGCGAAAACCTCCAGCCGGTGCGGCTCCTGCGCCGGGCCAGTCTGTTCAAGCGCATCGCCGCGGGAGGCCGCCAGAAGCTGCAAGTGATCGCCGCGAACGTGGATACCGTGTTCATCGTCGCAAGCTGCAATCAGGACTTCAACATCGCGCGGATCGAGCGCTATCTCGTCCTCGCGCAGGAGGTGCAAGTGCCTGCGGTCGTCGTCCTCACCAAGATGGACTTGGCCGACGAGCCCGAGCGGTTTGCCGAAGAGGTACGGCGCTTTCGACCGGACCTTGCCGTGGAAACCGTCAATGCGCGCGATGCTGCCAGCGTCGCGAGGCTTGCCGATTGGTGCGGTGAAGGCCAGACCGTCGCCTTGGTGGGCTCATCCGGCGTCGGCAAATCGACCTTGGTCAACACGCTGCGCGGCTCCGACAACATCGCAACGCAAGCGGTCCGCGAGGAGGACGGCAAAGGTCGCCATACGACCACCGTGCGAGAGATGCATCGCCTGGAGCGGGGCGGATGGCTGCTCGACACTCCGGGAATGCGAGAACTGCAACTGGCGGATACGGCCGCGGGCCTGGCCGAGGTCTTCGACGATATCGTCGCCATTACCCGGCAGTGCCGCTTTTCGAACTGTTCTCACGGAGCCGAGCCCGGCTGCAGCGTGCGGCCCGCTTTGGCGACCGGGCAGATCAATCGCGATCGCTTCGATCGTTGGTGCAAGCTGGCATCGGAAGACACCGCGAATTCCGGGCGAAGCACAACGCGGCGAGATCGCGCCGATGCTGCCGAAAGACGGGCGCAGTCTCATGCGAAGAAACCTGGCAAGGGACCGCGTCGATAGCGACCTGGCGACACCACCCGACATCAAGGAAAGCAAATGGCCGATCTCTATTTGAAAGCGCTCGAATCCGAACGCAGGAGCCTATGGGCGGCCTGCCGGCTCAAGGGGCTCGCCAAGGACACCCCCGAACGCATACGCATAGCAGAGCTCGACCGCCTTCTGAGCGAACACAAGGCCAGGAAGGACGTCTGAGGACCAGCCGCTGCGACGATCTTCGGCGCGGCGACCTGGGTCGATACTCGCCCTGCCCGTTTGTGACTGTCCGCTCTCAAGCGCTCATCAGGGTTCCCGTGCTTCCGACATAGCTCAGTTGCGTTGCGCCATGGCCGCGCATCAGGGCCAGGGCGACGAACTCGTCGTAGTCCTGGCCCAGCGTGATGCCGAAGCGGTCGAAATAACCGGCCCAGAGCGGGTCGGCCCGGCCGATGCGCACCGCTTCCGCCCAATGGCGCGCGGCGGCTTCGGGCTGGTTCAGCTGGCCCTTGGTCAGCGCCAGGCAATAGTGGCCGAAGGCGTGGTTCTGATAGGTTCGCGTGACATATTCGAAGTAGGAATCGGCCGCGGCGTAGTCGCCGTTCTGCAAGCGGTATGAATTGACGAAATTGACGTCGAGATTCATCACATAGGCCGCATCGGAGATGTATTCGGCAGAGAACTCCTTCGTGTTGATGACGTTCTCGCCATAGAGGAAGCCGGACACGAGGAATTCCGCGTTGGGGTCGATATAGCCTTCCTCGAGGCACTGCTCATAGAGCAGCGAGCCCTTGATCGGACTCGCCACCGATATGCTGCAGAGGTCGATGCCCCATTCGAGGATCTTGTCGCGCGTTGTCTGGCGATGCTGGTCGGTCTCGCCGGGCAGGCCGACCACGATGAAGGCCACGATCCAGATGTTGTGCCTGCGCAGGGCATCGACGACTGGCTGGACATGGGCGATCTTCATCGGCTTGTTGACGAGGTTGCGAATGACCCATTCGTCGCCCGATTCCACCGCGATGCGGACCGATCGGACCCCGGCCTTGTACATCAGCTCGATCAGCTCCTCGTCCATGTAGGTGGGCGAAAGGCCGTTCGGCAATTCGATGCGAAGGTTGAAGGGCGCGAGCCGGCGGAAGATTTCCTTGGCGCGATCGCGCGCCAGCAGCAGCATGTCGTCGTAGAAGATCAGGCAGTTGGCGCCATAGCGCGCCACGATGTTCTCGACATGGGCGATCAGTTCGTCGACGCCCGAATAGCGCATCGACTTGTCGTTTTCACCCGAATGCCAGCAGAACGAGCACTTGAACGGGCAACCGCGCGAGGTGACGATCGGAAACGCGCGCAGACTGTCGAGATAGCGGTCGTCGAGCGGATTGAACGACACCCGGCGATCGTAGCTGGCCACGTCGATCAGCGAATAGTCGATGTCGATGACCTCGCTGATGTCGGTCAGCAGCTTCTTCTGCGGGCCCTTGGGGCTGGCGATATCCTTGCGCGACACCCAGGTGGCGTGATCCTCGACCTCCTGGAGCAGGTTCTCGGCCATCAGCAGATCGTGGAACGGCAGTTCGCCTTCGGAGAAGCAGATCGCGTCAAGGTCGGGCTGGTTCTGCAGGATCTTCTTGGCGACGGGGGAAACCGCCGGCCCGCCGCACACCGTCAGGATGTCCGGCGACACCTGCTTGGCGACCTTCAGGACCGGCGCGATGGCGAAATAGGCATTGTCGAACATGACCGATACCCCGAGGATATCGGGCTGAAACGCTTCGAGCTTGGCGCGCAGATCGCCCTCGAGCCGCGCGATGCCATCGTGATCGATGGCCACGTCCATGATGTCGAAATCAGCAAGCCCCTGATTATGCTTGATGATCGACAGGACGCCATAGGGATAGTCCTGGATGTTCCCCGCATTGCCTTCCGAGCGCAGATGCGTGACGACGACGAAGAGAACCTTCCGGCGCGGCGAGCCGGCCGCCACCCGCGAACCTTCGAGGCCTTCGCGAAGCGCCGGCGCTGACAAGACTTTGTCCATGTTCCCCTATCAGAAAATCAATCGATACCTCCCGACATGATCGACCATGCGCGAAAGCCTGTCCACCGCTCAATGGCGGCGAGCCGGCCATTCACGATCCTTCGAACCTGGGCGCCTTCGCGAAGTCTGCCTTGGCAAAGGGGCGATCGGTGAAAAGGTAGCCATAGTAGAACTCGCGCAGGTCGCGGTGGAAGGCGCGGATGCGCTCCTGGTAGGCCAGTTGCGCGGCGAGATCGGTACCGGCGAGCCCGGTCAGCAACGCCTGCAGACCGACGGGCGGCAAGGCCCATCCCACCGTCCGCGCCGCGGCATCGCGCTTCTTCAGGCCGGCCTTGTAGGCCTGCACCTGCCGCGCCACGCTTTCGTCGCCGACCTGATGGAAGGCCAGGTACCATTTGTAGTGGAAATCCGGGCCGAGCGGTGGAGAGCCGGACCACTGCGGATGGCTTGCGTAGAACTGGCGCATGGTTTCCTCGCGCGGGATTTCCCATGCTGCGTTGACCTTCTCGCGCTGCGCCAGCGCGATTTCCGAGCCCTGATCGATCGGCACGGCCTGATTGATCGCCACATGTGCCAGAGTGGGCAGAACGAGCGTCAGCACCAGCCAAGCGCCCGCGAGAGTCGCGGCATTGGCGGTCGAGCTCGCGCCGAGCCGGCCCACCAGCAGCGCGAGCGCGATCCAGAACAGCAGATAGGCGGCGGCGGCCAGCACGATCAGCGCTACCGACTCTACGGAAACGGCCGACCAGATGGCAGCGACGAGAAACGGCGCCATGATCACCGCGAAGACCAGGCCGAAGCGCAGCAGCGCGCGCCGGAACCAGAGCCGTCGCGCGCCCGGCAGGGCGGAAAGCATGCGGGCACGGCCGGCCTCTCGCTCGCCCGAAATGAGATCGTGGAACAGCGCGATCACGAAAAGCGGCGCGAGGAACACGAGCAGGAACGAGAAGTCGAACCTCCCCGGCAAGGCCAGTTCGGGATTGAACACGTCGCCGTCGTAGATCTGCGCTTCCAGGCCCAACGCCCGCACGCGCAGGATGTAGGGCGAGACGTCGCGCATGCCGATCGCGGCGAAAGCGAGCGGCGACGGCGCGTCCCAGGTCGGATGGAACGTGTAATAGGCAGCGCTGCCGGCATCCTTGTCTTTGTCCACCCAGGCGGCGATCGCGGCGATGTCCTGCTTCTGCGGTTCGGTGATCGCCGCGATGGCCCCGTGCTGGCGCGCCACTTCGGCCAGCCCTGCGCCGACCGCGGCCAGGCTCAGGACCGCGAGCAATGCCAGGGCGCCGACCGCGAGCGGCGCGCGGAACAGCAGCCGCGCTTCGTGCATCCAGATGCGCATCAGCGGCCTCCCAGACGGCGCGTGGCGAAGACGAGCGCGGCGGCTGCCACGAGAAGCCACGCCGCCAGCACGCCGAGCCACGGCAGCGCCGCTAGGGCGAGCGTGGAACCGGCGGGCTGGCGGAACCGGAAATCGGGCATGGCCTGCCAGGTCTGTTCCGAAACGCGCTTGCGCCGGTCGGCGTCGGCATCCCGGGCCGTGTCGTCGGCATAGCTCACGGCATTGGCCTGGAGGCGATTGAGGCGCTGGACCAGATCGAAGCGATAGGCTTCGGCCTGCTCGAGAAAGCGGCGATGGCCCGCAAAGTCGGTTCCCGCCGCCGCCATCGACAGCGTACGCAGCGCGATGGCCGGGCTCAGCAGGCCGAGCGAATGGACCACGTCGTTCTGCCGAACCTGCGCGTCGAAGCTCCGCGCCGCGTAGCGGTCGAACAGGTCCGAGGTCAGCCTTTCGCCCTCCACGGCGAGGATGCCCTTGTAGTTCACGGGAAGCTCTTCGACACGGGTGACGCCGTAGCGGTCGAGCACCGACTGCTTGAACCGCGCGAAGTGCGGATCGGCGGGATCGTGGCTATCGCCCAGGCCGCGCAGGTCGCGCGCGATGGCGATATCGGTCTGAAGGCGGTTGCTCAGCGGCACCATGGCGCCGGCCGCGTCCGGCGCCACGCGCGGCAGCAGCACGACGAGCACGGCCCACAGCGCGAGCAAGGCGATCAGCGCGTCGCGGCTGCGCCGCATCAGCGCCGACAGGAACAGGATCAGCGCCGACCACAGCGCGAGGTAGACACCGTAGCCGATCGCGATCAGCGCCATCGGCGCGGACTGGGCGCCCGGCTGGCCCGCGATCAGCGCGAAGCCGAGCATCGCCGGAAGACCGGCCAGAAGCGCCACCAGCCCGAGCGCGACGAGCTTGCCGGCAACGATCTGGCCGCTCGACGCCCCCTGCAGCATCAGGGGCCGCAGCGTGCCCCTTTCGCGCTCGCGCGCGATCGCGCCATAGCCAAGGAAGATGAGCAGCAGCGGCGCGACCGCCTGCAGGACGAAGGCCGGAGTGAGCTGGCCGAAGCGGATCAGCAGCGAGCTCTGGCGCACGTCGCCGAAATTGGCGGTGTTCTGCCGGTGACCTTCGAGAAACATGGAATTGCCGGTGAAGGCGTCCACCCCCGGATCGAACGCCGCGAGCGGACCGAGCGGGCGGAAGATGAAGGTGCCGTAGTGGACGACGCGGTGTGGGTGACGATCGGGTTGCGCGTCGAAGGCGCGATCGGCCGCGGCCTGGTGACGCGTGCGCAGAGCGTCGATGCCCTGGCGGTGGCTCCAGGCGGTGACCACCGCGGTCAAGGTCAGGAGCACGAGCAGGGCGAAGGCGACGACGGCGACGCGATTGCGCCGCATCAGGCGCAGTTCGTCGCGGGCCACGAGCAGCGCCGGGTTCATGCCGCGGCCCTCTCGCCCGCGAAGCGCGCGTGCAATGCGCGCAGATCGAACCGCTCGCGGCCCGCAGCCGCCACCTCGTCGGCGATCCGGCCGGCAGCGATGAAACCGATGCGATCGGCGACGTCGGCGGCGCTCATCAGGTCGTGCGTCACCATCAGCACCGCGGTACCGCGCGCGCGAACCGAGGCGAGCAGCGTGTTGAAGTCGGCCGTCGCGCGCGGATCGAGGCCGGAGGTCGGCTCGTCGAGCAGCAGCACGGGCACTTCGCGCAGCAGCGCCACGGCGATCGCCACCTTCTGACGCATACCCTTCGAAAAACCGCCGAGCCGCTGGTCCCAGGCCCGCTCCTGCAGGCCCGCGGCGGCGAAAGCGCCGAGGACGGCATCGCGCGACTGGCGCTCGCCCGAGAGCGCCAGCAGGTAGTCGGCGTTCTCGAAGGCGGAGAGATGCTCATAGAGCGCCACGTTCTCGGGAAGATAGGCGATCCTGCGACGCGCTGCATCCGCATCGGCACCCGGATCGATCCCAGCGATCTGCACCCTGCCCGCTTCGGGCTTCGCGAAGCCGAGCAGCACCGAGAGCGTGGTCGACTTACCGGCGCCGTTGCCGCCGAGCAGCGCATAGATGCTGCCGCGGGCGACCTGGAGCGTGAGGCCGTCGAGCACACGGTGCGATCCATAGGAGAGCGCGACAGCGGACAGGTCGATTGGAGCCGAAACGGGCTCGGGCATGGGATTCTCCTTCGTCAGGAGCCCACATTTCGCGGCCAAGCGCACTCCGGTCAAGAGATATATTATATCATAACATTGACGGCCGCATTGGAGCGCCCTACCCCAATGATACATCATATCATTACGGGGGTTTCGAACATGAGTGGATGGAAGCACTGGCTGCTACCGAGCGTATTGCTGATGCCTGTCCCGGCTTTTGCCGAGGAGAGCGAAGACGCCGATGAAGAGCGCGATCAGATCGTCGTCACCGGGTCGCGAGAGGCCAACGCCAGCATCAACGGCCTCTCGATCGCGCCGATCCTGCTGCCGCAGAACGTGCGCGTCCTCGACAAGGAGCTCGTCGAACAGACCGGCTACACCGACCTTTCGCAACTGTTCGATCTCGCCGGCGGCATGGCGCGGCAGAACAGCTTCGGCGGCGCCTGGGACGCCTATGCGATCCGCGGATTCTCGGGCGACATCAACCAGGGGCCCGATCTCCTAATCAACCGCTTCACCGCGAACCGCGGCTTCAACGCCCGGCGCGACGTCGCCACGCTCGAGAGCTTTCAGGTGCTCAAGGGTCCGGCCTCGGCGCTATCGGGCAAAGGCGAGCCGGGTGGATCGATCAACGTCGTCACCAAGGCCCCGCAAGATCGGTTCCACGCATCCGGGGAGCTGTCCTATGGCAGCTTCGATACGCGCCGCGGCGTCTTCGATCTGGGCGGGCCGGCCAGCGACGGCCTCTCGGCGCGAGTCATCGGCGTCTACCAGCAGGGCGACAGCTTCCGCGATTTCAACAAGGCCGACCGGCTGCTCCTCGCCCCGTCGATCGCGTGGAAGCCAAGCGAAGCGGTGCGGCTGCTCTATCAGCTCGAATACAACCTCGTGCACTTCACCCACGATCGCGGCCTCGTTGCGGTGAACGGCGATCCCAAGGCGCTGCCGCGCAGCCGCTTTTTCGGCGAGCCAAACGACGGGCAGATCACCCAGCGCACCGTGCAGCATCAGGGCACGATTTATGTCGACCTGGCGCCCGGCGTCGCGCTGGAGGCCGGCGTGCAATATCGCGACGGGCAGATGTCGGGCCAATCGACGCACAACGCGGCGCTCGTCGGCACCACGTTGCGCCGGCAGTTGCGGATACACGATTACGAATGGCAGGACCTGTCGGGCCGCGTCGAGCTCAGCGCCAACGGCGATCTGTTCGGGCTCGAGCACCAGTTCCGCCTCGGCGGCGACGCTTTCGACTATGATCAGCGCCGGATCTTCTACCGCTTCAGCCCGACCGCGACGACGCCTTACGGCATCGACATCTTCAACCCCGTCTACGGCCAGCCGAAGCCGGTCGCTCCGCTCAACCAGGACCTGCTCGAACAGCTTCACGGCGAAAGCGTCTACGCGCAGGATCTCGTCACGCTCGGCAAGCGCTTCTCGCTGCTGCTCGGCATTCGCCACGACTGGATCCGCCAGGCCAACGTCAACTACCGCACGAACCGCACCGACCGGCAGGCCCCCTCGGTCACCTCGCCGCGCGCGGCCTTCACTTTCGCGCCGACCGAGAACCTCTCGGCCTATGTCAGCTGGGGCAAGTCGTTCCGGTTCAATCAGGGCATAGACGCCGCCTCGAACCCCTTCACCCCCGAACGCGGCGAGGCGCTCGAAGCCGGCATCAAGTTCGCCCTGGCGGAGCAGAGGCTGACCGGAACCGTCTCGCTGTTCCGCATCACCAAGGACAATGTCCTCGTCACCGATCCGGCCAATGCCGGCTTCTCGATCGCCGCCGGTCGCGCGCGCAGCAAGGGCGTCGAGGCCGACCTCAACTTCCGCCCCGATGACCGGTTCTCGCTGACCGCGGTCTATGCCTATACCGACGCCAGGGTCGTCGAGGACACGCGCCCCGCGCTTCTGAACAGTGGTCTTTCGAACGTGCCCCGGCATAGCGGCGCCGTTCAGGCATTCTGGCAATCAAATGGGAAGGAGCCCGGCTCGCTCGGCCTCGGCCTGGGGCTGACCTATGTCGGCGGGCGGCCGGGCGACGACGTCGCCAGCGGCTTTCGTCTGCCCGACTACGTCACGGCGCGCCTCAACCTCTCCTATCAGCTGACCCGGGGTTTGAAGGCGCATCTCGACGTCGATAACCTGTTCGACGCCTATTATATCGAGAGCTCCTACAGCGACGTCTGGATCACGCCGGGCGCGCCGCGCACGGTCCGCGCACGGCTCGTGTTCGCACTATGAGAAAGCTGGTTTCCGCAGCGCTGCTTGCCTGGGGCTCGGGCGAGACTCCGGCCCTGGCCCAGCGGACCGCGGACAATGCCGCGCGCACGGCCGAGGACGGCTTCGGCTCGAGCGTCGGCAACGAATCGATCGGCATCTATGCGAGCGGCCAGGTCCGCGGCTTCAGCGCGTCCGACGCGGGCAACAACCGGATCGAGGGGCTCTATTTCGACAAGCAGGGCGCGGTCACCGACGTGATCGTGCGCGGCTCCAACGTTCGTGTCGGCCTCTCGGCTTTCGGCTATCCGCTGCCCGCGCCGACCGGCATCGTCGACATCGATCTGCGCCGTGTCGGCAAGGACGCCGTGGCGAGCCTGCAGCTGAGCAGCGGCGAATATCTCGGTACCGACTTCACCGCCGATCTCGCTCTGCCGGTCAGCGAGCGCTTCAGCGTCAATCTCGACCTCGGCCTGTTCGACGACCAGTACGTGAACGGCGCGGGCGGCTGGTTCGTCAGCTATGGCGGCGTCGCGCGCTGGCAGCCGGTCGACCGGGTCGAACTGACCGGCTTTTTCGGGCGCTACGACTTCGGCGACGAGGAACAGGGTCCGACGATCTACACGGCCGGCGCCTACCTGCCCCCACGCATCGAACGCCGACGCTTCTTCGGCCAGGACTGGGGGCAATGGGCAGGGCACGCGCAGAACTACGGCGCCATGCTCAAGGCCGATCTCGGCGCCTGGCAGATCGCCGCGGGCGCGTTCAACAGCCGCTTCGCGCGCGACGACTATGCCTCCGCCTATTTCGAAGGCGTCGATCGCCAGGGCCTCGGCCGATCGTTCGTGATCCGCGGCCGCGACCAGCGCGCCGCCTCGACCTCGGGCGAAATCCGGGTCAGCCGGACCTTTGCCGAGGGACCGCGCCGCCATCGCCTGCTCGCCTCGGCGCGCGGCCGCAGCGTCGCGACCGACTATGGCGGCTATGCGGTCGCCGATCTCGGCATCGGCCGGGTCGGCGTGCCGGCGCCTGTGCCCGAACCCGCTCTCGGCTATGGTCCGCCGACCCACGACCGCGTGCGGCACCTGAGCTACGCGCTCGCCTACGAGTTGCGCTGGCCGCGCGTTGCTGAGTTGAATCTCGGGGTCACCCGCACCGACTACCGCAAGCGCATCGACCAGCCCGGCCTACCCCGGACCGACCAGCACGACCGGCCCTGGCTGTGGAATGCCGCGCTCGCACTCATGCCGACCGATCGCCTCACGCTCTATGCCGCGACGACGCGCGGGCTCGAGGAAAGCGGCATCGCGCCGAGCAATGCGGCCAACCGAGGCGAAGCCCTTCCCGCGCTGCGCACCCGGCAATACGAGTTCGGCGCGCGCTATGCGCTCGGCACCTGGCGCATCGTCTTGGCCGCTTTCGACATTGCCAAACCCTATTTCGAGATCGACCGGAGCGACGGCGCCTATCGTCAGCTCGGATCGGTGACCCATCGCGGCCTAGAAGGCTCTCTCTCGGCCAGGCCCGTTCCGAACCTAAACCTCATCGTCGGCGCGGTTCTTTTGCGCCCGCGGGTCAGCGGCCAGGCCGTTGCCGATGGCAGGCTCGGTGCGAAGCCGATCGGCCGGACCGGTATGCTCATCGACGCGGCGGTCGACTACCAACTGTCCTCGCTGCCCGGTTTTTCGCTCGATGCCCGGCTCGTTCACGAAGGCCGTCGCGTTGCCAATGCCGCCGACACACTGGCCATTCCGGCAAGAACGATCGTCGACCTTGGCGCACGCTATCGCACGCGCGTCGGCAAGGTCCCCACGATGTTCCGCGTGCAGGTTCGCAACCTCGGTGACGTCTACGGCTGGCAGGTTTCGGGAGGCGGCGGGTTTACCTTGGCGAAAGGGCGCCGGGCGGTGGCCTCGGTGACGGCGGACTTCTGAGGCGAAAGGAACCCCCTGCCCCGCGCGCCGCCCTGGAACCAATCCCCCCGCCGCAGCTTGACTCGGCCGGAGGTTCGCATGGCCGCTCGCGCATATTGGAAGGGACAGATCCGCCTCGCCCTCGTCTCGATCCCGGTGGAGATCTACAAGGCCACCAAGTCGGGCGCCTCGATCTCGTTCCGTCAGATCCACGAGCCCTCGGGCAAGCCGATCAAGTACGAGAAGGTCGTGCCCGGGGTCGGCCCGGTCGATCGCGACGAGATCATCAAGGGCTACGAGGTCTCGAAGGGCAATTTCGTGCTGCTCGAGGATGCCGAGATCGAAGCGGTCAAGCTCGAGTCCAAGCGCACGCTCGATCTCGTCCAGTTCGTCGATGCCGATGCGATCGACGTGCTCTATTTCGACCAGCCCTATTACGTCGTCCCCGCCGACGAGCTGGCCGAAGAGGCTTATGTCGTGCTGCGCGAGGCACTGCGGAAGGCGCGCAAGGTCGGGCTCGGCCAGTTGGCGATCCGCGGCCAGGAATACCTGATCAGCCTCAAGCCCTGCGGGCGCGGGCTGGTGCTCGAGACCTTGCGCTATGCCGACGAGGTGAACAAGGCCGCGAACTATTTCCGCGACATCCACGACAAGAAGCCGGACGCGGACCTGCTCGACCTGGCCACGACCTTGATCGACAAGAAGTCGGGCCAGTTCGACGCGGGCGAATACCACAACCGCTATATCGACGCGCTGCATCGGCTGATCGAAAAGAAGGCCAAGTCCAAGGGCAAGCGCGTGATCGAGGACACCGACGAGCCCGGCGCGGTCAGCGGCAAGTCGAACGTCATCGATCTGATGGCCGCGCTCAAGGCCTCGGTCGAGGGCAAGAAGAAACCGCCGGCCGACGCGGAGGAGAAGAAAGCGCCGGCCAAGAAGACCGCCGCTGCGGCGAAGAAGCCGGCCGCGCGCAAGCCCGCCGCCAAGGCGCCGATCGCCCGCAAGCGCGCCTGACATGGCGGCCGGCGCGCGGAAGGACCCGCTGGCGACCTACAACGCCAAGCGCGATTTCAAGAAGACCGCAGAGCCTGCGGGCAAGCGCCAGTCGAGCCCCGAGGGCAACCGCTTCATCGTCCAAAAGCACGCGGCGACGCGGCTGCACTGGGACTTCCGGCTCGAGGTCGACGGTGTGCTCAAAAGCTGGGCCGTGACCAAGGGCCCGAGCCTCGATCCCGAGGACAAGCGGCTGGCGGTGCGCACCGAGGACCACCCGATGTCCTATGCCGAGTTCGAGGGGACGATCCCCAAGGGCGAGTACGGCGGCGGCACGGTCATGCTCTGGGACAAGGGTACCTGGGACCCGATCCCCGGCAAGAGCGCCAAGGATATCGAGGACGGGCACCTGCACTTCGTGCTCCACGGCGAGCGGATGAAGGGTGAATGGCTGCTCGTCCGCATGAAGCCGCGGCCCGGCGAGAAGCGCGAGAATTGGCTGCTGCGCAAGATCGACGACAAACATGCCGGTGGTGCGGGCGATCTCGTCGAACGCGCGTTGTCGAGCGTGCTCACCGGCCGCTCGATGGCCGAGATCGCCGCCGACAAGAAGGCCAGCCACTCGCTCAAGGGAAAGAAGGGCGAGGTGTTCGCGGCAGAGATGGAAAAGGCTGCCGCGCACAACAAGCGCGCCACCAAGCCCGCCGCCAAAAGGTCCGCGGGCAAGCCCCCGAAGTTCGCCGCGCCGCAGCTCGCGACCTTGGTCGATGCCGTGCCCGCGGGCAACGACTGGCTCCACGAGATCAAGTTCGACGGATACCGCGCGCTGGTCGCAGTCGCGGGGACCGAGGTGCGCGTCTATACGCGCAAGGGCCTAGACTGGACCGACAAGTTCGGCCCGCTGGTCCAGGCGGTGACCGCGCTCGATCTGCCGCCCGCGCTGATCGATGGCGAGATCACCGCGCCGGGCAAGGACGGCAACCCGAGCTTCTCGGCGCTGCAGGCCGAACTCAAGCGTGGCCACGGCAGCCAGAAATCGCACATGGATTTCCATGCCTTCGATCTGCTCTCGCTCAACGGCGAGGACCTCAAGGCCCTTCCCCAGATCGAGCGCAAGGAGCGGCTCGAAGCGCTGCTTGCCCAAGCCGAGCCGCCGATCCGCGTCGCCGACCACGTCATCGGCGCGGGCGAGAAGCTCTACGCGGCGATGTGCCAGGCGGGCATGGAAGGGATCATCTCGAAGCGCATCGACACGCCCTATCGCGGCACGCGCACCAAGTCCTGGGTCAAGGTCAAATGCACGCGGCGACAGGAGTTCGTCGTGATCGGCTGGACCCAGTCGAGCGCCAAGGCGCGGCCCTTTGCCTCGCTGTTCCTCGCGCAGCACGAGGGCAACACGCTGGTCTACAAGGGCAAGGTCGGCACGGGCTTCGATACTGAAACGCTCGCCGATCTCGCCGCGCGGATGAAGCCGCTGGCGCGCGACACGCCCGCCGCCGAGGTGCCTCGGATCGAGGCGCGCGGCGGCCATTGGATCGAACCCGAACTCGTCGCCGAGATCGCCTTCGCCGAGATGACCGCCGCCAATGAACCTGGGGGGGGCCGTGTGCGCCACGGCTCGTTCCTCGGGCTGCGCAGCGACAAGCCGGCCAAGGCGGTGAAACCCGAGAAGGCCCAGCCCGCGCCGGCGCCCGAACCCACGGTCAGGATCAGCAACCGCGACCGCGTGATCTTCCCCGAGAGCGGCCAGACCAAGGGGCAGCTCGCCGACTACTACGCCGCCGTCGTGCCGCTGATGCTGCCGCACATGGCCGGTCGGCCGATCAGCCTGGTTCGATGTCCGCAGGGGCGCGCCAAGAAGTGCTTCTTCCAGAAGCACGATTCCGGAATGTTCGGAAAGGACGTCCACCAGGTGCCGATCCGCGAGAAGGACGGCGGCCACGAGGACTACATCTACGTCGAGGACAGCGCCGGTATCCTGGCCTGCGTGCAGATGGGCACGATCGAGTTCCACGGCTGGGGCTCGCACGCCATCGAGGTGGAGGCACCGGATCGGATGGTATTCGATCTTGACCCTGACGAGGGGCTCGACTGGACCCATGTCAAGCAGGCCGCCTTCGACCTGCGCGACCGGTTGACCGAACTCGGCCTGACGAGCTTCGCAATGGTCTCGGGCGGCAAGGGCGTGCACGTCGTCGTGCCGCTGACGCCGGGGCATGATTGGGAGGCGCACAAGGACTTCTCGAAGCGCTTTGCCGAGGCGATGAGCCTGGCCGAGCCCGACCGCTTCGTCGCGACGCTGTCCAAGGCCAAGCGTAAGGGTAAGATATTCATCGATTATCTGCGCAACCAGCGCGGCTCCACGGCGGTGATGCCCTATTCAGCACGCGCCCGCGACGGCGCCCCGGTCGCCGTGCCCATCACCTGGGACGAACTCGAGAACGTCGAGAGCGCGCACGAATGGTCGATCGCCGATTCCACCGAATTGATCGCGCGCGCGCGCCGCAAGGACCTCAAGGGATGGGGATTCGCGGCGCAGAATCTGCCCGCCGCCTAGCCGGCTCAGCCTGCCGCAGCGCCGATTCTCACCGGGTCGATCCATCGCCGCGAGCGCGCCACTGATCGCATTTGGCCTCGCCTGACGGCATCTTTGCGCCACCTTGGTCGTTGGAAGTTCGCAAGTTCACAACAGCTGGAGATACACGCATGAAGAAGATCCTCACCGCAGTCCTTTCGGTTTCCGCCATCGCCATGGCCGCCCCTGCCGCTTTCGCGCAGGACGCAGCCGCTCCGCAGGCAGAGGCACCCGCCGCCACGGCTGCAACGGCCAAGGCCGGCGACACGGTCTACGATTCGGCCGGTGAAGTCGTCGCGACGATCGAAAGCGTCGAGGGCACCAACGCCGTGATCTCGACGGGCGCCAACAAGGCCACGGTTCCGCTGAGTTCGTTCGCCAGCGGTCCCAAGGGTCCGACGATCGGCATGACCAAGTCGCAGCTCGAGGCAGCGATCGCGGGTGCCGGCGCTAGCGCGGCCCCGGCTGCAAGCCAGTAAACGCCTCAGGACATAACGTCCGAATATCGACCGGCAGCCCCGCAACGGGCTGCCGGTCTTGCTTTGACGTTTCAGATCATAGACCCGTCGCGAGCGCTTCGAGCACCTTCTCGTCGTCGGGTGTCAGCAGGCCGCCGTCCCGGGGCATGACCTGCACCGCGACCTGATCGGCGCCGGCATCCCAGTGCGCCTCGATCCGCTGGCGGATCGCCACGGCATCGCCCCAAGCAACGAGGGCATCGGCGGCGCGATCCGAAACCTCGGGTCCCAGCTCCGCCTCGGTGAAACCCATGCGCAACAGGCTGTTGCGATAATTGGGAATTCCCGCGAGCCCCGCGACCAGCCCCCGCCCGACGGTGCGCGCCTGCTCGGCATTGGTTTCGAGCAGGATCTTCTGCTCGACCAGCAGCAGCTTGCCCGGCCCGAGAATGCCGCGCGCCATGGCCGTATGCTCGGGCGTGGTCGCGAAGGGATGCGCGCCGTCGGCATGATCGCGCGCGAGTTCGAGCATCTTCGGCCCGAGCGCGGCGATCACCGTCGTGGGCGTCTCGGGCGGCGGCGGGCCAGCATAGGTCAGGCCGGCCATCGCCTCTAGATAGGCGCGCATCGTCGCCACCGGCTTGCCCCAGGCTTCGTGTCCGCGCATCCCCTCGACGATGAACTGGTGGCTGGCGCCGAGGCCAAGCAGGAATCTGCCGCCCCACTGCTCGTTGAGCCCGTACTGCGCGCCCTGCATCATCGTCGGATCGCGCGAATAGATGTTGGCGACGCCGAGCGCGACCTGCAGACGCTCGGTCCCCGCCAGGATCTTGGCGGCGAGCACCATCGGATCGCTGCCCATGCCATCGTTGATCCACAAGGTGCCGTAGCCCCAGCCCTCGAGCCGCCGCGCGAAAGCGACGAGGGCATCCGAAGGGTAGCCGATCGTGTTGATCCAGACCGCCAGCTTGTCGATTCTCATGCGCTTGACCTTTCCCGTCTTTCCATCCCCAATAAGGCCGGGAGAGACAAGACATGACCGAAATCGAACGGCTGCTCGCGATCGAGGCGATCAAGCAGGTCAAGGCGAAGTACTTCTATGGCTTCGACCACAAGGACTGGGACCTGTGGCGCCGCGAGGTCTGGGCGCCGGAGGGGCGGCTCGAGGTCCCCGAATTCCGGCCCGAACCCTTCGCGCCCTTCGAGGAAGTGCTGAAATATGCCTCCGAAGCCGCGGCGGACCAGGTCTCGGTGCACCACGGCCATACGCCGATCATCGACTTCGTCTCGGACGACGAGGCCAAGGTGATCTGGGCGATGGAGGACCGGCTGTTCCGCACGCCCGAAAATCCGCTCTACGATGGCTCGACCTGGCTCCACGGCTGGGGCCACTACCACGAGACCTATGTCCGGCTGCCGCAGGGCTGGCGCCTGCTCGCGAGCCGGCTGACGCGGCTGCGCGTCGAGATGAAGCGGGTGCTGTGATGGGCCAGCCCAAGACACAGTGGTCGGACCACATGACGCCGGTCGAGTACCTGACCGCGGTGCACGAGATCGAGCAGCTCAAGGCGCGCTACTTCTACGGCTACGACCACAAGGACTGGACCTTCTGGCGCAACGAGGTCTGGGCGCCCGACGGCCGGCTCGAAGTGCCCGAAATGGGCATGACCCTCGAGCCGCGCGACGCTATGATCGCCTGGGTCGCCGAACAGGCGGCCGATCAGGTCTCGGTCCACCACGGGCACACGCCGATCATCGAGATCGTCTCGCCCACCGAAGCCACGGGCATCTGGGCGATGGAGGACCGGCTCTACCGCTCGAAGGAGCATCCGCTCAACGGCGACACCCATTTCGTGCTCGGCTTCGGCCATTATCACGAGCGCTACGTGAAGCTCGCCGTGGGCTGGCGAATCCTGTCGACGCGACTGACCCGGCTGCGGACGGTCTACGAGAAGGTAATGTGACGATCGGCCCTCCCCCGGCGAGGGGGAGGGCCGTGGATTCAGAACTTCACCGTCGCCTCGACCCCGACAATCCGCGGGTCGCCCCAGGCGAGGATGTTGCCGTAGCTCGAGCTCGAATTGCCGAAGGTCGTGTAGCCGGCGTTGAACAGGTTCTTGGCATAGACCGCGAGCTCGAGGGCATCGTCGGCGGTGCGCAGACCCAGCCGCGCGTTGACCAGCCAGTAGGACGGTCCCGTCGAGTCCGGCAGGACGCCGGGCAGGCCCGACTGCTGCCAGATGATCTCGTCGGTGTAGGACGCCAGCGCATTGCCGACGATCTTCCAGTGATCGCCGACCGGCTGCTGCAGGTCGGCGCCGAAGGAGACCTGCCACTCGGGCGAGTTAATCATTCGCGTGCCCGACAGGTCGAAGGGATCGAGCACCGGATTGCCGGCCAGGCGGAAGGTCTTGTACTTGGCGTTGAGATAGCCGGCCGAGGCGGTCAAGGTCAGCGGCTCGGCGACTCTCGCTGTCAGGCCCAATTCTGCGCCGTAGGTCCGCGCCGAACCGGCGTTGACCACCGAGATCGAGACCAGGGGCGCGAAAGCGAAGGTCGGCGAGACGTGCGCGGCGACCTGGACGTCGCGGTAGTCGTTGTAGAACAGCGCCGCGGTCAGCTGGACCTTGCGGTCGAACAGCGGCGTGCGCAGGCCGACTTCATAGGAGTCGACGGTCTCGCCGCGGAAGGCGCCGCCCTGGTTGATCGGATCGGGGAAGAAGCTCGTCGGCACCACCGGCACGATGCCGCCTGCCTTGAAGCCGCGCGCCCAGCGCGCATAGACGTTGCCGCCGCCGTCGAGACCGTACTTGAGCGTGGCCGAGGGCAGGAACTTCGTCTGCTTGAGCACGAAGGGATCCTGGGTATTGGCGATCGGGTTGAACGAGATCGCATCGTTCTTCTCGTTCACGTAGCGGCCCGAGACCGTGAGGTTGATCTTGTCGGTGAAGTCGTAACCGAGCTGGGCATAGGCCGACCAGTTGGTCACCGTATAGCGACCCGAGCCCGAGGGCAGGTTTGCAAGGTAGGGAATGCCGCGGAAGATCGTGGTCTCAAGCCCGCCGTCGAACTTGGCCTGGAGATAGGATCCGCCCAGGATCCAGCTCAGCGGCCCCGCCCCGGTCGAGGCGGCGCGCAGCTCTTGGTAGAAGGTCGACTTGTCGATGTTCACGCGCGCGGCGAGGAAGTTGAACGGCAGGAAGCCGAGCTCGGTCAGGAACTTGGAGTGGTTCTCGCGGTAGGCGGTGATCGAGGTCAGGTCGATCGCGTCGAGGCTCAGCACGGCCGTGCCCGAGACGCCGTAGTCCTTGAGCTTGACGTAGCCCTCGCCGCGCTGGGCCGTGGTGAACTTGCGCGTGGCCTGCGGCTGGCCGATCGCGAAGAGCCCGGCCGGCGTGGTGTTGGCCCCGGCATTGGCGTTGAACAGGCTCGAGGCCACCGCGACGGCATAGCCGGGCGTCAGGTTGTAGAGGCCATTGCCGTTGTCGTCGTTCTTCTCGCTGTAGTCGCCGGCCACCGTGATCTTGAAGCGGTCGCTCGGGCGGAACAGCAGCTTGCCGCCGACCGCGGTGAAGTCCTCGGTGACGTAGCTGTCCTTGGCCGAGAGGCCCGCGTTGAGCTGCGCCGCGAACTGCGCCGCGGTGCCCAGGATCGGCGCGCCCGTCGCGCTGAAGCCGAGGATGCCCGCCGCCCCGCCGAGCGCCGGATTGGCCGGGAACATCGCCGGGGTATAGGCCTGGGCGTTGGGGGTGATGTTGTCGATGTAGCCATCGTGGCTGCGCCGCTCGAAGGTCATCGACACGGCGAGCTGCTCGCTGAGCGGCAGGCTGACGTAGGTCGAGGCCTGGAAGGTGTTCTTCTCGCCATAGCTGGCACGGAACAGCGCCGCGGGCGTCTCGGTGCTCGGCTGGCGGGTGATGATGTTGACCGCGCCGCCCGTGGCGTTACGGCCGTAGAGCGCGCCCGGCGCGCCCTTGATCACCTCGACGCGCTCGACGTCGACGAAGTTGTTGACCATCGACCCGAACACGCGCGGCACTTCGTCGATGAAGGTCGCGACCGAAGGATCGGCGCCGACGAAGATCGAATTGCCGATGCCCCGGATGAACATCTGGTTGTAGCCCGAGGCGTTCGACGTCGCGAAGCCCGGGGTGGTGAGCTGGAGGTCGCTCATCTGCTTGATGCCGGCATTGGCGAGCTGGTCGGCGCTGGTCGCCTGGATCGACAGCGGCACGTCGAGCACGGACTGCTGCTTGCGCTGCGCGGTGACGATGATCTCGTTGACGCCGCGGCTGTCGGCGCTGTCCTGCGCATAGGCGGGGACCGACAATACGGCCAGCATCGCGGTTGCCAGACGGAGTCCGGGCTTGACGGCGTTCCTCATCACATCCTCCCACGTTGGCCCGGTGTTTTACCGACGCCCGTTTTCCCAAGCCGACGCCGCGCGTCTTCAACAGTACGCCACGGTTCTATTTCACCACGTCTATGACATTTGGCACTCTGGTTCCAGCACGATGTCTGGAACGAAAACCATCGGTGGACTTGGTTTGTCGATAGTGGGAGCTATCTTCGCGAAAAACGAATCCAGGAGATGCGGATGGGCAAGGTGGTGGTGATTACGGGCGCGGGTTCGGGCCTCGGGCGGGCGATGGCGCGCAGGCTCGCGCGCGAGGGGCACCAGCTCGTGCTCCTCGGGCGCTCGCTGGCCAAGGTCGAGGCCGTGGCCGAGGAGATCGGTGGCGGCGCGTTTGCCCTGTCCTGCGATGTCGGCGCGGTCGAGAGCGTGCGTTCGGCCTTCGCCGCAATCGCCGAGCGCGAGCCGCGCATCGACGTGCTGATCAACAACGCCGCGGTCTACGAGCCTTTCATGATCGACGAAGGCAGCGACGAACAGATCGCGCAGGCGCTCGACACCAATCTCGCCGGCACGATCCACGTCACCCGCGCGGCGCTCGCGCAGATGGGCGAAGGCAGCCACGTCATCAACATCAGCACGCGCACGGTTGCCGAACCGGCGGTGATGCTCGCGCTCTACCAGACCAGCAAGGCCGGGCTCGAGCGCTTCACCAAGACCTTGCGCGAGGAAGTGGCCGAGCGCGGCATCCGCGTGTCGATGCTGCGCGCGGCGGGCATGATGGAGGAGGGCATGACGATGAACATGTCGCCCGAGGTCTTCGCCCGCTTCCGCGAGGAGCGCGCCAAGCGCAAGATCGGCTACAACGCGGTCAGCCAGTTTGCCTCGGTCGCGGACATGCTGCCTTGGCTGATCGACCTGCCTGCCGACGTCGCGGTGACCGAATTGATGCTGGAAGCGCGCGCGACCTGATTACTTGCCGGGAAAGGCCGCCGCGGCGTAGCGCTCGACCGTCGCGGTCTCGGCGCGGGCGTCCTCGGCGGCCAGCCAGCCCTGCGCAACGAGCTCGGCCTGGCGCGCGCGGAATTTCGCGAGGTATTCGGCGCGCCCGCCGGGATAGGCCTGGCGCAGCAGCGCGGGATCGACCGGCAGGCGGCGCAGGCTGCGGCGCGGGATCTTGCCGCCGCAAAGGTCGGCCGGCGGCTCGGCATAGCGGACCAGCGGCAGGTCGAGCTGCGCCGCCCTTACGCCACCCACGGGATTGCCGAAGCCGTCGCGGACATAGTCCTTGCCGCCCGCCGCCACCTGCAACCGCGATGCGCGCGGCGGCGCCTGACCGGTCTCGACCCAGCGGTTGAGATTGACCAGCGCCGCCTGCGCGACGTCGCGCATCGGCACGTCGGTCTCCGCCACGCTGCAAGTGACGGGCGCCTCGACCGCGGGATGGTCGCGCGCCTTGAGTTGGAGCGAGACCGCCCGCACCTGCCCCGCGACGCCGGAATCGCCGTGGCTGACCCCGCCGAGCTCGTAAATGCGATGACCGCCCGCCACAGCGTCGCTTTCAGCGCGCTGCGGATTGACGTTGGTGATCGCCTCCATCTCGCTGGTCAGTTCGATCACGGGTCGGTCGATCACACGTAGCAGATCGCGCCGGCGGTCCTTCTCGGGATCGGTCGAATTGAGCGGGGTGTGGCCCTGCGGGACCGATCCGGCCGAAATGCCGATCAGGTAGCCGTCGATCGCTGGGCTGCCGTCGGCCCGGCGGTAACGCTCGTGGAAGCCGAAATTGATCCACGAGCGAATGGTCGAGCCGAGGAACGACCAGCCCGACATGTAGACGTGGCGCACCGGCCAACCCGCGAGCGGCCCCGAGGCGCCCGGATCGCGCAACAGGGCCGCGGTCTGGCCCATGACGTCCCAGCGGATGCCGTCATCCTCGGGCCAGCGGAACGCCGCGTAGCGTGCAGGATCGTACCAGGCGAAGAGCTTGGGCGTGGTCACCGGCCATTGCGCGGTCGAACGCGCGCGCGTGCCCGCGTCGCCGCCGATCACCAGCAGGGCATAGGCGCTGCCGCTGCGCAGGACATGGCTGTCGATCCGCCCCCATTGCACGCCGGCGAGCTGCGGGTGATTGAAGCCGAGCTGGACCACGCCGTTGAACTTGCTGCGATCGCGCGGGCGCAGGATCACCAGGCGGGTGGTATAGGGTACCTCGGCCTGGCGCACAGACAGACTGCCGTCGGGGTTCTCGCCATAGATGTTGGCCTCGCCCGCAAGCAGCCATTCCTCCTGGACATAGCCCGCGGCCTTGAGCGCCGCGTCCTCGCGCGTGCCGGCGAGCACGGCGGGGGCGAAGATGCGCGAGGCCGAGGTTTCGGCGATCGGCCCGGTCCAGCGCGGCTCGGCGGCCCGGGCGGTCGATCCGAGCGCGGCAAGCCCGAGCGCGAGGCTGGCGATCAAGCGCATGTCTATCTCTCCGAAGCGATGGGCAGACTGACCGCCGACGGATGCGCCTTGTCGCTGATCAAGGTGATCCGCGCGGGCTGCGCCTGCGGGTCGCGCGCGCGTTCGCGGTGGTCGGAGCCGGTGAACGTGAACTGGATGCGGTGGCCCTTGGCGAAGACGTAGGACGTGGGCAGCAGATCGAACTGCAGCCGCACGGGCACGCCGGGCTGGAGCGGCTGAACGTCCGCGGCGAAGGCGCGGTGCCAGGGCAGGCCCGGCAGCGCCCAGGGCGCCTGATCGAGCTTGCGCAGCGAGGCCTTGAGCCGGCCCTCGGTGACGACCTTGATCGTGCCGTCTGGCGCGACATCCTCGAGCAGCAGGAACAGGTTGGCGTCCGGCGTGTCGGCCGCGATCCACAGGTCGGCGAGGCCGTGCCCGGTGACTTCGACCGGCGCCGCCAGCACCTTGCCCGCGAGCGACAGGCCCTGGCCGGACAGATGGCAGGGCTGGACGCGCGAACCCGATCCCGCCTCGGCGCAAGGCTGAACGGTGTAGTCGACGTCGAACGTCTGGCGCAGCGCGGCGCCGCGTGCCGCGCCCTGCACCAGTCCGCCCTTAGCCAGCGCGAAAGGCACCTGCGGGGCCTGTGGCAGCGGCCAATCGCTGGTCGCGCGCCATTCGTCCGCGCCCGTGACGAAATAGTGGATCGGCGGATCGCGATCGATGCCAGTATCGATCTGCTTGAGGTGGCGATCGAAGAAGCGGTGCGCCTCCTCGACGAGCGCGAAGCCCTCGTTCTCGCAGTGCAGCCAGTCGCCGATCAGGATCCGCGCGCCGGGAATGTTCATCCGCGCGATCAGGCCCTGGTCGCGCAATTCGTCGCGCCAGCCGCCGACGATGTAGAGCGCCGCCCCGCCCTGGAGGATCTGCGGTTTGTAGCTCGAAGCGCTGCCCTCGGCCCAGAAGGTGCTCTGCACCGACGGCGCGAAGCTGTCGCGATAGGGCAGGCTCTTCCACAGCTCGAACAGCGGCACGCCGCGCATGTGTTCCTCGGCCGCCTGGCGCAGCAGGACCTTTTCCTCGTCGCCCGCGACGGGCGGCACGGCCATGTCCTGCTCGATCGTGCGCGTGGGCCCGGTGCCCCACTGCGCGAAGATGCCGCCGCGGCGCATCGCGTCGTACTTGTTCCATGAAAAGCAGCCGGCGAAGACCGCCTTGAGGTGCGGCGCGTTGACCGTCATCGCGTGCATCGCCGCGTCGCCGGTGTTCGAGCAGCCGTATTGGCCGATGGCGCCGCTCGACCAGGGCTGGCGCGCCAGCCATTCGATCAGCTCGTAGGCGTCGTGCGCCTCGTTGCGATCGTGATAGCCGCGCATCGTACCGAACGACTGGCCGTTGCCGCGCCGCGCCACCTGCACCACGACATAGCCATAGGCAGTGAGCATGGGCATCGAAGCGAACCCGCCCTTGCGCGGGCCGACGCCGTCGCCGTCCTGCTGGGTCGCGCTCAGCGAGTGGTGCCAGATGACCGGGAAGCGGCCGTCAACGGGCTTGCCGTCCCTGGCCGGCCGGGCGACGAGCACGGCCAGGCGCGTGCCGTCGCGCAGCGGCAGATATTGCGTCGTCGTGACCTGCTCGGTGAAGGTCGGGGGCGGCTGGTAATGCCCGAAGCTCGACGGCACAGCCGCTGGTGTCAGCGTCTGCTCCGCCGCCACCGCTGCGGCCAAGGCGCCCACCACGAGGGCGACGAGCACGCTCAGCATCAGGGTGACGAGCGGCCGTTGCATCAGTATTTCACGCGGACGCTGGCTGCGATCAAACGGCCGATCGGATCGGTCGTCGTCGCGTCATAGCCGCCGCTGCCGTTCGAGCTCGGCGCGATGTTGACGTAGGGCGGCTTGGTGTCGAACAGGTTGCGCGCCTCGAGCCCGAAGGTCAGCCGCTTGTCCTCGCCGATCGCCCAGGCCAGGTTGAGATCGACCGGGGTATAGCTGGCGACCGACTGGTTCGGCGTCACGCCGATGTTCTTGTAGCCGTTGATGTGGGTGGCGCGCAGGCTCGCGCTGACCGGCCCCATTTCCCAGTTCAGCGCGGCCCGCATCTTGAAGCGCAGCGGCTGGAAGATCTGGTTGAGCTGGCTGATGATCGGCGCGGTCGGCGTCTGGCTGGTCTTGTAGTCGGTCAGGTAGGTGCCGCTGACGTTAAGGTTGAAGGTGCCTGCGCTGTCGGTCGGGATCGTGTAGTTGGCGGTGAAGTCGATGCCGCGCGTGATCGAGCGGCCCAGGTTCTGGCTCCGGCCATCGACGAACAGCGTGATCGGATTGGGCAGCGCGCCCGACACCGCCATGCCGCCGGCGACAAGGCCGTTGACGATCGGCGCGGCACCGGCGCCCTGTACGATCAGGCCCGTCCCGGCATATTGCGACAGCCGCGTCAGCACGGCGAGATCGGACAGCAGCGCGATCACCTGGTTCTTGTAGTCGACGCTGAAATAGGTGGCCGAGAGCTTGAGGTTGCGTACCGGCTCGAGATCGATGCCGACCGACCAGGTCGTCGCGGTCTCGGGCGAGAGGTTGAGGTTGCCGCCCGACTGAGCGACGCCGACGATCGGCGCGCCGCCGGCCGGGTTCTGGTATGACTGGACGAAGAGCTGGTTCGAATTGCCGTAGATCTGCGGCAGGGTCGGCGCGCGGAACGAGGTCCCGTAGGACCCGCGCAGCTTCACCCCGTCGAACGGCACCCAGGACACGCCGAACTTGGGATTGGTCGTGGAGCCGACGTCCGAATACCGGTCATAGCGCACGGCCGCGTTGAGCTCGAGCTTCTGGAAGCCCGTCGTCGCGTTCTCGGGTCCGAAGATCGGGATCAGCACTTCGGCATAGCCCGAGTCGACGCGGCGGCTGCGGTAGGTGTAGGTCACCGGCGTGGTCGGTCCGCCACGGGCGATGCCCAGATCGACGGTGAACTCCTGGCCTTCATAGCCGGCCGCAAGCTTCACGGTGCCGCCGGGCAGATCGAACAGCGCGCCGTTCACGCGCGCTTCGTAGCCGGTGAAGTGGCCGATGGTGGGGTTGATCGAGATCTGGTTGAAGATGCCGGCGATGACCGAGGCCTGAGTCCGGCCGAGGCCATAGGGATCGAGGGCCGTGGCCGGGTTGCTGCTGGCCAGGGCAGCGTTCAGCGCAGCGTTGTTGATGCCCAGGAACGAGCTCGAATTGTCGCTGGTCTTGCCCTTGCCGATCAGCGCCTCGAACTGCCAGTCGTGCGGCAGCTTGATCCGCACGCCGGGGGTGATCTGCCAGGATTCGCCGTAGCCGCGCGAGGTGTTGGGGGCGACGTCGCGGATGAAGTTGTAGTCTAGCGCATAGCTCGTGCCGGTGAAGCCCGCGGGGCGCACGAAGAAGGCGTTGGTCTGCGGCACGGTCAGCGAGGCGTTGATCGCCGCCGGCTGCCGCTCGAACACGCGCTTGCTGTAGAAGCCGTCGGCGAAGACGGTCAGCCAGTCGGTCAGGTCGTAGGTGAAAGTGCCGTTGACTGAATCGTACTTCTGCCGCGGCGCCAGGTCCTGACCCTGGAGATCGTCGCAGCGGTTGCTGGTGCCCGCGACGAGCTGGCCGGGCGAGGTCAGCCCGCCTGCCGGAATCGCATAGTTGGTGGTGACGCCGCCCTGGGTCGCACGGATCGTGCCGGGGGCACAGCGCAGCACCGAATAGTCGTTGCCGCCCGAAGACGTCTGGTTCGAGCGGAAGAAGCTGCGATCGCGGCCGTTCAGGCTGGACTTCTCGACGTGCTCGTAAGCGATCATCACCTGGCCGCGTTCGAACTTCTTGCCGATCGCCGCGCCCATCGAATATTCGTGATAGTCGCCATCGCCCGAAATGCCGGCACGGGCGAAAGCCTCGACCCCGTCGAGGCTGCGGCGCGGGATCAGGTTGACCACGCCCGCGACCGCGTCCGAGCCGTAGATCGCCGAGGCGCCGTCGGCGACGATCTCGACGCGCTCGACGCCCAGGGTCGGCAGGACCGAGGGATCGGTCGAGCGGCTGTTGTTGGTGACGCGGTGGCCGTCGATCAGGATCAGGGTCGCGTTGGGGCCGATGCCGCGCAGGTTGATCGAGTTGCCATAGGTGATGTTGCCCGAGCCGCCCGACTGGCCGCGCGAATTCTCCGAGACGCCGAGGTCGAAGACCAGCGGCAGCTCCTTGAGCGCGCGGTCGATCGTGACGCGGCCCGAAGCCGCCAGGTCCTGCGTGCCGAGCACGGTGACGGTCGAGCCGACGGGCGCCTCGCCGCGCACTCGGCTACCGGTGACAACGATGCCCTCATCGGCGAGTTGGTCGGCCGGCGTACCCGCGGGGGCATCCTGTGCCGCCGCCTGAACGGGTGAAAGCAATGCCACGGCGAGCGCCAGGCTCGAGCCGTAAATCGTGAAGTTCCGCGAAGTCGCCATGTCTTCCTCCCGCTGAAAAGCGTCACCCTGACCTGCGCCGGGCATGGAAGATGGACCGGGGGCATCGCGCCCCGCCTTAAAGCATCCAGTCTCCACGCCGCACGGTCGTCGATTTCGACGTACCGCCAAGAGCCGGGTGGCTCTCAGGCAGGATCACTTTCCGGCAATTGGTGGAATTAGTCAACTATCCTTCTATTAGACTTTTGATCAGGTCATTAGATATCGTCGCGGACGATTGCCTCGTACATGCGATCGAGCAGCTCGCTGAGTACGCGCATTTCGTCGCCAGTAAGCTGGTGCAGCGCGGCCGCCTCGGTCTTTTCCATCAGCGCGAACAGGCCTTCGAGCTTGGCCTCGCCCGCGGGCGTGACGAACAGCGCATGCCGCCTTCGATCGCTCGGCGAACGACGCCTCTCGGCCCAGCCGTACTTCTCGAGCTCGTCGACGATCGTCACCGTCACGGACTTGTCGAGCCCCACTTCGCGGGACAATTCGCTCTGCGATATGCCGGGATTGGCCGAGACGATCGCCAGCGACGAGAACAGGCCCGACCGCAGCCCCTCGTTGGCCGAGACGACCGCGAAATTGCGTGAGAGCTGGTTCTGCACGCGACGCAGGCGGAAGCCGATGAAGTCGCCCAGCCGGCCCAGGCTGACACGCGCCTCCCCGCTGTCGTTCGCGCGCTTCGGGATCCCGGTCCTGGCATTCATTTGGTGCGAACTCTCTCGGTATGGTTGACAGAAAAAATAGTTGAAATATTCTACAGTCTCGATGACCAGCTCATTAGACGGCCGGGATCGGAACCTGTCAACCGCTAGCCCGGTTGGAAACAGCGTGGAGAGGCGACCATAATGGATCATTCGGCCGGCCCCGGCCCGGCGCAGACGCCGCCCGAAGACAGTCTATCGGACCTGCCGAGCGAAGGCGCGCCCGTCGCGCACGGACTGCTGGCGCGGCTGGCCTATGGCCTCGGCGGCCTGGGCCTGCTTGGCGCCACCGCTGCCGATTCGATCGCGGTCGCCGGCCGGCATACGGGGCTTCACCTGCTCGGTTCGATCGAACTCGTGCAGACCGCGGTGGTCCTGCTCGGCGCCTCGGCCATGCTGATCGCGACGATCGTCGGCGGCCATGCCAGCGTTCACATCGTCACCGAGCGGCTGCCCCGGCCCACCGCCGCCCGGCTCGCGCGCGCCTGCGCTTTCGTCAGCGGCCTGGTGTTCCTCGTGCTCGCCGCCGGCTCGATCTGGGTCGCGAGCGACCTCTGCCACGGCTTCGAGCAGACCGAACTGCTGCACATTCCGCTGCGCTGGCTGCGCCTGGTCTGGATCGCCTTCGCCCTGCTGATCGCGATCACCTTCTTCCGTCACACCTTGAGGAAGCCCGCATGATCGCGCCCGAGCTGATCGGCCTCGCCGGCATCCTCATCCTGCTGCTCTTCCTCTCCTCCGGCGTGCCGATTGGCGTCAGCCTCCTGCTCGTCGGGCTCGGCGGCCTGGCGCTGATGATCTCGCCCGAAGCGGCGCTGATCAAGGGCGGCGTGGTTTCGTTCGAGGTGATCTCGAAGTACGAGCTCGGCGTGCTGCCGCTGTTCCTGCTGATGGCGCACATCTGCTTCGCCGCGGGCGCCAGCCGCGACTTCTTCGACGTCGCCGCCAAATTCGTCGGCCACCGTCGCGGCGGCCTGGCGCTCGCCTCGATCGGCGGTTGTGCGGGCTTCGGCGCGATCAGCGGCTCGAGCCTCGCAACGGTCGCCACGGTCTCCTCGGTCGCGCTGCCCGAGATGCGCAAGGCCGGCTATCATCCGGGCTTCGCTTCGGGCGCACTTGCCGCCGGCGGCACGCTCGGCTCGCTGATCCCGCCATCGGGCGCGCTGATCGTCTTCGGCATCATCGCCGAACAGTCGATCGGCAAGCTCTTTGCCGCCGCCATCGTCCCCGGGCTCAGCCAGGCGGTGTTCTACCTGATCACGATCATGGTGCTCTGCGCCTTCCGCCCCGAGCTCGGCCCCGCCACCGCGCGCGTGCCCTGGCGCGAGCGTCTGCCGGCGCTGCGCAAGGTGGCCGACATCTTCGCGCTGATCCTCTTCGTCATCGGCGGCCTGATGATCGGCTGGTTCACCCCGACCGAGGCCGCCTCGGTCGGGGTCATCGGCGCGCTCGTGCTGCTGACCGTGCGCGGCGGCTTTTCGCTCGCTACGGTCGCCGATGCCATCAAGGCCACCCTGCGCACCGCGGGCATGATCTATGTCGTGATCATCGGCGCGCTAACCTTCGCCAATTTCGTCGGCGTCACCGGGATCACCGAGGCGATGTCCGCCGCGGTGACCGACTGGCACGCGAGCCCGGTCGTGGCGATCATCGTCATGACCTTGCTGCTGCTGCTGCTCGGCTCGTTCCTCGACGGCGTCGCGCTGATGCTGCTGACCACGCCGATCTTCCTGCCGATCGCGGTGCAGCTCGGCTACAGCCCGATCTGGTTCGGCATCTTCCTGGTCCGCACGATGGAGATAGGCTTCGTCCACCCACCGCTGGGCCTCAACATTTACGTCATCCAGGGCATCGCCAAGGACCTGTCGCTCGGCACGATCTTCCGCGGCGTGATTCCTTTCCTGGTGGCGGACTTCCTGCATCTGGCCATGCTGATCGCCCTGCCGGTGATCACGCTGTGGCTGCCCAGCGTAGTGGCGGGGTGATCGACATGCGTAAACTCCTGACCCTCGCCCTCGGCGCCCTGATCGCCGCCTGTTCACCGCATCAGAAGCCGGCGGAATACACGCTGACCTATGCCAGCCCCTATCCGCCGGCGCATCCGTTCAGCCAGGCCGACATCGCCTGGATGAAGCACGTCGAGACCGCCAGCCACGGCCGCATCGCCTTCAAGCCCTTCTGGTCGGGCGCGCTGCTGAGCTCGGACATGTCGATGGTCGAGATCCGCCACGGGCTCGCCGACATCGGCCTGATCACGCCGATCTACGCACGTGGCGGCGCGCATATGCTGCGCGTCCAGTCGGGCTTCTACAGCGGCGTGCAGACGATCGCCGACCAGGT
Organism: Novosphingobium anseongense; assembly: GCF_037482895.1. Lineage (NCBI taxonomy): Bacteria > Pseudomonadati > Pseudomonadota > Alphaproteobacteria > Sphingomonadales > Sphingomonadaceae > Novosphingobium > Novosphingobium anseongense. Next base: position 533,797 of record NZ_JBBHJZ010000003.1, on the reverse strand, counting down.
GACGGTCTACGACTGCCTGGCCGCGCGCTTCCCCGAATTCGGCAAGGAACTCGCAGGGCTCCACGTGCTCGCGGTCCAGGGCGGCAATTTCCCCGGCGTGCTGACGCGCAGCAAGCCCGTGCGCAGCCTCGCCGATCTCAAGGGGCTTCGTTTGCGCGCGCAGAGCGACGCGATCGACGTGCTGCGCGCGCTCGGCGCCGATCCGGTCAACATGCCGATGGGCGAGGTCTATTCGGCCCTGGCCAAAGGCGTGATCGACGGCGTCGTCGCCCCGGCCGATACGATCAAGAGCCTGCACTTCGCCGAAGTCGCGCACCACTTCTCGACGATCCGCTTCAGCCGCGGCGCCTATCCGGCGCGCGCCATGTCTGACGCCGCCTGGCGCCGGCTGCCGCCCGACCTGCAGCAGCTCGTGGCCGCTTCGAAGACCGTCTGGGAGGCCGCGCTCGACGATCAGATCCTCAAGGCCGAGAAGGCCGGCATCGACTACGCCGCCGGCCACGGCGTCGAGATGCTGTCCCTCCCCGCGGCCGACCAGGCGCGCTTCGACGCGCTCTACAACCGCTTCGCGCTCGACCAGGCCCGCCGTCTCGCGGATTTCGGCCTGAAGGGCGAACCCGTGTTCCACGAGGCCCAGCGCCTCATCGCCGGCGGCGCCAAGGCCTGCCCGGCTTCCCAATCAGGAGTATCCCCGTGAGCAATGGCAGCGACCTCACCCAAAGGCCGCTCGAGGGCCTGACGGTCATCGACCTCACCCGCGCGCTGGCCGGGCCCTATTGCACGCTGCTGCTCGCGGGCCTCGGCGCCAAGGTGATCAAGGTCGAGGAGCCCAAGGGCGGCGATCTCGCGCGCGAGAACAGCCCTTATCTGGGCCGCGACGGCATCCAGGTCGAGCGGCGCCACGACGACGATCTCTCGCTCTCGCACCTGACCCGCGCGCGCGGCAAGTACGGCGTCTCGCTCGACCTCAAGACCACCGAAGGCCGCGAGGTCTATTTCGATCTCGTCCGCCAGGCCGACATCGTCGTCGAGAACTTCACCGCGGGCACGGCCGACCGGCTCGGCGTCGGCTACCAGGCCTGCCACGCGATCAACCCGCGCGTGGTCTTCGCCTCGCTTTCAGGCTTCGGCGCGACCGACCGCGACGGCGGCAAGGCGATGGACGTGATCGTCCAGGCGCTGTCGGGCGCGATGTTCACCAGCGGCGAGCCCGGCCACCCGCCCGTGCGCATCGGCATCCCCGTGGCCGACATGCTCGCCCCGGTGTTCACCGTGATCGGCATCCTTGCCGCGATCGAGCAGCGCCACCGCACAGGCACGGGCCAGCACGTCGACGTCTCGATGCTCGGCGCGCTGACCTCCTTCGTCGCGATCGAGAACTGGTCGGCCATGGCCGCCGCGGGCATGCCCTCGCGCACGGGTCTGACCGTCCAGCGGCTCTCGCCGTTCGGCGTGTTCGAATGCGCCGACGGCTACGTCTCGGTGGTCGCGGTGCACGAACCGCTCGCGCGCGGGCTCTTCGCGGCGATGGGCGAGCCCGAGCTGGCCGAGGATCCGCGCTTCGCCAACCGCGACGCGCGCGTCGCCAATGCGACCGAGCTCGAAGCGAAGATCAACGCCTGGTCGCGCCAGCTGCCGCTGGTCGAGGTGGTCCGCGCGCTTGAGGCCAAGGGCGTGCCCGTCGCGCCCGTGCGCCACCCGGAGGACGCGCTGGTCGATCCGCGCGTCGTCGCGCGCAAGGAGACCATGGCGGTCGAGCATCCGACCTATGGCTCAAGCATCGACCTGCGCACGGCCGGCGTGCCGATCCAGTTCTCGGGCGCGACCACGGGCTTCGACGACGCCCTGCCCGTGCGCATCGGCGAGCACAACGAGAGCGTGTTCAAGGACCTGCTCGGCTACGACGACGATCGCATCGCCGCGCTCAAGGCGGCCGGGGCGATCTGACATGCTGGCCGCGCTGCTCTCGGCCTATGCCGATCCCGACGCCGAAGTCGCCGCGGCGCTCGCCGCGGGTCGCCGGCCGGTCCGCACGCTGGGCTTCGACGCCCCGCGCACGCGGCTGATCGCCGCGGGCTTCCAGCCGGTACGCCTGGTCGCGCCGCGGCTGGCCGCGACGCCGCGCGCCGACACGATCATGGGCGCCGCCGAGATCGGCCCGCGCGGTCGCCGGCTGCTCGAAGCGCTGGTGGCGCCGGTGCGGCCCGAGGTACCGGTGCTGATCACCCAAGCCGACAGCGAGCAGCCGCAGATCTTTGCGGCGCTGCGCGAACTCGGCCGGCTGGGCGAGCCGGTGCCGGAGCAGGTGCACTTCTGCGACCTGCTGCACATCGATCGCGCATCGTCGCGCGCCTACAATGCCACGCGCCTGGCGCAGCTCGACGACTGGCTGGTTTCGCTCGGTGGGCGCCGGCCCACGGTCGAGAGCCTGGCCGAGGCCGAGGCGCTGCTCGCGGAACAGGCCGCGCTGCTGGAGCGGTGTGACGCACTGCGCCGTGAAGGCCGGATCGCGGGTTCGGACATGCTCGCGCTGATCGGCGCCTGCGCGATCCTGCCCGTCGACCGGGCCAATGCAGCGCTCGTGGCCCTGCTCGAAGCACCCGTCGAAATTGCGGCTCACCACCCAACCCCAACCCCGCTCACCCTGAGCTTGTCGAAGGGTGCTGGCGCGACCGTCGCGCCTGGTGCTTCGACAAGCTCAGCACGAGCGGAGTCTGGTTTGGTAGCCCGGCGCGTGCTGGTCTGCGGCACGCCCCACGAGGGCGCCGAGCTCTACCAGGCGATCGAAGCCGCGGGCGCACAGGTCGTCGGCGAAGCCCACGCCTGGGGGCTCGCACACGCCGTCCCGCCGCGCGTTGCCTCGCCGAGCGCCGAAGCCCGACGCGTGGCCGAAGCCGCCCTCGCCGCCGAGGCCGATCTCGTGCTCCACCTGACGCTCGACGGCGACGAAGCCGCGCCCTGGGATGTCGCGCGGCTCAAACGCGCCTTGCCCGAGAACCTGCGCTTCGCCGCGCTCCGCTGCAGCTCGATACCCGACGCGGCTTTCGCCGAAACCCTGACCGCGCTCCTCACCGGCCAAGCGATCGAGAAACCCGCGGCTGCTCCCAAACCCGCCACCGGCAAACCCCGCCCCAGCCCGTCGCGCAGCCGCAAGTCGCTGTCCTCGGTGGCCGACGTCAACGCCTACCAGCGCGAGTGGTTCGCTTCGGTCCGCCAGCAGGTGGCCGAAGGCGCGCCTTTCGCGATGGTCAATGCCAATGCCCCGCAGGAGATCCTGCGCGCGCTCGACATTCCCTTCGTGGTCAACCAGTGGTGGGCCTCAATCGTCGCTGCCAAGCAGCAGAGCCGCCGCTACCAGGGACTGCTGCGCGCGCACGACTATCCGGCCGACGTCGAGGCCTATAGCGCGCAAGGCTTGGCCGCCGCGTTCGACGACGATGCCGACCACGCGCCCTGGGGCGGCCTGCCCCGGCCCGACTTCGTTCACGCGGTCGCCTCGTCGGACCCGACGCTCAAGCTGTTCGAGCAATGGGGCGAGGATGTCGGCGCCGAGAGCTACGTTTACGAACGCACAACCGATCCGCGCGCCGACCTGTTCGCCGACTGGTGGGCGCAATTGCCCGCGCACTGGGACTCGGTGCTCGAGGACGAGCGCGTCGACCTCATGCTCGCCGAGATCCGCGAGGTCATCGCGCGGCTCGAGGCCAGGACCGGCCGCACCTTCTCGGCCGAGCGTTTCGCCGAGGTCATGACCCTGGTGAACGAGCAGGAGGAATACTACCGCAAGACCCGCGATCTCGTCGCGCGCACGGTCCCCGCGCCGATCGGCGTGGTCGACTCGATGCCTGCGACGATGGTGCCGCAATGGCATCGCGGCACGGTCTGGGCGCGCGACGCGGCCAAGGACTTCTACGAGGAGGTCCAGGCCCGCGTCGACGCCGGGCTCGCCGCTGTACCGAACGAGCGCGTGCGGCTCATGTGGGTCGGCCGCGGATTGTGGAGCGAGATGGGCTTCTACCAGAAGTGGGAGGAGAGCCACGGCGCGGTCTTCGTCTGGTCGATGTACCTCGCGCTCGCCGCCGACGGCTATATCCGCGATCTCTCGGGCGGCCGCGATCCGCTGCGCGCGCTGGCCAGCCGCGTGATCTGCATGGGCGACGAGCTGCGCATGCCGACCTGGGCCGGGCCCTGGCACGTCCACGAGGCGCAGACGCACAGCATCGACGGCGTGGTGGCCTTGCAGGATGCCGATCCCTTCGTCGTGCGGGCGCTGCGCGCGGCGGGCTTCCCCGTGCTCGAACTGACCGCCGACAACTTCAACCGCGAGAGCGAGGACGGCGCCGCGATCGACGCGGCGATCACGGCTTTCGTCGAAGGCCCGGCGCGCGAACGTGCGGAGCAGCGCCATGCCGGCACTTGATGGCCTCAAGATCGTCGACTTCTCGCGCTTCCTGCCCGGCGCCTATGCCAGCTGGATCGCCGCCGACATGGGCGCCGATGTGGTGCGGATCGAGCATCCGCGGGAACTGGCCAAGCAGCAGGCCATGTTCGGCAAGGACGAGGATACGGCAGCGGCGGCCCGCCGCCGTGCCCGCCCGAGCTACACGCGCAACAAGCGCAGCCTGCTGATCAACCCCGGCGCCGAGGCCTCGCGCTCGGTGCTCGAGAAGCTGATCGCCGAAGCCGACGTGCTGATCGAGGACTACCGCCCCGGGGTCATGGCCAGCATGGGCTTCGGCTACGAGGCGATGGCCGCGCTCAATCCGCGGCTGGTCTACCTCTCGGTCAGCTTCGCCGGCCAGACCGGGCCGCTGGCAGGCCGCGCCGGGCATGATCCGCTCGCGCTGGCTTTGGCGGGAACGCTGTCGCGGCTCAACGGCACGCCCGTGCCCTCGCTGCCCGGCCTGCAGGTCGCCGACGTGCTGACCGGCGCCCATGCGACGATCGCGCTGCTGCTGGCCTTGCAGGGCCGGACGCGCAGCGGGCGCGGCGAGCATGTCGACGTCGCCATGTCCGATGCCGCGATGCCGCTGCTGCTCGTCGGCATGGGGCGGCACGACGATCTCGCCGAGCTGCCCGAGCTCGGCGCCTGGCATCCCAAGGGCGGCGTCTGGCGCTGCGCCGACGGCGAGTACCTGTGCACCACCGATATGGAGCCCGCCTACTGGCGCCGCTTCTGCGTCGCGATCGGCAAGCCCGAATTCGCCGAGCGCCAGCACGATCCGGCGGGCCATGCGGCGATGCAGTTGGAGATCGCCGCGGTCCTGCTGACCAAGAGCCGCGACGAATGGTTCGCGCTGCTCTCCGAAGCCGAGACCCAGGCGATGCCCGTCTACAGCCCGGCCGAAGCGCTCGCCCACCCGCACAACCGCGCGCGCGGCATGGTGCTCGACGTCCCGCTCGCCGGCCAGGCCGAACCGCTGGTGCAACTGGCGCTGCCTTTCACCTTTTCCGAGACGCAGACCATGCCGCCCCAGGCCGCCGGCGCGGCGGGCGCGGACAATGCCGCGATCCTCGCCGAACTCGGCTTCGATGCCGACGCGCTGGCGGCGGCCGGGGCGTTTTCAGCAGAGAGGGACAGCCGCGCATGACACCGCTCGCCGGGATTCGGGTGCTCGATTTCACCCATGCCATCGCCGGGCCGACCTGCACGCAGATGCTCCAGCAGCTCGGCGCCGAGGTCGTGAAGGTCGAGCCGCCGGTCAAGGGCGACGACTTCCGCCATTATACCGAGCACGCCGGCCTGCCCGGCATGAGCGTACCCTTCGCCGCGGCCAATTTCGGCAAGCGCTCGGTCACGCTCAACCTCAAGTCGGAGGACGGCGTCGCGCTGGCGCTGCGGCTGGCCGAACAGGCCGACATCGTCGTCGAGAACTACCGCCCCGGCGTGATCGACCGGCTCGGCCTCGGCTACGAGACCTTGAGCGCCGCCAATCCGCGGCTGATCATGCTCTCGTTGAGCGGCTTCGGCCAGTCGGGCCCCTGGCGCGACTGGGGCGCCTACGACCACATCGCCCAGGCCGTCTCGGGCATGGCGGTGATGAACGGGACCGAGGCCGGGCCGTTCAAGATCGGCATTCCCGTGGTCGACTGCTTCACCGGCTACCTCGGCGCGATCGCGCTGCTCGCGGCCTTGCGCGAGCGCGATGCCAGCGGGTGCGGCAAGCGGCTCGACGTCGCGATGGTCGACGCCGCGCTCAAGATCATGGGATCGGCGGCGAGCGTCTGGGACTACACCGGCCAGGCGCCCAAGGGCACGGGCAACCGCGGCTTCCGGCTCGTCGCCACGGCCGAATATTACGCCACGGCCGCGGGCTGGATCGCGCTCGGCGCCAACCACCAGCACCAGATCGAGGCGATGTTCCGCGCCTTCGGCAGGCCTGAGATGCTGACCGATCCGCGCTTCGCCGATCACGCCGCGCGGGTGGAGAACTATGCCGCGCTCAAGGGCTGGCTGACCGAATATCTGCTGACCCGCGAGGCGGCCGAGCTCGAGACCGAACTGACCCAGGCCGGCGTGCCCGCGGCGATGTTGCGCGACATCGGCGAGGTCCTCCAGCATCCCCACATGGCGCAGCGCGGGCTGCTGGAGGAGGCGTTGCTCCCCGGGCACGACAAGCCGCTCGGCGTGCTCGGACCGGGCTTCGCGGTGGAGACCGCTGCGGCGACGCCCGCGGTGCCCGCGCTCGGCGCCGACACCGATGCGGTGCTCGGCGAGCTCGGCCTGTCGGGCGCCGAGATCGCCGACCTGCGCGAACGGAAAGCGATCTGATGGCCGCGACCGAGATCCTGCTGCTGGGCGACCTGATCCTCGACGTGCCCGAGCCCGACCACTGGCTCTCGGGAATCGCACCACTGACCCGCGCGGCCGAGGTCGTGATCGGCCACCTCGAAGTGCCCTACACCACCAGCGAGGAGGAGATGCCCGGCGACGTCCCCGCGCCCGGTGCCGACCCCGCGCATCTCGACGCGCTCGCCCGTGCGGGCTTCACCGCCGTATCGATGGCGGGCAACCACATGATGGACTGCGGGGTGTCGGGCCTGACCGAGACGATCGCCGGGCTCGACCGCAACCATATCGCCCACGCCGGCGCGGGTATGAGCCTGGCCGAAGCGCGCGCGCCGGCGCTGATCGAGACCGGCGGTCGCACGATCGCGCTGCTCAGCTACAACTGCGTCGGACCCGAGCTGTGCTGGGCGGCCGAAGACAAGCCCGGCTGCGCCTATGTCAAAGTGCTGGCGGTCGACGGCGGCCCCAGCCGACCGCAGGCCGAGCTGCGCGAGATCGATCCCGCCTCGCTGGCCGAAATGGCGGCCGACATCGCCGGGGCACGCGCCAAGGCCGATCTCGTCGTCGTCGCGCTGCACAAGGGCATCACCCACAGGCCGGCCGAGCTCGCCGCCTACGAGCGCCCGCTCGCCGAGGCGGCGATCCGCGCGGGGGCGGACGTCGTCGCAGGTCACCACGCGCATATCGCCCGCGGTATCGAGTTTATCGACGGCAAGCCCGTGTTCCACGGCCTGGGCAACGGCGTCGTCGTCACCCATGCTCTCGCCCCCGCGCAGGATCATCCCGCCCGCGCCGATTGGGCTGAGCGACGCCAGCGCCTCTTCGGATTTGCGCCGCTGCCCGACTATCCGCTCGCGCCGTTCCACCCTGAGGCGCGCAACGGCCTGATCGGACGATTGCTCTGGCACGAAGACGGTCGGCTCGAAACGGGCTTCATTCCGATCTGGTTCGAGCCGCCGGGCCGTCCGATCGTGGCCGGGGAGAGAAGCGGAGAAATCGCGGCCTATGTCGATGCGATCGGGCGCCAGGCCGGCCTGCCCGGCCTGAGCCTTGCCGCCGATGTGGCGGGGCGTTTCGACCTGACGCAGGACTTCTCCTAGAACCCAAACGCTCGCGATGCGTTGAGCCTGTCTGATCGCGCGGCTCCCGCGCCGGGGAGAGAACAGGCATGGAAGCTGCGGACGTGTTCACCAAGCTCAACTGCGAGCTGCATCCCGACCCCGCGCGCACCGTCATCCGGCCTTTCCACTTCGGCTATCCCGATGCTTTCGCCGAAGATCGCCCGACGCGGCTGCAGCAGGTGGCGCAGCGCGTCCTTGCGCTCGACGAGGACGTGCGTGAGCGCATGCTCGACTTTCTGCATGGGCCGATGCGCGAGCGGCACCGCAATGCCGATGCGATGTTCCTGCGCCAAGTCGATTGCCTGGCCGATGAGTTGGGCGAACTGCCTGCGCTCGACGACCGCGAAAAGCTGCTGCTCGGCGCCTATCTGAGCCAGGAATATGCCTTCGAATCCGCCGCGCTGTTCAATCCGAGCATCGTCCGCATTCCCGGCGCCGACGGCACCAGCGAGGGCCATCCGCACTTCCTGCTCTCGCTGCGCGGGATCGGCGAAGGGCACGTCTCATCGGTCACCTTTCGCACCGGCACCTGGGACGGTGACCGCGCCCTGACGATCGACCCGCCGAGCCCGCATTGCATCCCGCCGCGGATCGAGAGCGACAGCGAAGGCTGGGTCCGGCTGCAATGCGACGAGAGCCAGGACGTTTCCGAAACCGTGATCTTCCCCGTCCTGCCCTCGCAGCGCCAGGGGATCGAGGACCTGCGCCTCGTCGGCTTCCGAGACGACGACGGCCGCGAGCAGATCATGGGCACCTATACCGCCTACGACGGCCGGAACGTGCAGCAGGAAATGCTGCGCGGCATCGACCTGCGCACCTTCGAGATGCGGCCGCTGGCCGGGGCGATGACCGGCTACAAGGGCATGGCGCTGTTCCCCCGCCGCATCGACGGCGACTATGTCATGCTCGGCCGGCAGGACAGCGAGAACATCTGGCTGCTGCGCTCGAAGGACCTCTACACTTGGGAGACCGGCAAACCGATCGTGACACCGCGCTATCCCTGGGAATTCGTCCAGATGGGCAATTGCGGATCGCCCCTGGAGATCGCCGAGGGCTGGCTCGTCTTCACCCACGGCGTCGGTCTGGTGCGCGGCTATGCGATCGGCGCCTGCCTGCTCGACAAGGAAGATCCCTCACGGGTGCTGGCGAGAACCCGCGCGCCGGTGGTCTTCCCCAGTGCCGAGCAGCGCGGCGGCTATGTACCCAACGTCACCTATAGCTGCGGCGCACTCGTCTACGAGCGGCGTGTCCTGCTGCCCTTCGGCGTCGCCGACGAGTTCACCGCCTTCGCCGTGGCCGATCTCGACGATCTGCTTTCGGTAATGGTCGCGGAATAGGACGCTGTCCTAATCCACCTGTCGCGCGTCGAACGACTGGCGCGCGTTCTCGATGTTGGCGATGTTGCTCTCGATCCAGTTGCCGATCTGGAGTGCCTGGTCGCCCAGCGAATTGCCCAGCGCGGTCAGCGCGTAGACCACCTGCGGCGGCACCGTCGGGTGGACCGTGCGTTCGACCATGCCGTCGCGCTCGAGCGCGCGCAGCGTTCGCGTCAGCATTTGCTGCGAAATGCCCGCGACGTCTCGGCGGAGCTGGTTGAAGCGCGAAGGGCCTCGCGCAAGGTCACCACCACGGGTAGCGTCCAGCGATCGCCGATGCGCGACAGATGCTCGGCCAGCTTGCCGCACTTCTGATGACCGAGATCGAAAGCGCGCGACGAGACGGTCATATCCATGTGACTAGGCCCTCAAAAAATGCGTTCTTGGCGCGTCCGCTGGCGCCCCATAGCTAGCTGGGGTCTCCGCACCAATTTGGACAGCCCCCGATGAAGATCCTCCATATCGATTCCTCGATCCAGGCAGAAGCTTCCGCCAGCCGCCTGCTTTCCGCCGCTATCGTCGCGCAGCTCAAGACGCACGCGCCCGCCGCCGCGGTCACCTATCGCGATCTCGCCGCCGATCCGCTGCCGCACCTGACGCTCGCCCGCTTCGGCAGCGCCGAGGGCGAAGCCGTGCTGGAAGAATTTCTGTCGGCCGACGTCGTCGTGATCGGCGTGCCGATGTACAATTTCGGCATTCCCAGCCAGCTCAAGGCCTGGTTCGACCACATCCTGATCGCTGGCCGGACCTTCCGCTACACCGAAACCGGGCCCGAAGGCTTGGCCGGCGACAAGCGCGTCATCGTCGCCGCTTCGCGCGGCGGGTATTATGGCAAGGCGAGCCCGGGCGAGGCGAACGAGCACGCCGAAAGCCACCTGCGCGCCATGCTCGGCTTCGCGGGGATCACCGCTCCTGAAATCGTGATCGCCGAAGGCGTGGCCATCGGTCCAGAGCATCGCCAGCAGGCTCTGGACGCTGCCCTGGCTTGGATCGACGACGTGGCGCCGATCGCAGCCACGGCCTGATAGGCCACCTTCCCGCATGGGGCCGGCAACACCGGCCCCATGCGTTACATCAGAAGTCGTAGCGCAGTGCGGCCGAGATCGTCCGGCCGTTGATCGCCCGGCCCGTGCCGATGCCGTTGGCGGGCACGGTGCTCTGCGAGATCTCGAAGAAGCCGATCTTGTCGAACAGGTTGTAGGCGTTGACCATCAATTGCACGCGCTCGACCGGACGGATCTGGACGAAGGCGTTGACCACGGTGAAGCCCGGCATCTTGAGCAGGTTGCTGTCCTGCGCATAGGAGCTGGTGATCGTCACCACGTTCGCACCGACGGTGAACAGTTCGGTCTCGTACTGCGGCGTCGCCTGCAGAGTCCAGGCCGGCTGGTGACGCGGTTCCTTGCCGGTCAAGGTCGGATCGAGCTTGTCCTCGGTGATCTTGGCCTTGGTATAGGTCGCCCCTGCGGTCACGCTGAACGGGCCGGTGCGATAGCCGCCCTCCAGCTCCAGACCGTAGGCGCGATAGGAGCGGAAGGTCCGGTTGGCCGAACCGTTGAGCACGTTGTGATCGTCGGCATGGGCCAGGAAGGCCGTGCCGTTCAGGGTCGCGTTAGAGGTGCGGAACTTGAAGCCGCCTTCGAGCTGGCGAACCTCGTCGTACTTGTCCTTGCTGTCGGCGACGCTTCCGTCGACCGTGCTGACGATCGGCGTGAACAGGATCTTGTCGGCATTGGCACGGCCGCCGCGGCTGTAGCGCGCGAAGGCCGAAAGCTGTTCGGCGATACGATAGTTCACGCCCGCCGAATAGCTGAGGTAGCCGTAGTTGTAGTTCACCGGCGCGGGCTGGGTCAGCGGCAGGAAGGCGACGCTGCGCTCGGGCGCGGTGATCACGCCGTCGCCGTTCATGTCCTGCGTGACGAGGCCGACACGGCCGCCTTCGAGGTCGGCGCCGAACAGCTGGCCGCGCACGCGACCGCTGTCGTAGCGCAGGCTGCCGCCGATCGCGACCTTGCCGACGTGGTAGTTCACCGAGGCATAGGGCGCGGTGATGTTGTACTTCACGTCGAAGATGCGGCGGAACTTGCTCGTCCGACCGCGGCCGTAGGCATAGTAGCCGTCGACCGTCTGCGGCACGCCGGCGACGCTGGTCACGTTGACCATCGCCGTCTGGGCGTCGCCCGCGACGTCGGCGTCGAAGGCCGAATGCAGCCATTCCGACTTGAGCGTCTGGATCGCCTTGTAGAGGCCGGCGGTGACGGTGAGGTTGCCCTCGCCCACGCGCCAGACGCGCGTCGCGCGGAAGTCGTTGGTGAAGTTGTCGAGGCTGCGCGCGCGCGTCTCGGCCATGTAGAACAGCGCGAGCAGGCCGTTGCCGTTGGCATTAGTCGGGACGAGCTGGCCCGCATTCGGCCCGCTGGCATAGCGCGCGATCGCGCCAGCGCCGGCCTGCGAGGCGGCGAAGGCGGTGACCGTGTCGGCGGTGTTCGGGAACACGCGCAGGAAATCGCCCTTGTTCGCCGAATAGCGCGCACGGTCGGTCAGGGTGAAACCGGCCACTTCGAACTGCGCCTCGATACCCACCGATTTCGACACGGGGTGCATGCCGTACTTGAGCGGGAACTTCTGCAGCTTGTTCTCGCCGTCGAGCGTGACCACCGGGCCGATGTAGGGCGAGAGCACCGAATCCTTGCGGATGTCGAAGCCCGGCAGGTTGGCGATCGTCGGATCGCTGTCGGTGCCCGTCAGCTTGAAGAAATAGGGCGCGAAGGTCGGCGAGCGGTCGTCGAGGTACTTGCCGTGCAGGCGGATGTAGCCGTTGCTGAACTGCTTGGTGATGTTCGCGCGGATCTGGCCGCCCTTGTAGCCGGTGAAGCCGATGGTCCGCGGCCCCTCGCCCCAGCGATAGAAGCCGCCAACGTGGAAGCGCAGGCTCTCGCTCAGCTTGCCGCCATAGTCGGCGTCGAAGCGGTTCTCGCCATAGTCGAGGCCCTTGGTGAACTGGATCGAACCACCTTGGGTCTCACCGGTCTTGGAGATCAGATTGATCAGGCCGCCCGGCGAATCCGATGCGAAGGTCGAGGCCGAACCTCCGCGGATCGACTCGATCTGCGCGAGGTTGAAATCAGCGCGCGAGAAGACGTCGGCACCGAAGTTAAAGAAGTCGCCGAACTCGATGACCGGCAGGCCGTCTTCCTGGATCTGCATGTACTTCGAGCCGCCGGCCGCCAGCGGCAGGCCGCGGACGGTATAATTGGCATTGCCCTCGCCGATGCCCGACTCGACGCGTAGGCCCGGCATCGTGCGCAAGATGTCGGCGAGCGGGCGCGGGCCGAGCTTTTCGGCCTCGCTGCCACGCAGCGCGCTGGTGGAGGTGGCACTGTCGAGCCGGTCGCGGCCCTTGGCGACGCCGGTGGAGAACACCTCCTGGTGGGCATTCTCCGCCTGAGGCTTGGCGGTGACGACAGGTGCGGTCTGGGTGGGCGTCGACTGAGCGAGCGCCGGCAGGGCGTGGAGCAGCGAGGCTCCCGCGAGCAGATAAACGGCCTTCTTCATGTAAAAATGAATCCCGGTTGCCGCCATCCGCACTTGGCGTGGTTTCCCGGGGATTTACCTAGTTGCAGTATGGTGGACGTCGCCCTTTCACCGCCCTCCGTAGAAACACCTGGGTCGCGCAACGTTCGCCGGCGCGGTGGGCGAACACCGCCAAGATGATGCGAACGATCGATCCCCGCTTCACAATTGCCGCAAAATCGTGGAAAGGCGCGCGCGATGGCAGGATATAGAGAACCTGGATTCCAGGATAGAGTAGCGGCCGCAGCCCAGGCGCGAGCCAAGGCACTGGCGAAATTGAAGGCGAAGCCCGCGGTCGATCCGGCCGAGCAGGCCGAACGCGTGGCCAAGGCGCGCCAGCGCGAGGCCGAGCGCGTGGAAAAGGCCCAGGCCGCCAAGGCCGAGCGCGAAGCGAAGCTCGAGGCCCGTCGCGCTGAAGCCGAGGCTCAGGCCCAGGCTGAAGCCGAGGCCGAGGCCAACGAGGCGGCGAAGCCTGAAAAGACCGAAGCAGAGCGCAAGGCCGCCCGCGACGCGCGCTATGCCGCCCGGAAGGCGCGCAAGAAGTAGCACGCCAGATCGGGTTCGATCAGGCCTTAGCTAGAACGCGAACAACGCCGCGATGACGAAGGTGAAGACGATCGATTCGATCAGCCCGATCGACGCGATCAACATCGCCTTTGCAAGCGACTGTTCGAGCTTGATCGCAAACCAGCGCACCTGCAGCAGGCCGTAGAACAGGAAGGCCGCCGCAACGATGCCGAGGCCGATCGCGGGTGCCGTCGCGATCGGCAGGTGCGTGATGCTCGCGCCGATGCTCAGCATCAGCGCGAAAGGCGCCACCGCATAGCATTGCGCGTAGAACGGAGCCTTCAGCGTCTCGCGGTCGAGGTCCAGCGCGCTCTTGCGCACCATGCGGGTGGCCAGCACCAGCGGAAACATCCCGAACAGCATAAGACGCAGCAGCAGAAGCGTGGTGTTGTCGTTGACCAGCGCAGCCAGGCCATGCTTGCTCGCCACTACGGGATTGACGCCGAATACGGTCAGTTCGAGTGCCTGGCAGACCATCAAGGTCAGGATCAGGAACACCGGCGGACTGACCGCGGCGCGATACTGGTCGTCCTGCGCCAAAGAGAGCTGCGCTTCGGCATATTCCATCGTCTGCAGCGGGTGGCGCAGGATCTTGCCCATCGTGACCGGGAAGAACACGATCCAGCTCATCAGCTCGTAGAGGAACTCATCGAGCGAATTCAGCCACTGAACGAAATTCATGCGGCGACGCAGTCCTTCAGCGAGTGCCCGGAATGGCGCGCCCGGCAGGGTTCGAACCTGCAACAACCCGCTTAGAAGGCGGGGACTCTATCCAGTTGAGCTACGGGCGCGTCACCGCATCTCATAGCGGCCTTCGCCTATCGCGCAAACCGGGATAGGGTCCATCGCGGGGCATAACGAGCGGAGGGGGCAAGCGGTGCGAGCGTTCACGGTTCGGGTCGAGGAGACGGCGCTCGCCGACCTGCAACGGCGGCTGACGGCCACGCGCTGGCTGGACGATCCCACCGGCGGCGCGTCCGGCTATGGCGCCGAACTGGCCTTCGTCCAAGCGCTCTGCGCTCATTGGGCGGAGCGCTTCGACTGGCGCGCGGTCGAGGCGCGGCTCAATGTCGAGCCGCAGATTCTCGCCGACATCGACGGGCTGGAGATCCACGCGATCCACCGCCGCTCGTCGCGCGCCGATGCCGTGCCGCTGCTTCTGCTCCACGGCTGGCCGAGTTCCGTGCTCGAATTCCTGCCGCTCTGCGAGCCGCTGGCCGAGCCCGCGGGTGACGCGCCGGCCTTCCACGTGATCGTGCCCTCGCTGCCCGGCTACGGTTGGTCGACCACGCGTCCCGGCGTCTCGCCGCGCCGCATCGCCGTACAGCTGGCAGAGTTGATGACGCGGCTCGGCTACGAGCGTTTCCTGATCCAGGGCGGCAACTGGGGTAGCGGGATCGGCACCGAGATCGCGCGCGACTGGCCAGAGCGGGTGATCGGCCTGCACCTCAACTCGGTCAACGGCAGCCCGCCGCCGGCCGAGGCCGGCGTGGTGCTCTCGCCCGCGGACCAGGCGCTCGCCGACATCTATGCCGGCCTGCTGCGCGCGCCGCATTTCAACCTGGTGGCGCAAGCCCCGCTATCGATCGCGCATGGTCTCAACGATTCCCCCGCCGGCCTGCTCGCCTGGCTCGGCGAGCGGCTGCGCGACTGGGCGGACCCGTCCTTGCCAGGGAATCCCGGCCTGGCACCCGACTGGATCGTCGCGACCACCGCGCTCTACTGGTTCACCGGCACCACGGCTTCGTCGCAGATGCTCTACCGCGAAGCCGTGCACGATCCCGTGCCCGAGCGCTTCGTCAGCGTGCCGACCGCGATCGCGCATTTCACCGCCGAGCTGGTGATGATCCCGCGGCCCTGGGCCGAGCGGCACTACAACATCGTCCGCTGGACCGCGCTCGCCCAGGGCGGACACTATCCGGCGATCGAAGTGCCCCAACTCTTTCTCGAAGATGTGCGCAGTTTCGCGCAGATGCTTTGCGAGGTCGAAAAGACAGGTTAGGCAAGCGCCATGGATCAGCCGCTTTCCCGCATCGAGGGCAGTTCCGGCGCGCGCCGGCACTTCCGCTACTTCGAATATGCCATGGCGGCCTTCGTCGCGATCCTGCTGCTGTCGAACCTGATCGGCGCGGCCAAGCTCGCGACCGTCTGGGGCTTCACCTTCGGCGCAGGCATCCTGTTCTTCCCCGTATCCTATGTGCTCGGCGACGTGCTGACCGAGGTCTACGGCTATGCCAACGCGCGTCGCTGCGTCTGGGCGGGCACCGCCGCGCTGATCTTCATGGCCTTCATGAGCTACGTCGTCGTCGCCATGCCGCCCGCGCCGAGCTGGGGCTGCGCCTCGAGCGGCGATCCGGTCTTCGCCGCATTGGGGCTCGAGCCGGGCACGGTCTGCCAGTCGACCTACGTCTCGGTCTTCGGCTCGACCTGGCGCATCGTCCTCGCCTCGGTCATCGCCTTCTGGGCGGGCGAATTCGTCAACGCCTTCGTCATGGCCAAGATGAAGGTCTTCACCCAGGGCAAGCACCTCTGGAGCCGCACGATCGGCTCGACCGTGTTCGGCCAGGCGGTGGACTCCGTGCTGTTCTACCCGATCGCCTTCCTCGGCATCTGGGAAACGCACGACGTGGTCATGGTGATGGTCACCAACTGGGCGATGAAGGTCGCCTGGGAAGTGATCCTGACCCCCGCGACCTATGCCGTCGTCGGCTGGCTCAAGAACCGCGAAGGCGTCGACGTGTTCGATACCGACACCGAGTTCTCGCCTTTCGCCAAGACGGAATCGGTCTAGCACCCCATATCGCCACGATGGCGCTCGATCGCATCCTGCTGTCCGACTTCCGCAACCACCACGAAACGCGGATCGAGGGCACCCATGCGTTCAACCTGCTCGTCGGCGAGAACGGCGCGGGCAAGACCAATGTGCTCGAGGCAATCTCGCTGTTCGCGCCGGGCCGCGGCCTGCGCCGCGCGCAGCTCGCCGACATGCCATCGCAGAACGGCGCAGGCGGCTTCGCGATCAGCGCCGAGCTGGACACGCCGACCGGCCCCGTGCGGCTCGGCACGGGCACCACGGCCGAGCGGCCGGGGCGTCGGCTGGTCCAGGTCAATCAGGCCGAGGCGCCGGCGGTGCGGCTCGGCGAATGGCTGGCGATCGGCTGGCTGACCCCGGCAATGGACCGGCTCTTCGCCGAAGGCGCAGGCGCGCGGCGGCGCTTCCTCGACCGGCTGGTGCTCGCGCTCGAACCCGCGCACGCACGCAACGCCGCGCGGCTCGAGGCGGCATTGCGCGAACGCAACCGGCTGCTGTCCGACGATGCCGAACCCGATCCGACCTGGCTCGACGCGATCGAGGCGCAGGTCGCCGAGACCGGCGCAGCCGTGGCCCAGGCGCGCGCGCGGCTGGTCGAACGGCTGCAGGCGGCGCTGCTCGCCCTGCCCGAGGCGCCTTTCGCGCGGCCCTCGCTGACCTATGTCCCCGGCGGCCCGCTCGACCAGGCCGCGCTCGCGCGCGCGCTCGCTGAAGGCCGCCGCCGCGACCGCGCAGCACAGCGCACTCTGGTGGGCCCGCACCGCGACGAACTGGCCGTGACCATGGCGGGAAAGGACCAGCCCGCCGCCGACTGCTCGACCGGCGAGCAGAAGGCCATGCTGATCGCGATCACCCTCGCCCACGCCGGGCTCGATCTCGATATATCGAATGATGCCGCGCGCCCGCGCCTGCTGCTGCTCGACGAGGTCGCCGCGCATCTCGACCCCGTCCGCCGCGAGGCGCTGTTCGACCGGCTGCGCGCGGGCGGCGCGCAGGTCTGGCTGACCGGGACCGAACTGCCACCCTTCGCCGCGATCGCCGCCGAAGCGGCGGTCTGGCGCGTCAGCGAGGGGGCGGTGGAGCGGCTGTCGTAGCGGGCAAGGCACCGGCCACCTGCTCGACCGTCGCCGCGACGATCGCTTCGAGGCCCTGCGCGGTCGGGTGGATGTGGTCCTGCTGGACCAGGTCGGGCCGGTCGATCACCGCCTGGAGGAAGAAGGGCACGAGCACGGCCTCGTGCTTTTTCGCCAACGCCGGATAGATCGGATCGAACTTGGCGCGATAGTCGGCGCCCATGTTCGGCGGCGCCAGCAGCCCCATGATGACCGCCTTGATCCCGCGCTTGTCGAGCTCGCTCAGGATCGCGTCGAGGTTGTCGCGCGTCTGCTCGGGTGGCAGGCCGCGCAGCAGATCGTTGCCCCCGAGGCTGATGATGACGAGGTCGGGCTTGCGCTCCTGGTTGTCGAGCGCGAAGGCCAGCCGCGCGCGGCCCTCGGCCGTGGTGTTGCCCGAAACCCCCGAATTGGCGATCCGCGCGTTTACGCCCCGCGCGCGCAGCGCGGCTTCGAGCTTGACCGGGTAGGCCTGGTTCGAGGCGAGGCCGTAGCCCGCGAACAGGCTGTCGCCGAGCGCGAGTATCCGCACTTCCTGCCCCATCACCGGGATCTCGGGCCGGGCATCGACGCTCTGCTCCTCGCTGGGCGACGGTACCGGCTTGGGCTCGCTCGATCCGCATCCCGCCAGGAGCAGCGCGGTTGTAAAGAGCGAAGCCGCGTACAATTTCATACAGATGTCTCCTTGCCCGACGCCGCATAGCTATGCCATCTCCCCGTGGTGACAAGCCCCCAGCCCGCCATTTCGGCGCAGAACCTGACCCTCACTCTCGGTAGCGGCGAGAGCGCGGTCGCCATCCTCAAGGGGCTCGATCTCACCGTGCCGCAGGGGCAGACCCTCGCGCTGCTCGGGCCCTCGGGCTCGGGCAAGAGTTCGCTGATGGCCGTGCTCTCGGGGCTCGAACGCGCCAGCTCGGGGCACCTGGCGGTCGCCGGCGAGGATTTTGGCAAGCTAGACGAAGACGGCCTGGCCCGTGCGCGCCGCGGCCGCATCGGGATCGTGCTCCAGGCCTTCCACCTGCTGCCGACGATGACCGCGCTCGAGAACGTCGCCACGCCGATGGAACTGGCCGGCATGCCCGACGCACAGGAACGCGCCGCGGCCGAGCTGACCGCGGTCGGCCTAGGCCACCGGCTCACGCACTATCCGGCGCAGCTTTCGGGCGGCGAGCAGCAGCGCGTCGCCATCGCCCGCGCCATCGCCCCGCGCCCCACCCTGATCTTCGCCGACGAACCCACGGGCAACCTCGACGCCGCGACCGGGGCGGACATCATCGACCTGCTCTTCGCCCGCCGCGCCGAGACCCAGGCGACCTTGGTCATCATCACCCACGACACCGCGCTCGCCGACCACTGCGAGCGCGTGGTGACGATAGGCGACGGCAGAATCGCGAGCGATACCGCCGCGTGAACGCAGTTCCCCTCCCCTGGTCGACGGCCTGGCGGATCGCCCGGCGCGATCTCAATGCGCGGTTTCGAGGCCTGCGGCTGCTGCTCGTCTGCCTGTTCCTCGGCGTCGGCGCGATCGCCGCGATCGGCACCCTGACGGGCTCGATCGAGCGCGAGCTGGCGACGCGCGGGCGCGCAATCCTGGGCGGCGACATCGAGGTCCAAGTCTGGCAGCGCGGCCTGAATCGCGGCGAGCGACAGGCGCTGGCCGCGCTCGGTCGCGTGTCGAGCGGCACGCGCATGCAGGCGATGGCATCGGCCAACGACAGCTTCGCCCCCGTCGAGCTCAAGGCCGTCGACGAACGCTGGCCGCTGGTCGGCAAGCTGCGGCTCAAGGACGGGCGCGAGGTCGGCGCCCCCAGCGACACCGGCACTTGGCTCGCCGAGGGTGCGGCCGAGCGGCTCGGGGTCAAGGTCGGCGATCGCGTCACGATCGGCGGCCAGAGCCTGACCGTGGAGGGCGTGATCGACGACGAGCCCGACCGGCTCAGCGAAGGCCTGTCGCTCGGCACCGTCGCGATCGTCCGTGATAAAGTGCCCGAGCAGGCGGGGCTGACGGCGCCCGGCGCGATGTTCCGCAGCAAGGTCCGCGTGGCTCTGCCGACCGACCGCGATCCCCAGACCACGGTCGATGATCTCCAGAAGCGTTTCCCCGACGCCGGCTTCAACTTCCGCACGCGCGACCGCGCCTCGCCGGGGGCCGAGCGTTTCGTCTCGCGCATGGGCGAGTTCCTCGTGCTCGTCGGCCTCGCCGCGCTGGCGATCGCCGGCATCGGCATCGGCGGCGGCGTCTCGTCCTATCTCGAAGCCCGCCGTACGAGCATCGCCACGCTCAAGGTGCTCGGCGCGACGAGCGGCGACATCGCGCGGATCTACGTGCTGCAGATCGGCGCCGCAGCGCTGGCGGGCAGTGTCGCGGGCCTGATCGCCGGGGTGCTGGTGACGCCGCTGCTCGCCGGCGCGCTGGGCACCCTGCTGCCGGTGACCGCAGGATTCGTCTTCGCGCCGGGTGCGCTGATCACCGCTGCGCTTTACGGCCTGCTCGTCGCGCTGATCTTCGCCGCGCCGCCTCTGGCCCGCGCGCGCGCCTTCCCCCCCATGGCGCTGATGCGCGCGCGCGTCTCGCCGCTGGCCCTGCCGCGCAAGGCCGTGCTGCTGCCCGTCGGGCTTGGCCTCGCCGCGATCGTCGCCCTGGCGCTCGTCAGCGCCGCGCAAATCAAGATCACCGCGCTGTTCCTCGCGGGCACCGCCGGCGTATTGATCCTGCTCGGCGGGCTCGGCTGGGCGATCCGTCGCCTGGCCGCGCGCCTGCCGCGACCGCGCGGGCCGCTGCTGCGCGCGGGCCTGGCCAACCTGCACCGTCCCGGCGCGCAGACCGGCGCACTCGTCACCGCGCTCGGCTTCGGGCTCTCGGCCTTCGTCCTGCTCGCGGCGATCCAGACGAGCCTCGAGGCAAACATCGCCAAGCGCATCCCGCAGCGCGCGCCCGACTACTTCGTGCTCGACGTGCCCAAGGACCGAGTCGGGGCTTTCGAGCAGGCCGTGCACGAGGTGCTGCCGCGCGCGAAGATCCGCACGGTACCGGCGCTGCGCGGCGCGATCATCGCCTATGGTCCCGAGGGCCGGATGACGCGCGTCGCCGATCTCAAGACGATCCCCGAAAAGGGCTGGGCCCTGCGCGGCGAGCGCGGCCTGACCTATGCGGAGGAGGTGCCCGAGGGCAATTCGCTGGTCGCCGGCAAGTGGTGGCCCAAGGCCTATGCCGGCCCGCCGCTGGTCTCGGTCGACGAGGAACTGGCGACCGCGGTGGGCCTCAAGCTCGGCGACCGGATCACGATCGCCGTGCTCGGCGTCGAGCGCACCGCGACGATCGCCTCGTTCCGCCGGCTCGACTGGGAGAACATGGGCTTCAACTACGTGCTGGTGTTCTCGCCCAACACGCTGGCCGACGCGCCGCACAACCTTGCCGCGACGATCGACGTGCCCGCCGGCGAGAGCAAGGCCGGGTTGCTGCGCAAGCTGGCCCAGGCCTTCCCCGCAACCTCGGTGGTCGAGACCGGCGGCATCCTGCGCGAGGCGCGCGCGCTGCTGGGCCAGATGTCGACCGCGATCCTCGCAGCGGCTTCGGTCGCGGTGCTCGCGGGCCTGGCCGTGCTGCTCGGCGCGATCGCCGCGGCGCGCGCGAGCCGGACCTACGACAACGTGATCCTGCGCGTGCTCGGCGCGAGCCGGAAGCAATTGCTGCTGCTGCAGATGGCCGAATACGGCCTGCTCGCCGGCACGCTCGCGCTTGTCGCGCTGGCGCTCGGCAGCGGCGTGGCCTGGGCGATCGTCACCCAGATGTTCGAGTTCGACTGGCTGCCCGACTGGACCTGGATCCTCGCGGTGCTCGGCACGGGCCTCGTCCTGGTCCTGGGCTTCGCGCTGGCCGGCTCGCTACCGCTGTTGCGGGCGAAACCGGCGCAGGCGCTGCGCGAGCTTTAGGCGAAGACCGCCGCGCTCGTCGGATCCTTGGGATCGGGTCCGAAGCGGTTGGGGCCGCGCGTGCCGTCGAGGAACATGAGTACGATCAGGGCGATACCCGAGATCATGTTCACGAAGGGAATGAACCCGGCGATGAAGAAGCCGAGGTACCACCAGCCCGACATGTCGCGATCATGCAGGCGGCGCACGGTGACCGCGATATTCGGGATGAAGGTCGCCAGGCCCCAGATCAGCAGCAACACGCCGGTGCCACTGAACAGCGAACCATAGACCGCGAGCGGATTACCCGGATCGGCCAAGATCGCCGCGGTCGAGAAACCCGTTCCGAAGACGATCGCCATCAGTACGATCAGCACGATGACATTGAACAGAATCCAGCTCCAGAACTCCTTGCGACGCGAGCGTCCCTTGAAGTCGGCGTAGCGCTTGAGCGGCAGAATCATCCATTCCAGCATAAGTCCCCCTTATGTCGTAGAAGCCTCGACGGGCGGTGAAGATATCGTATCGCGACCCGACGCGGTCAGGCGAAGACCGCCGCGCTGGTCGGCTGGGTCGGATCATCGCCATACCTGTTCGGGCCACTCGTGCCCTTGAGGCACATGACCACGATCAGCGCGATCCAGACGAGGAAGTTGAGCAGCGGCACGGCGCCGAGGATGACGAAGGGCAGGTAGACCCAGCCCGAGAGATTGAGGTCGTGGAACCGCCGGATCGTCACCGCGAAGGAAGCGACCGCGGTCAGCAGTACCCAGACGTACATCGGTACGAGCAGCAGGATCATCGTCACGAAACCGACGCCCGCGAAGGCTGCGCCGAGATCGCTGAGATTGCCGCCGCTGCTCGCGAAGGCCGCGCCGCCGATCATGGTCGCGAACAGCCCGATGAAGACCACCGCCACGATCAGGTTGAGCAGCACGAACATCCAGAATTCCTGCCGCGAAGATCGCCCCTCGATAAGGCGATACAACTTGCGATACGGCATCAGCATCCATTCCATGGTGTCGTCCCCTTTCCTCCGAACCCAGAATAGACCTTCAAGCCACCACACATCCGCTTCCGTCGCAACGAAAAAGGGGGCCGCGAGGCCCCCTTCCCGTTTCACGATCCGCGCCGCACCCTACCAGCGGAAGCGCGCCGCGACGCCATAGGTGCGCGGCTGGTTGGTATAGGCCGAGACCGAGCCCGACTGCGCCACCGAATCGAAGATCACGTTGAGATAGCGGTTGTCGAGCAGGTTGCGGCCCCAGACCGACAGTTCGAGCCCGTTCTGCATCGCATAGGTGATCGAACTGTTGAGATCGCTGACCTCGCGCTTGAACGGACGCGCCGCGTCGAGGCCCGGCTGGTAGTTGGCCGCGCCCGTCACCGGATCGCGCACGATGAAGGCGGGCAGGCCCTCGACCGTCTGCACTTCGCTCTCGTAGTGGTAGTCGCCGTAGAGGATCAGGTGATCGCCGTTGTTGAACTCGTGATCGTAGGTGACGGTGAAGGTCGAAGAGATCGGCGGGATATCAGCGGGGGTAATGCCCGTGGCATCGCCGAAGGCCGAGTTCTTGAAGTCGTTGTACTTGGGATCGAGGTAGGTCATTGACAGGCCCAGCGTCAGGCCCTTGGCGGGCTTGACCGTGCCTTCGAACTCGATGCCGAAGACCGACTGCTTGCCGGCATTGCCGAGGAAGAAGCCGGTGCCGGTGAAGATGTTCGATTGGAAGCCGCGGATCGACTGCTTGAACACCGCCACGTTCGCCGTCGCCAGGCCCCAGTTGGCCTTGATGCCGGCCTCATAGGACGTCGCCTTCTCGGGGCTCGCAAAGCGGCTGCCATAGGTCTGGTTGACCACGCCGATGCCCGCCGCCTGGATCCCCGCCTGCGCCGAAAGCGGTGGGCGGCTGTCGCGCGAGAGGTTGACCGAGCTGGCCTTGAAGCCCGTCGCGACGCCGGCATAGACGTTCATCGTGTCGGTCAGATCATAGGATGCACGCGCGGTCCAGGAGACGTTGTTGTCGCGCGCACGGCCGTTCTCGACCGAATTGGGCAGGTTGAGAAACGGCGGCAGGAACTGCAGCGCGCGCAGGTTGAGCAGCGCCGCGGTCTGGGTGTTCGCGCCGGTCGAGATCGCGTTGAACGCGGTGGGATTGCCCGCGGCGAAAGCGCCGATCTGCGCGGCCGAAGCGAAGCCCCCGGGCGCGCCGATCAGGCCGCCGACGGTCTGCGCGATCGCCGCATTGGTCGCCGCGGTGCGCAGCGCCGGAAGGTTGAGCCCGGCGAAGACGTCGTTCGAGGTAACGTTCGTCGCGAAGTTCTTCTTGTCGTGCGTGTAGTTGACGCCGGCGGTCAGGGTCAGGCGGTCACCCAGCTTGACGTCGAACTGGCCGAAGATCGAGATCGCCTCGTTCTTGAGACGGTAGGACTCGGCCAGCCCCTGCCCGGCGGTGAAGAAGCGATTGGTGTAGAGCGCGGGATTGCCCTGCAGGGTGCCGAACAGGTTCTCGAGCCCGGCGATAGTGAAGGCATTGTTCGACTGACCGCGCACCAGCAGGTCGAGATAGGGCCGCGCCTGGGTCCCCCACTGGATTGCGCCGTCCTGGGCGATCTTCTCGTTGAAGTAATAGGCGCCGACCAGCGCGGTCAGCTTGTCGGCGATCGAGGCCGAGGCGCGGAATTCCTGGGTGAACGTCTTGATCCGCGTGTCCGAGGCATTGGTCCGCACGATGTCGGCGCTGGTGAAGTCGGCGTCGTAGTCGCTGAACGAGTCGGTGTTGCGGTAGGACGTGATCGAGGTCAGAGTCATCGGGCCGACTTCGTAGTCGATCTGGCCCGAGAAGCCGTAGTTCTCAATCTTGTTGACCGGAATGATGTTGTTGTAGACCTCGTTCGAGAAGCGATCGGCCGGCGCGTTGACGTTGCCGCCCACGGCGCGGATCGCATTGGTCGCCGCCGACTGGCGGACATTGACCACGCCGCAGCAGACCTCGTCGATCTTGCCGTAGTCGGCGATCAGGCGGACCGAGAGCTGGCTGTCGGGCTGGAACAGCAGCTGCCCGCGCGCGAACCAGCGATCGCGGTCGCCCAGCTTGGCGCCGGTATTGAGGTCCTTGTTGTAGCCGTCGCGGCGGTTGTAGCCGCCCGAGAGGCTCGCCGCGATCGTGTCGGACAGCGGCCCGGTGACCACGCCTTTGACCACCACCGCATTGTAGTTGCCGTAAGACGCCTCGACGTTGCCGCCGAATTCGAACTTGGGCTTCTGCGTCGAGATCGAGATCACGCCGGCCGAGGCGTTCTTGCCGAACAGCGTCGATTGCGGCCCGCGCAGCACCTCGATCCGCTCGAGGTCGGGAAGGTCCGAAATCTGCGCCGCGGTGCGCGAGCGGTAGACGCCATCGATGAACACGCCGACCGAGGGTTCGATGCCGGCATTGTTCGCGCCGTTGCCGAAGCCGCGAATGAAGAAGTTGGTGTTGGCTGAGCTCTGCCGCTCACCGACGCGCAGCGAGGGGACGATCGAGCCCAGGTCCTTGAGGTCGCGGATGAATTCGCGCTCGATCTGCGCCGCCGTGGCGACCGTGACCGCCACCGGCACTTCCTGCAGCGTCTGTTCGCGCTTGGTCGCGGTGACGACGATCTCGTTGGCATTGCCGAAGTCATCGGAGGGTAAATCGCCGGCCGGCTGTGCTTCTTCGGCTCCTTGCGCGTCTTGCGCCAAAGCCACGCTGGGAAGACCAAAGGTTAACACCGCTACCGTGGAAAAAAACGCGGCGCGAGCGGAAGCGGTAAAGCCAACCGAGGATGACGTCATAAGCGAGCCCTCTCTCCAAGGGGAGCCGCGCCGGCACTGTGCCTTGCGCGTACACGAGCTCCCTTAGTCAGGACTTTAATCATAAGATTCCTAATTTTTCGATAGGTAGAGCGCATCCCTGCCACGGTTTTTGCACATTAGTGTCACCCAATGCCCACATGCGCATAAGCAATCCGCGACTTGCCGTGGAGGGTCATTTCGGATAGGGGCGCGCCGTGTTGCAGCGCAACAGGCGCTCGCCTTAGCTCCCATAACTGGAAACCTCCGCATGTCCGCCCCGCTTCCCCTGCGCAATATTGCGATTATCGCGCACGTCGACCACGGCAAGACCACCCTCGTCGACCAGCTTTTCCGCCAGTCCGGCACCTTCCGCGACAACCAGCGCGTCGAAGAGCGCGCGATGGACTCGAACGACCTCGAGAAAGAGCGCGGCATCACGATTCTCGCGAAGCCGACCTCGATCGAGTGGAACGGCACGCGCATCAACATCGTCGACACTCCGGGCCACGCCGATTTCGGCGGCGAGGTGGAGCGCATCCTCTCGATGGTCGACGGCGTGATCCTGCTGGTCGACAGCTCCGAAGGCGCGATGCCGCAGACCAAGTTCGTGACCGGCAAGGCTCTGGCGCTTGGCCTCAAGCCGATCGTCGTCGTCAACAAGGTCGACCGTCCCGACGAGCGCATCCAGGAAGTGCTCGACGAGGTGTTCGATCTGTTCGTCACGCTCGAAGCCACCGACGAGCAGCTCGACTTCCCCGTGCTCTACGCCTCGGGCCGCAACGGCTATTGCAGCGACGACCCGCAGCGCCGCGAAGGCACGCTCGAGCCGATGTTCCAGAAGATCGTCGACCACGTGCCGCCGCCGGCGCTCGATGCCGACGCGCCGTTCAGCTTCCTCGTGACGCTGCTCGATCGCGACAACTTCCTGGGCCGCGTGCTCACCGGCCGCGTCCAGTCGGGCACGGTCAAGGCCAACCAGCCGATCCACGCGCTCGACATGGACGGCAAGGTGATCGAGACCGGTCGCGCCTCCAAGATCATGACCTTCCGCGGCCTCGACCGCGTCCCGGTCGACGAAGCCAAGGCGGGCGACATCATCTCGCTGGCCGGTCTGACCGTCGCCACCGTGTCGAACACGATCGCCGACACTTCGGTGACCGAAGCGATCCAGGCGCAGCCTATCGATCCGCCGACCCTGTCGATGCGCTTCGCGGTGAACGACAGCCCGATGGCGGGTCGCGAGGGTGACAAGGTCACCAGCCGCATGATCCGCGATCGTCTGAATCGCGAAGCCGAATCGAACGTCGCGATCAAGGTCACCGAGAGCGCCGACAAGGACAGCTTCGAAGTCGCCGGCCGCGGCGAGCTTCAGCTCGGCGTGCTGATCGAGACAATGCGCCGCGAGGGCTTCGAGCTCGGCATCAGCCGCCCGCGCGTGCTGTTCGGCACCGACGAAGACGGCAAGCGCACCGAGCCTTACGAAATCGTCGTCATCGACGTGGACGACGAGCACTCGGGCACGGTCGTTGACAAGATGAACCAGCGCAAGGCCGAGATGACCGACATGCGTCCCTCGGGCGGCGGCAAGACCCGCATCACCTTCTCGGCGCCCAGCCGCGGCCTGATCGGCTACCACGGCGAGTTCCTCTCGGACACGCGCGGCACCGGCATCATGAACCGCCTGTTCGAGAAGTACGGCCCGCACAAGGGCAAGATCGAAGGCCGCAAGAACGGCGTTCTGATCTCGAACGGCAACGGTGAAGCCGTGGCCTATGCCCTGGGCCCGCTCGAAGAGCGCGGCATCCTGTTCGTCGGCGTCGGCGAGGCGCTCTACGAGGGCATGATCATCGGCGAGAACGCCAAGGTCGAGGACCTCGAGGTCAACCCGATGAAGTCCAAGCAGCTGACGAACTTCCGTTCGACCGGCAAGGACGACGCGATCCGCCTCACCCCGCCCAAGGTCATGACGCTCGAGCAGGCGATCGCCTACATCGACGACGACGAGATGGTCGAGGTCACGCCCAAGAACATCCGTCTGCGCAAGGCGATCCTCGATCCCAACGAGCGCAAGAAGGCCGGCCGCAAGAAGGAAGCGGCCTGACATTAGAAAAGGCGGCGCGGGAAACCGGGCCGCCTTTTTCTTTGGCCGCGCCGCGCGATGTCACATCGCGACGCTCCGCTTCGTCAAGCTGACGAGGGCCGCCAGCCAGCGGCAGCAAGGAGCATCCCGATGACGAACGCCACGCCCCCGCTCGACACACTTGAAACCCCCACCCTGGCGCTGGCCGGCATGATACCGGCCTTCGCGGCACTGTTCGGCGCCGGACTGGCGGCAAACGGCACCTATATGCTCGCCGATCCGATCGCGTGGTATTTCGCGGTTCCCGGTGTCACCACGACCGGCCCGTTCAACCAGCATTTCGTGCGCGACATCGGCCTGATCTTCGCACTGATCGGCCTTGCCTTCATCGCCGGATCGGCCCGGCCCGCCTGGCGCGCTTCGCTTTGGGGTGCCGCGGCCTTCTGGCTCGCCGGACATGCGCTGTTCCATATCTGGGAAGTGGCGGTCGGCATCTGCGGCGCATCGGCCCTCCTCCGGGACTTCCCGGCGGTGACCTTGCCCGCGCTGATCGCGATCGCCTTGGCGATCTGGGCGGCCTGCGACTCCACGGCACCAGCCCGAGACTAACGCGATCTCGCCTGAAATTCATTCATACAATTGTCTACAAATCTGAACGAAACCTGCCAGCGTCATCCCGCGCCCGTTCAGCGAGGGTCGCCTAAAAGCAGTCCTGTAGCGGCGATCACCAGGCAATCCTGCCCCGGACCGCCGCCAGGAGTTTTCGAGATGAACCTGTTCAAGAAGGCCACGCTCGCCACCGTCCTCGCCGCCACGGCGCTCACCGCTGCCAGCCCGGCCATGGCGCGCGACCACTATCGCGGCCGCGGCAATGACACCGCCGCCATCGCCATCGGTGTGGGCATCGTCGGCCTGGCGATCGGCGCGATCGCCGCTTCGAGCAACAACAACCGCCGTGATCGTGATTACGATTATCGCCGCAACGGCTACGAGTATCGCGATGGCTATTACTGGGATCGTGATGGCCGCCGTTACGATCGTGACGGACGCCGCTATGACGATCGCTACTACGATCGCCGCGGCTACGGCGAATACGGCTCTTATCGCGGGTACTGAGGCTCGCGTCCCCTTTCTCCTTTGCGGAGAAATACGGGATGGAGCACCCCTTCTCTCGGTCTGCTCGGCCGGAACTCCGTCCCCGAAAAACTGCCCCTCCCGGTTGGCCGGGAGGGGCTTCTTTTTTGCGCGTAGCGCGCGGTCGTCAGAACTGGAAGCTGAGCGACGCGCGGAGCGAGTGGTAGTCGAAGTTGGTGTCCGAAGGACGCAGGTTGGTTCCGCCACCGCCCAGCAGGAACGGATTGGTCGCGGGCGCGGTGCCCTGGCCGACCGCGACGTAGTACTTGTTGTCGCGATGACGGTTGTAGAGATACTCGAGCCCGAGGCTGACGTTGTTCGTCACCATGATCTCGGCACCACCACCGGCCTGCCAGCCCCAAACGCGCTTGCCGTTATCAACCTGGGTGAAGCTGTTGGCCGTGTTGGTCGTGGCGAAATCGTGGTCGATCTTCGCCCAGCTCGCACCGCCCGTGGCATAGAACAGTGCGCCGCCGCCCGGGGTATAGCCCGCGCGCAGACGCGCGGCGATCGTGTGGTCGATCTTGCGCGCGACCGTGTAGCTTGCCGGGGTCGACGAGTAGCCGGTGGTATAATCGATCGAATTGTTCTTCGACACTTCGACCAGGCCACCGAGAACGAAATTCCCGCCACCCAGGCGCTTGTCGTAGCCGATCCGGCCGCCGTACTCGATGCGATCGCGATCGCCAGTGCAGCCCGCGGCGAGCGTGGCGCCCGTGGCATTGCCGCGGCAGAACCCGGTGAAGGCGTTGGCGCCGGCGGCGGTGGTCACCGTATCGCCGAAGGCACCGTCACGGTTGGTGTCGAACACCAGGGTATCGGCGCGGTCGTTGCCCTGAGCGGCCAGACCGATCGTTGCGGAGATGTAGGGTCCGTCGAAATGAGTGTCGCGTTCGCTCTGCGCCCAGGCGGGGCTGGCCACCGCCGCTGCGGCAACGATCGCGGCGAGAGATGCGGACCGGGATAGATTCATGACATAATCCTTGGAAATACTTCAGAAATAATGGCTTGAGCCATCACCCCCTAGAAACCGCGACACTGTCCAAGGTTGCGCGTCCATGTCGTGCAACCGCCACAGTTCGCAGCATTTGTGGGAATTATGTCACACTGGCATCTGGTCTTCTGCACGCTATCGCCAGGGCGTTGGGCATGGAGCGGAGGAGCCCGGTGATTGCCCGAGGGCATCGCTGGCGTTATCGTCGACCGCCCAATGTGGTGCTTTCCGTGAACCCAGGCGCTCCCCGCCCCGACAGGCCCAGCGCGTACCCGCGATCGGCCGTGGCGATGGTCAACATCGGCCTGCTGGCTTTCGTCACCGGTCTGTCTTTCGTCTATTGGCTGGTATCGGGCACGGCCGTTTACTGGCCCACGCTGGTCTTCGCGGTCTGGTGCTGCGTCGTCCAGTTCGTGCTGCGCCGGCGACCGAGCGCGCAGGCACAGCGGCAACGCCGTGTGCGGCTGGAGAATGCCGCGATCGGCACGCTCAGCGCGCTGGTGCTGATCGCGGCGGTGGCAATCCCGCTGACGAAATTGTTTCCGCTCTGACCCCGGCGCTCAGAGCAGCTTGCGCCGTTCCAGTTCGACGAAATAGGTCCTCAGCAAACCGCGAGCCTTGCGCGTCAGCTTGAGGAAGGTGCGCCGCGCGTCCATCTCGTCTTCCTCGCGCTCGACCAAGCCCTTGTTCTCGAGCACCGTTATCCAGCGTAGCGCCGTGGTCAGCGGCACGTTCGAGGCGAGGCAGGCACTTGTCACCGATATGCGCTTGTTCGTCCCCTGCGCCGCCAACAGATCGAGAAGCATGTCCCAGGCGGGTTCGCCGAAAAGGGTAGGATCGGCAAAAACCGCATCACGCACGCGGCGCGCGCCGTAGACCCGGCTCGCCGCACGCTGCTGCATCGCAGACACCAGATAGAGCGGACCGTTCGATACGCTCTCCCCCTCTGACGCGCCCGCACCGATTTCGCCCGCGGCGGAGAGCAGGCTCTCGGCAGCCTCGAGCAAGAGCGCGGCGGCCGACACGGGATCCTCGCCGTTCAGCGCCGTGCGCTTCACGTCATCGAGCAGGTGGCCGAGTGCTTCCTGGCTATCGATCAAGGTCTTTCTCCGCATCGTTTGAATCGTCGTCGTCGGGCCGCGTGATGTTCTCGTGCTTGGCGAACAAATCCAAGATCAGCCGCACACGTTCTTCACGGTAGAGATCCATCTGCGAGATTTCGTCGACCGACAGGGCCTCTTCGGTAAGCGCGTCGATCGCCGCGGACACGTTGGCCGCGGTCGCGTGATAGCCAAGACGGTCGAGAAGTCGCAGGCAGAGCTGCAGATGCCACAGCACGGCCCGATTCAAGAGACCAACCTTGTTCGGCTTGTTGAACAAGCGACCCGCCCATCCCGAGCTTTCGGATTCGGAAACGATCCGTCTCACCGCTCCGGAATAGCAACGAATGGGAGCTTGGGCTAGAAACCAAGCGCAGGGAGCCTCCGAAGCTAAACCACGAGGCTGAAACGGTAAAAATGCACATAGGGACAGGTCGACAGGCCCGCCGAGAAGCACATCGGAAGGTCGATCGATCCAGGCCTCTGGCCATCCAAAAGATACCCCCGCCGAAGCGGGGGCCGAGTTGGACTAGCGCCGGGGGGTCGCTTTCCCGGCAGGTCCCGCGAATAAATGAGCCAGTCGGTCGGTCAATTCGGTTGCGGTGAGTCGCGGGCCAAACCTGTTCGAGATCGGACAGAGTTTGGCCGGCACGCCTCACCTTACCGGTCCTGCTCGAGCGTCGCCGCCGCCCAACGGCCGAACAGGACGCCGATCGTCGTCCAGAGCAGCAACTGGCTGCCGAGCGATGCAAGGCGGAAATTCCACAGTATAGCCGCCGGAAAGTCTGCGGGCACTTCGTCGATCGTCGGCAACAGCAGGGCGCCAAGCGCAACCACCACGACGTAGCCGGCAATGGCCAGCAGACCGGCGTCGAAGCCGCGTAGCGTCCGAGCGAGGACCGCGCGCATCCGCGCTGCGACCAGCGCCGCGCAGACCGACAGCGCGATCATCGCGAAATAGGCGGCCGTGCGCAGGCCCACGGTTTCGTGTTGTCCCACCGCAGGCGGGGTCTGCGGATACTTGATGCCGGGCACGAGCACGATCAATAGAAAGGCGAGCGCCGCCAGCACCAAGGCCAAGCTACGCGGCCCGATCTGCGCAATCCGGCCATAGCCATAGGCGAAGACCAAGGCAAAAATGCCGCCGACGGCCGCGCCATAGAGCGCGAGCGCGGTCAGCAGGCCGAAGCCCTTCTGCGTCTCGCGGCTGACGAGTTCGGCCTCCTGCGCGCCGGCATGATGCGCCGCGTGCGCAGCCTCATAAGCGATCGCGAGGTCGATCTGCGGCTCGGCAAAGGCGCGCGCGAACAGCGTGGCGAGCAGGGCGGCGAGAATGCCGGCCAGCATTCCCCGCCACAGCAGGTTTCCCGTCATGACGGGCGATCAGTGGCAGGGAAAGCCGAGCAGATGCCGGCCGTCGTGGACGAATTCGTGGACGTAAGCGCCCTCGAATAGCGCATAGGCGCCCTGTTCGGTGCTGACGAAATAGAGGAAGATCATCGCGATCAGCGCGCCGAAGACGGCCCATGGCAGCAGTTCGTCGAGCGGGATCGCGGCCTGTCCGCGGACGGGGATGAAGCGGTCGTCGAGCAGCGCGGCAGTTGTCTGCATGCATATTCTCCTTCGCGGGATTGCGCGTCCCGAAGGTTGACAGATCCACGGAGAAGGTCTGACTCTCGACGATCCGGCTGGATATCGATTACAGTGGCGCGACCGTGCCGGAGTTGAACCGGCTTCTTCGTCCATGAGGCTGCGGCGATCTAGGCCGCCGCGTCCCCCGCCGTCAATCGGCACTTGGAGATTCCCCTGGCCACGACCCTCGATCTGATCTGCGCCGCCGCCACGCGGTCGGGCCGGACGGGCGGCTTCGCCGGTCCGGACGAACCGCTCGACGAAGCCGGGCTCAAGGCAGCCGAAGCATGCCAGCCCTCCGCACGGTCCCGCACCGAGGTCTTTCGCAGCCCCGCGCGCGCGGCTGCCGAAACGGCCCAGGCGCTCCGTGTCGCTGCGGCCATTGCGCCCGCGCTTAATGATATTGCCCATGGCGACTGGTCGGGACGCAGCTTCGCCGAGGTCCACGCTGACAATCCCGAGCGCCTGGCCGCATGGCTCGCAGATCCGCTTGCCGGTGCGCCCGGTGGCGAGACCCTGGCCGCGGTCCAGGCGCGCATCGGCGCATGGCTCGACGAGATCGCGCCGCATGACCGCCCCATCTGGGCGATCACCCATCCGATGGTCATACGCGCGGCGCTCAATCATGCGCTCACGCTCCCCCTGGCCACGACCCTGGCGATCGACCTCGCGCCGCTGTCGCGCGTTCGACTGTCGTTCAACCGCAGTTGGCGACTGCAAATCCTCGCGCCGCTCGGCTGACGACCCCCAACTTTACGCTTTCCTTATGCCCGGGCGCTGAACTCCCCGTGGAACCTTAACGCGGCTTGCGCCCACATCGGCTGCACTTCGAACCCGCGAGGATCCTAGTGCAGTTCAACACCCTCTCAACCAAGCTGCGCCGCGGCGAACGCTGCTGGCCGGCCGAATTCGCGCTCCGTCTGGCCGGCATCACAGCGCTGGGCGCCTGCCTCGCTTTGGCCCGGCTACTCATCCGGCAGGTCGAGCAACCGGCGACACCCGCCGATTTCGCGCTCGGCCTCTGCCTGGTCGCCTGCCTCTGGGCCGGGCTCGCGTTCGTCGTCGCCGGGCCCGAGCTGTTCCACGTGCTGCCGCGGCCTTTCCCATGAGGACAATACCATGACCGATCTGACCTGGCTCGCCGCACTCGGCGGACTTTTCCTGCTGACGCTCGCCTACGTGCGGCTCTGCGACCGCGCCTGAGAGCCTTGCCATGACGCTTTCGCTCACCCTCGCCGGCCTGACTGCGCTCGGCCTGCTCATCTACCTCGTGGCCGTGCTCGTGCGGCCCGAGCGCTTCTGACGGAGCCTATCCCATGACCGTCCAGGGCTGGACCTTGATCCTCGTCTTCACCGCGCTCGTCGTGGCCATGGCCAAACCCATCGGCCTGTGGCTTTTCGTGCTTTACGAAGGGCGTACAACGCCACTGCATCGCCTGTTCGGCTCGCTCGAACGCGGTTTCTACAAGCTCGCCGGCGTCGATCCCAACGTCGAACAGACCTGGCGCCGCTACGCGCTGCACATGCTGGCGTTCAATCTGGCCTTGGCGCTGTTCACCTATGCGATCCTGCGCACGCAAGCCCTGCTGCCGCTCGACCCGCGCGGGCTCGCCGGTCAGGACGCGCACCTCGCGTTCAACACCGCGATCAGCTTCACGGCCAACACCAACTGGCAGTCCTATTCGGGCGAGAGCCTGTCGATCCTGGCCCAGATGCTGGGCCTGACGATCCACAACTTCCTCTCGGCCGCGACGGGTATCGCCGTGGCCTTCGCGCTGTTCCGCGGCTTCGCGCGGACCGGCAGCAAGACCGTCGGCAATTTCTGGGCCGACTGCACGCGCGTCACGCTCTACCTGCTGCTGCCGATCTGCCTGGCCTATGCGCTGTTCCTGATCGCCAGCGGCGTGCCGCAGACCTTCGCGAGTCTGGTCGACGCGACGACGCTCGAGGGCGCCAAGCAGACGCTGCTGCTCGGCCCCGTCGCCAGCCAAGAGGCGATCAAGATGCTCGGCACCAACGGCGGCGGCTTCTTCAACGCCAATTCGGCGCATCCCTTCGAGAACCCGACCGCGCTGACCAACTTCGTGCAGATGCTGTCGATCTTCGCCGGCGGTGCCGGGCTGACCTGGTGCTTCGGCAAGGCCGTGGGCGACACCCGCCAGGGCTGGGCGATCCTTTCGGCGATGATGGTCCTGTTCCTCGCAGGCACCACGGTCGTCTACTGGCAGGAGGCCGCAGGCAACCCGATCCTCCACCAGGCCGGCGTTCTCGGCGGCAACATGGAGGGCAAGGAGACGCGCTTCGGCATCGCCGCTTCCGCGCTGTTCTCGGTCGTGACCACGGCCGCCTCCTGCGGCGCGGTCAATGCCATGCACGACAGCTTCACCCCGCTTGGCGGGCTGGTCCCGCTGTTCAACATGCAGCTCGGCGAAGTCGTCGTCGGCGGCGTCGGCGCGGGCGTCTACGGCTTCCTGCTGTTCGCTCTGCTCGCGGTCTTCGTCGCCGGGCTGATGGTCGGCCGCACGCCCGAATATGTCGGCAAGAAGATCGAGGCGCGCGAGGTCAAGCTCGCAGTCCTGGCGATCGCCGTGCTGCCGCTCTGCATCCTGGGCCTGACCGCGCTCGCCGCGGTCCTGCCCGCCGGCCTCGCCGGGCCGCTCAACCAGGGCCCGCACGGCTTCTCGGAGATCCTCTATGCCTTCACCTCGGCCACGGGCAACAACGGCTCGGCCTTCGCCGGCCTGACCGCCAACACGCCGTTCTACAACGGCCTGCTCGGCGTCGCGATGTGGATCGGCCGCTTCTTCATGATCGTGCCGGTCATGGCGATCGCCGGCAGCCTCGCCGTCAAGCGCCACACGCCCGCAACCGCCGGCTCGTTTCCGACCACGGGGCCGCTGTGGGTCGGACTGCTCGTCGGCATCATCCTGATCGTCGGCGGCCTCACCTTCCTGCCCGGCCTCGCGCTCGGCCCGATCGCCGATCATCTCGCGATGATCAGCGGGCAAACCTTCTGATCTTGGCCTTCTGACGGACATCCCATCATGACCACTGCAACCATGTTCTCGGCAAAGCTGATCGGCCCGGCCGTCGGCGACGCCTTCAAGAAGCTGAAACCGCGCGAGCTGGTGCGCAATCCGGTGCTGTTCACCACCGCCGTCGTCGCGCTGCTGCTCACCGTGCTGCTGGCGCTGGGAAGCGAGCCGCTGCCCTTCGGTTTCCAGATCCAGCTGATCGTCTGGCTCTGGCTGACCGTGCTGTTCGGCACTTTCGCCGAGGCGCTGGCCGAAGGGCGCGGCCGCGCCCAGGCCGCGTCGCTGCGCGCGGCCAAGGCCGACCTCGTCGCCAAGCTGCCCGACGGGCGCACGCTGCCGGCGGCGCAACTCAAGCGCGGGGATGTCGTGCTCGTCGAAACCGGCGACCTGATCCCCGCCGACGGCGAGGTGATCGAGGGCGTCGCCTCGGTCAACGAGGCGGCGATCACCGGCGAGAGTGCGCCGGTGATCCGCGAGGGCGGTGGCGACCGTTCGGCCGTGACCGCGGGCACGCGGGTGATCTCGGACTGGATCAAGGTCCGCGTCACCCAGGAGCCCGGCCAGGGCTTCCTCGACCGCATGATAGCGCTGGTCGAAGGCGCCGAGCGCCAGAAGACGCCCAACGAGATCGCGCTGACGATCCTGCTCGTCGGCCTGACGATCATCTTCCTGATCGCGGTGGCGACGATCCCCGGCTTCGCCTCCTATGCTAAGGGCGGCGTGCCCGTGGCGATCCTGGCGGCGCTGCTGATCACCCTGATCCCGACGACGATCGCAGCGCTGCTCTCGGCGATCGGTATCGCCGGCATGGACCGCCTCGTGCGCTTCAACGTGCTCGCCAAGTCGGGCCGCGCGGTCGAGGCGGCGGGCGACATCGACGTGCTGCTGCTCGACAAGACCGGCACGATCACGATCGGCGACCGCGCCGCGAGCGAGTTCCGTCCGCTGTCGGGCGTGGCCGTGGCCGATCTTGCCCAAGCGGCGGTGCTCGCCAGCCTCGCCGACGAAACGCCCGAGGGCCGCTCGGTACTGGTCCTGGCGCGCGAGAAGCACGGCCTGCGTGACCAGACGCTGCCCGCCGATGCCGAAGTGATCCCCTTCACCGCGCAGACCCGGATTTCGGGCGTCCGCTCGGCCGCCGGGCTCGTCCAGAAGGGTGCGGTCGACGCGATACTGCGCGCCAATCCCGAAGCCGCCGCCAGCCCCGCCGCGGCCGAGCTGCGCCGCATGACCGAGGAGATCGCGCGCTCGGGCCAGACCCCGCTCGCGGTGGCGCAGGACGGCCGCCTGCTCGGCATGATCGCGCTCAAGGACGTGATCAAGGCCGGCGTGCGCGAGCGCTTCGCAGAGCTGCGCCGCATGGGCATCCGCACGGTGATGATCACCGGCGACAACCCGCTCACCGCAGCGGCGATCGCCGCCGAGGCCGGGGTCGACGACTTCCTCGCCGAAGCCACGCCCGAGGACAAGCTCGCGCTGATCCGCCGCGAGCAGGAGGGCGGCAAGCTTGTCGCGATGTGCGGCGACGGCACCAACGACGCCCCGGCCCTCGCCCAGGCCGACGTCGGCGTGGCGATGAACACGGGCACCCAGGCGGCGCGCGAGGCGGGCAACATGGTCGACCTCGACAGCGACCCGACCAAGCTCATCGAGATCGTCGGCCTCGGCAAGCAGATGCTGATGACGCGCGGCGCGCTGACCACCTTCTCTGTGGCAAACGACGTGGCCAAGTATTTCGCGATCATCCCGGCCATGTTCGTCGCGCTCTATCCGGGGCTCGGCGTGCTCAACATCATGGGCCTGGCGAGCCCACAGAGCGCGATCCTCTCGGCGATCGTGTTCAACGCGCTGATCATCCCCGCGCTCGTGCCGCTGGCGCTGCGCGGCGTCACCTACCGCCCGCTCGGCGCCGGCCAGCTGCTGGCGCGCAATCTCGCGGTCTACGGCCTCGGCGGCCTGATCGCGCCCTTCATCGGCATCAAGGCGATCGACCTGCTGGTCGGCGGCCTCGGCCTCGCCTGAGGACAGGACAATGCTCAAGGACCTCATTTCCGCCATTCGCCCCGCGCTCGTGCTGACCGCGCTGTTCGCCGCGCTGCTCGGGCTCGCCTATCCGGCCGCGATCACGGGCCTCGGCCAGGTGCTGTTCCCCGCACAGGCAAACGGCAGCCTGATCCGCGTGAACGGCACGGTCGTCGGCTCCGAGCTGATCGGCCAGGCCTTCACCGGCGCCGCCTATTTCCACGGTCGCCCCTCGGCCGCAGGCAAGGACGGCTACGACGCGACCGCCTCGAGCGGCTCGAACCTCGGTCCGACCAGCCAGGCGCTCGTCGACCGCGTTCGCACAGAAATCGCCGCGCTTTCCGGGACACCAGAGAAAAACGTTCCTCCTGATCTGGTGACTACGTCCGCCTCGGGGCTCGACCCCCATATCAGCCCCGAGGCGGCGGCTTTTCAGGCCGAGCGCGTCGCCACGGCGCGGCACCTGCCCGCGGCCACGGTGCAAGACCTGATCGCGCGTCACACCGAACGGCCATTGCTGGGCTTCCTCGGCGAGCCGCGGGTCAACGTGCTCGCACTCAATCTCGCTCTCGACAGGGCGGGGGCGCCGGGCGCACAAGCAGCGCGGTGAACGAGCAGCCGGCCCGCCCCGATCCCGAAGCCCTTCTGCGCGAGGCCGCGCAGGAGGGCTTCGGCCGTCTCAAGGTCTTTCTCGGCGCCGCCCCCGGCGTCGGCAAGACCTACGAGATGCTCAGCGACGGCATGGCCCGCCGCCAGGCCGGAATCGACGTGGTCGTCGGCGTGGTCGAGACCCACGGCCGCACCGAGACCGCGGCCAAGCTCCAGGGCTTCGAGGTGATCGCGCGCCAGAGCGTCGCCTATCAGGGACGCAGGCTCGAAGAGCTCGACATTGACGCCGTGCTGGCGCGGCGGCCGCAGCTCGTGCTGGTCGACGAGCTCGCGCATACCAATGCTCCCGGCAGCCGCCACGACAAGCGCTACCAGGACGTCGAGGAACTGCTCGCTGCGGGGATCGACGTCTATTCGACGCTCAACGTCCAGCACCTCGAAAGCCTCAACGATGTCGTCGCCTCGTTCACCAAGGTGCGCGTGCGCGAGACCCTGCCCGACCGCGTGCTCGACAAGGCGGAGGTCGAGATCGTCGACATTCCCCCCGACGAGCTGATCGAACGCCTCAAGGACGGCAAGGTCTACGTGCCCGAGGAAGCCTCGCGCGCGCTCGGCCACTTCTTCTCGAAATCGAACCTCTCGGCCCTGCGCGAGCTATCGCTGCGCCGCGCCGCCCAGACGGTCGACGCGCAGATGCTCGACTATGTCCGCGCCCATGCCATGGCCGGGTCTTTCGCGGCCGCCGAGCGCCTGGTCGTCGCGGTGAGCGAGCAGCCGGGCTCGGCCGAGCTCGTGCGCGCGGCCAAGCGCGTCGCCGACGCGCTGCGCGCGCCCTGGACCGCGGTGCACATCGAGACCCCGCGCGACGGCACGTTCACCGATGCCGAGAACGCCCAGCTCGCCGAAACCATGCGCCTCGCCGTCCAGCTCGGCGCGCAGGTCGCGACGGTACCCGCCGAAAGCGCGCTCGAAGGGCTCAAGCGCTTCGTTACCGACGCCCGCGCCACCCAGCTCATCGTCGGCAAGTCCAACCGCTCGCGCTGGTTCGAGCTGCGCCACGGCTCGGTCGTCGATCGGCTGGTGCGCGAGACGCCCGACATCGCGGTCCACGTCCTGCCGATGCGCGAGGGCGCAGCGCCGCAGCCCGCGTCACCGCGCAGTCGCGCTGCCTGGGGGCAGCCCCAAGGCTATCTGGCCGCGCTTGCGCTGGTCGTGATGGTCACACTGTTCGGCACACTCATCACCGGCCACGGTCGCACGACCAACATCGGCCTGCTCTACCTCGTGCCGGTCATGGTCGCGGCAACGCGCTATGGCCTGCGCACGGGCGTGGTCACAGGACTGGTCTCGTCGCTCGCCTACAACTTCTTCTTCATTCCGCCGACCCACACCTTCACGATCCAGGACCCGCAGAACATCATCACCGTGCTGGTGTTGCTGGGCGTGGCCGTGGTCTCCAGCCAGCTCGCCGCGCGCGTGCGCGAGCAGGCGCTGCTCGCACAGCGCAGCGCCATGCAGAACTCGGCGCTCGCCGGCTTTGCCCAGCTGCTCACCGGCATCGGCCAGCGCGAGGAGCTCGCGCGCGTGCTCAGCGCCGAGGTCGGCCGCCTGCTCGACGCCGACACCGTTCTGCTGATGCCTGGCGAGGACGGCCTTTCGCTGAGCGCGGGGTGGCCGCCGGATGCCCATCTCGAAATGCTCGATCTCGCCGCCGCGCGCTGGGCTTTCGAGCAGAACCAGCCTGCCGGGCGCGGCTCGGACACCCTGACCGCGAGCGAGTGGCTGTTCCACCCGATCGCCGCCGGCGACAAGGCCCAGGCTGTCTTCGGTCTCTCGCGCAGCGATGCGCGCGCGCCGCTGCGCTCGGACCAGCTGCCGCTGCTGCTCAGCCTGCTCGGCCAGGCCGGGCTGGCCCTCGAACGCATCGGTCTAGAAGAGCGCATGTCGAGCCTGTCGCAGGTCCAGGAGCGCGATCGGCTGCGCCATGCGCTGCTGTCCTCGGTCAGCCACGATCTGCGCACGCCCCTGACCACCGTGCTCGGCATGCTGCGCGAGCTGCAGGCGACGACGCCCGAGCAGGTCGAACAGCTTGCCGTCGCGCGCAGCGAGGCCGAGCGGCTGCATCGCTTCGTCGGCAACCTGCTCGACATGGTGCGGATCGAGGCCGGCGCCCTCGACCGCACGATCGAGCCGGTCGACCTCGCCGAGGCCGTGGCCAGCGCGACGCACGACCTGCGCGGCGTGCTGCGCGATCATCCGATCCGCCTCGACGTCGCCCCCGACCTTCCCTTCGTCCTCGTCGATCCGCAGCTGTTCCACCACTGCCTGATCAACCTGATCGAGAACGCCGCGAAATACGGCCGCGCCGGCGCGCCGATCGTCGTCGCGGCACGGCGCGATCCGCAAGGCCTGACCCTGACCGTCACCGACGAAGGCCCCGGTCTTCCCGCCGGCGCCGAGACGCGGATCTTCGAGACCTTCACCAGGCTCGAAGGATCGGACCGCAAGGGCGGCACCGGGCTCGGCCTGGCCATCGTCAAGGGCTTTGCCGAAGCCATGGGGCTGAGCGTCTCGGCCGCCAACCGCGCCGACGGCGAAGGCGCGAGCTTCGCGATCCGTTTCGACGCCGCCCACCTCAAGATCCTGACGGACCCCGCATGAGCAAGCCGCCGACGATCCTCATCGTCGACGACGAGCCCGCGATACGGCGCCTCCTCCACGTCGGCCTGGCGCGCGCCGGCTATCGCCTCGTCGAGGCGGCGACCGCGCGCGAGGCTCTTTCGGCGATGAACATCGACAAGCCCGAGCTCGTCCTGCTCGACCTCGGCCTGCCCGATCGCGACGGGCTCGAACTGATCGGCCTGATCAAGACCGCCGGCGCGGCCGTGCTGGTCGTCTCGGCGCGCGACGCGACCGCAGAGAAGGTCGCCGCGCTCGATCTCGGCGCCGACGACTACGTGACCAAACCCTTCGACACCGAGGAAGTGCTCGCGCGGATCCGCGCCGCCTTGCGTCATCGCCTCACGGCCGCGGTGGCCACGCCGCTGGTTTCGATCGGCGAGGTCGAGATCGATCTTGCCGCACGCATCGTCCGCCGCGGCGCCACGGAGGTGCATCTGACGCCCAAGGAGTATGGCTTCCTCGCCGAGCTCGCGCGCAGCCCGGGCAAGGTCGTCACCCACAGCCAGCTGCTGCGCACGGTCTGGGGCGCCGGTCACGAGGGTGACGTCGAATACCTGCGCGTCGCCGCACGCGGCATCCGCCGCAAGCTCGAGGATGACCCGTCGCAACCGCGGCTCCTGCGCAACGAACCTGGCGTGGGCTATCGCCTGATGACGGGCGACTAAAAAGAACGGCGCTGGGGAATGGTGCCGGCTACAGGATTCGAACCCGTGGCCCCCTGATTACAAATCAGGTGCTCTACCAACTGAGCTAAGCCGGCTTGCCGTGCCCGGGCTGCCTAGCTTGCCCGGCGGAACCTGTCAAAGCACCGCGTGGCGATCCTCAGCCCTGTGTGGAGCGCTGGCGGATCAGCCGCAGATAGGTGTCGGCGACCTCCTGGTTGATCGCGTCCCACGAGAAGTCGCGGCTGCGCGCTTCGCCGGCGGCGCCGTGGGCGGCCCGGCGGTCGGGCTGCTCGACATAGGCCTTGAGCGCCTCGGCGAACTGGTGGATCGCGCCGGGACGGACGAGCTGGCCCGAGCGGCCGTCGTCGACCAGGCTCTCGCTGCCCGTCGCGATCGCCGCGACCACGGGCAGTCCGCAAGCCATGGCTTCGAGCGTGACATTGCCGAAAGTCTCGGTGACCGAGGGATTGAATAGCATGTCCATGCTCGCGACCGCGCGGGCGAGATCGGCGCCGCCCTGGAAGCCGACGAAACAGGCCCCCGGCAACCGCGCCTCGAACCAGGCGCGCGCCGGCCCCTCGCCAACGACCAGGACCTTGTGCGGCACGCCGCGACGCTTGAGCTCGTCGATCGTGTCGGAAATGACGTCGAGCCCCTTTTCCATCACCAGCCGTCCGAGGAAACCGATCACGACTTCATCATCAGCAATGCCGAGCGAACGACGCCATTCGAGCGACCGCGCCGCCGGATCGAAGATCTCGCGATCGACCCCGCGCGACCAGATGCCGATGTCATAGTTCATCCGCTGGTCGCGCAGGCACTGCGCCATCGATTCGGACGGCGCGACGAGCGCGTCGCAGCGGCGGTAGAAGCGGCGCAGCAGGGCTTCGACCAGCGGCTCGCCCCAGGCCATGTTGTAATAGCGCAGATAGGTCTCGAACCGCGTGTGGACCGAAGCCAGCACGGGCAGCTTGCGCGACCGCGCCCAGGACACCATGCGGTGACCGCTGACGTCGGGCGAGGAAACGTGGACGACGTTCGGCGCAAAGGCCTTGAGATCGCGCTTGAGCCGCGGCGACAGGCCCAGCGAGAAGCGGTACTCGCCGCGGCCGGGGATCGGCGTCGCGGGCACGTCGACGAGATCGCCCGTCGGCGGGAAGGCCGGGGTGTCTGTGGTCGGCGAATAGACGCGCACCGAAGCGCCCTGCCGCAGCAGGTAGCCGACGAGGCGGTTCAGTGCCTGGTTGGCGCCGTCGCGGACGTAGTTGTAATTGCCGCTATAAAGCGCGATGCGAAGGTCGGCGGTCTGCATATCGAGCGCGCCTTAGCGGCTTCGCACGCGCCTGACGAGAGGCGGCGGACCACCTCTCCGCATCCCCGGACTCACCAGCCGCGATAGCGCGGGCCATCCCAGCCCCTGCCATTCCAGCCGCGATCATTGCGATAGAAGCGGCGTGGTGCGCGATCGTAGTAGTAACCGCGCGGATAGGCCGGGTAGTAGCTGCGCGGGTAGCCATAGGCCGCATAGCCACGCCGCGGGCCATAGTAGCCGCCATCATGATAACGGTCGTAGCCGCGGTCGCGGTCCGAGGCGATCGCCGCGCCGACGGCGAGGCCGATGATGCCCGCACCGATCGCCAGAGCGGCATCGTCGCCGCGGTCGCGGTAACGGTCGCGCGCCTCGGCCGTGGTCGCCAGCGTCGTGGCACCGAGAGCGAGCGCCGCGACGAACGCTGCGTTTCGGAAATTCCTGATCATGACCCTCTCCTTCGACACGCGCATCCCGGCGCACGGATCGCAACATGGCAAGGAAACATTCCGCGGCTGAACTCGTGGTTAATGCCGCACTGGCCCCCGCCGAGCCCGATTGCGACGAACCGCTGATCGCAAGACCCTGCACCGCGAGCGCGGCGAAGTCACAGGAGGACCGCCAGAAAGTTAACCATGTAATTTTTGGAAGAACAGATATTTACAAAAATTTCGCTGAATAAAATTAATCTATTCTTACCGACACCGCTCCAGCAATAACTCCATTTCCGATGCAAACGCGGAACTTTTCGGAACCAATTGCCGGGTTCATGAGTAGACTGGCGGTCGGGCGCAACCTTACCCTAGCTGTTCTCCAGAGCGAGTAGCGCATGAAACTCATGGACCAGATGGAGATATCCCCGCGCCTTTTCGACCGGCGCGACGCCGAGGATACGGGACCCCGAACGCTGATCGCCGAGTGGCTCTATCGCAGCCGCCAGGAACGTCCCGGGGCCGAAGACACCCGGCTGTTCGGCGAACCGGCCTGGGACATGTTGCTCGACCTTTACGTCCATCAGGCGAAGGGCCTTTCGACCAGCATCACCGGCGCCTGCATCGGCTCGCACGCTCCGCCCACCACTGCACTGCGCTATGTCGAGTTGCTGCACGACCAGGGTTGGATCGAGAAGATCCCCGACGAGAGCGACCGTCGCCGCTCGTTCCTGGCGCTGACACCGACCGCGACCCGTCGGCTCGATCGTCACTTCGACCAGTTGCTCGAACGTCTCGCGCAGATCACCCCGGACCTGTTCGCCTCGCTGAGCCTCGAAAAGGCCAGCTGAGGCTCAGGCGTAGCGGTTGCGCAGCGCCTTCTTGTCGGGTTTGCCCAGCGGCGTCACCGGCAGGGCCTCGACGAAATCCACGCTTTTGGGC
The DNA here is from genome assembly GCF_037482895.1 of Novosphingobium anseongense. Lineage (NCBI taxonomy): Bacteria > Pseudomonadati > Pseudomonadota > Alphaproteobacteria > Sphingomonadales > Sphingomonadaceae > Novosphingobium > Novosphingobium anseongense. Next base: position 490,082 of record NZ_JBBHJZ010000003.1, on the reverse strand, counting down.
GCCTGTACCGATCCTTTGCGTTCGCGCACCTGAGCGATCAGCACCTCTGCGTTCACCTCGACACCAGGTTCGAGCACGACCACGGCCTTGACCGCCTCGCCCCACTTGGGATCGGGCACGCCGATCACCGCCGCCTGACGCACGGCCGGATGCTCGACCAGCACGTCCTCGACCTCGCGCGCGAACACGTTGAAGCCGCCCGTCACGATCATGTCCTTCTTGCGGTCGACGATGCGCAGGTAGCCGTCGGCGCTGCGCACCGCGACGTCGCCCGTGTGCAGCCAGCCGCCGGCGAAGGCCTGGGCGGTCTCCTCGGGCTTGTTGAGGTAGCCGAGGTTCACGAGCGGGCCGCGCACGCAGATCTCGCCCGGCGTGCCGTCGGGCACCTCGTTCATATCATCGTCCATCAGCGCGACGCGGACCAGCGGCGTCGGCCGGCCGCAGCTCGCCAGCCGTTCGGGATCGTCGACCTTGTGCTCGTCGCGGCGCAGGACGGTGATCGACATCGGCGCCTCGGCCTGGCCGTAGAATTGGAAGAACACCGGCCCCATCCGCTCGATCGCATCCTTGAGCCGTGCCGCCGGGAAGGCCGACGCGCCGTAGAACACGACCTCGAGGCTCGACAGGTCGAACTCGCCGAAGCGCGGGTGGTCGATCAGCGCCAGGACCATCGTCGGCACGAGCAGGATCGAGGTGATCCGGTGCTCCTCGATCGCCTGCATTACCGCCACCGGCTCGAAGCCCGGGACCACGACCATGTGCCCGCCGCGCACGAGCACCGAGGTCAGCACGGCCGCGCCAGAATGGCTGAGCGGCGCGCAGATCAGGTGGCGGATCTCGTTAGGCCATTCCCAGCTCATCAGCTGGATCAGCGCCGAAGTGGCCGAAGCGCCCTGCGAGCACATGATGCCCTTGGGCTTGCCCGTGGTTCCGCCCGAATAGGCGATCCGCATCAGCGCGTCGGGTGCAAAGGCCGGCGCGACCAGCGGTCGAGGCGTGTAGCCGCGCGCGGCTTCGGTCAGGTTGCGGCCGGTGCCTTCTACCCCCATCGCGAAAACATGTCGTAGCCGCGGCGCGCGCTCGGACAGAGCCGCGGCGATCGGCTCGTAGTGGCCGGGATCATAGATAAGGAGATCGACCTCGGCATCCTCGAGCACGTAGAGATAGTCCTCGACCGAGCCCATCGGATGGAGCGCGGTCGCCACCACGCCGGCGAAACCGAGCGCACTGTTGACCGCAAGGATTTCGAGCCGGTTGCGCGAGAGCATGGCCGCGCGCCGTGGCCTGGATTCAAGCCCTTCGAACACCTGCTGGATCCGGCTGATGTCCTCGGCAAGACCCCGCGCAGTCAGCCGCTCGCCGTCCTGGCCGATCGCGACGAGCCGGTCGAGATCGCGCGATAGCGCCTGAGCCACGAGATCGCTGACGCTGATAGGGAGATGGAGAAGATCGGTCACGCGCGGCTCCTTGCAGATTCTATATTGCAATAGACGCGGTTCATTCTCCCGTAAACACCGGCCTGCGCTTCTCCTTGAAGGCATTGATCCCTTCGCGGTAATCGCGCGTCAGCGAGACCATGACCTGATTGTCGCGCTCGGCGTCGAGCGAGGCCTCGAAGCCCTGATCGATCGCGACCTGGACCTGCGAGCGGATCGCCGCGAGCGTCTTGGTCGGCATGGCGGCGAGACGGGTGGCGATCTCCTCGGCGCGGGCGAGGACCAGGTCATCGTCGACCACTTCACTGACGAGCCCTGCGGCCAGTGCCTCGGGCGCGAACATCTTCTCTGCAAGCAGCGCCATCTTCAGCGCACGCAGCCGACCGACCGCGCTCGCTACCAGCCAAGTCGCGCCGACATCAGGCACCAGCCCCCGCAGCGCAAAGGCGAGCATGACATAAGCCGAGCGTCCGACGACGACGATATCGCCCGACAGCGCGAGCGATGCCCCGCCCCCCGCGGCCGCGCCCTTGACCGCGGTGATCAGCGGCACCGGCAGCGCCGCGAAGAAGCGCGCCAGCGGGTTGTAACAGTCGTCCATCTGTCCGCGCACGTCTACTGCGCCACCGGTGGCGGGCGCCTGTCCGGTCGGAGCGATGTTCGCGCCCGCGCAGAAGTTGTCGCCCGCGCCGGTCAGGATTACCGCGCGTGCGCCGCTGTCGATCTCGGCCTGGATGAGTCCGGGCAGGTCGAGCATCATCTGCGGCGTGAACGCGTTCATCTGCGCCGGCCGGTTGAGCGTCACCCGCGCCACGGCACCGATCCGTTCGACGAGAATGTCCTGTTCGCCGGTCATAGGCCTCCCCTTTGTCAGGGCGCCAATGACGGCCCGATGGGCCGGCTTGTCCAGCAGTGCCCTGCTTTATCGGCGGGACGATTTAGACCCGGCCGAGCGGCACGACCATCGGCGTCTCGCCCGACAGATCGACCTTGGCGCTGATGCCATAGACCCGTCGCAAGGTTTCCGCGGTCAGCACCGCGGCCGGTGCGCCTTCGGCGACGACGCGGCCCTGATCCATCAGGATCAGCCGATCGCAGTAGCGCGCGGCCATGGTCAGATCGTGGAGCACGGTCACGACGAGCGCCCCCTCGCGGGCCTCGCGCGCCAGCAGTTCCATGACGTCGATCTGGTGCCCGGGATCGAGCGCTGCCAGTGGCTCGTCGACCACCAGCCCCTGCGCGCCGACGGCCAGCGCGCGTGCCAGCATGACGCGCGCGCGCTCGCCACCCGACAGTTCGGTGGCGATCCGGTGCGACAGATGGCCGACGTCGGCGCGTGCCATCGCCTCGGCCACGGCGGCACGGTCTTCGGCGCCGATCCTCGACAGCGGCGCCAGATGCGGCAAGCGGCCCAAGGCGACCAACCGCTCGACGTCGAGCGGCCAGTGCAGTGTCTGTCCCTGGGGCAGATAGGCCAGTGCCCGTGCCCGATCGCGCGCGGCCATCCGGCCGACGGCCACGCCGTCGATCGCGACGCTCCCCGCATGCGCGGGCACGAGCCCGAGCATGGCGCGGACCAGGGTGGATTTGCCCGCACCGTTGGGGCCGATGATGCCCACGAGTTCGCCGCTGTCGAACCGCGCCGTGACACCGGCGACCACCTCGCGCCGGCCGAGCGCAACCGACAGGCCCTCGACGCTGACCGTCACCATAGCCGCCGCTCCCGCAGGAGATGGACAAGGAAGACCGGCACGCCGAGGAAGGCCGTGACGACGCCGAGCTTGAGTTCGCTCGAGGTCGGGATCAGCCGCACGAGCACGTCGGCGAAGGTCAGCAGCGCCGCGCCGCCGAGCATCGAGGGCAGCAGGATAGACGAAGGGCTGCGATCGGTCAGCGGACGCACGAGGTGCGGCACGATCAGGCCGATGAAACCGATCGAACCCGAGACCGCGACCGCGCCGCCGACGCCGATCGCCACGCCGAGCAGGACGCGCATCCGTACCCTGCCGAGATCGAAACCCAGCGAGCGCGCACCGTCCTCGCCGAGCGCGAGAGCATCGAGCGCGCGGCCGTCGATCAGAAGCAGCGCGATGCCCGCGGCGATGCAGGGCAGCGCGATCATCACGTGCTGGCTGGAGCGGTTCTCGATCGAGCCGAGCAACCAGGTGGTGATCTCCATCGCCGCGAACGGATTGGGCGAGAGGTTCAGCGAGAGACTGATCCCCGCGCCGGCTAGCGTCGAAACCGCGATACCTGCAAGGATCAGGGTCAGCGGGCTCTCCGAACGGCCGGCGAGCGCAAAAAGCAGCAACAGCGCGCCGAGCCCGGTCAGGATCGCCAGCGCCGGCAAAGCCGCGGCGTGCCATTCGGCGAACCCGAAATATATCGCCGCGACCGCGCCGAGCGCGGCCGAATTCGACGCGCCGAGCGCCGACGGCTCGGCCAGCGGGTTGCGCAGGTAGCCTTGCAACACCGCCCCCGCGAGCCCGAGCATGGCCCCGACCAGCAGGCCGACCACGGCGCGCGGCAGGCGCAGGTCGAACAGGATCGTGCGGGTGATCGCATCGCCATCGCCCAGCGCCGCGGCGAGGATCCGCGTCGGCGGCAAAGGCACGGCACCGAGGCCGAGCGAGGCCAGGCCGGCGATCACCACCAGACCGATCAGCAGCGGCAGCAGTGCCGGGTGACGGGCGCGATGGACTTCGATTGACGCGATGCTCACGGTCCCCCCTGGCTCTGTCCGGCGCATCGGCCGGCGGCTGCGGTTACCGGCATTGCCGCGGCGCGACAAGCGGACTATGGGCAGGGCCATGCATGCCCTGCGCGCCCTCGTCCATCGCCACCGCCTTCTGGCAGCGATGCTCGTGTGCTGCGTGCTCGCGCTGAAGATCGCAGTGCCGGCCGGTTACATGCTGGGCCAGCACGGCAAGCTCCTGACGATCGAGATCTGCGCGGACGCCAGCGGCGGCACGGTCACCAAGCAGATCACGGTGCCCAGCACGCACGACGGCAAGGACGCGCAAGCCAAGAGCTCCGACACCTGTCCCTATGCCGCGCTGGGCTTCCCCGCGCTCGGCGGCGCCGACCTGGCGCTGCTCGCGCTGGCCCTGGCCTTCATCCTCGCGCTGGGCCTCGCGCCCGCGCCGTCGGTGCCGCTGCGCCGTGTTTCGTTCCTCCGGCCGCCGCTGCGCGGACCGCCGACGCTCGCCTGATCCGCAACCATCCGCGCCGTGGCGCGGGTTTCCTGCCGATCGGCTGCGGTGCGCACGACGCGCCCGTCCAGCGTTTCCGGAACAGACATCGATGAAGACTTCGCTCTCTGCGCTCAGCCTCGCGCTGTGCCTAGCTTCTCCCGCTTTTGCCGAAGAAGCGGCCGAGGCCCCCTCGGACAACAACATCCTCGTGGTCGGTCAGAAGGATGCGCCGGTCGAGATCGCGCCGCGTGGCCTGACCGTCAGCCTCGGCGCCGAACAATTCGCCGCGGTCAACGCCTTCAACACCGAAGACCTGATCAAGTACGCGCCCAATTTCTTCGTGCGCAAGCGCTACGCCGGTGACAGCAACGGCGTGCCGGGCTTCCGCGGCACCCATTCGAGCCAGAGCGCGCGCACCCTGGTGATGGTCGACGGCTTCGTTGTCTCCAATTTCCTCGGCAACAGCTTCGGCTTCGCGCCCAAGTGGGGAGTCGTCGGACCCGGCGAGGTCGAGCAGTTCGACATCGTCTATGGCCCCTACTCCTCACGCTACCTCGGCAATTCGATGGGGGGCATAGTCAACGTCACGACGCGCGATCCGAAGGAAACCGAAGCTTTCGCGACGGCCCAAGGCTTCGTCCAGCCGTACGGCCAGTTCGCCACAAAGCACGATTACTATGGCTATGCAGCCGAGGGCGGCTTTGGCTGGAAGCAGAAGGACGGGCCGTTCTCACTGCGCGTGACCGGCCGCTTCTTCCGCAACGAGGGCCAGCCGATGATGTGGTACGGCTTGGTGCCCACCACCGGCGCGGCCGGCACGGCGGTGACCGGCGCCGTCGTCGATCCGAAGCAGGTCGAAGCCATCGCTGCCGGAACCGGTCTCGCGAACCTGCCCCCCACGCTGCCCGGCCAGCCCGCGCAGGCCCTGCCGGCGGTGCCCGGCTCGCCCACCAATCCGATCTTCGCCGCGCAGTCGCCCGCGCGGATCACCCAGGCGCAGACCAAGCTCAAGCTCGGCTACGACGACGGCGCGGTGACGGGCCAGTTCCTGTTCGCCTACTGGCACAACGAGGACCGCCAGACCGCGCCCGACTGCTATCTGCGCGACGCCGCGGGCAACACGGTCTGCGAAGGCCGCGTGACGATTGGCGGGCAAACCTACACGGCCGCGGGTGCGGTCTTCTCGAAGACCCTGCGCGACGAGTTCCTCGCGGGCGTGAAACTCGCCGCGCCGATCGCCGAGAACACCACCGCACGCATCGCGGTCTCGACCTACCAGATCGCGCGCTCTGACGGCTTCACTTCGAACGGTTACGTCACGGGCCGCAACAACGGCGCCGGCACGCTGGCATCGCAGGGGCCGACCGGCTGGTGGACCGCCGATCTCGCGATCGAGAACAAGACCGACCGCCGCGAACTGGCGGTGGGCGTGACGGGTAACGCCTACCGCACCGACCAGACGCGCTACACCTTGGCGAACTGGACGAGCGACGCCGGCAAGGCCTTCTCCACCCGCACCTTCGGCAAGACCCGCCAGCTTTCGGCCTGGGCCGAGGCGCGGCTGCTGCTCGATCCGCTTACCGTGACCCTGGGCGCGCGCTACGACGACTGGCGCGCCTATGACGGCGGGCTGACGCGCTTGAACACGGCCGGCGCGCCGGTGGGCAATGCCTATGCCGCGCGCGGGGCGAACTCGCTCGATCCCAGCCTGTCGTTCGAATACCGGATCGACGACGCCACGCGGCTGCAACTGAGCCTGGCCATGGCAACGCGCTATCCGACCGTCGGCGAGCTGTTCCAGGGCAGCCTCAACGGCGACGGCAGCTTCAATGCGAACAGCTTCGACATCGCTCTCAAGCCCGAGCGCAGCAAGGACGCCAACCTGCTGATCGCGCACGACTTCGGCGCGATCAAGCTGACCGGTTCGGCCTTCTGGCAGCGCGTGCGCAACACGATCTTCCAGTTCTACGGCTTCAACCAGTTCGGCGTGTCGAGTTCGACCTACAAGAACATCGACCTGACCCGCCAGTTCGGCTTCGAACTGATCGCCCAGACCCAGGACTGGCCGCTGCCGGGCCTGAACATCGACGCCAACGCCGCCTACATCGATTCGAAGACGGTGCGGAACGCAGCCAATCCCGCCGCACAAGGGGTGCAGTTCCCGCGCATTCCGAAATGGCGGGTCAACGCCAACTTGCGCTATGCCCTGACCCAAGCGGTCGAGGGATCGATCGGCATGCGCTATGCCAGCCGGCCCAACACCGATCTGTTCGGCCTGCAGCGCGGGAATACCTATGGTTTCACGTCGGAACTCTTCGCGCTCGACGCGCGGATCAACTGGCGGATGACCGAGCAGCTGCGCGTGTCGGCTGGCGTCGACAACCTCACCAACAACCGTGCCTGGGTGTTCCACCCCTATCCGCAACGCACCTTCCTGGTCGAAGCCGGCTGGAGGCTCTGAGCCATGGCCGATATCGCTCTCGAACGTACCGCACTCTACCGCACGATCTGGCGCTGGCATTTCTACGCCGGGCTTTTCGTCATGCCGATGATGGTGATCCTGGCGCTCACCGGCGCCCTCTACCTGTTCAAGCCCCAGGTCGAACGCTGGGAGGAGCGCACCTTCCGAGGTCTTGCCGTCGAAAGCCCGGTGTCGGTCAAGGATCAGGTCGGGGCGGCCCTCGCCGCCCTGCCCGGCGCGCGCTTCCATTCGTATCGCGTTCCCGAAGCGCGCGGCGACGCCGCGCTGATCCATGTCGGACTGCCCGGCGGGGCGATGCGCGACGTCTTCGTCGCGCCGCAGGGCAAGGTGGTCGGGATCGTCGATCCCGAATGGCGGATCATGCAACTGGCCCACGACATCCACGGCCAGCTGCTGATCGGCCAGCGCGGCAGTTGGGTCGTCGAACTCGCGGCGAGTTGGGCGATCGTCATGCTGCTGAGCGGGCTCTACCTGTGGTGGCCCGCAGGGCGCGGCGCAGCGGGAGTGGTCTGGCCGCGGCTGGCATCGGGCAAGCGGGTATTCTGGCGCGATCTTCACGCGGTGACGGGGTTCTGGGTCGCTGGCCTCGCCCTGATCCTACTCGTTACAGGCCTGCCCTGGGCCGATGTCTGGGGCAGCGCCTTCAAGGCCGTCCGCGCCGAAATGGGTTGGGTCAAGGGACGCCAGGACTGGACCGTGGGCGGCAAGTCGGCCGATGACATGGGCGAACATGCCGGGCACGATCACGCAGCGATGATGGCGGAAAACACGGGCGAGCCGGTGGCGATGCCCGCTGGCCACAATCATGCGCACGGCCATACGATGACGATGTCACCGGTCACACTCGACGAAATCGTCGCGCGCGCCCAGAGCGAACACCTGCCCTTTCCCGTCATCATTACCCCGCCCGGCGCGCCGCAGCGCTTCGGCGCGAAGGCCGGCGGCGACTGGTCGGTGCGATCGGACACGCAGAACCGGCCGCTGCGCGTTACGCTGACCTATGATGCGATGACCGGCCGGATCGCCTCGCGCGAGACTTTCGCGGACAAGCACCCGATCGACCGCGTGGTCGGTTTCGGCGTCGCCTGGCACGAGGGCCAGCTCTTCGGCCTGATCAACCAAGTCGTCGGCGTGGTCACGGCGGCTATGCTGGTGACCCTGGCGGTCAGCGGTTTCGTGATGTGGCGCCGGCGCAGGCCCGCGGACAGGCTCGGTGCGCCGCCGCTACCGCCGGTACCGGCGCGCATCCGCGGCGTCGTGGCGATCGTGCTGATACTGGCGGCGCTGCTGCCGCTGCTCGCGCTGTCGCTGATCGTGCTCTGGCTGGTCGAGCGGCTCGTGCTTAGCCGGCTTCCCGCGACGTCGCGCTGGCTGGGCCTAGCTACCGCCTAGCGGCGCGCCGAGGCTGACCCACCAGCCGATGCCCAGTGCGATCGCCAGGACGACCACAGCGCGCAAGGCACCGCCGCCGGTGACTTCCGCCGCACCGGTGGAAAGCTGGCGGTCGCGGCCCGTGATCATGGGCACGATCAGCCGGCGCCCGCGCAGGCGGTAATAGACGATCGCAACCAGGTGCAGCACGACGAGGATCTGCACGAGCGTGAAGGCCAGGTGATGCACGTCGGCCGCGACGCGGCCCTGGTCGAAGTCGACGAGGTAGGAGAGCGGCCCCGATTCGATGCCGTCGACGTCAACCGCGAAAAGCCCGGTACCGACCTGCACCACCAGCGCCAGCAGCATCGCGATCACGCTGTAACCGCCGAGCGGATTGTGCCCGCCCTGCTTGGGCGCGTCCTTGGGCCGGCGCAGATAGGCCGCGGCTGCCATCGGCGACTTGAGGAAATGGGCGAAGCGCGCGGTGCTGCCGCCGACGAAGCCCCAGAGAATCCGGAAGACCAACAGGATCAGCGCGGTGAGCCCGGACTTGTAGTGCCAGTCCATCTGGCCGGTCTCGGCACTCCACCAGGAGAAGCCGACCAGCAGGACGATGGACCAGTGAAACAGACGCGTCGGTAGATCCCAGACTTTCACGGTGCCTCCCTCATTGGTTCCGCAGATCGACCATATCGCGCATCGTCGCGGAAACGAAGCGGCCAGATGCCTGGGCTCAGGCGATCAGTTCGCTGATGGTCTTGTTGGTTTCCATCGACTTGGAGCCCCACTTGTCGATCGAGACGCCCATGATCTGCTGGAGGCTGAGGCCGACGCGACTGACCGGCGTACCGGCGCCGTCGACGTAGAGGCCCGACTTGACGCGGCCGCCGGCGCGGCCGGCGAGCATCATCGGGATATTGTCGATCGTATGGAACTTGGCGAACTCGGTCTCCGAGTGCGCGAGGATCAGCGTGTTGTCGAGCAGGGTACGATCGCCCTCCTGAACCTTGTCGAGCGCGGCGATGAAGTAGACCCAAGCTTCCATGATCTTGGTCAGGAAGAAGGTGGCCTCGGGCTGATAGCCCAGGCGGTTGTCGAGCACTTCCTCGTGGGTGAGCTGGTGGTGGGTGATCGTCGAACCGATCCGCGTCAGCGAGGAGGCACCGTTGTTGAACATCATGTTGAACACGCGAGTCTGGTCGCAGGCGAGCGCCATGACCATCATGTCGGCCATCATCTCGTGGTTCTTGATCACCGCCTCGATGTCGCCGCTCGCGGTCATCTCGGGGGGCTTGGCACCGGGAACGACGCAGGCCTGCAGCGGTTCGGGCTTGGTCAGCTCGACGTCGAGGCGCTTCTCGAGTTGGCGCAGCGAGGTGAAGTATTGGTCGAGCTTCTGCTTGTCGGCCGCGCCGACCGCGGCTTCGAGCGCCTGGCGCTGTTCGGTCACGCCTGAGAGCACCGAGCGCCGCGCCATGACCTGCGGGTCGGGGGTGAAACTCGCGCTGTTCGGGTCCTTGAAGCCCGGGCCGAAGATGCGCGTGTAGAGCGACGCGGCGGAGGTCTCCGACGGGTTGAGATTGCCGCCGCCGCGGCCCGACAGCGAATTGCGCGGATCACCGATCGCCGAAGCGTCGAGCGAGCGGAATCGCGTGCGTGTGCCGATCTGGTCGCCGATCGTCACATCGAAGCTCTCGCCGGGCAGACCGCGCTCGGCGGTCAGCGCGCGGCCCGTGCGGATCGCGGGACCGCCACTCGCATGCGGCAGGTTCGGCGCACCGTCGAGGATCACGTTGAAATTGCCGAGCACGCTGATCTTCGACTGATAGTCCTTGATCGGCGCGAGCTCGGGCTTGAGGTCGTAGTTCGCGCCCGCCGTGTCGGGAAACCAGCGGCTGGGATTGACGCCCAGGCCCCAGAACCAGGTGCCGAAACGCACCGGCACCTGCGCGCCGGTGGCGGCTAGGGCCGTACCGTTGCCGTCGAGGAATGCGTCGAGCAGCGGCACGCCCACGGCGACGGCGGCGCCGTTCATCATGCCCTTGAGCGCGGTGCGGCGGCTGAGATCGAATGCCATGTCGGTCGTCCTTCGGGCTTGTCTTACTGGGTCAGCATCGAGACGTGGGTCGGTGCCGCGAGCGGCTTGGTCACCACCTGATAGGCCTCGGGCATCGTCGCGATCTGGCTGAACAGCGCGCGGATGCCGTAGCCGCCCGCGGCGAACTTGCGTTCGAGTCCCTCGACGTAGTTCGAGACGTCCTCGCCCGAACGGCCGGTGGCGTAGGACAGCGCGCGCATCGACAGGCACTGCGTGGTCGAGGAGCTTTCGGCCATCGTCTTGCCGAGGCCGATCGCGCCTTGGAACAGCTTGCCGTCCATCTCGCCGCTGGCGTCGATCAGCGCCGCGTTCTCGGTCTTGCGCGCCATGCCGAGGCCATCGAAGCGCTCGAGGCTGAGCCCGATCGGATCGGTGATCTTGTGGCAGCCCGAGCACGAGGGATCGGTGGCATGGGCGAGCAGGCGGATACGCGCAGTCGGCTTGGCCTTGTTGCCCGTCTCCTGGACCGCGGTGAAGTTGACGTTGCCCGGCGGGTTGGGCACCGGCTCGCACATCAGCAACTCGCGCACTGCACGCCCACGCAGAGTCGGCGAACTGCGCCCCGAATGCGAATAGAGCGCGAGGAAGCCGGCCTGGCCGAGCAGCCCGGCGCGATCGTCGCCCGGTGCGAACTCGTACGGTACCCAGCCCGCCGAACGGCCCACCGGGACCTGGTAGAGCCCGCCCAGCGAGCGCGTCATGAAGGTGCGCTGGGTGGTGAACAGGTCGCGATAGTCGCCGCGGCGCGCGACCAGGTGATCGGTGATCGTGCGCAACATCTGCTCGGGCAGCGCCTTGACGACGTCCTGATTGAAATAGGGATAGATCACCGGGTCCTTCGAGAGCTCGTCGAACTTCTCGAACAGCAGCATGTCGGCAAAGAAGGCGCGCACGCCCTGCTCGAAACGTGGCGAAGCGACCATCGTCTCGGCCAAGGTCGAAAGCTGCGCCTGGTCGGTGAGCTTGCCGGCTTCGGCTGCCTTGAGCAGGGTTTCGTTGGGCGTCGTGTTCCACAGCAGGAACGAGAGCCGCGCCGCGCGCGACCAGGCGTCGAGCCGCAGTTCGCCGGGCTTGGCCGGATCGGGCTCGGCAGTCTCGACGATATAGAGGAAGCGCGGCGAGGTCAGCATCGCCGCGAGCGCGAGTTCGAGGCCTTTGTGGAACGAGCCCGTCGGCCCGGCGCCGTCACCGGCTAGCTTGACGAAGAAGGCCTGCTCGGCCGGGCTCATCGGCCGGCGGAACAGATAACGGCCCAGCGGCGTCAGCACCTTGGCGGCGCAGGCCGCGTCGGCGACCTTCTGGTCCTTGGGCGCGCAGGGCACGAATTGCGCGCGGCGCTGTTCACCGAAGACCTGGGCGGCGATGTTGCGCCCCATGGCATCGAACTGGTCGAGCCCGGCGGGCGAAATCGAGGCTTCGGCCGCGCCGCTCGCGATCATCTCGTGGACCGGTCGCACGATCGGCTCGATGCGGCCGGCGACGACCACGTCGGGTCCGAAGACGTCGGCGATGACGTTGCGGTACTGCGCCTCGGTCAGGCGCCGCATCGCCACGATCTGCTGGCCGGGCAGCGTCCGCGCCAGCGCTGGCGCCGCGTCCTGCACCGCCGCGGTCTTCGGCGCCTCGCTCGCCGCACAGCCCATCAGGACCAGCGGCAAGGTCGCGACGCTCCAGGCCATTCGCTTGATAGGGTTCATCATCATCTCGCAGCCGTCCGGGGCGCCGGAACATCGTTGACGAAAGCCGGGATCGCCGTGATCGCCTGGGCCGCGGAAACGCCCTCGCACTTGCCGGTCTTCGGGTTCTTGAGGCCGTCGGCATAGTGGCGCAGCGTCGCCAGGTTCTGCGCACAATCGATCCCCGCGACGACGGCCGAACCGGCGCCGCCGATCGCCGGGCTGACGATCACGTCGAAGATCGGGCGATAGCCACCCATGACGCCACGCAGCGAACCGTCGGGCTGGAAGGCGAGCCGCAGGCGGCCCTTGGCATAGTGCCACTTGGTGCGGTTGCCGCGGATGTCGCGCGCGCCGCCCTGACCCCAGGTCTGTGTCAGGACGATGTCGGCCGGATCGGTGGTCAGTACGCCGTTCTTGATCCGCCCGCGCAGCACGTTGCGGTTGCGCGGCGCCTTGTCGCTGATCGTGAAGGTCGTGCCGCGCAGGAACTGTCCCTTGCTGTCGGCCAGCGGCCGGTCCGGCGTATTGGCGTAGATCACCTCGACCTCGTCGTCGTTCTGCAGGCTGTCGACGCCGCGCAGCAGGATCACCTGGGTCCACTCGCCCGAAGCCATGAATTGCTTCATGCCGCTCTGGTTGTCTCCGGCGATGCCATCGACCCCGCGCCATTCGAGGGTGCAACCCATCGCGCGGTACTCCTGGTTGTCGATGCCCTGTTCGCCCGTGGGCGTGGCGAAGCTCTCGTGCGCGCAGGTATCCTCGGTCTTTCCCTCATCGAGGTCGAGACCCCAGGCCTTCTTGCTCTGCACCGTGCGCATGACCGGCCGCTCGAACATGTCGGGCTGCGAGCAGACGTTGGTGTTGTTCGGACCGAAGGCATAGGCGTGCCAGCGTTGGGTCAGCTGCGCCTCGTTCTCCTTGCGCTCGAGCTGCGCGCGCTCTTCTGCCGGCAGGGTCGCGAGATAGGCGTCGCGCAGTTTGAGTGCGGTCCCCTGCGGGCAGGCGTCCTTGCCCTGGATCACCGGCTGGACGAAGCTGTCGACGACGAAGCCCAGGACCCCGCCCGGCGGCGGTGCGGGCAGTGGCTGCGGGCGCGGCGCGGCGGCATCGGCCGGCGCGCGCAGCCAGGTCGGTGCTACCGCACCGAGCGCGAAGACCGCGGCCACGGCCGATCCGAACAGACCGAGGCGCACGAAACGCGCGGAGTTTTCCATGGCTCTTTCCCTGTTTGTCATGGCCGCAGCACCGCCGCGCCCGCAGGCAGATCGGCCGGGCTCGTGCCCTCGGCGACAAAGGCCGGCTTGCCGTGGTAGAGCCACTGGGGACTGTCGGCTTCACGGCTGACCGTCCAGTCGTTGCCCAGGCCGCGGCTCGCCATGCCCGCCGCCAGCGGGCGCCAGCCAGCGCAGTCTTCGGCGCAGTTGCCGGTGAACAGCAAGCGTCCCTCATGGCCGACGAGCGCATAGGCGCCATCGACGAAGGCCAGCGAAACGTCGACCGGCGTGGTAAGCTTGGGCGCGGGCGGCACGTGCTTGAGCGTGTTCCACACCATGCGGTCCTCGCCTTCGTGCTCGGCCGAACCGGGCGCCTCGCCCTTGCGGGTGAAGACCAAGTGCCAGCCCTTGTAGACCCATTGCGGTCCCTGCGGCCCGGCGATCACCGTCCAGTCGGGGGCCTTGGCGTTCTGCACGTATTCGCTCTGCGCCGCGGGGCGGCCACGCTCACCGAAGCCCATCGGGAAGATGATGTTCGGCTTGACATCGGCGGGCGCCAGCAGCGGCTCCCAGGCCTCAGCACAAGCCTCACGGCAATGTTGCGAAGGATCGGCACCATCGCGCAGCAGGGTGCGCATGTCCATGCCGTAGAGCGTGCGCCCGCCCGGCCCCGCATAGACCGCGACTCCGCCAGCCTTGCCGAGCGTCACGCCCGGCGGAAAATTGGTGGTCATGGCAGCCGGGATCGGCAGGTCGACCGGCTGCGCGAACGCCACACCGCTCGAAAAACATGCCGTTGCCATCGCCGCCAAGGCTAGCCCCTTCATCGCATCGCTCTCCTATCGGGCCGCCGCTTTGCGACGTTCGCCCCACTCCCGCGAGCGCGATCGAGGATCGCACCGCCGAGCCGTTTTGATGTCGTGACTATAATTCAAGTTTTGAATCAGTCAACGCGATGCGCGGCGAAAAGTGTCGCAGCTTGTCGCAGACCGCCGCTGCGGATCAGGGAGTCGGCTTGCGCTGCGCCATCTGGACCAGTTCGTACCGATAGCCATCGGGATCGGTCGCCATCATGATGCGATACCCCATGGCGGCATCGCGGATCTCGCCGGGCACGAAGCCCGCAGCGCGCAGCCGCTCGGCGGTCGCAGCGAGGTCCTCGATGCGCAATACAGTGCGATCGTAACCGTTGCTCTGGAGGATCTGCGGCGGCGCTTTTGCGGTCTTGTCCGAAAGCAGGATGATCCCCGGCTGGCGCGGATCGCCGCCGAAGGTCAGGATCGTCTCGTGACGCGTCGACGGCCCCATTTCGAGACCGACCTTCATCCCCAGCCCGTCGACATAGAACTTGAGCGCGCGCGCCACGTCGCTGACATGGAGTGCCGGGCCGATCAGCGAACCCGAAGCCGCCGGATTCGGGGTGTCCGCCGCGGCTGGAATCGAGGCGCCAAGAACCGATGCCGCTATCGCGGCGAGGACGACCTTGCCTGCCATGTTCTCTCCCCTTGTGTCGTAACTTATGGTTTCTCGACGCGGAACTGGTCGTGGCAGGCTTTGCAAGTCCCGCCGAGGCTGCGCGCCGCCGTGCGCATCGCCGCAGCATCGCCGCCCGCGACCGCGCGCTGGAAAGCCGTCGCCTGCGCTGCGAAACCGTCCTGCAACTGGCGGAAGCGCGCGCCTTGGGCCCAGATCTCGGGCTTGGCCGCGGTCTTGATCCCGGGCTGCGGCCCGCTGCCGGCGGGATACCAGTTGTACTGCTGCGTGGCCGCGTTGCGGATCTGCCGCGCCGACATCTGGATCAGCACCGTCTGCGGCGAAGGTCCACGCAGTCCATCGTTGACCGCCTTGAAGGCAGCGCCGAGTTCACGATAGCCGTCGACCCGCGTGCGCACCTGGTCGGCCGGAGCGGCGAGCAGGGGCGCGGCGAGACCGGCGAGAACGAAGGGAGCGAGAAAGCGGAAACGCGAAGGCGGCAACATGGATTCTCCAATCTGGCTTACGCAGAAATTAGTTCAATTTTTGACCGATGTAAACGCCACCGGGTTCTTTGGCCTAAGCGCCCTTCCCGACGCGCCCCGGTCCGTGCCACGATATCGCGAACAACGAGCGGCGGGGAGAGCGCCATGGATATCGTCGACAGTCAGGTACATCTGGGACCGGGCGGCGCCGCGGAAATGGTCGCTGCGCTCGATGCGCTGGGGATCGCCGCAGCGCTGATCGACGAATACTGGTTGGGCACCCCGGGCGAGCCCTATTATCGCCTCGCCAATGGCGGCACGCGCACAACCTCCCCCACGGCCGAGCTCGCCGCCTGGACCTATCCGGGGCGGTTCTCCTATCTCGTACGGCTGGACCCGCGCGATCCCGAGCTTCGCGCGGTGATCCGCCTGGCACGCGACGCGGCGCACGTCCGCGCGCTGCGCGTCTCGCCGGGCATGACCCGCGGCGAGATCGCCGACTTCGCGGCCGGCGTCTACGACGAGATCTTCGCGCTGGCCTGTGAAAACGGATTGCCGGTCTTCGTCCAACTCGCCGGCCAGACCCAACTGCTCGAACGCGTGGTGCGCGCCTATCCCGACAGCCGCATCGTCATCTGCCATTGCGGGATGCCGCCAGGCGCGCGGCTTTGGCCGATCGTCGCGCAGATGGAAGGTCTTCCCGACAGCGAAACCTATTGGCGGGCAGCCGCAGCAGAGCCACACGACCGTGCCTTCGCCCGCGTGCTGCAGGCCGCCGAATGGCCGCAGGTGGCCCTGAAATGGGCGCATGCACCGGTCAGCTTCGATGCTGCGGGCTATCCCAATCTTGCTGCGAGGCCTTACCTGCGCGCCGCGGTCGATGCCTTCGGCGCGGATCGCGTGATGTGGGCGAGCGACATATCGGTCAATCAGACCGGCGAGAGCTGGGCCGAGCTGCTTTTCGCCATTGCCGACAATCCCGAGCTCAGCGCCGCGGAGCGGTCCTGCGTCCTCGGCGGCACTGCGCGACGCTGGCTTGACTGGCCGGCCTGAATCCGAACGCACAAAGGCCCCCTCTCCCGATCGGGAAAGGAGGCCTCTGTAACGCAATCTGACAGGTGTCAGGCGACGGCGCGCAGCTTGGCGACGTTGGCCTTGGCCTGTCCCGCGAGCGGCGCAGCGACATCGCTGGCCAGCTTGCCGAAAGCCTTGCCGTTCTTGCCGCCGAGCGCGACCGCGGTGTCGATGTTGCGCTTGGCGACCTGGAACTGCAGCTCGAAGAATTCCTTGGGCGACTTCACCGCAGCGAACGCCTTGAGATCGGCGACGAAGCTGTCGACGGCCTGCTTGCCATCGGCGACCGAGTCATCACCCAGCGTCTTGAGGCCGGCGCCGAGGATCTTGCCCGAGACGACGAGCGCCGCGACGTTGCCCTTGGTGATCGTGCCCAGTTCGCCGGCGACGGCCGAACCCTTGGCATAGGCGGCCTTGGCCTTGTCCTGCACGTCGGCCTTGATCGACTGGACGGTGGCCTTCTTGGCCTTGGCGGTACGGGTCGTCATCTGGGCAGTCCTTCTCGAAACGGATTGAGCGATGAAACGTCGGTAAAGAAGCAAAGGCGCCGCCCGCGCTAGTCCGAAAACCATCACGACGGCACTCATGTTGCAGTGCACAATAATCGTTTTGCGCGCGCCGTCAAGCATTTTTGTGCAGCGCAACATAATTCCCGCAACCCGCAGGGCCGCAGCATTGATGCGGAAGTCCGTTCGATCGGTGCAGAACCTGCCTTGCCGGCTCGTCCTGCCGCAGCAATCGTCATGGAACTGACGCTTTCACAAGGGGTTCCCCATCGGCCCCGCTCTGCTAGCATGAGAGGGTCCAAGCGGCGCGGTCACACGGGCAAGCGCGCGCAGAGGGAAAGGGTAGAGCATGGCCGACTCATCGCAGCGCAACGAAGATACCGGTGCGACCTGGGGCCTGCCTTCGTCGCTGTTCGGCCTCGACGGCCCCTTCGCCACCTACATGCGCTCGGCCAACCCCTTCGCGCTGTTCCAGCAGAACATGGCGCTCTACCAGCAGTTCGTGGACATCGCGCTGGGCACGTCGAAGATCGCTCCCGATGCGCGCGACTGGCGCTTCCAGGATGAGACCTGGGCCAAGAATCCGTTCTATCGCCGACTGAGCCAGGCCTATCTCGCGATGACCGAGGCAGTCCAGAACATGATCCCCGACGATCTTGCGGACGACGACAAGGCCCGGGCCCAGCTCGCCGCCGACATCGTTACCAGCGCCTTTGCGCCGACGAACACGCTGCTCGGCAATCCCGCCGCGGCGCTGCGCGCGATCGAAACCAAGGGCGACAGCGTCGCCAAGGGCTTTCGCAATTTCGTCGACGACTGGCTCAACAACGATGGCATGCCTTCGCAGGTCGATGCCTCGAAGTTCCAGGTCGGCAAGAACCTCGGCGTGACGCCGGGCAAGGTCGTGCACAAGACCGAGATGTTCGAGCTGATCCAGTACGCGCCGCAGGGCGACACGGTCTACGAGATCCCCGTGCTGCTGATCCCGCCGCAGATCGGTCGCTTCTATTTCACCGACCTCGCGCCCGGGCGCTCCTTCGCCGAATATGCCGTGAGCCAGGGCCTCAACCACTTCGTCGTCTCGTGGCGCAACCCGCAGCCCGAGCATCGCGACTGGGGCCTCGAGGATTACATCGAGTCCGCGCTCGAGGCGGTCGAGACCGTGGCGCTGATCTCGGGCACGCCCAAGATCAACCTGATCTCGTTCTGCGCAGGCGGCATCCTCTCCTCGATCGTCGCCGGCTACCTCGCGCAGAAGGGCCGCGGCGACATGATCAACACGCTCGCGCTCTGCGTGACCATGCTCAACTGGAAGGTCGACGCCTCGATAGGAGCCTTCCGCTTCCCCGCCGCGCTGACCATGGCCAAGGCGCAGACCGAGATGAAGGGCGTGCTGCCCGGCAGCGACCTCCACAAGGTGTTCACCTGGCTGCGCCCCAACGACCTCGTCTGGAACTACTGGGTCAACAACTACCTGATGGGCGATATGCCTTCGGCATTCGACATCCTCGCCTGGAACAAGGACAACACCAACCTCCCCGCCAAGCTGCACAGCGACTTCCTGCGCATCTTCGAGGAGAACCTGCTGATCGAGCCCGGCGCCTTCGAGGCGATGGGCACGCCGATCGATCTCGGCGACATCACCTGCGACAATTTCATCGTCGGCGCGGTGACCGATCACCTGACGCCGTGGAAGGCCTGCTACCAGGCCTGCAACTTCCTCGGCGGCGACAGCACTTTCGCGCTGTCCAACGGCGGCCATGTCGCCGCGCTGGTCAATCCGCCGAGCAATCCCAAAGCGCACCACTTCATCGCCCCGGGCACCGCGCCCAACGCCGATGCCTGGATGGAAACCGCCAGCCGCGAGAAGGGTTCGTGGTGGGAAGGTTGGGCAAAGTGGGTGATCGCACGCAGCGGCAAACGCGTTCCGGCGCCAAAACAGCTCGGTTCGAAGGCATTTCCCGCCGGAATCGGCGCGCCTGGCGAATATGTGACACAGTAGCTCACTGCCTTGCTTGCGCTGCAGTGCAGCATATATTAGCAATCCTGTAAGTAGATGACCTTGGCCCTGAGCGCAGGTTCCGAAAGGAAGGAATGTTACCTTCCGGTGGGGCTTGCTGGGAGCAGTGCCCGGCAGAACTAGGGGTTAGTGGTTTGATCTATCTTGCCTATGAAACGCTGCGGCGCAGCACGCGACCGATGGCCTGGCTGCTCGACAAGGGCCAGCAGCTCGCGCGCGACGAGCGCAATCCGCTGCGCGACACGATCGGCATGCGCGCGCTCGCCACGGCCTGGGAACTGCCTGCCCGCGCACTCAAGGACTATCCGAAGCAGGCCTACCAGGTCTGGGAAGATCTCGACGATGCAGACGTCGTGGTCGATGCCGAAGTCGTCCACAGCCTGCCCTTCGCCGACCTGCTGCGCTTCAACCGCGAGGACGGCACCAAGAAGCCCAAGGTGCTGATCGCCGCCGCGCTCTCGGGCCATCACGCGACTCTGCTCGAGGACACGATCCGCGGCTTCACGCGCGATTTCGACACCTACATCACCGACTGGAAGGACGCGAAGCAGGTCCCGCTGGCCGCCGGCGAATTCGACTTCGACGGCTATGTCGAGCACCTGATGACCTTCCTCGAAGTGCTCGGCCCCGACACCCACGTCGTCGCCACCTGCCAGGCGGCGCCGCCGGCGATGGTCGCCGCGGCCGTGCTCGAAGCGCGCAAGGCCAAGCACAAGCCGGCCACGCTGACCCTGATGGGCGGCCCGATCGACACGCGCGTCAGCCCCAACGTGCTGACCAAGCTGACCGAGAAGGTGCCGTTCAAGCTGTTCAAGACGCTGAACATCCACACGGTGCCGCCGGGTTATCCGGGCTCGGGCCGCCGCGTCTATCCGGGCTTCTACCAGCTCAGCGGCTTCATCGCGCTCAATCCCAAGCCGCACATCCGCCAGTATGGTCAGTTCCCCAAGAACTCGATCAAGGGCGACGAGGTCGCGCTGCAGAAGTTCCGCGACTTCTACGACGAATACTTCGCGGTGCTCGACATGGCCGAGGGCTTCTATCTCGACACGCTCAAGAAGGTGTTCTTCGAGCACCACATCCCCAAAGGGATCATGGAACACCGCGGCAAGCTGGTCGACTTCGCCAGCGTCAAGGACCTGCCGCTGCTGACCGTCGAGGGCGAGAACGACAACTTCTGCCCGCCGGGCCAGACCGAAGCCGCGCACGACGTGTTCAGCGGCATCCCCGCGAGCAAGCGCAAGAACTACATCCAGCCCGGCGTCGGCCACTATGGCGTGTTCTCGGGCTCGAAGTTCCAGAGCAGCATCTATCCGGTAATCCGCGACTTCATCCACGAGGCCGTCGGCATCGAGGCCAAGGAAGAGATTCCCGTCACGCAGTGATCCGCGCGTCCTCCCCGCAAGGGGAGGACCACCGCTAGACGCGGGCGCGCTGCTCCTGCCACCAGATGTCGAGCGCGGCCGCCTCGGGCGCCAGCGTGGTGTAGAACGGCGCGGCGAAGGCATCCCAGGCCGCAGCCTGCCGGGGCGAGACCGAGGTCAGCACCGGCACCTCGGCGACGATCGCCGCCTGGAAGGCCGAGACGAGGCCCGACCGGTTTTCCGCCTCGTACTTGCCGAACTTGTTGAGCACGACGAGATCGCAGCCTTGCGCGATCTGCCGCGCCACCGATTCGGCGGCGAAGACGACGCCTTCGGGATCGAAGGCGCAGGCGGCCGACCCGGCGCCGAGGTCCTGGAACATCGCATAGCGGTTGCCGTCGGCGAGGCTGAGCAGGGTGCCCGGCCCGCACTGGCGATCGCGACCCTCGCCGCCGTCCTCGATCAGTCCGACGATTCGCGCGCCCTCGCGATGACGCGCGACGAATTCGGCGAGCAGGCGCTGGATGTCCTCGCTGCCCGCACCCTGGACGATCGCTATCGGCTTGATGGTTTCGTCCATCTCGAGTCCTTCGGTCACATCCAGCCTTCCACCGACAGCCATCGACGCAGTAAAGTCGTCGCGCGTCACGAACCCGCGATCGGTCTGCGCTTGGAGAAAGGCAAGCGACGACGCCTTTTCTTCTCGATCATAGCGCTAGCTTTCGTGATGATCGAGCACAGCTTCGAGCCTCGGCCCCGAACCGTCGGGCGAGCAGCCGCCGGTCGGGTAACGCTGCAAGCCTCAGGGCAGACGCACGACCAGCACCGTCATCTGCGGCGCGCCGTTGGCACCGAGCTGCAGCGTATAGTTACCCGGCGTCAGCGGAAAATCGACCATCTTGCGCACGCCGCTACAGTCCGGGCCATGGCCGTGCGCGATCGAAGTCACGGCCTTGCCGCCTTGGACGAGATCAATCCAGGCGCCCGAACTGATCGCGACGCGATAGGTGCCACCCTCCGCCACGTTGAGCGCGATGAGCCCGCCGAAGCTCGCCGAGCCGCCGGGCTTCTCGGGGCGCAGCGCATAGCGCACCTGCGGCGTCGACTTGAGCGTCAGGTTCGCCGCCTGGCCGATCGCCAGCCCCGGCGCGATCTGCGCGGCAACACCGGCCTCGAGCACGATCGGCCTGGCCCAAGCTGCGAGTTCACCGGGAAGCGGGGCCTGCACCCGGCATTGGAGATCGGCCGCCTTGACCGCACTCGCAGGCGCGACCGGCGCCTCTCCATGATCATGCGCCTGTGCAGAGACCGCAGTCCCGCCAGTCAGCACCAACACGATTGCCACAGAGTTCACGAAAGTCGTCCGCATCACCGTCCTGCCTTGCATAGCTATATCTCTGTGAATATAGGCCCGCGCCAAGAACCACAATGCCCGTAACCACAATATAGATTTCAGGGGGTTTTTCGTGCGCCATCTCGCCACTCTCGCGTCCGTGCTTGCGCTCGGGCTGTCCAGCCAGGCCTTCGCCCAGGATGAAGCCCAACCCGCCGAAGACACGGGCAACGGCACTTTCACGCTCGGCCAGATTGTCGTCACCGGCGCCCGGCCAGAGGGCATCGCCATCGGCGGCGAGACGCTGACCGCCGAGGCGATCTACGCCTTCAACCGCAACACGCTCGACGATGCGGCGAACCTGATACCCGGCGTCACAGCCGGCAACAGCGGCGGCTCGCGCAACGAGCGCCTGCTGTTCGTGCGCGGCTTCGACCGGTTCCAGGTGCCGCTGTCGATCGACGGCATCCGCGTCTATCTGCCCGCCGACAACCGCCTCGACTTCGGCCGCTTCCTGACCCCCGACATCGCCGAGCTGCAGGTCGCCAAGGGCTATGCCTCGGTGCTCGACGGCCCCGGCGGCATGGGCGGCGCGGTCAACCTCGTCACGCGCAAGCCGACCAAGGAAATCGAAGCCGAAGTCCGCGGCACGCTGAACCTCGATCGCGATGCCGACTATGCCGGCTACAACGTCTTCGCGCTGCTCGGCACCAAGCACGACCAGTGGTACGCCCAGGCCTCCTACGCGCGCAATTTCCAGGATCACTGGACGCTCGCGGGCGGCTTCCGCCCCACCGTCGTCGCCAACGAGGACGGCGGCGAGCGCGACTTCAGCCGCACCAGCGACTGGCGCGTCAACGTCAAGGCGGGCTTCACGCCCAATGCCACCGACGAATATGCGATCAGCTACACGCGCCAGGAAGGTTCGAAGAACGCACCGCTGCACGTCAGCGACACGAACAACGTCTCGCTGCGCAACTGGGAATGGCCCTACTGGAACATCGAGGGCGTCTATTTCCTCTCGACCACCGCGCTCGGCGACCAGGCGACGCTCAAGACCCGCGCCTACTGGAACAAGTACGAAAACCTGCTGCGTTCGTGGGACAACCGCAACCAGAACAGCCAGACGCTGGCGCGTTCGTTCGACAGCCCCTATGACGACACCGCCTATGGCGGTTCGGCCGAACTCGCGGTCGCCCTCGCGCCGCGCGACACGCTGACCCTGGCCTTCCACTATCGCCACGACGAGCACACCGAGACCCAGACCAGCCGCCCGGGCTTCACCACCCCGACCGTCGAACCGGTCCAGGTCAGCGCCGAGCGCACCTGGAGCGCGGCGATCGAGAACCGCCTGGCCTTCACCGAGGCGCTGAGCCTGACCCTGGGCGGCAGCTTCGACTGGCGCGATACCGACCGCGCCGAGGAATTCGGCGTGCCGCTCAGCCAGACCGGCGCCAGCCGCCTGTACTCGTTCGCGCTGCGCAACGCCTCTGCCTGGAACGCGCAGGGTCGGCTCGACTGGGCGCAGGACGGCACCGCGCTGCACCTCAGCGTTTCGTCGCGCGCGCGCTTCCCGACGCTGTTCGAGCGCTTCTCGAGCCAGTTCGGCACGGCCGAGGCCAACCCGAACCTCAAGCCCGAGCGCGCCACCAACGTCGAGTTCGGCGGCAGCCGCGCGTTCGGCCCGATCCGCGTCGAGGGCGCGATCTTCTACAGTCACCTGACCGACGCGCTGGTCTCGGTCCGCACCGCCGCCAACCTCAACCGCCGCGAGAATTACGGCAGCGCCGACTACTATGGCGGCGAGCTGTCGCTGAGCGCGCAGCTGACCTCGGTGTTCCAGGCCGGCGTCAACTACAGCTACATCAAGCGCGACTTCGACGTCGGCACCCCGCCCACCGGCGGGTTGATCCGTCCGTTCGAGCTGACCGACGTGCCCGGCCACAAGGGCTTCGTCTGGATCTCGTACCGGCCGGTGCCCGCGATCAACGTGCTGCCGAGCCTCGAATTCGCCTCGGGCCGCACCACGGTCACGCCCGCTTCGGCCAACGGCCTGGTGCCCGTCTATTACCAGACCGGCGGCTATGTCACCGCGGCGCTGCGCGTGGACTGGGACGTGACCGACTTCCTCACCGTCGGCGTCGGCGGGCGCAACCTGTTCGATCGCAACTACACGCTGACCGACGGCTTCCCCGAGCCGGGCCGCAGCTTCTTCGCGAGCATCCGCGCGAAGTACTGACCGCCGTCTCGGACACAAACCGCAACAATACATACGGGCCGGAGCATTTCCGGCCCGTTTTGCGTTCGGATCGCGCGACTCCGCTTGAAACGGGGCGCGGGTCGCCTAAGGCTGCGCGCAAAGCAGATGGGAGATTCTGATGCAGATGCGCAAGCTGGGTAGCACCGGCGTGGCAATCGCGCCGCTCGTGCTCGGCGGCAACGTGTTCGGCTGGACCGCGGATCGCGAGACGAGTTTCGCAATCCTCGACGCCTTTCTCGAGGCCGGGTTCAATGCGATCGACACCGCCGATTTCTACATGCGCCACCTGCCCGGCTTCGAGGGCGGCGAGTCCGAGACCGTGATCGGCGAATGGCTCAAGGACCGCGGCGTGCGCGACAAGGTCGTGCTGATTACCAAGGGCGGCCTGCCGATGGGCGAAGGCCTGGAAGGCCTGGGCCGCGACTACCTGCCCCGCGCCTGCGAGGCCTCGCTGCGCCGGCTGCAGACCGACCACATCGACGTCTACATGGCGCACCAGCCCGACGTGAACACGCCGATCGCCGAGACGCTCGAAGCCTTCCAGGCGCTGATCGACGCGGGCAAGGTCGGCCACGCCGCCGCCTCGAACTATTCGGCCGAACAATTGCGCGAGGCCGTCGCCGCCGAGCGTCCGGGCCGTGCGCGCTATGCCGTGCTCGAACAGCACTACAACCTCGCCGCGCGCGAGGAGTTCGAAGGCCCGCTTGAAGATGTCTGCCTGGCCGAGAATATCGGCACGATTCCTTATTTCTCGCTCGCCGGCGGTTTCCTCACCGGCAAGTACCGCTCCAAGGACGACGCCGAGGGCCGCGCGCGCGGCGGTACGGTCCAGCGCTATCTGACACCGAAGAATTTCGCGCTGCTCGACGTGCTCGACGTCGTTGCCGCGCGCCACGATGCGACGCTCGCGCAGGTCTCGCTGGCGTGGCTGCTAACGCGCAAGTCGGTCTCGGCGCCGATCGTCAGCGCGACCAGCCTCGGCCAGCTCGCCGACATTCTCAAGTCGGTCGAGCTTCAGCTCACCGCCGAAGACCTCGCCGCGCTCGACGCCGCATCGGCGTAACAGTTTCAGGCGCACAAGCATTCCCCAGGAGAGAAATAGATGTCCGACCAGATCGTCGCCCCGCGCACCCGTGACCTGTCCGAAATGGCCGAGCAGGTCATACCCTGGCTCGAAAGCAAGCTGCCCGGCGCCACCAACCTCAAGATCGCCAATATGGACTATCCGCGCGGCGCCGGGCGCAGCCACGAGACGATCCTGTTCGACGCGAGCTGGAGCGCGGGTGGCAAGGACCACAGCGAAGGCTACGTCATCCGCGTGAAGCCCGACGCCAACCAGGTCTATCCCGACGACCTGTTCGAGGAGCAGTATAGGGTCATGCGCGTGCTCCACGAGGAGCGGATCGTGCCCGTTGCCGAAACAATTGGCTTCGAGGAAGATCCCGCGCTCGTCGGCGCGCCGTTCTTCGTGATGAAGAAGCTCACTGGCCGCGTCGCCGTGACTTTCCCGCCCTACCGCGAGACCGGCTGGGTCGCAGAGGCGACGCCGGCGCAGCGCCGCCGCTTCTGGGAAGGCGGGGTGCGCAACCTGGCGCTGACGCAGAAGACCCCGCTCGACAAGGTTCAGTTCCTTGCCGGCCTGCCCGGGCAGGAAAGCGGCCTGACCGGGCTCGATCAGGAGTGGGACAAATACGATCGCTTCGTCGAATGGATCAGCCCCGAGAAGCGCTGGCCCGTGCTCGACGCCGCGCGCGAAGCGCTCAAGGCGCGCTGGCCGAAGAACCAGCCCGAGGGCCTGGTCTGGGGCGACGCGCGCATCGGCAACATGATGTTCGACGACAATTTCGACGTCGTCGCGGTGATGGACTGGGAGCAGGCCTCGCTCGGCGGCGCGCTGCACGACCTCGCCTGGTGGCTGCAGATGTCGGCCTTCGCGCACGAGGCCACGGCCGACAAGCCGCTGCTCGACGGCATGGGCACACGCGAGGAGACGATCGCGCTGTGGCGGGAGATCACCGGCATCGCGGTCGACGACCTAGACTGGTATCTCGACTTCACCCTGTTCAAGACGAGCTGCCTCTCGGTCAGCACGAGCAAGATCTGGGGCTGGCCCGAGCCCGATCATGCCGCGCTGAAGGACCGGCTGGGTCTCTGAGCCGCTGAGGATAGTGCGGCGCAAATCTGGTACGAAGCGCCGCATCCCTCCATCCTCACCTCTCCCTTTGCCCGCCCAACAATGCTAAGGGTTCGGCAAAACAATGGGAGAGGACGCCGTGCAGACCCTGGCCGACCTGACACTCCACAGCCTGCCGATGGCGGCGCCCGCCTTCTCGGCGAACCCCTGGCCCGAACTCGAAAAGGCGCGCGCAAGCCACCCCTGGCTCGCCGCCTGCGAGTTCGGCCACGTCGTCCACCAGTACGATGCCATGCGCGACCTGCTCTGGCTCGATCACAGCCTGACCGGCTCCTACGAGGACATGCTGCAGATCATGGAGGCCGAGGGCACGCCCTGGGGCCGCTTCCAGCAGGAGAGCCTGCTGGCCCAGACCGGCGAGGCGCACAGGCGCATCCGCGCGGTGCTCGCCCCCGCCTTCACCCCGCAGCAGGCCAACAAGCACCGCCCGCTGATGCGCAAGGTCATCGCCGAACTGCTCGACGAATGGGTGCCCAAGGGCGAGTTCGATTTCGAGGACTTCGCCTCCTATTTCCCGATCACCGTTATGTGCAGCCTGATCGGCGCGCCGACCGGAGCGATCGCCTCCCTGCGCGCCTCGATGGAAGCGCTCGGCCTGTCGATGAGCATGGACAAGGCCTTCCTGCCCCAGCTCAACCAGGCGACCGACGTGCTCGACGCTTTCGCTCAGGACATAGTCGCGCAGCGCCGCAAGGCGCGGCTGGCGCCGGGCGAGGACATGCTCGAGGTGCTGCTGGCCACGCTCGACGAGGGCAAGGTCACCGAACGCGAGCTCTACGACCTGCTGATCTTCCTCTTCGTCGCGGGCTACGACACCTCGAAGAACGCGCTCACGCTGATGATGGATGCGCTGATCGACCGTCCCGAAATGTACCAGCGCTGCGCCGAGGACCTGGCCTGGTGCAAGAAGGTCAGCGAGGAGAACTTCCGCTACCTGACCACTTCGACGATCCCGCGCATCGTTACCAAGGACATCGCCTACAAGGACGTGCTGATCCCCGCGGGCACCCTGCTGTTCTTCCCCGTCTCGATCTCGGGCCGCGATCCCGTGATCGAGGACGCCGCCAACTTCGACCCCGAGCGCGACCAGGCGAAGAAGCGCCCGATCACCTTCGGCATGGGCGTGCACATCTGCCTGGGGCAGTTCATCGCCCGCGCGCAGATCGAGGAAGGCCTGCACCAGATCGCCCAGCGCATCCGCCAGCCGCGCCGCACCGGGCCTTCGACCTGGCGGCCGTTCTACGGCGTCTGGGGGCTCAAGGGCCTGCCGATCGCTTTCGAAGCGGTGCGCGATTCGGCCGAGGCCGAACCCGCACTCTGAAAGCGCAACGCGGCGTTCCTCAGCCCGCTCTGGTCCCCTGGACCTTGGCCTTGCCGAACATGCCGAGCTTCGCCGTGCCCGAGAGCGTGTCGCCCTCGACGGTCAGATCGTACTTGAGCGTGATCGGCATCGGCTGGGTGACCTTCATCTCCCACTTGAGCCGGTTGCCGTCTACCGTGCCGGCGAACTCCTGAGCGCCTTCGGGCGCGTCGAGCTTGCCGGTCAGCGTGCCGCCATCGGTGTGGAACGTGGCCACCATCGTCTGCTCGGGGCCGACCGGCGGCTTCATCACCACGTTCCAATTGCCGTCGACCGCAACCGCCGCGGGCGGCTCGCTGGCGGGCGCGCGCGCCACCTCCGCCGCGACCGGTGCCGCGTCCGGCGTACCACCGAGGCGCTCGCCCGAAACCTTGGCCTTGCCGAACATGCCCAGCTTGGCCGTGCCGGCAAGCGTATCGCCCTCGAGCGTCAGGTCGTATTTGAGCGTGATCGGCATCGGCTGGGTGACCTTCATCTCCCACTTGAGCCGATTACCTTCGACCGTGCCGGAGAACTCCTGCGTGCCCTCAGGCGCCGCGAGCTGTCCGGTCAGTATCCCCCCCTCGGTGCGGAAGGTCGCAACCATCTCCTGCTTCGGCCCGACCGGCGGCTGCATGGTCACCTGCCATTCGCCGTCGACACTCTGCGGCAGCGCTCCGGACAGCACGGCGGAAGCGCCGGGCGCCTCGGCATCGAACGCCGGCTCGGGCGTGCCGGCCACGGGCGGCGGCGTCGCTTCGGCGTCTTCGCTGCGGCCTTCGACCAGATCGAGGATTTTCGACGGGGTCACCGGCAGCGAGACGGGCAGTTCGCCGAAAGGCGAAAGCGCATCGGCGATGGCGTTGAACAAGGTCGGCGGGCCGACGATCGCGCCGCCCTCGCCCACGCCGCGAAAACCGCCTTCGTTGTTCGCGGGGATGTTCGCGTGAATATACTCGAAGTCCGGCACGTCGGTGATCGCCGGCAGCATGTAATCCTTGAACGTTGCCGCCGTGGGATTGCCGCGCTCGTCGTAGTGGACTTCCTCGAGCAGGACCTGGCCGATCGCCTGGGCGAGCCCGCCCGCGACCTGGCCCTCGACCACGGCCGGGTTGATCACCGTGCCGCAGTCCTCGCTGCACAGCCAGCGCAGGATCTTGACGAAGCCCGTGTCGACATCGACCTCGACCACGCAGGCATGCGCGGCGCTGGTCAAGGTCATCGGCGGCGGCAGATAGCGGTACTGCGCCTCGAGCCCCGATTCCATGCCCTGCGGCAGGCGCATCGGCTCGCCATAGGCAATCTCGGCGACCTCCCTGAGGCTGCGCGTCATCTCCTCGGCGCCGGCGATCTTGACCATGCCGTTCTCGATGGAGACGCTCTCGGGATTGGCGTTGTAGAGATGTGCGGCGACCGCCTGGATCTTCTCTTTGAGCAGCTTCGACGCCTTGATCGAGGCACCGCCGCCGAGCACCGCCTGACGGCTTCCCGCCGCGCCCGGCGCGAAGCCGCCGCGCGAGGAGTCGCCTTCGAACACGGTGACGTCCTCGTAAGGCACGCCGAGTTGGTCGGCGATGACCTGGGCCATCGTCGTCTGGGTGCCGTGGCCCTGGCTGTGCGTCGACATCATCGCCGTGACCTTGCCGGTCGGCTCGATGCGCAACTGCGCGAGTTCGCCGGTCATCGGCGCCATCTGCCCCGCCGAGCCGGTCGGCTCGACATAGGCCGAAAGGCCGAGGCCCAGGTAACGGCCCTGCTTGCGCGCTTCGGCCTGCTCGCGCCGGAACTTGGCGACGTCGAAGCTCTGCATCAGCTTCTCGAAGCATTCGGCCGGGCTCATGTCGTCGACCGGGATGCCGGCAGCGGTGCTGTAAGGCAGCGCACTGCGCGGGATCAGGTTCTTGCGGCGAATCTCGACCGGATCGATCTTCATCTGCCGCGCGGCCTTGTCGAGCATCGTCTCGCGCGCCAGCGATTCCATCGCCCAGGGGCCGCGATAGGCTGCCAGGCCCGGCGTGTTCGAATACCAGGCGCGGGTGATGAAGCCCGGCACGGGCACACGATAGGCCACCCACATGAACATGTGCACGGCGACATTGGCGTCGGCGCCCTGCGGATAGCAGCCGTTGTTGCTCGAATAGTCGGCGTGCGCGGCGAGGATCTTGCCGTCCTTGTCGAAGGCAACCCGCGTCGTCATCTCCTGCTCGCGCGCTTGGTTGCACGCGGTCAGCGCCTCGAGCCGGTCCTCGGTCCACTTGACCGGGCGCGCGAGCAGCAGCGAAGCGACGATCGCTGCTACTTCCTCGCGCCAGGGATGGTTCTTGAGCCCGAACGAGCCGCCGACGTCCTTGGCGATCACGCGGATCGACGTGTTGGGCAGGCCGAGCGCGAGCGACAGCCACCGCGCCACGAGCTGCGGGCTCTGACAAGTGATGTAGACGATCAGCTCGTCCTCGCCGTGCGGATCGGAAACCACGCCGCGCGTTTCCATCGGCGACTGGGCGATGCGCTGGTGCAGCACCGTATGGGTCACGAGATGCGCGCCCTTGGCGAGCTCCTCCTCGATATCCTCGTCGTCCTCGATCCCCATGACCTGGGCAACGTTGGATTCGGTTGTCGGATGGACCACCGCGCCGGTTCGCGCATCGGCGATCGTGACGACGGGGTCTTCCTCGGCGTATTCGACCACGACCAAGCCCGCGGCATCCTCGGCGATATAGCGGTCCTGCGCGACGATAAGGACGACCGGATCGCCGACATAGCGCACGTCGCCCTCGGCGAGCGGTCCCATCGGCACTTCGGCGGGGGTCAGGTAGAAGGTCATCAGCTCGACCGGACGCTTCTTGAGGTCCTCGGCGGTGTAGACCGCGACCACGCCGGGCAGGTTGCGCGCTTCCTCGACGTCGATCGACAGGATCTTTCCGCGTGCGATCGGGCTGCGGTAGAACGCGCTGTGCAGCATGCCTGGCAGCGCCACGTCGTCGACGAAAGTACCCTTGCCCGTCAGCAGGCGGCCGTCTTCCTTGCGCGTTACGCGCTTGCCGATCAGGCGCTGTGCGCCTGTACCGAGACCCGCGGGCGCGTTCATGCGTGCTCTCCGTGATCGGCAGCAACGCCGGTCGGCTGGCCAGTGAGCTGGCGGATCGCGCGGCGGATGCCCTGATAGCCTGTGCAACGGCACAGGTGGCCCGACATCGCGGCGATCAATTGGTCCTCGCTGGGTTTGGCCTCGTCGGCGGTCAACGCGGCCATCGTGCAGACCACGCCCGGCGTGCAGAAGCCGCACTGCAGCGCGTGATTGTCGCGCATCGCCGTCTGGACCGGGTGGAAGGTGCCGTCGGGCTCGGCCAGGCCTTCGATCGTCGTGACCTGCGCGCCGTCGGCCTGGACCGCGAGCATCAGGCACGAGCGTACGGCCAGCCCGTCGACGATGACCGTGCAGGCGCCGCAGACGCCGTGCTCGCAGCCGAGATGCGTGCCGGTGAAGCCCGCGTCGACGCGCAGGAAATCGCCGAGCGTCTTGCGCGCCTCGACCCGGCCCTTGACCGCCTGGCCGTTGATGGTGACCTCGATAGCGTGCTCGCTCATGCTGCTGCCTGCTGGATATTGAGGGCTTCGCCCAAGGTGCGCCCGAAGATGCGGCGGCCGACCGTACGGCGATAATGCGCCGTCGCGTGGTGATCGGTGAAGGGGTCGGTGTCGGCCACCGCCAGCTCGGCGATGGCGCGCGTGTCGATGTCGGACACGGAGGCGCCGATCAGCGCGGCTTCGGCCTGACGCGCCTTGATCGGCGTCGGGCCCATGCCAAACCAGGCGAGCCCGGCCTCGGCGATCTTGCCCTGCGCCACGCGCACCCGGCCGACGAGGCCGACCAGCGCGAAGTCGCCCGGACGCTGCGCCACTTCGCGGAACACGGTGATCGCGTCCGACCCCCAACGCGGATAGTGGATCGCGGTGACGAGCTCGTCGGGCTCGAGCACGGTCATGTAGGGGCCGAGGTAGAATTCCTCGGCCTTGACCCGGCGCACGCCGCGGTCGCGCGAATGGATCTCGACCTCGGCGCCGAGCGCCACGGCGGTCGCGGGCATTTCGGCTGCGGGCTCACCCAGCGAGACCGAGCCGCCGATCGTGCCGCGGTTGCGCGTCTGATGATGGCCAACATGGCTCAGCGCCAGGTTGAACACCGGCTGCGCGCCCTTGAGCTCGGCATCGGCCAAGGCCACGGCCTGGCGCGTGCCGGCGGCGATCCGCGTGGTCTCGGCCGTATGACTGACTCCGCGAATACCCTCGATCTTGTTGACGTCGACGAGGATGAACGGCTGGCTCATGCGCAACGCGAGCAGCGGCATAAGCGTCTGCCCGCCGGCGAGCAGCGTGGCGCCGCCGCCGGCTTCTGCCAGCACGTCGAGCGTCTCGGCGACCGAACCGGGCGCGACATAGTCGAAGGGGGCGGGCTTCATCGGCCGGCTCCGCTGCGCTTGCCGGCCTGGAAGCCCGCGACGCCGGTGACCAACAGCGCGAGCAGGCCGACGATCATCCAGACCTCGCCGGCATTGCTGCGACCGATGAGGAAGCCGGAAATCAAGGCCAGGGCCGTCGCGACGATCCAGATCCACGGCGTGCCCGCGGGGGCGAGCGGTGCGGTCGCGGCGACATATTGCGGAGCAGCTATCGGCGCTGCGGCAGGTGCGGCGCCGGGTGCGACGGGAGCCGCGGTTGCGGTCGGCGCGGTGGTTGCCGGCGCGACGGCAGGAGCCCCGACGACTTCGCCGAACTTGGTGAAGAACTTGCCCGCGAGTTGCTTGGCCGTGGCGTCGATGATCGGTCCGCCCAGCTGCGCCAGACGGCCACCGACCTGCGCCTCGACCTCATAGGAGAGCAAGGTGCCGCCATCGACCTCGGTCAGATGGACCTTGGCCCCGCCCTTGGCATTGCCGACGGTCCCACCCTGGCCTTCGCCGCTGATCCGATAGCTCTCGGGCGGCTTGGAGTCGGAGATCGTCACCGCGCCTTTGAAGCGCGCGCCGATCGGCCCGATCTTGATCTCGACGATGGCCTCCAGCCGATCGTCGCCGACCTTGTCGAGCGTCTGGCAGCCCGGGATACATTGCCGCAGGACATTGGGATCGTTGAGTGCTTCCCAAACGCGCGTGCGTGGCGCCGCGATCCTCTGTTCGCCCTTCATTTCCATGAGATAGTCTGCCTCCGCCGTCCGCTGCCAAGCTGCCCGCAAAAGCAGGCGCCGACAGCGCTTATCGCTGGCCTAGATGGCCGGGCGCGGCGACGGTGTCAAAGGGATAAGAGCTATTGTGTCTCGCAACTGGCGATGTGGACCAGCCCTGCATAAGGCGGGCGATCGGCTACATATTCCATAACGCGTGCATGGCAGGCCGCACAATCGCATCGGGGATCTGTCGGGATGACGTTGCCGTTTTTCGGCACCCTCTCCCATTGTCTTATTATGCCCGACGACGCCGCGCCGATGGAATCGCGCGACCTGCCCGCACAATGTTGGCCGAGCATTTCTTTGGGTCAACCGCCATCTGTGCAACCGGCGCTCATTGCCAAAGACCTGTGTCATTCATGTTCGCCATGGCCTCGGCTGCATGTTGGAAGCGAGCGATCATCGCGCGGTGAAGCAGCGGCCCGACACTGATCCGCGCCACGCCAAGCGCGGCCATGTCGGCCAGCGCCGGTCCACCCGGATGCGCGAGCAGGTTCACGGGCCCCAGTGCGACATGCTCGCGCACGACGGCCGGGTCGGCCAGGAAGATGGGGTAGATACAATCCGCACCGGCCACACGATAGCGCCGCGCGCGTTCGAGCCCTTCGGTCGCCTCGCCCTGCTGCATGTGCACGTCGACACGCGCATTGATCACGATCGGCACGCCCAGGTCCGCACCCGCCTGCCGGATCGCGGCGATGCGATCGGCCTGCTCAGCCGCGTCGACCAGGCCTCCGCCGCGATGATCGCTGTCCTCGATGTTGAGCCCGCAGGCACCGGCCGCGAGCAGCCGCTCGACCAGCGCGTGCGCGGGCAGGCCATAACCATCCTCGAGATCAGCGGTCACGGGGCAAGAGACCGCGGCAGCGATCCGCGCGACCGCGGCGAAGGCCACGTCAGGCGGCATGTGCCCGTGATCCTCATAGCCGGCGATTGGCGCCATCACGGCGCTGGCGGTTGCCACAACCGGCAACCCCGCCGCCTCGACCGCCTCCGCCACGGTCGGATCCCAAGCATTGGCCAGCAGCAGGGGGCTGCCCGGCACATGAAGGGCGCGCAGCCTCTCGGCGTCGGCGGCGAGATCGCGCGATGGGTTTGCGTTGGTCGTCATGGTCGGGCTCCCTGGATCGATCGTCTGTCACCGTCAGACGATCGGCCAGTCCCTTTCGTGACATCGAGGCGAGAAAAAGGGAGAGCCCGCACGAGCCCTCCCTTTGAATCCTTGCAGAGCCGGATCACTCGCCGTCGTAGGCGGCCATATAGGCATCGTAATAGGCTGCGCGCTGCACGCTGTCGCGGACCTGCGCCTGGGCCATGTTGACCGCGCTGTTGCGACATTCGCGCGGAGTATTGAGAGGCTCGCTCATCGGATAGTGCTGCTCGAGGAAACCGCAGGCTTCTTCGGCCGCGGCCTCGACGCGCAGGTCGAGCTCGCGGCGACCCGCCCGCGTCCGCAGATCGAGATCGCCATGATAGACGACCGAGTCGGTTTCGACCGTACGGATCGGCGCGCCGCTGGCGCTGCGCCCCTCATTGCGCATGCGTGGAGCGGTCACGGTGATGGAGGGTTCGGAAAAGCCCGGCTGCGCGCTGGCCGGAGCCAAGGGCAGAACGGCAGCCAGGGCCACGGCGCTGGCAATCAACAAGCGAGACATAAGAGCGTCCTTTCGTCGGTTCTTCTGTCCCCACTCCCGGCCAGACAACGCCACTCCGCGCGGCCGGGTTCCCCGTTGCGACCAGCCGAGCTGTATCAGCGTTGATACACGGTGACGTATTGTAAATGAGAATCGTTCGCGATATGCGATTCGGCGTTTCCAGCCCAGATTTCACAGGATTGTACGGCGCCGATGCCCAACCCGACGCCGAGCCCGAAGCCCCGCGGCAAGAGCCGCAAGTCCTTTTGGCTGAAACAGATCATCATGTGGCACTGGATGAGCTCGGCACTCAGCCTCATCGGCCTCGTGCTCTTTGCCGTGACCGGCTTCACCCTGAATCACGCCGCCGACATCGAGGGCAAGGCGCAGATCGTAGAGCACGCCGCGCAGGTGCCCGCGCCTCTGCAGTCGTTGATCGCGCCCGACGACAAGCCCGACACCAAGAAGCCGCTGCCACCAAAGATCGCGGCCTGGGTCGCCAAGGAGTTCAAGGTCCAGGCCGGCGGCGAGGCCGAATGGTCGTTCGACACCGTCTACCTGCCATTGCCGCGCCCTGGTGGCGACGCCTGGGTCTCGCTCGACCGCGAGACCGGCGAGGCGACCAGCGAGGACAGCGATCGTGGCGTGATCGCCTACCTCAACGACCTCCACAAGGGCCGCAATTCGGGCGGCGAATGGTCGTGGTTCCTCGACGTCTTCGCTTTCGCCTGCCTGGTCTTCGCGCTGACCGGCCTCGTCCTGCTTTGGCTCCACGCGCACAACCGCAAGACCACCTGGCCGCTGGTCGCGGGCGGTTTCGTCATTCCCGCGGCCATCGCCGTCATTTTCATTCACTGAGGGGTCCACCGATGCAGCTTTCCCATCGTATTGCACTGACCGGCGTCACCGCGCTGGGCGCCGTCGCCGGGCCCGCCTGGGCGCAGACCCTGGACGTCACCGTCACGATCCCGCGGCTTAGCGTCGCCGAATATCACAAGCCCTATGTGGCGATCTGGGTCGAGGGTACCGGCACGCCGAAAACGCTTTCGGTCTGGTACGATTTCGACATGCGCAACGGCGAAGGCACCAAATGGCTGCGCGACATCCGCCAGTGGTGGCGTGCCTCGGGCCGGACGATGCAGTTTCCCGCCGATGGCGTGACCGGCGCCACCCGTGCACCCGGCCCGCAGCGCGTGAGCTTCGCGCAAGGCCGCGGCCCGCTCGGCAACCTCGCCCCGGGGCAATACACGCTGGTGGTCGAGGCCGCGCGCGAAGTCGGCGGGCGCGAGCTCGTTCGCGTGCCCTTCGCCTGGCCGCCCAAGCCGGGTCAGTCCGCGCGCGCCGCGGGCAGTGCCGAGCTCGGCGCCGTCACCGTCACTTTCGGCCGTTGATCAGGGAGGATCAGACCATGAAGACGCTTATCGCCAAGGCTCTCGGAGCCGCCGCGCTCGCCGCCGTTCTCGCCACTCCGGCCCTCGCGCACCGTCAGTGGCTGCTGCCCTCGCAGACCAATTTCTCGGGCCAGGACAACTGGGTGACGGTCGACGCCGCCGTCTCGAACGACCTGTTCTACTTCGAGCACCAACCCGGCAACATCACCAACGTCAAGGCAACCGCGCCCGACGGTGCCGACGTGGCGATCGAGAATGCCGCCAAGGGCCGCTTCCGCAACACCTTCGACGTGCACCTGCTGCAGAAGGGCACCTATCGCATCGGCTCGGCAACGACCTCGGTCAACGGCAGCTACGATCTGGCCGGCAAGACCGAGCGCCTGCCGCGCGGCACCACGCCCGAGACGCTGGCCAAGGCGATCCCGGCGGGTGCGACCAACGTCCAGACGGCCGAGAGCAGCAACCGGAACGAGATCTACGTCTCGGTCGGCGCGCCCGACACGGCCGTGTTCAAGCCCACGGGCAAGGGCATCGAGCTGGTGCCGGTGACGCACCCGAACGATCTCGTGGCGGGCGAGGCGGCGACCTTCCAGTTCCTGCTCGACGGCAAGCCGGCGACAGACCTCAAGGTCACCGTGATCCCCGGCGGCATCCGCTATCGCGACAACCTCAACCAGATCGACGCCAAGACCGGCGCCGATGGAAAGGTCTCGGTGACCTATCCGACGCCGGGCATGTATTGGATCAACGTCTCGACGCCCGGCGGCGGTCGTGAGGGTGGCTTCGGTGGCCCGGGCGGACCCGGTGGTCCCGGCGCTGGCGCACCGCCGGCCGAGGGCGCCGCGCCGCCTGCGCCGCGCGCGCCGGCCGGCCCGCCGCAGCGCCGCGCCAGCTACATCACCACGGTCGAGGTAATGGCCCCCTGACCGGGGCTCTCGCACCGCGCATCCTGATCCCCGCCACGCTTTCGCCCGCCGCTTTCGCGGCGCGCGACGTGGCGGGCCACGTCGTGCAATTTTCGGGCGCGACGATGGGTACGGGCTGGACGCTAAGCGCCGTCTCGCCCCCCCCGGGCACTGCCGAGCTGGTCCAGGCCGCGCTCGACCGCGTGGTCGCGCAGATGAGCCAGTGGGAACGGGACTCCGACATCTCGCGCTTCAACCGCGCCGCGCCCGGCACCTGGCAACGGCTGCCCCCCGAATTCGCCCGCGTGCTCAAGGCGGCGCTCACGGTAGCCGAACTGAGCCAAGGCGCCTTCGATCCGGCGCTCGGCACCGCGGTCGATCTCTGGGGCTTCGGCCCGGCTCCGGCGCCCGATGATGCACCGGCCGAGGCCATGACCACGGCGGCGATCGCCGGCGGCATCGACTTCGATGGCCCGGGCCTGCGCGCGCGGCGCAACGCCTCCGCGCGGCTCGACCTCTCGGGCATAGCCAAAGGTTTCGGCGCCGATCTTGCCGCCGAGCATCTGCTGGCCGGCGGACTCCGGCACTTCCTGCTCGAAGTCGGCGGCGAATTGCGCGGGCACGGGATCACGCCGGCCGGCCAACCCTGGTGGGTCGACATCGAGCGGCCGCCGCAGGCGCGAACCGCGCCGCTGCGCGTGGCGCTGCACGATTTGTCGGTCGCAACGTCGGGTGACTATCGCCGTTGGCTCGACACCGGTGGCCAGCGCCATATTCATACGCTCGATCCACGCACCGGCCGGCCCGTGACGAATGCCGTGCGTTCGGTGACGGTGCTTCACGAAAGCTGCATGATGGCCGATGCCTGGGCGACCGCGCTGACCGTGCTGGGGCCGGCCGAAGGCATGGCACGCGCCGCCAGACAGGATCTCGCGGTTCACATGATCGCGGGCGAAGAGGAATACCTCTCCCCCGCGCTGCGGGCGATGCTGGACTAGACGTCGGTCAGATCTGGTCGAACAGCGACGGCATGGCGAAATTGGTGGCGAAGTCGGCATTGGTGTCGCGAAACTGCTCGCTCCAGCCACGCGCCTGGCGTTCTTCGGGACTCATCGAATCATACTGCGCCGCGAGTTGTTTGCTGTAGTTCGCCATCATGCTGTAGGCGTCGCCGCTGCCCATGGCGCTGACGAAGCTCTGACGGGTATCCTCGCGCAGGGCCGCCTTGGCCGCGCGGCTCTCGGCGGCGCTGAACTGGCCGTCCTTGTTCAGCGCGACGATCGCGAGCGCGCGGCCGGACAGGTCGCCGAGGTCGGCCGATCCCTTGGCGGTGCCCCCGGCATACTGCGCGTCGAGCGCAGCGCGGACCTCCTTGAGGAGGACCGAAGAATCCTTTTCGTTGTCTTCCTTGGCGTTCGCGGCAGCCAAGGCTGCTGCGGAAATGCTGACCTGGGTTCCAGAAGTGCTCTGGGTCGTGGTCGCGCTTTCGGCTTTTGCAAGCTTCGCCATCGCCGCGGTCACGGCGGCGCTCGCGTCGGTCTTGGTGGTGCTGGTGCTGTTGTAGCCGTAGCTCGACAAGACGGAGCTGAGCGACACGGTCATGACTTGGCCTCCCGATCGGAAAAATCCCGAAACGCGGGAAGCAGCGGTAAACGAGCGTGGTTAGCGAAAGGTTACCGGCTACCTGCGGCGACGATGCGGCCCGCCAGAACCCTTAGCTGTCAGCCCAGCGGCGCAGCAGGTTATGGTAAACGCCGGTGAGTTGGATGATCGCGGGATCGTCCTGACCGCGATCCTGAGCGACCGTCTGGATTGCCGTATCCATCTCGAACAGGGTGCGCCGCGCCTCGCTATCGCGGACCATCGACTGGATCCAGAAGAAGCTGCCCAGACGCCGCCCGCGCGTCACCGGTTCGACGCGGTGGAGGCTCGACGAGGGATAGAGGATCATATGCCCGGCCGGCAATTTGACCTGCTGCGCGCCGAACTGGCCCTCGATCGTCAGTTCGCCGCCGTCGTAGGCCTCGGGATCTTCGAGGAACAGCGTCGCCGACAGGTCCGTGCGCACGCGGAAATCGGTGCCGCGGCGGATGCGGATGGCGCTGTCGATGTGCACGCCGAAGGTCTCGCCGCCCTCGTAGGAGTTGAACAGCGGCGGGTAGATCTTGAGCGGCAGCGCAGCGGCGATGAACAGTGGATTGCGGCCGAGCGCGTCGAGCACCAGCGCCCCGGCCTCCTGCGCGGCCGGGCTTTCCTCGGGAAGCTGATGGTTCCGCTTGGCGAGAGCCGACTGATAGCCCGAGGTGGCATTGCCATCGACCCAGTCGGCCGTATCGATGACGGCGCGGACACGGGCGAGCGCCTCTGCGTCGAGGACGTCGGGAATGGCGATCAGCATGGCGTGCGGCTTCAGCCCTGGAGGACGAAGGGGATTTCGACGACGCCGCGAACCATGACCGGCTGGCCATCGCGGATCGTCGGCGCCCAGCGCCACTGGCGCACGGCGTCGCGCGCGGCATTGTCGAGGCTGGCGAAACCGCTCGAGCGCGACACGGTGACGGTGGCGACCTTGCCGTCGGGGCCGAGCGTCACGGTGAGCACGACGGTGCCCTGCTCGTGCTTGCGGCGCGAATCCATCGGATAGCGCGGCGGCTTGGCCGAGATCATCTGCGTGCCGATATTGCCGCCCTGGACCACGCTGGGCGGGGACGGCGGGGTGGGCGGTGCCGGTGGTGCGGGCGGTGCCGGCGGCGCGACCGCGATCGGCGGCGGCGTGGGATCGACCGCGATCGTCACCGACGAGACCAGCGGGATCGGCGGCGGCGGGCTGTAGGGCGTGACCTCCAGCTTGACCGTCTCGGCCTGCTTCTGCTTGGGCGCTTCGGGCGGCGGCGGCGGATTGTCGAGCCGCATCTCGACCATCTTCAGGCGATGTTCGATCGGCTTGTGGAAGTGCGGCTGCAGGTACATGCCGATGGCGAAGGCCCCGACATGCGCGGCGATGACCCCGACGATCGTGCGAGCGCTGAACTTGCGATCGTCGCCATAGCGCCCGCTGCGGACGAAGGGCGTCTCCGGCGCTGGACCCGCAGACGCGAAAGCAGCGTCGGACGCGTCCGACATCTGGAAGTCTTCCGTTTCAGCCAACCGAAGCATGATTGCCGCACCGCCCCTGAGAAGTCCGCGCTCTATCGCAAATCGTAATGCGAATCAATTGCACTATCTTTGATGCCGGTCAAAGCTGGCGCCCCGGCACCCGCAGGCGCCGGGGCGGACCGATCAGAACGAGTAGTTGAGGCTGAACACGGCCGAGCGGTCCTGCGACGGGGTGGCCCAGGAACCCGCAACCGAGTTGCGCACCGTGGTCACGTACTTCTCGTTGGTGAGGTTCTGGACGTTGATCTGCGCCTTGAGGTTGTCGGTCACGGTGTAACCGATCATCAGGCGGTGGATCGTGTAGCTCGGCACCTCGTAGATGATCGTGTTCGGCACCGAGACCGTCGGCTGGTTCAGCACGAAGCTGCCCTGATAGGTAATGCCGTAACCGACCTCGAGACCGAACGGGAAGCGATAGGACGTGAACAGGCTGCCCGAGTGCTTGGGCGCATTGGTCAGGCGCGCACCGGGCAAGATGATCGTGGCCGAGCAACCGACCGCCGTAGGATTGGCGAAGCAGCGATCCGAACCGCCCTGGAGCAGCTTGGCGTCGAGATACATGTAGTTCGCCGAGATCGTCCAGTTCGGGGTGATGTTGCCCGAAGCGCCGAGAGAGACGCCCTCGACGCGCTGGCGACCGTCGAGCTGCTGGTCGGGGATCGACGGATCGCCCGAAGCCACGCGCACCGAGTCGCGATCGTTGCGGAACAGCGCGGCGGTGAGCAGCAGGCCCTTGTTGAACAGGTCCGCCTTGACGCCGATCTCGTAGTTCTTGGTCGTCTCGGGACGCAGGTTGCAGCTGTCGGCGGCGCAGGAGGCGTCGACCGAAGCCTGCGAGGGGTTCTTCGACGAACCGTGCGCGACGTAGAGGCTGATATCCGGCGTCGGCTTGAACACCAGGCCCACGCGATAGGAGAACAGGCTGTCGCTGTTGGTGAACGGCCCGGTCTGCGTGGTCGGATTGCCCAGCGTGGCACCCGGCGTGGTCGAGTAGGACTGAGTGCGGTTTTCGCCCGCGGCCTTCTCGTAACGGATGCCGCCGTTGAATTCGAACATCTGGCCGAACTTGATCGTGTCGAACAGGTAGGCCGCGTAGGCGTGGCGGTTGCCCTTGTTGCGGCTGCCGAGGATGAAGTTCACGGGACCGACGTAGCTGTTGCTGCCGTAGGCGCGCGCCAGACCGGCCGTCGCGGCAGGGCCAACGATCGTCGCGCCCGGATCGCCGATGTTCACCAGCGGCAGGTAGAAGCCGAGGCTGGCCCCTGCATTGTAGAGCGGGTTGGCGGCGATCGTGGTCACGCCGTTGGTCGTCGTCGAGGTGAACGGCGCGGCATAGGGATCGTAGCCCTGCGCCGTGCGGTTGATGTTGCCCTGACGCTGCTCGAAGCCTTCCCACAGCGCCGAGGCGCCGACCACGAGCGAGTGGTGCAGGCCGCCGGTGTCGAACTCGGCCGAGAGGTCAAGCTGGGTGTAGGCGGTGTCGTTCTCGATCAGACGGTTCACGCCGCGGCCGCCGGTGGGCAGATAGTAGCCCGCGGGAATGTTCAGCGTCGCCGACGCACCCGTGGCCGCGGTCTGGATGGCCGCCGTACAGGCCGTCCCGGCCGGGATCGCCTGGCCGATGGTCGTCGGGATCGCCGGCGGCTGCAGGGCGTTGGCGAGGCAGAAGGTGCCGTTCGGCTGGCTGGTGACCGTATCCTGGCGAATGTTCTCGTAGCGCGTCAGGCTACGGATCTTCACGCCCTCGCCCAGCTCGTGGCTGAAGATCGCCTGGAAGGCGTTGGTGATCGAATTCTGGCGATCGAGGTTGGCGAAGCCGTAGTAACCCTCGCGGTCGAACTCGGGCAGGAAGCCGCCGAGGTGCGGATAATAGCGCAGGCCGTACTGCGGCATCGCCTCGTCATTCAGGTGCTCGTACTGCACCGTCAGGTTGGTCGGGCTGTCGATGCCGATCGTGATGGCCGGCGCCACGCCCCAGCGCTCGAAGTTCTCGACCTTGCGGCCGGGCACGTCGTTCTTGTGGTAGACCGCGTTGAGGCGGACGGCGATCAGGTCGCTGACGCGCTTGTTGATGTCGACCGTACCGCGATAGTAGTTGTCGGTGCCGATGCCGGCGCTGATCAGGCTCTGGTCCTCGGCCAGCGGGCGCTTGGTCACCAGGTTGATCGTGCCCGCGACCGAACCGCCGCCGTTGTAGACCGAATTGGCACCGTTGGTCACTTCGACCTGCTCGATGTTGTAGGTCTCGTTGCGGTTGAGGAAGGCCGAGCTGCGCACGCCGTCGATCGTGACGTCGTTCTTGGCGTCCTGGCCGCGCAGGATGATGCGATCGCCGTAGCCGAAGCCACCCTCGCCCGCACCGAAGGTGATGCCGGGAACGGTCTGCAGCACGTCGCGCAGGGTCAGCAGGTTCTGCTGCTGGATCGAAGCCTTCGAGATCACCGTGATCGTCTGCGGCGTGTCGAGCAGCGGCGCGGTGTACTTCGGCGATTCCGCCTTTTCGACCTTGACCGCGTTCTCGTCGATCGCCGTGTCGGTGACGGTCACGCCGCCGATCTTCTGCTCCTGGCCGTGGGCGACCGAAGCCGTGGCGATGGCGCCGACGCAGGACAAGGCGAGAAAGGCCGGCTTGGCGGCTGAAGGCTTGATCATCGTGCTGTACCCCTCATGATTGTGGGGGCCTGCTATTGCGAGTCTTTCGCAGTGTCAACTAAACTGAGAATGATTCTCAGAGTCACTAGCGAATGATGCAAAA
The DNA here is from genome assembly GCF_037482895.1 of Novosphingobium anseongense. Classification (NCBI taxonomy): domain Bacteria; kingdom Pseudomonadati; phylum Pseudomonadota; class Alphaproteobacteria; order Sphingomonadales; family Sphingomonadaceae; genus Novosphingobium; species Novosphingobium anseongense. The sequence continues at coordinate 447,492 of NZ_JBBHJZ010000003.1, read as the reverse complement.
ATGCAACGAGATCATCGATCGCTGGTTCATTTTTTGCGCAGGGACGCGACGCAGGAGTTATCGCGACGTCGCGACCGGTCCCGGCGCATCGGCGATGGGATCGCCCCCGAGCGAACGGTATAGCGCAACCAGATTGCTCGCGCGCACGCGCTGGATGTTCGCCAGGGTGCGCTCGGCACCGTAGAGCGATTGCCGCGCCGACAGCTGTTCTAGATAGGACTGGACCCCGCCGCGATAGCGCAGTTCGGCCAGATGCTGGTTGTCCGCCGCGGCATCGCGTCCCGCGCGCACGGCGCGCAATTGCTCGTCGATCGTCCCGCGCCGCGCGAGCGTGTCGGCCACGTCGGCGAAAGCGCTCTGCACCGCCTTGCGATAGGCGGCGAGCGCCGCGTCGCGCTGCGCTTCGCTCTGGTCGACGCCCGCGCGCAGAGCCCCCGCACGGAAGATCGAATAGCTGGCGTTGCCGCCGGCCTGCCAGTTGAAGTTGCCGCCATCGAACAGGCTGCCCAGCGCGTCCGAGGCGAAGCCGAGCACCCCCGTCAGGGTGATCCGCGGGAACATCGCCGCGCGCGCCGCGCCGATCTCGGCATTGGCGGCGCGCAGCTGGTATTCGGCCTGGATCACGTCGGGCCGGCGCAGCAGCACGGTCGAATCGAGACCCGCAGGGACCTCGCGCAACCGGCTGCCGGCATCCTCGACGCTTGCCGGAAGGTTCGCCGCATCGACCGGCGCGCCGACGAGCAGTTGCAGCGCGTTGATATCCTGCGCGACCAGGGTGGTCTGATTGGCGACATCGGCCTGCGCGGTTTCGAGCACGATCTGCGCCTGGCGCAGGTCGCTGCGCGGCGCGACGCCGCCGTCGAGCCGGCGCTGGGTCAATCGCACGGACTCGCGAGCGGCCTCGGCGGTCTTCTGGGCGACCTGCAGCAGGCTGCGGTCGAGCCCATAGGCGATCCAGGCTTCGGCGACGTCCGACACCAAGGTCAGCCGCGTCGCGCGCGCGGCTTCCTCGCTCGCAAAATAGCGCTGTCGCGCCGCGCCGGTCAGCGACGCGATGCGGCCGAACACGTCGATTTCCCAGTTGGTGATCGAAGCCTGGGCGGTGATCGTCTCGCGCACCCCCGCGCCACCATTGCCGACGGCGGTACCGCCCTGGACGTTCGCCCCCTTGATCGCGCGATAGGATCCCGTCGCCGCGATCTGCGGAAACAGGTCGGCACGCTGGATGCGATACTGCGCGCGCGCCGACTCGATGTTGGCGATCGCCGCGGCGACGTCCTGGTTGTTCGCCAGCGCCTGGTCGAGCACGGCGCGCAGCCGCGGATCGGGGAAGACGTCACGGTAGGAATAGGACGGCAGCGCCGCCTCGCTCTGCCGCAGATAGGCGTCGCCGGCCGGCCAGGTCGGCGGCACGGGCAGATCGGGCGTGGCATATTTGGGCGCCATCGAGCAGCCCGCGAGCGCTGCGACGCCCAGCAGAAGAGCAAGCTTGTGGATCGGCGCGCGCCTCATACCAGCGGCTCCTCTTCGGGCGTCGGGCCGGTCGCCGGGTGATAATGATCGTGCAGCTTCTTCATGCCGTCGCGCACGCCGCGGCGCACGAGGACGAAGAACAGCGGGATGTAGAACACCGCGAGCAAGGTCGCGGTCAGCATGCCGCCGATCACCGCCGTACCGATGGCGATGCGGCTGTTGGCTCCGGCGCCGTTGGCAATGGCCAGAGGCAACACGCCGAAGATGAAGGCGCAGCTCGTCATCAGGATCGGCCGCAGACGGGTCTTGGCGGCGTCGAGTGCCGCATCGATGATCCGCGCGCCCTTGCGCTCGGCCTGCTCGGCGAACTCGATCATCAGGATCGCGTTCTTGGCGGCCAGCCCCATCGTCGTCAGCAGGCCGATCTGCAGATAGATGTCGTTCTCCAGGCCCCGCAAGGTCACCGCGAAGACCGCGCCGATCAGCCCGAGCGGGATGATGAGGAGCACGGCGACCGGGATCGACCAGGACTCGTAGAGCGCCGCGAGGCAGAGGAACACGACCAGCAGCGACAGCACGTAGAGGAACGGCGCCTGGCCCGAGGACAGGCGCTCCTCATAGGAGGCGCCAGCCCAGGCAATCGACACGCCCTGATACTTGGCGACGATCGCGGCGATCGCATCCATCGCTTCGCCCGAACTGGTCCCCGGCGCCGCCTGGCCGTTGAGCTCGTAGTTCGACACGCCGTTGAAACGCGAGAGGTTGATCGGCGCATTGCTCCATCCGAGCGCGGCGATCGCAGAGATCGGCACCATCTGGCCATTCGAGCCGCGCACCTGCCAGAGACCAAGATCCTCGGGATGCGAGCGGAACGCCGCGTCGCCCTGGACGAAGACGCGCTTGACGCGGCCGCGATCGTTGAAGTCGTTGACGTAGCGGCCGCCCCAGGCGGTAGACATCGTCGCGTTCACGTCGGCCTGGTTCAGCCCCAGCACCGAGAGCTTCTGCGGATCGGCATCGACCTTGAGCGTCGGTTGATCGGGAAGCGAGGACAGGCGCACGTTGGCGAGCGACGCTTCGCCGCGCGCTTCGGCCAGGATGTTCTCCTGCACACGGCGGAAAGCCTCGCGGCTCATCCCGCTGGAATTGAGCAGTTCGGCGGTGAAACCCGTCGACTGGCCGAGCCCGCGCACCGACGGCGGTACGATCGCGTAGAACTCCACGTCACGCAAAGAAGACAGCGCAAGCGTGGCCCGCCGCGCGATCGCTTCGGCCGAATTCTCCTTGCCCGGACGTTCGTCCCAGTTCTTGAGCCCGAGGAAGCCGCGGCCGGAGCTCTGGCCGCCACCCCCACCACCACCGCCCGCGACGGTCTGGAGCGAGTAGATGTTCTTGGCCTCGTTCTTCTGGAAATAGTCCTCGATCCGCCGCGCGGCCTCGGCCGTGCGCTCGAGCGTGGCGCCGGGCGGAAGCTGATACTGGAGCGCCGCGACGCCCTGGTCCTCGTTGGGCACGAAGCCGGTGGGCAGGCGCAGGAACAGCACCGCCAGCAGCACCACGACGATGCCGTAGAGCACGAGATAGCGGCGTTTGTGATCGATCACGTGGACCGTACGCGCCTGGTGCCATTCGATCAGCCGCGAGAAGTGCCGATCGAACCAAACGCGCATCCGCATCGAATTGCGCCCGACGAAGCCCTCGTGATCCTCTTCCTCGTGACGCTTGAGCAAGGTTGCGGTCAGAGCCGGGCTGAGGATCAGCGCCACCAGCACCGACAGCACCATGGCCGAGACGATCGTCAGCGAGAACTGCTTGTAGATGACGCCGGTCGAACCGCCGAAGAAGGCCATCGGCAGGAACACGGCCGACAGCACCAGCGCGATCGCGACGAGCGCGACCTGAATCTCTTCCATCGACTGGATCGTCGCTTCGCGCGGGGTCATCCCCGGGTTCTCGGCCATCAGGCGCTCGACGTTCTCGACCACGACGATGGCGTCGTCGACGAGCAGGCCGATCGCCAGGACCATGCCGAACAGGGTCAGCGTGTTTATGCTGAAATCGGCCACGCCGAACACCGCGATCGTGCCGAGCAGCACGACCGGCACGGCGATGGCCGGGATCAGGGTCGCACGCCACGACTGCAGGAAGATGAACATGACGATGACGACGAGCACGATCGCCTCGCCCAGGGTAACGACGACGTCCTCGACCGATTTCTCGATGAAGATCGTCGAATCGTTCGGATAGGCGACCTTGTAACCGGCGGGAAAACTGTTCGATCGATCGGCGATCATCGCCTTGACGCGCTCGGCCGTGAGCAGCGCATCGGCGCCCGGCGACAGGCTGATCGCCATGCCCGCCGCAGGATGCCCGTTGATCCGCCCGATGACACCGTAGTTCTCGGCGCCGAGCTCGATCCGCGCGACGTCCTTGAGTTGCACGATCGCGCCGCTGGGCAGCGTCTTGAGGACGATCTTGGCGAACTCTTCGGGCTTGGACAGGCGCGACTGCGCCGTGACCGTAGCGTTGAGCATCTGCCCCGCCGGGCTCGGCACGGCACCGATCTCGCCCGCGGCGACTTCGGTGTTCTGCGCCTGGACCGCGCTGACGACGTCGCCCGGCACCAGCGAGAAGCCAGCGAGCCGCGCGGGATCGAGCCAGATCCGCATGGCATATTGCGATCCGAACACGTCGGTCTCGCCGACGCCCTCGATACGGCCGAGCGTATCCTGGAGGTTCGAAACCATGAAGTCCGCCACGTCGAGGTTGGAGGACTTGTCGGTGGTGTCGTAGATGCCCATCACCATCAGGAAGTCGGGGTTCGACTTGGTGACCGTGACGCCCTGCTGCTGGACCTGCTGCGGCAGGCGGCTCAGCGCCTGCTGGACGCGGTTCTGCACCTGGACCTGGGCGATGTCGGGATCGGTGCCCTTTTCGAAGGTGGCGCTGATCGTCGCGCGCCCGCGCGAGGACGACTGCGAGTTGAAATAGAGCAGGCCGTCGATGCCGGTCAGTTGCTGCTCGATCACCTGGGTGACGCTGTTCTCCAGCGTTTCGGCCGAGGCGCCCGGATAGCTGGCGCGGATATTGACCTGCGGCGGGGCGATGTCGGGATATTGCTCTACCGGCAGCGACCGCAGGGTGATGAGCCCCAGCAGCATCGTGATGATGGCGATCACCCAGGCAAAGATGGGCCTGTCGATGAAGATCCGCGACATGCGGGGTCAGCCCGCCTTGCCGGCCGCGGAAGACTTCGAATCCCCCGTCCGCGGCACCTGCGGCGCGGTCTCGGGCACCGGCTTCACCGGCTGGTTCGCCCGCACCTTGCCCAGGCCCTGAACGATCACGCGATCACCGGCCTTGAGCCCCTGGGTGACGATCCAGTCGTTGCCCTGCGTGTGGACGGCCGTCACCGTGCGCATGATCGCCTTGTTGTCGGGGCCGACGACGAAGACCTCGGCATTGCCCTTGGGATCACGCGTCAGCGCGGCCTGCGGAACCAGGAAGGCACCGTTGACGCGCGACTGGGCAAAACGCGCGCGCACGAACATGCCCGGCATCAGCAGCCCCTGCGGGTTGGGGAAACGTGCGCGCAAGGTAACCGTGCCGGTGCCCGGATCGGCGGTAACTTCGGAAAATTCGACCGTGCCGGGCAATTCGTAGTCGCTGCTGTCGTCGAGCTTCAGGCGCACCTCGGCGACCACGGGCGCGACGCCGCCGGAAGCGAGCTGGCGACGCAGTTGGAGCAGTTCGGCCGAACTCTGCTGGATGTCGACGAAGATCGGATCGAGCACCGAAATCACCGCCAGCGGATCTGCCTGACCGGTGGTCACCAGCGCGCCTTCGGTGAACAGCGATCGGCCGATGCGACCGGTGATCGGCGCGGGAACCGTGGCGAAGCGCAGATTGATCTGTGCGGTATTGAGCGCGGCACGATTTTGCGCGACCGCGGCATTGGCGGCGCGCGACGCGGCCAGGGCATCGGTGTAGTCCTGCTGCGCGATGGCCTGCTCCTGTGCGAGCGGCCGGAAGCGGTTCGCCTTGGCCCGCGCCGCCTCGGCCTGGGCCTGAGCACTCGCGAGATTGGCAGAAGCCTGCTGCGCTGCAGCACGATAGAGACTGGGATCGATCTGATAGAGGGGCTGCCCCTGGCGAACAAGCGCACCTTCGGCATAGAGCCGCTTGAGGATGACCCCGGCGATCTGCGGCCGGACTTCGGCAGTGCGCAAGGCGGTGATCCGCGCCGGCAGCTCGGTGACAATCGGCACGGACGTCGCCGTCATGACGCGGAAGCCCACCTCGGGAGCACCCTTGTCGCGCTGGTCGCCGCCACTTTTGCTGCAAGCGCACACAGCCAGGACCAGCAGAATCGCGCCAACTTGCTGTAAGAGCGCAGATTGGCGCCGCGGCTGCCGGGGAGTGGTTCGCATGTGCAACCAAATCCGGAACGGCAGCCGTACTGTCAAGTATCAGTTTGTCGCGACAATCGTCGCAGGAGCGCGACGAGCTGGGGATTACCCGCCCCGCCGCTTATCGCCTTCGCTTATTTCGTCAGGCGTGCGGTCTGCACGGTCAAGGCAAACAGCGTCGAGAGCGCCTGCGGAATGCTCTCGTCGGTGCTTACCTGATAGAACAGCGGCGTGCCGTCGAGGCGCGACGAAGCGCACTTCCTCAGCTGGATCGGAACCTTGCTGAGGTGCGGCTGGACGTTGTCCTTCGACCAGGTATCGCTCTCCAGCGCGGCCGAGGAATACTCGGTGTAGAGAATGGCGATTCGGATGCCGCGGTTCTTGATCGCCGTGCAGTCGGCGATGTTGACACCGTCGCTCCATTCGCGGTGGCGACGTCCGCTCTGGTTTTCGTCGACCACGCCATCGGTGATGATGAAAAGCACCTTCTGCGGATTGGCGGCTGTCGAACCGTCACCAACGGTGCCCGCCGGCGTGATGACCTTGTTCATCTCTACCAATGCGTTGTGCGCCTCGGTCCCCATGTCGTTGATGCAATAGTTCTGCGTGGGGCAGCTTTGCTGGAACCAGTTCGTCTGTGCCGCATAGAAGTCGGGGATCGTATAGCTCGTCATGTTCTTGACGTCGTTCAGCGCATTGGTGATCGTCTCAACCGGCTTGTTGCCGCCCTCCGGAGTGAAATCGAACGAAAACAACTGAAGGCGATAGGTCACCTTATTGTTATTCGCTGTCGTGTTCGCGAAGGGAATCAGTTGCTGAGCGGCAGCTTGCTCATCATCGATACGCAGGCGGATCGAGGGATTGACGCCATAGACCGCGTTGTAATTTCGCACGAGCCAATAGGTATCCGCGATCTGGCCGTTACCCGTGTTGAACTTGGTGGTGCCGTTCTGGCAGGTGATCGTGCTATTGCTCGTCTTGTACTGCTTGACCGGACAAAACGCGCCCGAATTGTCCACCCAGATGGCATTTTCGAACATGCCTTCCCTAGTCTGATAGGTCGTCCCATTCTGACAGGTGACATTGGACGAGTTATAACCGGCGCCGTCCTTTCTGAGGGTGCAGGAATTGCCGGACTTGTCGAGCCAGACGTTGTTGGCGCCATCCCCGTCGTCGAAAGCATTGCGAATGACGATGTTGTCGTAAGTCGGCTTCTGCGTATGGCAGGCAAAGGCGCAGCCGCTGGGCTTCGCCTGACCGTGCGTGGTCGCTCTGACCAGCGCGTCAATGCCCGTCTGCGTCGTTGGCAGCAGCATCGACGGTGAGGTGTCCATCAGCAGGTAGAAGTCGATGTGCGGCGCGCGCGTGGCCGTGGCCGTGGCCGAGCCTTCGACCGGCAGGGTCGGGCTACCGAGCACGCCGGAGAAGATGTTGCTCGACTGCGCCGTGTAGCTAACCTTGACGGTTCGGCCGCTGTTGACGCCGCCATCGCTGGTGATGACGATCTCGGGATTGTTCGCGCCCGAGGTGTAGAGCAGGCCGTTCAAACCCGCGACCTGGGCGTTGAACATCTTGCGCGCCGCTTCCTTGGCGGTCGCATCGTCTTTCTGCATGGCCGTGACGTTCACGGCCGCCAGCGCCGCCGCGTCGGCCGCGGCATCCATGCGCGTCTTGAGCTTCATGGCACGGGTATAGTCGACGCCGAAGCCCACGCCGAAGGTCATCGGAATCATTGCGAAACCAAGGATCATCATGACATTGCCGCGCCGATCGTGACGAAGGCGGCGCAACAGGCTGCGACCCTTTCGGGCCAGGCGAAGGAGCACGGTCTGGGTCATGAGATGGGCACCTGATCGGAAACGCGGGGAAGCATCACGATGGAATCCCGGAGCGTCAAGTCTCCTCCGAAGGAGGCGAGCTTCACGGGCGGGGTATAGTCATAGCTGACCTGGCCGATGATCATGTAGGTGTTGACCGGCGCCATGTCGGTCGGGATGGTCACGACCTGGTTGTTCGTGAGCTGGGTGCCGTTCAGCGCGCGGCTCCAGATGACCTTGGCCTGAGTCGTGCTCGTGACCTGCACCTCGCTCAGGGTGATCATCGCCTTGCTCGAATCGAACGGCGACAGGGCCTGGGCGCTGGCATTGAGGATCTTCAGCGCCTCGGCCTCGGTCAACGCGGGATAGCGGGTCGCGAGGTCGGTCAGGGCGCGCGCGGTCACGGTGACCTTGCGGTTGCAGGCGATCGCATCCGACATCGCATAGGTCCCGAGGTAGAGCAGGATCAATACGGGAAAGGCCATGGCGAATTCGATCAGGACGGTGCCGCCACGATCGACCGCAAGCTTGCGCAGTGCCGTGAGGAATCGGTCGATCATCACCAGGTCTCTGACTTGAGGACGGACGTCGCCATCAGTCGACGCTTGCTGCCAGGCTCGTTGGCGAGGCTGAAACCCTGGGGCGCGGGCATGACCGGCCAGAGGTACATGAGCCGGACCACGACGATAGCGCCGCCGGTGCCCGGCGAAAACGTGAAGCTGTTGCTGACATTGCCATTGTTGTAGGTCAGCGTGGGCGGCGTCATCGTCGCGCCCGAATAGCTGTTGACCGTTTGGACATCGATCATGAGGCCGTCGCACTTGAGATAGGGCGGCAGCGCTTTGCAGGTCTCGTTCTTGAAGGTGGCGGCGTTCCAGCTGGCCTGCTGCGACTGGCCGGTCATCAGCAGACGGCCCGAGGCTTCGGCTGCGGTCTCAAGACCGTCCTGCGCGAGATAGAGCAGCGCGGTCTGCAGGATCGAAACCAGCATGGCCATCAGCATCGGCGCGATGAACGCGAATTCGAGGACCGAAGTGCCCTTCGTATCCCGCAGCAACTGTCGAAATATCTTCAGCTTGCGCATGCAACGACTCGGCCAGACAAAGTTCGAGAAGCCGCAAAAATGCGGGAAACAGGTATATATTTTGTTAACTCCATCGCCCGGACGCACCGGGCCTGGCGGCTCACGCGTAGCGCAGGGCCACGGGCGACGGCGCATTGGGATCGGTCGCCCCGAAAGGTTGGAGCGCGAGCGCGAAGTTCGCCAGTTCGTCGAGCTTGAACGTCTGCTGCAGCACGACGCCGTGGGTATAGCCGCTGCGCCAGCGGACGCAGCCGAGGCGCGAAGACTGGCCTTCGATCGCGATGCGCACCTTCTGCTCAAGCGCGAACTTGCGGCCCGCCTCGATGCGGGCACCCTGCTGCGAAATGTCGAGAAGGACCGCAGGGCTGGCGATGCCCTCGGCGACGACGTCGACCGGGCGCTGCAGCTTCAGACGGATCGGGCGGCGCGAATAGAGGCTGGGCTCAGCGATGAAGTGATCGACGTCGATCGTGCACGAGAAGCGGAAGCCCATGTGGTCGTCGCGGTGCCACATCCGCTCCACCCCGTAGCGATCGCCGTTGGCGAGTTCGAGAAACAGGTGGGTATCGGGCGGCGGCGCATGGAACAGGCGGACGCGCGCGCCTGTCGCGGAGATGTCGCGCACGACGCAGACGTACTCGCCGCTCTCGCAGAGGAGCTTGGCCGTGCGGAACATCAGCGACGAGCGCGGTGCCTCGCGCATTTCGACGAACGTGCGGCCCTGAACCGCCGCGTCCTGTGCTGCCTGCCTCATGTTTTTCCTTCTACCAAGGGCCATGGGCGGTTCCCGCCTCACTTGGTAAACCGACTATGACCAGCGGCGCTTTAAAATCGGTTAATCATGGCCCAGTATGTTCAATCCTGTACGCAGATAGGTTCAAGCCTTGCCTATGACCCTCACGCTTCCTGAACTCGCGATCGCCGCGTTCGTCGTGGTCCTGATCATCGCGCTGGTCTTCATGGCCAGGCGCAAGCGGCGATCGACGGGTCCTGTAGTCCAAGACCCTCCCGGCGAGACCGAGGCTGCGCCGGCCGTGCCCGCCCGCCGACGGCAGTTGCAGTCGTTCGTCGACACCGAATGGGACACGCCGCCCGAGCCGCTGCCCGAAGCCGCCCCCACCCAGCAATCGGCTTTCGAGCCAGAGATGGAGTTCCGCCCGCCTGCGCCGCTCGCTGCGGACTTCGCGCCCGACGAAGCCGAGCCGATCGTCGAGTCGAGCGCGCGCTCGTCGCCCGAGGCGGAGCCCGAAGACGCCTATACGTCACTGCCCGACTACGATCAGGCGGTGCTCGGTCGGCTCGAAGAGGCCTTCGAGGCGTTGCAGGCCGGCGAGATCACCATCGAAACCTATCGTCAGCATATTCTGGCCGAAGCGGCCACGGTCGATGCTCGGGTCGCGATGCTCGAAGCGGAGGGCGACAGTGCCGATTTGCAAGCCGCTCTCGTTGCACAGGAATCCGTGCGCTGGTGCCTCGACTGGGCCAACGACCAGGATGAAACGCCCTCGGCGTGAGCGCCCATTCGTCCATTGGGCGAACGAAGTGTCACAATAGCGATTGCACCACTTCCCTCCGTGGCCCACACTGGCCTCTCAAAGCGAGGCTCCGGCCATCGCCGAACCGGAGAGGAAGAAATCCATCATGGCGGACTATGGCGCCATTACCATGCCCCCGTCGGACCGCGCGCTCAGCCGCAAGACCGCGATCGTCGGCATCGGTGAGACGGACTATGGAGCGGACTATCAGGCCGAGCGGACGCGAGCCGAAGGCTGGGTCCCGCCCACCGAGGAAACGCTGCTCACCACGGCCTTCGAACGCGCGCTCGCCGATTCCGGGCTGAAGCGCGAAGACATCGACGGCATCACCACCTCGTTCACCTATGGCGGCCCGCCCGCGGATGAGGTGGCCAAGATGCTCGGCGTCAAGGCCCGCTTCGCCCAGGCCAACGGCAATATCATGGCCGGCCCTCTGCCCGTCGCCTGCGCCGCGATCGCAGAGGGCAAGGCCGATACGATCGCCATGCTGTTCGCCGTCGCCTCGCGCAGCGCCGGCCGGCTGTTCGGCGGCATGACCCATTCGACCGGCGGCACGCCCGATCCCGACGAGGAAAACCGCACGCCTTCGTCCTACTACTATTACCACCCCTGGGGCTGGTCCTCGCAGGCGGCGCACTGGGCGTTGATCTTCGGGCACTACCAGTGGAAGTACGGCGTCGGCGAGGAAGACCTGTTCCACGTCGCGCGCCAGGTTCGCGAGCACGCGATGGCGCAGCCCAACGCGGTCATGCGCAAGGAACTTACGCTCGAAGCCTACATGGGCTCGCGCTACATCACGCGGCCACTGCACCTGTTCGACATCTGCATCGTCAACGACGGCGCGGTCTGTCTGATCGTCCGCCGCGCCGACCTGGCACGCGACCTGGCCCACACGCCGGTCGACGTCGCGGGCTGGGGCCATGCCAAGGTCAAGAAGAACAAGATGCACGTCATGGTGCGCGAGCAACTGCGCCCGCAGTTGCAGGAGGCGAGTGCCCAGGCGCTCGCCATGGCCGGAGTGAGCCTGGCCGAGGTCCAGCATTTCGAAGGCTACGACGCCTCCTCGTTCCACCTGATCAACCAGGTCGAGGGGATCGGCTTCACCGAGCCGGGCACGGGCCTCGCCTTCTGCCGCGACGGTCAGATGACCGTGGGCGGCCGCATCCCGACCAACACCTCGGGCGGCAACCTCAGCCAGGCCTACATGCAGGGCTGGAGCCAGGTCGCCGAAGCGGTGCGCCAGCTCCGCGGCGAGGCCGGGCAGTACCAGGTACCCGGCGCGCAGGTGTCGATGACCAACCTCGCGCAGACCGACCAGACCCATCCCATCGTTTTCGTCCGGGGAGACCGCTGATGGCCGAGAAAAGACCGGACCGCACGCTCGGCCGCCACCACGACACCTTCTGGGAGTTCTGCGGCCAGGGCGAACTGCGGCTGCAGAAGTGCGAAAGCTGCGATCATCTCCACTGGCCGGTGGTGCAGAAGTGCGAGAACTGCGGCGAGCGCGATTTCGCCTGGGATCGCATGTCGGGCCGCGGCAAGGTGATGAGCTGGACCAGCTTCGAGCGCGACTACTACCGCGGCCTGCTGCCCGTGCCCTACGACACGATCCTCGTCGAGCTCGAGGAAGGCCCGCTGTTCATGAGCAATCCGCAGGGCTTCGGCTGGCAGGAACTTTCGCCCGACATGCCCGTCAAACTGACTTTCGTTGCGGCGGAGGATACGGCCGGGGAATTCAGTCTGCCGGTGTTCGAACGCGAGACCTGACTCAGGCCCTGGGCCGCAAGCCCAGCAGCACCAGGCAGCTGACCCCGCTGATAGAGAACAGCGCCGCCGCGACCAGCGACGGCGTCGCGCCCGAACCCAGACTCAGCGCCAGCAGTCCGGCGGTGATGGTAGAGCCCATCACCTGACCGGTCATCCGCGTCGTCTGCGTCAGCCCGCCCGCGGCGGCGGCGCGCGTCATCGGCGCGGCGAAGATGATCTGGCGGGCATTGGGCGCGAAGAAAATGCCCGAACCCGCCGAGATCACCACCAGCCGCCACATGATGTCGACGTGCTCCGGATGCGCGGGAAGGAAGGCGAGCAAGACCATGCCCGTCACGCCCAGGACCGTGCCGACGATACCGAGCAGGCCGGGTCGGAAGCGGTCGGACAGGATGCCCGAGACCGGCGCGAACAGCACCAGCGCCATCGGCCAGGCGGCATAGACCAGCCCCGCCTCGGTCGGCGTGTAGTGGAATTCCTGCTGTAGCCGGAACGGCAGCGTGATCATCACGATCATCGTCGCGATCGATCCCGCGAGACCGGCCAGCGAGGAAAGGGCGATCTGCCGATCGCGCAGGAGATCGACCGGCAGGACGGGATGCTCCTGCTCGGCCTCGCGCCTAACGAAGGCCGTGCCGATGACGATCGCCGCCACCAGTAGCAGCCCGGTCAGCAGCGGCGGCACGCCGTGCACCGCGCTTTCCATTCCCACGACGGCCAAGCCGAAGGTCGCCGCGCAAAGCAGTGCCGCAAGCAGATCGTAGCGCCCTGCCCGACGCACCGGATCGGGCAGGGCCTTGCTGCCCGCGAGCAGCGAGACCGCGCCGAGCGGCAGACAGATCGCGAAAAGCCAGGGCCAGCGAGCGTGCGACAGGATCAGGCCACCCAGGCTCGGCGCGATCGTCGAGGCCAGGGTCGCCAGCATCGTGTTGAGCGCCATGCCGCGTCCCAGCCGCGCCTGCGGATAGATCTGCCGGATCATAGCCGAAGCCACGCTCGCGGTCGCCGCCGCGCCGAGCGCCTGGGCGACGCGGATCGCGACCAGCGCCGCGAGACTGTGCGCGACGAAGCACAGCAAGGTCGCGACGAGGTAGAGCGCCTGGCCGTATTGGTAGAGCGTGCGGTGGCCGAGCCGGTCGCCGAGCGCCGACAACGGCAGCACGGTCATGATCAGCACGAGCTGATAGGCCGTGACAAGCGTCACCACTGACGAAGGCGCGACGTTCAGTTCCTGCGCCAGGGTCGGTAGCGCGATGTTGAGACTGCCCGTGTCGATGACACCGATCATCGTGCCGAGCGAGACCGCGACGATCGCCGCATAACGGCGCGGAGTGGCCAGACCATCCGCGAATGGTGGCACGGCGGCGGTGTGCTCCGCTGAAGGCCTGTCGTGCATGTCCTGCCCCAATCTTTCGCTCGGCCTTGGGGCAAAAGCGAAGCGCGCGTCAACGCCACGCCGGCAGGTTTGGACGATCGATCAAGTGGCACCCGCGACACCACGCCCTGCCCGGCGCGCGGGAACCATTCATGCCCCCCGTCATTGGGAAAGTGCCGCCGCATAGATCCCTGATTTTCCCGGAGATACCACCCATGCTTGCTGACGAGCTGGAAGACCAGCGTCTGAAGGATGCCTTCGAGCATTTCGTCCGCGACCCCGCTTTTCCCTGTGTCGGCGCCAAGTCTGCGCTGTCGCGCGGGACGCTCAAGACGGTCGCCTGCTGGTCGATGACCAGCGGCTGGGATGACGTGCGCATCCATCGCGAACTGCTGGCCTGGGCCCAGGACTATCGCAAGAATCCCGGCCTGTTCCGGTCGATCGCCTTCGTCTTCGCCGGGCCCGACAATCTCTCCGAGCGCGAGTTCGAGAAAGTCCTGTGGGAACGCGTGCAGTCGCTCGCCGACAAGGATGCATGGCTGTCCCAGCCTTACGACGAGCGCGTCAGCGGGGATCCCGAGGACACGCATTTCTCATTGAGCTTCGGGGGCGAGGCCTTCTTCGTCGTCGGCCTGCACCCGAACGCCAGCCGCCCGGCGCGGCGGTTCGAGCGGCCCGTCTTGGTATTCAACCTCCATGACCAGTTCGAGCAACTGCGCAGCGAGGGCCGCTACGAAAAAATCCGCGAGACGATCATAGGCCGCGATGTTGACCTGGCAGGAACGGTCAATCCCATGCTCGCGCGCCATGGCGAGACGAGCGAGGCGGCGCAGTACAGTGGGCGCATGGTCGAGGACGGCTGGCGCTGCCCGTTCCGCGATCCGCGGACCGAAGACGCATGAGCGAAGCCAGTCGCATTCCACCGCGTTCGGGTGTGGCGTTCGAACTGGCGAAAGGCGAACGGCTGGTGGTGATCGATCCTGATGGCTGCCAGGTCTCGGACCTGCTCGCGTTCAACCGCCACGACCTGCGCGAGGTGCTGAGCAACGGCCGCACGCTCGACTACGAGGAGACGATCCGGCTGACCACGGGCAACCGCCTCTGGTCGAACCGCAGCCGCGTGCTGCTGACGATCGAGGCGGATGACGTGGGCAGCCACGACTTCCTGCTGACGCCCTGCAGCGAGCACACCTTCCGCCACTTCTATCCCGACAAGCCCGTCCATCGCGGCTGTTTTGGCAACCTGGCCGAGGCGCTCGCGCCCTGGGGCGTCGAGCCGGACTCCATCCCGGTAGCGTTCAACTGCTTCATGAACGTGCCCGTCGCTGCCGATGGGAAGATTGCGGTCCTGCCGCCGCCCAGCAAGGCCGGCGACAGCGTGACCTTCCGCGCCGAGGAAGACCTCGTGATCGGGCTTACCGCCTGCTCCGCCTATGCGAGCAACGGCGGCAGTTTCAAGCCGATCGACTATCGCATCGTACGCTGAGCCCGGCTACACTCCCGCCCTTCTCGCGGTCGAATTTTGCCGCAAGACTGTCATGCCGCTGTAACACATTCAGCGCATTGCGGAGCCGATCGGATGCTTGCTGTCGGGGAAATGATGACTACGGAGGCGGTTCAGACGGGTAGCGGCCCGCTGGCGGTGGGCGAACCGCGTTTCTTCAATCGCGAACTCTCCTGGCTCTCGTTCAACCAGCGCGTGCTCGCCGAGGCGGGCAATCCCGACTATCCGGTGCTCGAGCGGCTGCGCTTCCTGTCGATCTCGGGCAGCAATCTCGACGAATTCCTCATGGTCCGTGTCGCCGGTCTCGCCGGCCAGGTACGCCGCAAGATCGAGGAGACCTCGATCGACGGCCTGACCCCGTCGCAGCAGCTCGCGGCGATCCGCGAGGCGGTGACCGCGATCGAGCTTGGCCAGCAGGCAGCCTGGGAGGTGCTCCAGGGCCAGCTCGCCGAATGCGGGATCACGATCGTCGGCGAAGGCAAGAGACGCGACCACGGCCACGCGCGATGGCTCAAGGACTATTTCCTCGAACACATCATGCCGGTGATCACGCCGCAGGCGATCGACCCGGCGCACCCCTTCCCCTTCGTCGCCAACCAGGGGATGGGCATCCTCTTCGCGCTCAACCGCGTGGCCGATGGCGAAGAGCTGATGGAAATGGTGCTGATCCCCTCGGCCCTGCCGCGCTTCATCCGGCTTCCGGGCGAGGAAGCCGCCTATATCAGCGTCGAGGACATCATCTGCCAGAACGCCGAGGTGCTGTTCCCCGGCTTCCGCGCGCTGGGCCACGGCGTATTCCGCGTGCTGCGCGACAGCGACATCGAGCTAGAGGAGGACGCCGAGGATCTCGTCCGCTACTATCGCACCGCGATCCAGCGGCGCCGGCGCGGCCTCGTCATCATGCTCCACCTCCAAGGCGACTTCGACCCTGCCGCCGAAGCGCTGCTGCGCAACCAGCTCGGGCTCGACAAGGCGATCGTCATCAAGACCGACGGGCTGATCGGCTTCAGCGGCCTGTCCAAGATCGTCGACGAAGACCGGCCCGAGCTCAAGTTCGAGCCCTATTCCTCACGCTATCCCGAGCGCGTGCTCGAGCACGACGGCGATTGCTTCGCCTCGATCCGCGAGAAGGACATCGTCGTCCACCACCCCTACGAGAGCTTCGAGGTGGTGGTCGACTTCCTGCGCCAGGCGGCTTCGGACCCCGATGTCGTGGCGATCAAGCAGACCCTCTACCGCGCGGGCAACCAGTCCTCGGTGATCGCAGCGCTGATCGCCGCGGCCGAGGCAGGCAAGTCGGTCACCGCCGTGGTCGAATTGAAGGCGCGCTTCGACGAGGAGCAGAACCTGTTCTGGGCCAGCCAGCTCGAACGCGCCGGGGTCCAGGTGATCTACGGCTTCGTCGACTGGAAGACCCACGCCAAGGTCTCGATGGTCGTGCGCCGCGAGAACGGCGCCTACCGCACCTATTGCCACTTCGGCACGGGCAACTACCACCCGATCACCGCGCGCATCTATACCGACCTGTCGTTCTTCACTGCCGATCCCAAGTTCGGCCGCGATGCGGGCAAGCTGTTCAACTTCATCACCGGCTATGTCGAACCGCAGAAACTGGAAATGCTGGCGATCTCGCCGATCTTCCTGCGCGAACGGCTCTACGACTGCATCGACCGCGAGATCGCCAATGCCCAGGCCGGCAAGGCCGCGGCGATATGGGCCAAGCTCAATTCGCTGACCGATTCGAAGCTGATCAATCGGCTCTACGACGCCAGCCAGGCCGGGGTGAAGATCACCCTCGTGGTGCGCGGCATCTGCTGCCTGCGCCCGGGCATCCTCGGCCTGTCGGAGAACATCACGGTCAAGTCGATCATCGGCCGCTTCCTCGAGCACAGCCGCATCTGGGTCTTCGGTAACGGCGCCGACCTGCCCAACCGCCGCGCGCAGGTGTTCATCACCTCGGCCGACGGCATGAGCCGCAATCTCGACCGCCGCGTCGAGCTGCTCGTGCCGATCCGCAACCGCACCGTCCACGACCAGGTGCTCAGCCAAGTCATGCTGGCCAACCTGCTCGACACCGAGCAATCGTGGCTGCTCGCGCCCGACGGATCGTGGCGCCGGATGGAAAAGGGCGAAACTCCGTTCAATCTGCATCGTTACTTCATGACCAACCCCTCGCTGTCCGGCCGGGGTGCCGCACTTACCAGTGGACGCAAGGTGCCGAAGCTTGCCTTGCGCCGGGGGAACGTGTGACGAGGCCGGCGCAATGTTCGAGTCAAAGCGGATCACCGGCAAGTCCATGAACGATCGTCACGCCATCATCGATATCGGCTCGAACTCGGTGCGCGTCGTCGTCTACGGCGGGCCGCCGCGCGCGCCCGCCGTGCTGCTCAACGAAAAGGTCACGGCCAAGCTCGGCAAGGCCATGGGCGAGACCGGCGAGCTTTCGGACAAGGCGATGAAGAGCGCGCTCTCGGCGCTTGGCCGCTATGCCGCGCTGCTCAAGCTAATGGGCGTTACCGACGTCGAGACCGTCGCCACGGCCGCAGCGCGCGATGCCAGCAACGGACCCGAGTTCCTCGCCGCAGTCGAAGCGCTGGGCCTCAGCCCGCGCCTGCTCTCGGGCGAGGAGGAGGCCACGGCCAGCGCCCACGGGGTCATGGCCGCCTTCCCCGGCGCTAAAGGCGTAGTCGCCGATCTCGGTGGGGGCAGCCTCGAACTGACCGAGATCGACGGCAAGACCGCGCGCCACGGCATCACCATGCCCTTCGGGACGCTGCGGCTCGAAGCCTTTCGCGCCGCCGGCGCACAGAAATTCGCGGCGCGCGTGCGCAAGGCGCTACACGCGGCCGACTGGTCCGAGGGCGCCGGACTGCCGATGTACCTCGTCGGTGGTTCGTGGCGCGCGCTGGCACGCTATGCCATGGCCAAGCTCGACTGGCCGCTCGACGATCCGCACGGTTGGGAGCTCGACACCGAGACCGCGATCCGCATCTTCCGCGAGGTCACCGCCGCCAGGATCAAGGGCGGCGATGTCCCGCGCATCTCGGCCTCGCGCCTCGCCTCACTGCCCGATGCCGCCGCGCTGCTCTGCGTCCTGGCCGAGGAGATCAAGCCCGCCAGCCTCGTGTTCTCGGCCTGGGGTCTGCGCGAAGGCCTGCTCTACGGCCGCATGAGCCCGACCGTCCAGGCACAGGACCCGATGCTCGCGGGCGTCACCGCCTTTGCCGAAACGCTCGATGTTTCGGCCGCCTCGGGTACGATGGTCGCGGACTGGACCGCCGGTGTCTGCGCCACCGATGCGCCGGCCAAGCAGCGCCTGCGCCTTGCCGCAACCCTGCTCGCACTCGCCGCTCAGCGAATCGAACCCAATCTGCGCATGGAGCAGGCGATGGACTGGGCGCTGCGCAAGCGCTGGATCGGTATCGGTGACCGCGAGCGTGCGATCCTGGCGATGACCGCGATCGCCAACGCCGGCCGCACCGCCATTCCCGACGAATACCTGCGCCTTGCCTCCGCCACCGAACTGCGCGAAGCCGTGACCTGGGGCCTGGCCACGCGCCTGTGCCGCCGGTTCAGCGGCTGCCTTGCCCAACCGCTGGCGCACAGCACGCTGAGCTTCGACAAGGGCAAGCTGACCCTCGCGGTCGAAGGCCCGGCGCGGCCGCTCTACACCGAAGGCGTCGAGAAGGACCTGCGCCAGCTCGCGACCTGGCTCGAAGCCGAGCCCGCGGCCAAACTGGCGGACGCCATCGCGGCTGGCTAGTACGGTCCAATGACCAGACCACTGCAAGCCGCGCTGATCGCGACCGCCCTCGTATCGAGCGGTACCGCAATCGCGCAGGATCGGACCGCCCAGGCGCGTATCAACTACGAGGCCGTGCTCGCGGGCGCCAAGCAGATCGGCCAACTCACCGCGCAGGAACAGGCGGACCTCGTCGAATTCGATCGTCGGCTGCGTGAGCGGATGTTCGACGATCGCCGCCCCAGCAGTCGCTGCGTCGACGCGGAGATCGCCCGCGAGGGCGGCTCGGTCAGCGCGCTCGCACGCCGGCTGATCGACATGAAGTGCCGCGAAGCCGGCGGCTAGCGCCTCCTTCCGCCTGCCTTGCCGTCAGCGACTAGCCGCTTTGCCTCGCCGTGTTCTCGTTCCGCGCCATCATGCTGCATAGTCCCCACGCCGAGGGAGACAGCAAGGTGAGCGAACAACTACCCGAAATCACGCGCCCGGCGGGCACCTTCGACTGGGTCAAGGAGCATCGCCGGCTCTATCTGCGCTCGGGCGGGCGCCAAGGCCACATCATGGACCTGACCGGCGCCGGCGGCCATCCGTTCGGCACCCATTGCCTGATCCGCTACAAGGGTCGCAAAAGCGGCAAGACGATGATCCAGGGCCTGTCCTATGGCGACATAGGCGGTGAAGTGGTGATCTGCGCCTCGAAGGGTGGCGCCGACGAAAGCCCGCACTGGTACCACAACATCCTGGCCGCCGAGACGGTCGACTTCCAGATCGCCACCCAGGCCTTCCGCGCCACCTGGCGCGAGCCCGCGGGAGCCGATCGCGACAAGGTCTGGGCCTTCATGGTCGACTCCTATCCGTTCTACGGCGTCTACCAGACGCGCACCGAACGCGTGATCCCGCTGATCGCCATGAAGCCGATCGAACCGATCGCGGTGTTCAGCGAGGCCGATCTGGACTGACACGAAGCGGGCTCGGACCCGCATGAATCGAGAGGAAGAACCGATGCCCTACAAGATGCTCTACCTGGCGCGACGCGCCAAGAACGTCGCCTGGGAAGACTGGCCGCGCACGTGGAAGAGCCACGCGGTCTTCGCCAGCCAGTTCCCCGCGATGGACGGCACGATCGACTGGATGCGCTACACCACGCGCGTCGACGATCCGCGCGTCGCCCAACTGCCCGTCTCGACCGAGCACGACGGAGTCAGCGTCGCCGAGGCGCCGGTGCTCGACACCTTCTACGGCAAGGGCTTCTCGAAGGAACAGCGCGCGCTGATCGACGAGGACGAACTGCGCGTGTTCGATCGCTACACGCCCGAGTTCAGCTTCTGGGCGCAGGAAACGCGCTTCGTCGACGGCAAGGTCGGTGAGGCCGCGATCTTTCGTTTCCTCAAGCGCAAGCAGGGCGTCTCGCGCGAACGGTTCGACGGCTTCCTTCAGGGCGAATACGGCCAGCTTGCCGCCGAACTCGCGCCCGCGCTCGGGGTCCAGCGCTGGGCGCTGAACTCCACGGTCGACGGCCCGCCAGTCGAGTTCCCCTTCGAGGCGATCGACGAAAGCTGGTTTCCCAGCATCGACGCCGCGATCGAGGCTTTCGCCAAGCCCGAGATCACCAGACTACCCCAAAAGCTGGCCGAAGTCTGCGATCTCGACGCCGGTATCACGATGCTCACACGCCCGACGCACCGCTGGCCGCGCGAGCCCAAACCGGCCTAACCCCGCCGCCGCGCCTTCGCGCGAAAGGCCTGCGGCGCCTCGCCGGTGAGCCGGCGGAAAGCCCGAGCGAAGGCGCTCTGACTCTCGAAGCCGACATCGGCGGCGACTTGGGCGATCGAACGCTCGCTTTCGGTCAGCGCCTCGACCGAGGCGAGCAGCCGTGCCCGCCGGCGGTATTCGTCCCAGCCCATGCCGAGCTGCGCCTGGCAGCGCCGGCGCAGCGAACGCTCGGACAGGCCGGCGGCCGTTGCCGCATCGTCCATCCGACAACCGGCGGGATCGGCGCGGACCGCCGCGAGGGCGACGCCGAGTACGGGATCGGGCGTGGTCGGCAAGGTCAAAGGCGCGCGATCGGCGATCCATTCGCCGCAAAGCCGCGCGAAGGCGGCGAAGAAGACCTCCCCTGTCGCGTCGGGGCGCGTGCCGAGCGGCCAGCGCGCAGCCTCGGCGATCATCTCGCGCATCAGCGGCGAGACCCGCAGGATACGCACGCCCTCGCCCGGTTCGGGCACGCAGTCAGGCGCAAGCAGCACCGAGACCGACGAGATCCGGTGCAGGCTGTTACGATGGCGCGTGCCCGCCGGGATCCAGCCGGCCAGGCTGCGTGGCAACAGGTGCCGCCCGTCATCGTCCTCGAGTTCCATCGAGCCTTCGAAGGCATATTGCAGCTGGTGCATGTCGTGGTGGTGCCACGGGCTGTCGATGTCGAACTCGTCCTGGATCAGCGCCCCGGCGAAAGCGCGCGAGGCCGGATCGACCAGCGTAACCAGCCCGCATTCGAGATCCGGATCGATGTCGAACCGCGCCACGTCTTGCTCCTCTGCCCGATCGCCGCGGCGATGGCCGTTTGAGGGGCAACATTGGCCGATGACCGCGAGACAGTCAAAGCTCGGGCATGGCATTCCGCGATCGACAAAAGGGAGAACGATCATGACGATCCGCGTGCACCACCCCGATCATCTCGTCTGGCGCAAGATCGGCGACATCCCGATGGGCTGGATGCGCGACCACATCGACGCGACCGAGCTCGAGGGCCAGCTCTCGTTCCACGAAGGCGGCGACGAGAAGACCATGCAGCTGATGGAGATGCGGCTGAACCCGCAGACCTTGATCGCGCCACACGCCCACGACGAGGACGAGATCTTCTATGTCGCCGAAGGCTCGCTGCACTGGCAGGACAAGTCGCTCGCTGCGGGTGGTTCGATCTACATCCCCGCGGGTGTGACCTATTCGTTCCGTACCGGCGAGGCTCCCGCGCGGCTGCTCAACTTCCGCGCGCGTGTTGATCACAGCTTCCGGCCTGCGCCGCTCGACGGCGATTGAGCGCAGTTCTCCGATGGATCTTGCTATTGCGAATCGTTCGCGTATTTACGCGTAATCAGCGAGGTTCGGGGGATGACGATCATGACTATCGCAAAGCGTGTTACCACGGCGCTCATGGCGCTGGCCGCAAGCGCCCCTGCCTGGGCACACATGCCCTATGTTGAGCCTGGCTTGTTCGACCTTGGCCCGCGCGACAAGGTGTCGATCGAGGCGTCCTTCAGCGAGGACGCCTTCCGCCCCGACATCGCCATGAAGGACGCGCCTTTCGACATCACCGCACCCGACGGCAAGGTGACCAGGCTCGGCGCGCCGCTGTTCACCGCCGATCGCACCTTGGTCGAGGCAGCGGTGCCTGCCGACGGCGTCTATCGCCTCTCGTCGGGACAGCGGCTCGGACGCATGGGCAAGATGTTTCGCAGCGGTACCGAATGGAAGATGGCCGGCGAGGACGGCGCGCCGCCGGCCGGGGCCGAGACCGCCGCGGTACAGAGCACGACCTTGGCCGACGCCTATGTCCTGCGCGGCAAGCCCACCGGCCTCGGCGCGCTGGCTCCGCGCGGCAAGGCGCTCGAACTCCACCCTTTGATCGACCCGACCGCCTATGCCGCGGGTGCGCCCGCACAGTTCGAAGCGCTGTTCGACGGCAAGCCACTCGCGGCCACCAATGTGACGCTGTGGCGCGAGGCCGGGCTCTACGACGGCCGCAAGCAGGTGGCCGAGGTCAAGACCGACGCGGCCGGCCGGTTTACCGTGACGGCTCCCGACGCCGGCCGCTATCTCCTTCTTGTCCGCCACCGCGCCGCTGCGCCGAGCGGGGCGGCGGCGCCGTTCTATAGCTATACCGTGACAGTGGCCTTCGAGGCCGGCTGATCGCTAGCCCAGCAAGGCCTGCGATTCGGCGATCGCGGCAATGCCGCGCTTGCCCTCGCGCCGGTCGAGCTGAACCACGACGTCGATCACCGAGGCCGCATATTCGAGCGTTTCTGCGCGGGTGAGACCGATGCCGGTCTGCATCGACATCAGCGCGATCTGCTCGAGCGCGCCGCGCGGGGTGTTGGCATGGACCGTGGAGAACGAGCCCGGATGGCCGGTGTTGATCGCGCGCAGGAAGCTGACGGTCTCGGTGCCGCGCAGCTCGCCCAGGACGATGCGATCGGGGCGCAGGCGCAGCGCGGCTTGGAGCAGGTCGTTGGCCGAGACCTTGGCCTCGCCCAGCTCGCCCTTGACCGCGATCAGGCCGACGCCATTGGCGCCCGGCAGCCGGAGCTCGGCCGTGTCCTCGACGAGGACCACACGCTCATCGCCTGGGATTTCGCTGAGCATGGCGTTGAGGAAGGTGGTCTTGCCGGTCGAGGTGCCGCCCGAGATCAGGATCGTGCGACGTCGGCGGATCGCCTCGCGCAGAAAGGCGATCGGCTCGTCTTGCGCATCGGGCATCGGCGCCTCGATAGGCGCGGCGATCGGGCCGCGGTCATAGGCGTCGAGCGGCAGCTCGAGCAGGCGGTGGCGGCGGATCGCCATGGCCCAGTTGCGGCGCGTCGCCGGCGGGCCGACGATCTGGATACGTCCGCCGTCGGGTAGCGTAGCGGCGAGCAGCGGATGCTCGCGGTTGATGCCCTGGTGGCTGATCCGTGCGACCTGTTCGGCCAGCCGCTTGAGCAATTCGTCGTCTACTTCGGCGAGCTCGATGCGCTGCATGCCCGGATGCATGGCATCCTCGACCCAGAGCTCGCCCGGGCGATTGACCAGGATCTCGGTCACGCTCTCGCGCTCGAGCCAGGGGCGCAAGGGGGCGAGATAGGCATCGAGATAGACGCTGCGCGGCACGGTCGCCTTCTGCCCGCTGGCGGCGGCGGCGTGAAGAGGGCCATCGTGAAGGGGCACGATCTCGCCGCCCATCAGCCCGCGGCCGACTGGATGCCCGTGACGATCGCTCCGGCGCCGAACAGGATGAAACAGCCGATGATCACGGTCGCACCGAAGCGCCAGTTCATCCGGCCCGTCAGCATCATGAAGCCGACCGCGGCGACGGCCATGACCGCGACCGCCGTGGCGACGTTGCCGAGCAGCGTGCCCTGGAGCCAGCCCATGGCAGCGACGATCGGTCCGGAGCCTGCGGGATCAGCGCCGCCGACTGCCTGCGCGAAGGCCGGCACAGGAACGAGGAGCAAGAGAATGGAAAGGATAGAGGCCGCACGCAGCGGCGAAGACTTCGGGAATCGGTGTGTCACAGGGCCCTCCTGCGGGCCCGTTGCGCCAGTAAAATGACGGCAATGTGACGAAGCGTCACCGCAGGCTGCGGAAAAGGACCTGCGGCGACGCCTCAAACCGGTCAGCGCGAGGCGAGCGTGCTCGCCCGATCGAGCCGCGCGGCAGCGATGCGAGCGGCGCGGCGCGAGTCCATCCAGCTTCCGTCGGCAAGTTGCAGTTCATAGCGATCGGCAGCCATCGCAGCGTTGAAACATTCGAGGGCCTCGGCGCGCTGACCCTTGCGGGCATAGGCGGTGCCGAGATTGATCAGCGTAGCGGCATCGCGTTCGGCGTTGTCGCGAAGCTGGGTGATCGCGGCATCGGTGCGACCGTGGGCCATCGCTTCGTAAGCGACATCGGTCCGTTCGATCGCGCTCGGATCGACGAACCAGGCGGACTGGGCAAGCAGGAGGCCTGCGAGCGTCAGAGTAGCGGACATTGGCAAACTCCCCATCAATGCAATGGCACGAGTAAACCGCATTCATCGCGATCTGGAAACAAAATGACGCAGCTGTCATAAAACTGCAATCGACGTGTGCATCCGCCAATTTCCGCCGATTCGCCGCGATCGCCGCCCCCGCCCGCAGGCGCTGCGAGCGCAAGAATGACGTGAGTGTCATAAGACTGCAATCGCCATATGCCGGCAATCGCACACCGATTCGGGAAAAGCAGCCGACTCGACCAGCACCCACCTGCGCGCGTCGCTCACTGCCGGACTTTCACCGGCATCTTCATCCGCAATCTAATACTCAGGCCGAATTACTCGAGGCCCGGAAAAAGCCGAAACCGCCTGTAAGCAAGCACTGACACAATTGTCACGAAAACGTCATGAACAACAATACCGATACTGTCATGATACCGAAAACAAACTGTCATTTACCTCCTCTAATTGGCGATTCGCCGCGGCCAGAGGGCTCGCGCCGCTCGACCATGAGGGGGAATTTACCGTGAAGAATATCCATGGCTTGTTGCTTGTCGGCTGCAGCGCCGTTGCGCTTGCTGGTTGCGGACCGAGCGACATCGCTTCGCCCGGCACCGGCGGCAACGTCATCATCAACAATCCCGCTCCGACGCCCAGCCCGAGCCCGACCCCGACCCCGGGTGCCGGCAATGTCGTCGCGGCCTCTTCGTGCCCGACGATCACCGCCACCACGCAGCTCAAGGACGACGGCGTCATCTCGGGCCCGACCGGTTCGTACCGCGTCTGCACCCTGCCGCGTAACATCGACCGCAGCTCCACGCTCCCCAAGATCGCCGGCCTCGTCTACCAGATGAACGGTCGCGTCGACGTCGGCTGCGATGGTGGCTTCAAGGCGCCGACCAGCGCGGCTGCCATCACGTCCTCGACGGTCGGTTGCCCGACGACCGCTCTCCCCACAACCATTGTCAACGGCAGCGGTCAGCTCATTGCCGACACGAACGTCACGCTGACGATCGACGCCGGTGCGATCCTGATCGGCGCTCCGGGCGCCTCCTGGCTCGCGGTCAACCGCGGCAACAAGATCAACGCTGTCGGCACGGCCACCAACCCGATCATCTTCACGAGCAAGGACAACGTCGCTGGCCAGGTCGGCGAGACCTCGCAGGGCCAGTGGGGCGGAGTCGTGCTGATGGGCCGCGCGCCCACCACCGACTGCGCCACCGGCAGCGTCGCCTCGAACACCTGCGAGCGACCGACGGAAGGCTCTGCCGACCCCGCAGTGTTTGGCGGCACCGACAGCACCTATAACGCCGGCCGCATGAGCTACGTGCAGATCCGCTACTCGGGCTTCATCCTCGGCTCGAACGTCGAACTGCAGTCGCTGACCGGCGAAGGCGTCGGCACCGGCACCGTGCTCGACCACATCCAGTCGTACAACAGCTCGGACGACGGTTCGGAATGGTTCGGCGGCAGCCCGAACCTCAAGTACTATGTTTCGGTCGGCGCAGACGACGACAGCCTCGACGTCGACACCGGTGCGCAAATGAACGTCCAGTATGCGCTGATCGTCCAGCGTGACGGCGCCGGTGACGCCCTGTTCGAGATCGACTCGAACGGCTTCGAAACCGATACCCCGCGCACCAAGCTGGCCGTCGCCAACTTCACGGCGATCCAGCGCCAGACCAGCACCAACAACGAGTCCAACGATCAGGCTTCGGGGTTGTTCCGCGGCAACTCGGACACGACGCTGATCAACGGCATCATCTTCAGCCCCAACAACGAGTGCGTTCGCCTGAACGGCACAGGCACCACGCCTGCGACGATCACCGCCCGCTCGGTCGTACTGAGCTGCAACGCCGCGAAGTTCCTCGGCTCGGGCTCGTACACCCCCGCCCAAACCACAACGGCCTTCGGCTCGGGTGCGAACAACAACAACGACGCCTTCACGAGCACGCTCAGCAGCCTGTTCATCAACGGCGCGAACGAAACGGCGGTCACGGCCACCGATCCCAAGGCGACGTCGAGCTTCTTCGACACCACCACTTGGATCGGCGCGGTGCGCAACGCCACCGACACCTGGTACGCGGGCTGGACCTGCAACAGCGCGGCAGCGAACCTCGGCGCGACGAACACGTCGTGCACCTCGCTGCCCACCACCTGAACGGCGGCTGCCTGACCTGAATACGGGGGCAGCCGGTCGTGGCTGCCCCCGTCCTTGCATCTGATTTTAGGGGATTTCCGATGTCGAAGACGTCGCGGCTCGCCGGCGCTTTGCTGCTCACCTCAGCCCTCGTTGCGCCATCCATCGCCCATGCGCAGGACGCTGCGCCGCCCGCCGATACGCCGCCGACTGGCGAAACCGTGGCCCAGCCCGCTCCCGCGGCGCCCGAAGAGGAAGAGGTCGAGGTTTCGGTGCCCGGCGGCGAGATTGTCGTCACCGGCAACCGCGAACGCAACATCGCCAAGGCATCGGACCAGGTCATTTCGGTCCTCTCGACCGCCGAAATCGCGCGCACGGGCGAAGGCAACATAGCCGGCGCGCTCGGCCGCGTCACCGGCCTCAGCGTCGTCGGCAATGGCCTGGTCTACGTCCGCGGCCTCGGCGATCGCTATTCGCTGGCTCTACTCAACGGTTCACCGCTGCCCAGCCCCGAACCGCTGCGCCGCGTGGTGCCGCTCGACATCTTCCCGAGCGGCGTCATCGCCTCGTCGCTCGTGCAGAAGAGCTACTCGGTGAACTATCCGGGCGAGTTCGGCGGCGGCGTGATCAACCTCACGACCAAGTCGACCCCGCGCGACCCGTTCATCACCATCGGCGTCGGCGGCACGGTCGACACCGAGACTACCGGCCGCAACGGCTACAGCTATTTCGGCGCCAAGTCCGATTGGACCGGCTTCGACAACGGCAGCCGCGACCTGCCGCCCGCACTGCAGTCCTATTTCGACAGCGGCGCGCTGGTGAACGGCAATCCCACGCTCGGCCGCGCGATCGGCAGCGAACTGGTTCGCTTCAGCCGCGCCACCTTGCAGCGCGTGCACGATCTGCCGCCCGCCTATTCGATCTCGTTCTCGGCCGGCAAGACCTTCGATCTCGGTGGTGTCGACCTCGGCGTGATCGCCGCGGCCGGCTTCAGCAACAAGTGGCGCAACCGCCAGGCGCTACAGCAGACGCCGGCGGCCAATCCCGACCTGTCCACGCTGGAAAAGGACTTCACCCGGACCACCACCGACAACCGCATCGTCGCCAACGGCATGCTCGGCTTCGGTCTCGAATGGGGGGAGAACAAGGTCCGCTGGACCAATCTCTATATCCGCGACACGATCAAGCAGGCGCGTCTGGGCGTCGGCCGCAACCCGGCGCAGAACCCCGACACCGATCGCATGAAGCAGGACACTGCCTGGTACGAGCGTCAACTGATCGACACCCAACTCGTCGGCGAGTTCAAGCCCGTTGATGGCCTCTCGGTCGACGTTCGTGCCGGCTATGCGAATTCGCAGCGCGAGGCGCCCTACGAGTTCTCGTTCGAATATGTTCGCACCAACGCAGCGGCCGATCCCTTCGGCTCGCTCTATGTCAACCGCCTGAACGGCAACCAGGGCGAAGCCAGCGTCACCTTCTCGAACCTCAACGAGGATCTGTGGTCGGGTGGCATCGACGTTACCTACGAGGTCATGCCCTCTCTCAAGGCCACGATCGGCGGCACGTTCAGCGACACAAACCGCGTCAGCTCGCGCCGCCAGTTCCTGTTCCGCGCTTCGAGCAATTTCCCGAATCAGGCCGCCGTTCTGCGCCCCGACTTGCTGCTCTCGCCCGGCCTGATCAACGGCATCACCAAGGACTCGAACGGCAACGCGTTGGCGACGCCCGTCGGCGGGGTAGACCTGATCGAATCCGACACCTCGACCCCTTCATTCCGCGGCAAGCTGCGCAACTATGCCGGCTATGCCAAGGTGAACTGGGAGCTCAACGAGCAGTTCAGCCTCGACGCAGGTGTCCGCTTCGAAAAGGCGAAGCAGTCGGTCGAGGCTGTCCAGGTGTTCGCCACGCCGCCGACCTTTGCCAATCCGGCCCCGCTGAACAACGACTATTGGCTACCCGCCGCGACGCTGACCTATCAGGTCCGTCCCGACCTGCAGATCCGCCTCAGCGCCTCGAAGACGATCGCCCGCCCGCAGTTCCGCGAGCTGATCTATCAACCGTTCTTCGATCCCGAGAGCAACCGCCAGTATCTGGGTAACCCGCTGCTGATCGACAGCCAGCTCTACAACGGCGAGGCCCGCGTCGAGTGGTACTTCGCCCCCGAGCAGCGTCTGTCGATTTCGGGCTTCTACAAGAAGATCAACAACCCGATCGAATCGTTCGTCTTCCCGCTCGCCGGCGATGCCGTCACGAGCTATGCGAATGCGCCCAAGGCCCAGCTCTACGGTGCCGAGTTCGAACTGCAGAAATACTTCGACCTGTCGGAAGCCGGTGGCTGGCTCACGGGCCGCCGCGCGGTGATCGTTGCCAATTACACCTATTCGAAGTCCACGCTGCAGGTGAAGGATACCGACACCGTGGCTGTCTACGCCGCGGCTTCGACCAAGGCGACCGACTACTTCCGCGACGATGCACCGCTGACCGGTCAGTCCGATCACCTCGTCAACCTGCAACTCGGCCTGGAGAACACCGAGCGCCTGTCGCAGCAGACGATCCTGCTGAGCTATGCAAGCCCGCGTGCCGTCAGCCGCGGCTTCACCGGCCAGCCCGACGTGATCGAGCGTCCCGGCATCAACCTCGACCTGGTCCTTCGCGAAGGTGTCACGTTCCTCGGCCAGGAGTTCGAGCTGAAGGCCGAAGGCCGCAACCTGCTGCACACGCGTCATCGCGAATACCAGCAGGCGGGCGCCAACGTCGTCGAGTTCAACACCTACGACGTCGGCACGACCTTCACGCTATCGGCCGCGATCAAGTTCTAGTCGCAAGTTCCAACCAGTCACCCTGACGGGGACCGATCCCTCCTCCCGTCAACCAACTCAGCCCGGCTCTTCAGGAGCCGGGCTTTCTTTTTGGTCAGGCGGCGCCGCTGAGCTCGGGCGTCGTCTCGAACCGGCCGAGACCATAGTCGCCCTTGATCGTCGTGCGGTGGACTATGCGCTCCTCGGCGGGATTGCAGCCGCAGGCCTCGTGCAGCACGCGCCAGTTGTCCCAGATCACCATGTCGGTCGCGTGCCACTGGTGATAGTAGGGCTTGATCACGCGCATCGCCTCGTCCCAGATCTCGGACAGCAGCGCGAAGGCCGCGGGGCTCTCGTCGCCGACCACGCCCTGGCAGCCGTAGGGCGTCATGTGGAACACCTTCTCGCCGCTGGCGCGAGTCCAGACCGCCGGATGGATCGAACGCGGCTTGGACGCGATCATCGCTTCCATGTCGATGTCGTGCGGGCGCAGTTCGCGGAAGGTCTTCGGCAGTCCGAACTTCTGATGCGTGTAGCGCAGGTCGAGGTTGTAGAGCACTTCGAGCCCTTCGGCCTTGGCGCGGATCGCCGGATCCATGTCGCGCCAGATCTGCGCGCCATCGGCAAAACCAGTGCGACCGCCCTCCTTGGCGATCTTGATCGAACGCAGCACGCCCGCGCGGTTAAGTTCGTCGTTGTAGGCATGGTCGAAGTGCCACGGCTGCCAAGTGATCAACGGTTTTCCGTCGATCTCGACCACGCATTTCTCGTCGCCTGTGGCGATCTCGATCACGCCGGTGAGCGTCGCATCCTCGCGGTCCGCGCGTGCCACCGTGTTGACCGGATGATCCTTGAGCGGACCGAAGACGGTGCTGACGTCGACCTGCATCTGCGCGCTGGGTTCGACGTCCTCGAAGACGATGACGCCGCAGTCCTCGAACAGCTGGTTGAGCTCGGCGCGCACATTCGCGTCATTGAGCTGGCTGGCCGTCAGGCCGCCGACCCGCGCCCCGAACGACAGGCCTTCATCGAGCGCACGAATATCCATGACATCCTCCTTCGCAGCTTCCGACGTGCGATTGTTTGCGGCATTCTATGCCCAGTCGCCTCGACTGCACAGGCCCTGCGCATGTCTGTGGCGGAAGCGGCGCCCCCGTGCGCGCCGTCAGCGGGAGCCCGAAGATGACCATCACGATCACCGCTTTCGAAAGTTCGCCCGACCAGGGCCGCGGTCTCGCGCGCGACATGCGCGTACGCTGGGCGCTCGAGGAAGTGGGTCAGCCCTACGTCACGCGGCTCGTTTCCTTCGCGGCGATGAAGGAGCCGCCGCATCTGGCGCTCCATCCCTTCGGACAGATCCCGACCTATGAACAAGACGATCTCGTGCTGTTCGAATCGGGCGCGATCGTGCTGCACGTCGCGGAGCGCAACGTCGGCCTGCTGCCCGCGGACGCAGACGCGCGGGCGCGTGCGATCGGCTGGATGTTCGCGGCGCTGAACACATTGGAACCGCCGATCGTCGACAGCGAGATGGCGCGGCTCTTCGATCGCGACAAACCTTGGTACGATGATCGCCGCGCGGTTCTGGACGAGCGCGTCCACACGCGGTTGCGCGAGCTTTCGGCGCGGCTCGGCGCGGCCGAATGGCTCGACGGTGACTTCAGCGCCGGCGATCTGCTCACGGTAACGGTGCTGCGCCGCCTCGAGCGATCGGGTATGATCGAGGGCTATCGCAACCTCGCCAACTACGTCGCGCGCGGCGTAGCGCGACCGGCTTACCAGAGGGCCTTCGCTGCGCAATTGGCGGTGTTCGAGAGCAGCCAGGCGGCGAACGGCTAGAGGCCGCGGTCTGCTGCCGTGTCATGACACTGACTTGCACATCCGCGAAAATGGCGGGTGCGGGGAGAGGAGCAGATCACATGCTCGATGCACAGATGACGAGTTTCGAACGGCGTATCGCGCAGGAAGAGCGCTTGGCGCGCGAGGCTTCCTCGCGGGATGTTGCTACTGCCCACGACCAGTTGGCCATGCTCTACAAGGCCGAGCTCGCGGTCGAACGCAAGCGGCGCGCCCGCGCGGTCAGCCAGACGCTCGCCGAGATCTGGTGACCGCCGGACATCGGTTCAGTGCAAGGCCGCTGACCGGCTCGGCGCGTGATAGAACCGGGTCATGCCTCTGACCCGACTCCGCTCGAAGATCACCATTTCCTGGTTGCCACAGGACTGCAGGTCACGCGCCTCGTAGCCGAGCTTGATCGCCAGATTCAGCGAGGGCGTATTGGTGCTGTCGACGATGCAATAGGTCCGGCGGCCGGAGAAACGCGCCCCGTACCACCCATGCAGGGCCTGCGCCGCCTCGAATCCCAAGCCGCGCCGGCGTGCCTGCGCGGTCAGATACCAGCCTGCCTCGTCGCATCCGGCAAAGCGCTCGCCGATGTCGCGCTGCATGGTCATGAGCCCGGTCTCGCCGGCATAGACGCCCGTAGCCTTTTCGATGGCAGCAAGCACGCCATAGCCGAACAACGTCCAATGCCCCGCCGCGGCCAGCATGCGCTGCCAGGCGTCTTCCTGCGACAGCATCTGACGCGACGGAAAGCGATCGACCGGCTCGCACAGCATCGCCCAGTAAGCGGCGAAGTCCTCGGTCGTGTAGGGCCGGAGAATCAGACGTTCGGTTTCGATCACGGGCAGTACCGCAGTCCAGAGTGAAAGGCTGGGGGCGAAAGCTCCCGGGAAAACGCCACCGTGCCCCACGAAGATCGCAAGATACCCTCCCAGTCGGATGGATCCGGCAGGCTCGATCGCGAATTTCGTTGCAGTAGCGAGGCGCGAATTATGCCGGATCGCGCGCCGAGTCCATGGCTCGGGCGCCCCGCTCAGACCATCGTCTAGGGGCTTGTGGACAAGTCATCGCACGCCGTTTCCAGAGCGCGCCAACGACCGTTTTCGGCCGTTTCGGCACGATCTACAGCGAATCGAACACGTAGCCCAACGAACGCACCGTGCGCAGCGGGTTGCCCGCACCGGCGGCACGCAGCGCGCGGCGCAGACGGCCGATCCAGACGTCGACCGTACGCTCGTCCACCGGCGGTTCCTGCTTGCCCAACGCGGCAATCAGCTGCGAGCGCGTAAACACACGCCCCGGATGCTCGACGAAATAGCGCAGCAAGCGGAACTCGTTGGGCATCAGCGGGATCGGCTTGCCCTGCCAGCGCGCCTGGAAAGCGGCCAGGTCAATCGTCAGGTGGCCGAGTGTGACCGCGCGCAATGCACCGGCATCGTGATCGCGCATCTGCAAGGACAGCACGCGATCAAGCAGCGCCGCGCGGTCGACCGGGCCGACCATATAGTCGTCCGCGCCGGTACGCAGCGCGCGGCGGCGCGATTCCTGATCATCCTCATCGAGGATCATCGTGATGTGCGCCTGAGCGGTCAGCGGATCGCAGCGCAGCCGCCGGCACAGCTCGAGCCCTGAAATCTCCGGCAGGACCCAGTCCACGAAAGCCCACAGCGCGCCTTCGAGCAGCGGCAGCTCGCCGAGGTTCGTCCAGCGGTGGAACACCGCCTCGAGCTCGCCATGGCGAAAGGGCGCAATTCCGCCGTCGATGTCGTTGGTAAGTAAGATATCGATATGACGCATCCGCACGCCCCTGCCGTTCACGGGCGGGTCATGCCCAAGTCATGTGACGCATACATGACGGTTCGATGACGCAGCTAAGAAAGCGCGCGTGCGAGCGTCGCCGCAGCAAATAATAGCGTAACCGCAGGTAAAGACGATCGACGCAGTATTTATAAAGCAAGCGGTCACCCACCCTTCGACCAATCGCGTTCGCGACACAGTTCGACCGCGGCTGTAATTGAAGTGCCACCGTCCCGTCATTCTCGCGCAACGTGCTGCGACTATCCGCAAGCCAGATTTGGCAAAGGATATCCGATGCTATTTGATGAAGGCGGCCTGGTCGAAACCAAGGATCGCAAGACTGGAGCTTCAGGGAACATTCCCAAGTGGCTCGATCTCCCCGATCCCCGCTCGTTTCGCCCCAAGCGCAAGCATCGCACCGTGTGGATTTCGGACGTCCACCTCGGCACGCGCGGCTGCAATGCGACGATGCTCGTCGATTTCCTGCGCTCGATAGAATGCGAGACGCTTTATCTCGTCGGCGACATCGTCGACGGCTGGCGGCTGCGCAAGGGCTGGTACTGGCCCGACGCGCACAGCGAGGTCGTGCGTCGCGTGCTCAAGATGGCGCACCGTGGCACCCGCGTGGTCTTCATCGCCGGCAACCACGACGAGATGCTGCGATCTTACGCCGGCATGACCTTCGGCGGCGTCGAGCTCGCACTCGAGGCGGTGCATGAGACCGCCGACGGCCGCAGGCTGCTCGTCACCCACGGGGACAGCTTCGATGGCGTCGTACTCTATGCCAAGTGGCTCGCCTTCCTCGGCGACAAAGCCTACTCACTGCTGCTGCGTTCGAACATCTGGGTCAATGCGATCCGCCGCCGGCTCAAGCTGCCCTACTGGTCGCTGTCGTCCTACATGAAGAAACGCGTAAAGAACGCGGTCCAGTATATCGGCTCTTACGAAGAGGCGGTCGCGCACGAGGCGATCACGCGCGGGCTCGACGGCATCGTCTGCGGACACATCCACTGCGCCGAAATCCGCCAGATCGGCGGGATCACCTATTACAACGACGGCGACTGGGTCGAGAGCTGCACGGCTCTGGCCGAAGATTTCGCCGGCCACATCACGATCATCGACTGGGCGCGCGAGACCGCGGCCGCCAGCGCCGAGAGCGCCGGCCAAAACATGGAGATTCCGGCATGAGACTCGCGATCGCCACCGATGCCTGGTACCCGCAAGTCAACGGCGTGGTCCGCACCCTCTCGGCCACGGTGGTCGAGCTCGACCGTCGCGGCCACGAGGTCGAACTGATCACGCCGCAGCGCTTCCTGACCGTGCCGATGCCCGGCTATTCGTCGATCCGCCTGGCCATGGCACCGCGCTTCGGCGTGCGCCGCATGCTCGACGCCTTCCAGCCCGAAGTCGTCCACATCTCGACCGAAGGCCCGATCGGCTGGTCGGCGCGCGGCTGGTGCCTGGCGCGCGGCATACCCTTCACCACCGCCTTCCACACGCGCTTTCCCGAATATGCGGCGGTGCGCACGGGCATCAGCGCCGAGCGCTTCTGGCCGATCATGCAGCGCTTCCATGCGCCGAGCCGCGCGGTGATGGTCGCGACCGAGCGCCTCGGCGAGGAACTCGCCACGCGCGGCATCACCCAGACCCGCCCCTGGACGCGCGGGATCGACCACTGGCTGTTCCGCCCGACTGGCGATCACCATCCGGCCTTCGCCGATCTGCCTCGCCCGATCATGCTCAACGTCGGCCGGGTCGCGCCCGAGAAGAACCTCGAGGCCTTCCTCGACGCCAAGGTCGCGGGGACCAAGGTGGTGGTCGGTGACGGCCCCTCGCTCGAAGAGCTGCGCCAGCGCTATCCCGAGGTCGTCTTCCTCGGCGCGCTGTCGGGCGAAGCGCTGGCCGCCGCCTATCGCAGCGCCGACTGCTTCGTATTCCCGAGCATGACCGACACCTTCGGCATGGTCGTGATCGAAGCGCTTGCCTCGGGCCTGCCCGTGGCTGCGCTGCCCGTGGCCGGACCACTCGACATCCTCGGCTACAATGGCCGCGGCGTCGACGACGACATGCCCTTCACGATCGCCGCGGTCGAGCAGGATATGACGCTCGCCATCGAGAAGGCGCTACGCCTCGACCGCACCTCGGCCGCCGTGTTCGGCGCACGCTATTCGTGGGAACGCGCGACCGACCAGTTCCTCAGCGCCGTACAGAGCGCGACGCGCCGGTCCGAGCCAGAACGCGCGCTCGAACCCGCCTAACACTCGATACCACATCTTCGATCCGCACGGCCCGGAGCTCCCCCGCGAGCTTCGGGCCGTTCCCATTTTCACGCCAACAAAAAGCGCTGGAAAATATTCCCGATATATCTTGATTTCCGATATATCGCGATATAGATAGCAATCCATGATGAAGTACAGACATCGCAACCCCGGCGGCATGGACCGCCATTCCCACCACAATCACCCCTTCTGCGAAATGCGCGGCAGCTTCGGCCGCCACGGCGGCGAGCACCACGAAGGACGCGGTCGCCGCAGCGGCGGTCGCCTGTTCGACTATGGCGAGCTACGGCTGCTGGTGCTGGCGCTGATCGCCCAGGCCCCGGCACACGGCTACGAGCTGATCAAGACGATCGAGGACCGTTTCGGCGGCGCCTATACGCCCAGCCCGGGCGTGATCTACCCGACGCTCTCCTGGCTCGAGGACTCGGGCTACGCCAGCGTCTCGGCCGAAGGCGGGCGCAAATCCTTCTCGATCACCGCGGAGGGCCAGGCCTTCCTCGATGCCAACCGGGAGGCCGCCGACGCGCTGTTCCGTCGCGGCGGGCACGACGGCGAAGGCCGCCGCGGCCGCAGCCTTCAGGTCATGCGCGCCATGCACAACCTGAAGACCGCGCTGCGCCTGCGCCTGGCCTCCGGCCCGGCCGACGAAGCCACGATAGAGGCGATAGCCGCGGCGATCGACGAAGCCGCCCAAAAAATCGGAAAGCTCCAAGGACCCGACCATGACCAACAGCCAGGCTGAAATCGTAACCCCGCGTGCGAGCCGCTATCTCCAGCAGCTTTGCAAGCACTTCGCCCACAAGCTGCCGGTGACCTTCGATCCGGCAGCGGGCAAGATCAGCTTCTCGATCGGCGACTGCGACCTGCGCGCCGACGACGAGCGTCTGCAATTGAAGCTCAGCGCGCCCGACGGGTCCCAGCTGACCCAGCTCAAGGATGTGGTGATCCGCCACCTCGTCCGCTTCGCCTTCCGCGAGGATCTCGCGGTCGTGTGGAAGGAAGCCTGAAAGAGAAGCTTGCTTGAGATCGCCCGTACCGCCGCCTAGGGGCGGGTCAGTTCGGGCAATCGCGGGTGTTTTCGCAGATGCAGATCTTTAGGCCGCTCCTCGCCGGCGCCAACTGGCGCGACCGCGTGGTGGCCTGCATCGGCGCGCTGATCGGCATCCTGCTGACCAGCATCCTTTGCGCCCAGATCCCCCTTCCCGTGGCGGACCTGCCACTGCTCGTCGCGCCGATCGGCGCCTCGGCGGTCCTCGCCTTCGCCGTGCCGGCCAGTCCGCTGGCCCAGCCCTGGCCGATCGTCGGCGGCAATACCGTCTCGGCGCTCGTCGGGGTCGCGGTCTATCGCCACGTTCCCGATCCCGCGCTGGCCGCGGGCCTTGCGGTCGGTGGCGCGATCCTCGTGATGTCGCTGCTGCGCTGCCTGCATCCGCCGGGCGGCGCGGCGGCGCTGACCGTGGTGATCGGCAGTCCGGGCATCCACGCCGCAGGCTACGGCTTCGCTTTCGCGCCGGTGGCGATCAACTCGATCGCGCTGGTCTCGCTGGCGATGTTCTTTCACCGCCTCAGCGGCCATTCCTATCCGCACCAGGCGGCAGTGCCGGCTGACGATCGCGACACGTTGCGCGTCGCCGCCGGTTTTCACGCCGAGGACATCGACCGCGCACTCGAGGATCTGCACGAGAACTTCGACATCAGCCGCGAGGACCTCGACCTGCTGCTCTCGACAGCCGAGATCTATGCGCGTGAGCGCGAAGCCGCGCCCGATCGCGGGGCGATCTCGGTCTAGGGCTTGGCAATACCCCATCGCGCCGTGGCCGTATCCTCCGGCAAGGCGTCGCGCGGCGGCATGGCCGGGGGCGGTCCGTAGTCGGGAAAATCGTAGAAGGTTCCCGTCAGATCGGGATCGCCGCGATAGAGCATCTGGAACAGCCGCCAGTCGAACAGCCAGCGGCCGTCCTGCTCGACGAAGTGCTCGTAGTAGAGTCCCATCGAGATGTTGGTGTCGCCGTTCTTCCAGGCGCAGCGCTCGTCGATATAGGTGCGCGCCGAGGCGACGCCTTCGCCGACATGAAGGATCGGCGTGCGGAAAGAGATCAGCACGCGGGTGAACCGCGCCAGGATTGCAGCGATCGTCTCGCGAATCTGCGCGCGACCCTGGAGCACCATGCCCGAGATGCGCCATTCGCCCGTCTCGGTGAAGCAATCGGCGAAGGCATCGAAGTCCTGGCGATACACCGCGTCGGTATAGCGCTCGTGCAACTGACGGATGCCGGCTTCCGCCGCGACGAAATCGCTCATGTGTCCGCTCCCGATTATAGCGCGACTATCCCCGTGCGCACCACAGGCCGCAAGGAGAGATTGATCGCGCCGTCGCGAGACGCCAAGGCGGTCCCAGCAAAGAAAGGCCTCCGATGACCGGCGATTCCCTCAAGCAGCGCCTGCTCCGCGGCGACAAGCAGCTCGGCCTCGTCGTGCTGCTGCCCTCGCCCGATCTGGCCGAGATCCTGGGGCACGCTGGGCTCGACATGGTGATGATCGACCACGAGCATGGCGGCGGCGGCCTCGCCGACTTCGTCGCGCAGGATCGCGCGCTGACGGGCAGCAGGACCCGGTCGATGGTGCGCGTGCCGCACGGCGAGCTCGCCTATGCACAGCGCCTGCTCGACAATGGCGCGCAGGCCATCGTCTATCCCGGCGTGGATAGCGCCGACCAGGCCGATGCCTTCGTACGCGCCTGTAGATATCCGCCGAAAGGCCACCGCGGCGCCGGCGCGGGACTGCGTGCGGCGCGCTATGGCATCGATGGTGGTTACTACGACCCGTCGGTCGAGTCCGGCCGCCTGCTCGTCGCCCAGATCGAATCCGCGACGGCGGTCGAGAATGTCGACGCCATCTGCGCGGTCGAGGGCGTCGACATGCTGCTGCTCGGCCCGCGCGACCTGTCAGCCTCGATCGGCAAGCTAAACCGCTTCGACGACACCGAGTTGCAGAGCCTGATCGAACACGCCGCCGCACGCATCCGCGCTTCGGGCAAGCTGCTCGCCTCGACTCTGCTGCCGGGGCTGACCGTGGCGCAGATGTTCGCTCAAGGCTATGACTTGATCCTCGCGGGGAAGGACACCGACTTCCTCGTCGCGGGTGCGCAGCGACTGGTAGAGACGCCCCGCGCCTGACGCACGGCCAGCCGCACGTTCAGTCTTTATAAACACGGCGCCCTGTACCGCGTCGGACAGCGTTGGGGTCGCATCCGGCGTAACTATCTGGTGCCGTGAAACCGCTATGTCACAACAAGTCCAGCAGGATGCGCTCAAGGTTGAGCTGATCCGAAGCCTGTTCGAAGAAACCGCTCCTTCCGTCATCATGTCGGCGGGCTTCCTGGCCGTCGGCAGCCTGATCGCTTGGGAAACGCGCGATCTGCTGCTCTCGTTGCTGGTCGTCGCCGGCACGATCGCCACGGCGGCGCGGCTCGTGTACGTCTTCCGGTTCAAGAGCGAAGCCAAAGCGCCAGATCTCGCGGTCGGCCGCGCGCGCGGCCTACAGCGGCGCTTCGCCACGTTCTACTTCGCTTTCGCCGCGACGCTCGGCATGTTCGG
Source organism: Novosphingobium anseongense (assembly GCF_037482895.1). Lineage (NCBI taxonomy): Bacteria > Pseudomonadati > Pseudomonadota > Alphaproteobacteria > Sphingomonadales > Sphingomonadaceae > Novosphingobium > Novosphingobium anseongense. The sequence goes on along the minus strand of NZ_JBBHJZ010000003.1, from coordinate 408,630 downwards.
CTTCCAGGCGATGAGCCTGCCCCATCCGGCGATCCACATGCTCGTGATCTGCATGCTCGTCGGCTATGCCGCAGGGGTCGCCACCGCGATCTCGCTGCGGCCGCGCATTGCGGTGCCCAGCATGCTGATGGCGATCGTACCGGCACTGGTCGCCGCGCTGATGCAGCCCGACAAATTCTACTGGGCCACCGCCTTCCTCGCCAGCGGCTTCCTGGCCGGGGGCATTCACAGTGTGAACCGCCGCCACATGCGAGCATCGCAGAGCATCAGCCGACGCCTCGCCTTCTCTACCCTGGCGCGCCAAGACGGGCTCACCGCGCTGCCCAACCGCCTGGCCCTGCGCGAATGGTTCGACGAACGCGTGGCCTTCGCCAACGACCCCGGCATCGTCGCGGTCCACTTCCTCGATCTCGACGGCTTCAAACCGGTCAACGACAGCTTCGGCCATTCGGCGGGCGACGCCCTGCTGGTCGCCGTGGGCAAGCGAATCGTCCGCACGATCCGCGCGAGCGACACCGCGGCACGGCTTGGAGGCGACGAATTCGCGATCGTTCAGTGCGGTCTGGCGAACGTCGCGGAAGCCGAGTTGCTCGCCAACCGCCTGGCCGAGGCGATCGCCCGGCCCTATCGAATCGAGCGGCAGCACGTCGAAATCTCGAGCAGCGTCGGCTATGTCGTCGCCGAACATGGTGCGGAGGACCTCGAATGCCTGTTGAGCCTGGCTGACGAGGCGCTCTACGCCAGCAAGCGGCGCGGCGGCGGCGTGACCCAGTGGACGCCCGATCTCGAGCTGCCACACCGCGTCGCCGCATAGTTTTTCGCGCCGGCAGGCACCGCCAACGCTTGACTCGGGGGCCTCATTGCCGCAAGGGCGCTGCCTTCTGGGGCGGCGAGCTTTCGCCGCTCTGATCGTTTTTGTGCCGCCTGGTGCGGCTGGATGAAAGTTTAGGAACGCGCCATGGCGAAGCCCGCAACCGTCAAGATCCGTCTGGTCTCGACCGCCGACACCGGTTTCTTCTATGTCACCAAGAAGAACCCGCGGAACACCACCGAGAAGATGACGTTCCGCAAGTACGATCCCGTCGTGCGCAAGCACGTCGAGTTCAAGGAAGCCAAGATCAAGTAAGGTTCAGCGCGAGTTCAAGGCGCTGACCATAGAGGGCAGTGCATGAACAGCATGATCCATGTCTTGAAGAACACCGCTTGCGCCGCCGCTTTGGCGGCGCTCGTCGTTTCTATCACTCCGGTTTCGCAGCCTGCGCAGGCACAGCAGGCGCAACCCAATCAGCTCGACCAGGCCGTCGTGGCTTTGCGCGGCATCTCGACGATGCGCGCGGATTTCGTCCAGACCGACCGCAACGGCCAGCGCGTCTCGGGTGTGATGACGCTGAAGCGTCCGGGTCGTATCCGCTTCCAGTATCAGCAGGGCGTGCCGCTGCTCATCGTCTCCGACGGCAAGGCGTTGACGATGATCGACTACGAAGTTCGCCAGGTTCAGCGCTGGCCGATAAGCAGCACTCCACTCGGCGCACTGCTCGATCCCAATCGCGACGTCGCGCGCTACGGCACCGTGCAGCCGACCGGCGACCCGAGCGTCGTCTCCGTCGAAGTCCGCGACCGTTCTCATCCCGAATACGGCGTCATCACCCTGATCTTCCTGCGCAAGGCCTCGGCCCCCGGCGGGCTCGAACTGGTGAACTGGGTCGCGCTCGATTCGCAGAACAAACGGACCACGATCCGGCTCTCGAACCATCAGTACGGCCAGCCGGTTTCTGACAACACGTTCAAGTGGAACGATCCCCGTTCCCCGTCTCGTCGATGAACGGCAACGCGTCGCCGCACGCCGTGCCGTCGGTGCGACAAACTGCGACACATTTCCGGGAGTCGTTCACTTGGCAGAAAGCACGGAGACCCTAAATATACAGGTGTCAGCGCGGCCTGAGGCGGGTTTCCCCCCTGTTGCCCGCGCCTCCTGGTAGGCCGCTCTGACAAGCGTGACGAACGCACAAAGGAACCCTCGTCCCTCTTGCCCCCGGGACGAGGGTTTTCTTTTGGCTCCCCCCGAAGCCGCCCCATAGAACGACGCGGCCTGGCCGACTTTCAGCCGGTGGGCTGGAAATCCGGCGGCGGGCTCCCTAAAGCCCCTGCATGGTCAAGATCGCCACGTGGAATATCAACTCCGTCCGCCTGCGCGCGCCGCAGGTCGAGCGCTTCCTCGCCGAGCAGGCGCCCGACGTTCTGTGCCTGCAGGAGATCAAGTGCGCCGAGCACCTGTTCCCGCACGACGTGTTCGAAAAGGCCGGCTACACCCACCGAGCGGTCCACGGCCAGAAGGGCTATCACGGCGTCGCCACGGTCAGCAAAATCCCGCTGCGCGAATTCGGTCGTCACGACTGGCAGGACAATGGCGAAGCCCGCCACGTGGGCGTGGAACTGCTCGGCCCCGGTCAGGGTCTATTGCTCGAGAACGTCTACATTCCCGCGGGCGGCGACGTCCCCGATCGCACGGTCAATCCCAAGTTCGGCCAGAAGCTCGACTTCCTCGAGCGCATGACGCGCTGGGCCGACACGCTCGACCGGCCGACCCTCATCGTCGGCGACTTCAACATCGCCCCGCTCGAAAGCGACGTCTACGACCACAAGGCGCTGATGAAGGTCGTCAGCCACACCGCGATCGAGATTGAAACGCTCCAGCGCTTCGCCGACGCGCATGGTTGGGTCGATCTCGGCCGCAAGCATATCCCCTCGCCCGAACGCAACTGGACCTGGTGGTCCTATCGCACCTTCTGGCAAGAGAAGGACCGTGGTCGCCGGCTCGATCACATGTGGGCCTCGCCCGATCTCGCCGCGCAGTCGGTCGGCCATCGCTTCGTCGAGGAGACGCGGCGCTGGGAACAGCCGTCGGACCACGTGCCGCTGATCACGGAGTTCGATCTCTGAGCACGGGCGAACCATCGGGCGCGCGGCGCGTGGCGCTGGCGATCGACGCGCTTCGCCATGGCTGGCCGATCGCCCTGGAAGGCGCGTTCACGCTGCTGCCCGCCGAAACCGGCTTCGACACGGGCGTCACGGCGGCGCGTATGCTGATTTCCTCGGCGCGCGCGGTGACGCTCAAGCTCGCCAACCAGCGCGAAGCCGCGGCGCCCGAAGCACCCGTGCTGATCCGCGCAGCCGAACCTTTTGACCTGGCCGGCGCGCGCGCTGTCGCCGATCCCGCACTCGACTTGCGCTATCCGATGAAGGGGCCCTTCGCTGCCGATCATCTCGATCACGCCGAGGCGGCACAGGCGGCGATGGAACTGGCGCGGCTGGCCGGCGTGCTTCCCGCGTTCCTTGTCGACCCAACCCCGGCCGGCGAGGCTCAGGCAGTCTCGGCGGCCGATCTTGCCGAATGGAAGGACACCGCGCGGCTCTCGATCGCCGCGCGCGCGCGGCTGCCCGTTGCCGCCGCCGAAGATGCCGAGATCGTCGCCTTTCGTTCGGCCGACGACCTGCGCGAGCACGTCGCGCTGGTGATCGGCAAGCAGGATGGCGATCGCGCGCCGCTCGTCCGACTCCATTCGGAATGCCTGACCGGCGACATCCTCGGCAGCCTCAAGTGCGATTGCGGCCCACAACTCGACGCCGCGCTCGCGGCCATGGCGGACGAGGCACGCAACGGGGGCTGGGGCGTGCTGCTCTACATGCGCCAGGAAGGCCGGGGCATCGGCCTGATCAACAAGCTTCGCGCCTATGGCCTGCAGGACCAGGGCTTCGACACGGTCGACGCCAACAACCGCCTGGGCCTGCCCAGCGAAGCGCGCGATTTTCCGGTCGCCGCGCGGATGCTCGAACTGCTCGGCGTTCACGCGATCCGGCTTATGACCAACAATCCCGAGAAGGTCCGCGCGCTCGAGGCCGAGGGCGTGACCGTGGCCGAGCGGGTCCCGCATCAATTGCCGGCAAACCCGCACAACGCGCGCTATCTCGATACCAAGCGCGACCGCACCGGACATCTGCTGACCTGAAAAGACCCTCCCGGAATGGGAACGGAGGCTGCGGCGCGGACGCGCGCCGGAGGGCGAGAAGGCGCTTAGGGGATGCGCCAGGGGGATCGGTACTCGCCACTCTCCAAAGGACAGCCCCCTTCCCCATTCCGGGAAGGAGTTGGGACGGAGCCCGGGGGTCCAAACCGGCTCCGCCCGCGTCAGACGGTCAGAAAGCCCGCCAGACGATCACCAGGACGAGCAGTCCGGCCAAGCCCGCGATCAGCAGGCCTTTGATCCAGTCCTTGCCCGAGATCGGATCGATGTGTTCGGCGCGGAAACGGCGATAGGGCTCGACGATGTCGGGATTGCTGGCGACCATCGCCACGTCGAGCGCCGTCGCCTCCTTGCGGAACCAGCCGAGGAGCGCGGCGAGGCGCTCTTCACTGAGATGCGGATAGTCGGCGAGCGCCGCTTCCATATGGATGCGACGCTTGGCGCGCGCCGCATCGGTCTGCGTATCTTCCATGGGAAACTTCCTGATCTTGCATGCGAAGCGTGCGCGAAAGCGCACGGGCGGCAGAGATCAGGCGCGCGGTGGTGCGCGCGGGGCAGCGTTCCAGGATCGGAATTCGAAAGCCGGCGGTCCGGTCGAATCGGGGCGCGGCGCCGGCAGCACGGCCAGTTCGGCCGTTCGCGCGGGCGTCACCGCAACGGGCGTGGAGAACGGTACGATCGGCTGCGGTGCGACCGCCTGCCGCTGCACCCTCTCGCCGCGCTGCACGTAGAGCGCGACTTCCTGCGTGCTGGCCGAGAAGGCCGAGCCGCTGCGCCGTTCGAGCGACGGCGGTGCCGCGTCGAGCGCCTGCAGGCCGATCGTCGCCAACAGCACGGCCGCCCACAGGCGAACGAGAGTCAGGGAAGGCAGGCTGCGCAGCATGACCCACAGGTAGGCGGCGAAGACTGAATGCGCAATGAAAGAGCGTTCAGCGCCGGTCGTTGCGCAGGATGCCCGCGGCGAGCGCGTTGGCCCCGATCACGAGCTGGTCACCCGACCAGTCTGCAACGAAGGTGCTCTCACGCTGCACGCCCGGTGCAAATCGCGCGTCGTTGCGCTCGACCGTCAGGCCGTTCGAGCTGTGCTCCCGCGCTTCGGCACCGACGGCGATGAAGGCGGAGTAGTTCTCCTTGTTCTCGCCCTGGACGAACAGGTTGTCGGCGATCCGCCCGGTCGATCCGGCGGGCAGATCGATCATGTAGTTGGTACCCTGGCCCTGGCTGTCGTCGAAGCTGGAATTGAGCACCGCGACACGCCGCGCACGGCTCTTGACGTAGTGCCCGCCGCGGCCCGTCTCGAAACGGCTGCGCGTGACGGTCAGGGCGCCATAGTCGCCGATGTAGAGCGAATGCGCGCAGCCGCCCGAGCCTTCGCAGGTACCGAGCCCCGAGAAGGTCGACTTGTCGATCGTCACCGTCGAGCGCGGGTCGTCGGCCGAGAGGATGCCCTGCTGGCTGTCGCGGAACCACGACTGCGAGACCGTCAGGTTGCCGCGCTCGAGCCGGATGCCCGCGCCGTTCATGTCGCCGACGTGGATATTGGCGAAGACAAGCCCTTCGATCCGCGCCGCGCGGCCGCGCAGCACCAATGCGGCCTTGCCCTCGCAGGCGACGCCTTCGATCACCGACTGGCCGGGTTCCTGCGCGACATAGGTGATGTCGCCCGCCTCCTGGACCGCACAATCCTGGAAACGCGCGGTCATGAAGCGGATCGTGCCGATGCGCCCGCCGATCGCGTTCACCGCGTCCTGCAGCCGCTTGTAGGTCTTGCCCGTCTCGACCACGGTATAGGGCGCGGCCGGCTGCGGTTGCGGCTGCGCATCGGCCGGAAAGGCAGCGAGAAGCACCGCAAGCGGCGCGAATCCGAGGCGCAGTGAAGCTTTCATCAATCGTCTCCCTATCGCGCATCGGCCCGCGCGCCACGCGCAATTCCGCGCGCGTCCAGCCACGGCACACCATGATCTCAAAGGATTAACGGTTGACATCGGGCGCCCGGACCGGCTTGCCGCCGCCATGACCGAACGCTCCGCCACTCCACGATACGATTGGACCTGGCGGCACCTCGCGGCGCTGCTCGGCGGCAATTTCGCGCTGGCTCTGGGGCCTTGGTCGGTGCGGTTGTCCGATGCCGGGCCGGTTGCGACTGGGTTCTGGCGGCTGACCCTGGCGCTCCCCGTGCTGCTGCTGCTCGCCATGGCCAACCGCCAGAAGATCGTCGGATTCAGCCGCCGCACCTGGATAGCGGTCGCCGGTGCGGGCCTGTTCTTCGCCGCCGATCTCGCCGCCTGGCATATCGGCATTCACGGCACGCGGCTGGGGAACGCCTCGCTGTTCGGCAATTCGGGCAGCCTGATCCTGATGGTCTGGGGCGTGATCGCACTGCGCCGCGCGCCCCATCGCGGCGAGTGGCTGGCGCTCGGCGCCGCCAGCGCGGGCGCCGCGATCCTGTTCGGGCGCAGCCTCGAGATCAGCACCGCGACCTTGGTGGGCGACCTGCTCTGCCTGCTCGCGGGGTTCTTCTACGCCTTCTACATCCTGCTGCTGCAAAGCGAGCGCGCGCATCTGGGCGCCTGGGCGCTCCTGTTCTGGTCGAGCCTGGCCGGCGCGCCCTTCCTGCTCGCCGCGGCGTTGTGGACGGGCGAGACGGTCCTCCCGCACAACTGGTGGCCGCTGCTCGCGCTGGCCTTGGGCAGCCAGATCATCGGCCAGGGATTGCTCGTCTATGCGCTGCGCCACTTCCCGCCGCTGATCATCGGCCTGACCCTGCTGACCCAGCCTTCGGTCTCGATCGTCGCCGGCTGGTTCGCCTTCGACGAGACGCTGGGCTTTTGGGACCTGGCGGGCATGATCCTCGTCGCCGCCGCTCTGGTGCTCGCCCGCGCGGGCGAAAAGCCGGCCGCGACCTAGCGCTTCGCCAGCAGGTCCACGATCGGGAGCGGGTTGAAATACTCGGTGTGCTCGATCACCTGGCCGTCGCGCACCCGCGTCAGCATCACATAGTCGTTGGCATAGGGATCGCCGTTGGCCATCACCACCTGCGAGCGCGCGATGGTGACGAAGAGCTCGGGATCCTCGGTGGCGCGGATAGTGACGTCGACCCAGTCGAAGCTGCGCTTGGTTCCCCAGTGATGCCCGAGCGTGTCGCGCGCCTCGTCGAAGCCCGTCATCACCGGCATGACCCCCGGCGGTGCATAGGGCAGGCGGACCACCACGTCGGATGAGACGCGTTCGTCCCAAGCCTCGGCCGGGCCCATCGCGGTGATCTCCATCCAGTGGCGGATCAATGCTTTGGGATCGCTCATATCGCTTCCTCCAGCCTGACCGCGGCCTCGGCGCGCTCGATGTGTTCGAGCACGCGATGCGGCGACAGCGGCAGCGCGACGTCGAGCGGACCGAAGGGCGCCAGCGCATCGGCGATCGCATTGACGAGGGTCGGCGGGCCGATGATCGCCCCTCCTTCGCCCACGCCGCGCATGCCGCCGATCGTCTGCGAAGGCGTGTTGGCATGGAGATATTCAAAGTCGGGAATGTCGGTGTAGGCCGGCATCAGATAGTCCTTGAACGTCGCGGCCAGAGGATTGCCATGCGCGTCGTAGGGCATCTCCTCGAGCAGCACCTGGCCGATCGCCTGGGCGAGCCCGCCGGCGATCTGGCCTTCGACGATACCGGGATTGATGATCGTGCCGCAGTCCTCGGACGAGACCCAGCGCTTGATCGACACGAACCCCGTTTCAGGATCGACCTCGACCATGCAGGCGTGCGCGGCGCTGGTGAAGGTCATCGGCGGCGGCTGATAGCGGTATTGCGCCTCGAGCCCGGTCTCCATGCCCTCGGGCAGGCGGAACGGCTCGCCGTGCGCGATCTCGGCGACTTCGCGCAGCGGCCGGCTCATCTCGGGAGCGCCGGCGATGTGGATCATGCCGTCCTCGATCGTGATCGTCTCGGGGCTGGCGTTGTAGAGATGCGCGGCGATGCGCTTGACCTTGTCCGCCAGCAGTTCGGCCGCGCGCCACGACGCGCCACCGGCAATCACCCCCTGGCGGCTACCCGCTGCGCCTGGCGAATAGGAACCGATCGCGGAATCGCTGTCGAACACGGTTACGTCGTCATAGGCCACGCCGAGCCGGTCGGCGATAACCTGCGCCATCGTCGTCGCCATGCCGTGGCCCTGCGAATGGGTTGAAAGCATCGCCGTAACCTTGCCCGTCGCCTCGATGCGGACCTGTGCGGTCTCTCCGGTCAGCGGCGTCATGATGCCCGCGACCGCGGTCGGCTCGACATAGGTGGTCACGCCGAGCCCCAGATAGCGCCCCGACTTGCGCGCCGCAGCCTGCTCCTTGCGAAACGCGGCGACGTCGACCTCGGACAGCAGTTTTTCCAGGCATTCGTAGGGCGTGATGTCGGTGACGGTGATGTCCATGCCCGTGGTCATCGGCTGATCTTCCCGGCGCACGAGGTTGCGCCGGCGCAGTTCGATCGGATCGATGCCGATCTGCCGCGCGGCATCGTCGAGCAGGGTCTCGCGGATCAGCGATTCGAGCGCCCAGGGGCCGCGATAGCCGCCGAGCCCCATCGTGTTGGTGTACCAGCCGCGCGTGTGGAACGAATAGGCGGGCAGCTTGTAGGCCGGCCACATGAACATGTGCACGGCGATGTTGCAGTCCTCGCCCATCGGCCAGGCGCCGTTGTTGATCGAGCAGTCGCCGTGCGCCGCGAGCAAGTGCCCTTCGGCATCGAAGCCTGCGGTCAGGGTAATCTCCTGCTCGCGCGCGTGGCTCGAGGCGGTCAAAGATTCGAACCGGTCCTCGATCCACTTCAAGGGCCGGCGGAACAGCTTGGCGGCAACGATCACCGCCATCTCCTCGCGCCAGGGCATGTTCTTGAGCCCGAAGGCGCCGCCGACGTCCTTGGCGACGACGCGGATCGCTTCCTGCGGTACGCCGAGCACGGTCGAGACATAGCGCGCGACGAAGTGCGGGCTCTGGCACGAGATATGGATCGTCAGCTCTTCGGCGCCGTCGAACGAGGCGACGCAGGCGCGCGCTTCCATCGGCGACTGGGCGATGCGCTGGTGGCGGATCGTCTTGGTGACGCGGTGCGCGGCCTTGTCGAGGATAGCCTGGACCGCTTCGGGGATCTCGGCCGCCCCCATTTCCTGCGAGCAGTTCGATTCCGTTCCCGGATGCACGAGCGCGCCGCGCGCGGCGTCGGCGATCGTGACGACGGGCACCTCTTCGTCGATCTCGAGCTCGACCAGCGCCGCGGCGTCTTCGGCGATTGCGCGGCTCCCGGCGATGACCAGCGCCACCGGATCGCCGACGCAGGCGACGCGGCCGTTCGCGAGCAGCGAGATCGGCGCGGCGACCGGCGTGAAGAAGAAGGTCATGAGTTGGATCGGCACCTGACCGATGTCGGCATGGGTGTAGATCGCGTGGACCCCGGGCAGTTCGCGCGCGGCCTCGAGGTTGAGCGCGGTGATCGTCCCGCGCGCGACGGGCGAGCGGACGAAGACGCAGTGGAGCATGCCCGGCATGCGCACGTCGTCGGTATATTGCCCACGTCCGGTGAGCAGCCGCGCGTCCTCCTTGCGCGGCGCGCGCTTGCCGACCATGCGGCGGAACGGAACGCCCGCATTCATGCGTGCTCTCCGGCGGGTTGCGCCGTGCCGGTGAGTTGGCGGATAGCGCGGCGGATGCCCTGATAGCCGGTGCAGCGGCAGATATGCCCAGACATCGCCGCCTCGAGATCCTCGACCTCGGGTCTGGCACCGTCGGCGGTCAGCGCGGCGAGCGTAATCGCAACGCCGGGGGTGCAGAAGCCGCATTGCAGCCCGTAGTTGTCGCGCAACGCCTGCTGGACCGGATGGAGGCTACCGTCGGCCTCGGCGAGCCCCTCGATCGTGGTCACCTCGGCGCCGTCGGCCTGGACCGCGAGCATCAGGCAGGACCGCACCGCCTGGCCGCCTTTTCCATTTTCGGCGAGCATGACCGTACAGGCGCCGCAAACGCCGTGCTCGCAAGCGAGATGCGTGCCCGTATAGCCGAGTTCCTCGCGCAGGAATTCGCCGAGGCTCGTACGCGCCTCGACAGTGGCGCCGTGACGGCGCCCATTGACGGTCAGTTCGATCCGATGCTCGCTCACGCGGCGTCCCTCTCTCAATTGCCTCTGGGGCTTTGCCGGAGCATCCCGCGCGCCGGCCGCCGCCGTCAACCGCAATAGTCAGCACGAAGCGCCCGCGCGTGCCAAACCACGTGCCCCGAGCGGCAGATTGTCCTAAGGGCCTCGGCATGCTCGATCCCGCGCGCCTTGCCGCCTTCACGCTCGTCACCGGCGCGACCAGTCTCGTACCCGGACCGCAGATGCTTTTCGTGATGACCCAGGCTGCCTGGCGCGGCCCCCGCGCGGGCATGGGCGCCCTGGCGGGGCTGCAACTCGGGAATCTATGCTGGTTCATCATGGCCGGGCTCGGCCTCGGCGCGCTCGCGACCGCCTCGCGTCACGCCTTCACCGGTCTGGCCGTGATAGGCGCGCTCTATCTCGCCTGGCTCGGCATCCAGGCGATACGCGATGCCGGAAAGGGCGGACACGTCGAAACCGCCCCGCCACGCCGCGCGCAGTCGGCCAGTCTGCGCGACAGCCTGGCGATCGCGCTGAGCAATCCCAAGTCGCTGGTCTACGTGCTGGCGCTGCTGCCGCCTTTCGTCGATCCGCGCCAGCCGGTTGCGCCGCAGCTGGCCGTGCTCGCGGCGATCGCCGTCACCTGCGATTTCCTGATCGGCACCGTCTATGTCGTGGCGGGTAGCAAGCTCGCGGCGGCGATGCAGCGCCCCGCCCTGCGCGCGCGGCTCGAATGGGGCGTGGGTGCCGTCTTCCTGCTGATCGCGGCCGGCGTGATCGCCGGCCTCGTCCGGAGCGGCGGCCTCTAACTATCCAGTTTGAACGTCCCGTCGGGGAACTGCATCGTGCGGTTGAGCCGGTCGATCACCTCTTCCATCGGTTCAATCACGGTCACGCTGCGGCCTTCGCCAAAGCGGATGCGCGTACCTTCGCTTACCGAAGAAATGAAGGTAACCTGGGAGGCATTCACGGCCGTCACAACGCGATCGACGCTGGTGAACTTCACGAACATGCCTGGCTCCTCGTTGTTGTTTGGAGAGCGATGGTAGCCGTTTACACTCGCATGGCCAGCCGAATTGCGCCGCATACCTTGGTATGAAGGCCGCATTTTCGTTGTGTTGCGATTGCGAAGAGCCTATCGCGCGCCACATATGCGGACCCGCGGCCCGACCGCAGGCCAAGCGGCGTCGCCCTTACAAGCAAGAGAACATGACCTTTCAAAACCTTCCCACGCTTCTGTCCGAAGCGCTCGCAGCGCGTGGCTATGCCGCACCCACACCCGTCCAGGCGGCGGTGCTCGAGGCCGAGGCCGAAGGGCGCGACCTGATCGTTTCGGCGCAGACCGGCTCGGGCAAGACCGTCGCCTTCGGCCTCGCCATGGCGCCGCAGCTGCTCGACGAGGCCGGCCGGCCGCGCATGGCGCAGAGCCCGCTGGCCCTCGTGATCGCGCCGACGCGCGAACTGGCGCTCCAGGTCAGCCGCGAGCTCACCTGGCTCTACGAAGGCGCCGGCGTGAAGGTCGCCACCTGTGTCGGCGGCATGAACCCGTCGCAGGAACGCCGCGCGCTGTCCTATGGCCCGCAGATCGTCGTCGGCACCCCGGGCCGCCTGCGCGACCACCTCGAACGCGGCGCGCTGCACCTGCAGGAGCTGGCCGCGGTCGTGCTCGACGAGGCCGACGAGATGCTCGACATGGGCTTCCGCGAGGATCTGGAAGAGCTGCTCGACGCGACGCCCGAGGGCCGCCGCACGCTGCTGTTCTCGGCGACCATGCCGCAGCCGATCGTCGCGCTCGCGCGCCGCTACCAGCGCGACGCGCTGCGCATCTCGACCACCAGCGAGAACCGCGGCCACGGCGACATCGCCTACCAGGCAATCGCCATCGCCCCGGCGGACATCGAACGCGCCGTGGTCAACCTGCTGCGCCTGCACGAGGCCGAGACGGCGATCCTGTTCTGCGCGACGCGCGACAACGTCCGCCACCTGCATTCGAGCCTGACCGAACGCGGCTTCGCCGTGGTCGCGCTGTCGGGCGAGCACAGCCAGAACGAGCGCAACCACGCGCTGCAGGCACTGCGCGACCAGCGCGCACGCGTCTGCGTCGCCACCGACGTCGCCGCGCGTGGCATCGATCTGCCGAGCCTGACGCTCGTCGTTCACGTCGAGATCCCGCGTGACGCCGAAACGCTCCAGCACCGCTCGGGCCGCACCGGCCGCGCCGGCAAGAAGGGCACGGCGATCCTGCTCGTGCCCTATCCGCGCCGCCGCCGCGTCGAAGGCATGCTGCGCGGCGCGCGCATCGCCGCCGAATGGGTCAATGCCCCCTCGGCCGCAGACATCCGCGCCGCCGACAGCGAGCGCATGCTCTCGGCGCTGCTCGCGCCGGTCGAGATCGAGGACGAGGACCGCGAGCTCGCCGCCAAGCTGATGGCCGAGCGCAGCCCCGAGGAGATCGCTGCTGCGCTGATCCAGGCGCACCGCGCGAAGATGCCCGCGCCCGAGGAACTGCTCGCCACCGATGCGCCGCCGCCGCGGGGTCCGCGCGAAGGGTTCGAGGGTTCTTCGTGGTTCCGCATGAACGTCGGCCGTCGCCACAACGCCGATCCGCGCTGGATCCTGCCGCTGATCTGCCGGCGCGGCCATGTCAGCCGCAGCGACATCGGCGCGATCCGCCTCGCCGCCAACGAGACGCTGTTCGAGATCGCCAGCCCCGTCGCCGCGCGCTTCCTCGATGCCGTCCAGCGCACGGCCGGCGAGGATGACGGCGTCGAGATCGTCGCCGCCGACGGCGCACCGCGCGAAGAGGCCCGCCGCAACCGTCGCGACCATCCGGGCGCCGGTGCACGTCCGCACGCTGGCCCCGGCGGCCACCCCGGGCCGCACAAGCCCAAGCCCTATAGCCGCGAACACGGCAACGGCGGCCGTCCGGACAAGCCGTTCCACAAGAAGGCAGTCTGGAAGAAGCGGCCAGAGCAGGCGCGCTGATGACCGGCGCGGGGATTCGCATCCTCGTCGATGCCGACGCCTGCCCGGTCAAGGAGGAGATCTACAAGGTCGCCTTCCGCCTGCAGGTGCCGGTGACGATCGTCTCCAACAGTCCGATACGCGTGCCGCAGCACGCGTTGATCGACCGCGTGGTGGTCAGCGACGGCTTCGATGCGGCCGACGACTGGATCGCCGAGCGCGCCGCGCCGGGGGCGGTCTGCGTGACCGCCGACATCCTGCTGGCCGATCGCTGCCTCAAGGCCGGTGCCACGGTGATCGCGCCCAACGGCAAGCCGTTCACCACGGCCTCGATCGGCTCGGCCATCGCCACCCGCGCGATCATGGCCGACCTGCGCGCCGGCGGCGATTCGATCGGCACGCAGATCGGCGGGCCGCCGCCCTTTTCCAAGACCGACCGCTCGCGGTTCCTCTCGGCGCTGGACGAGGCGCTGGTGAAGGCGATGCGCGGGCGCTAAGGGACCCGACATGGCCGAAAAATTCGAACGACATCGCCAGCCCTGGACCGCGGACGAGATCCAGAAGCTGCACACGCTCGCCAAGAAGGGCATGGCGCTGAAGGCGATCGCCAAGGCGCTCAAGCGCAGCGAGGAATCGACCAAGGACCGCGCCAAGGCCGATGGGCTGAGCATCGCCAAGCTGCGCTAAGATGATCCGCCTGTCCGACCTCAAACTGCCGCTCGACCACCCGGCCGAAGCGCTGCCCGAAGCGATCTGCGCGCGGCTGGGCATCGCGCCGGAGGCTTTGCAGTCGTTCACCGTGTTCAAGCGCGGCAACGACGCGCGCCGGCGCAACGCCGTGCTGCTGGTCTACACCGTCGACCTAGAACTGGCCGACGAGGCCGAAGTCCTCGAACGGTTCGCCGGCGACAAGGACGTCCGGCCCACGCCGGACATGACCTATCGTTTCCCGGTGATGGCCCCCGCCGGCTACAGCGGCAAACGCCCGGTGGTCATCGGCGCCGGCCCCTGCGGGCTCTTTGCCGGGCTGATCCTCGCGCAGATGGGCTTCAAGCCGATCATCCTCGACCGCGGCAAGGTCGTGCGCCAGCGCACCAAGGACACCTGGGGTCTGTGGCGCCGCAGCGAGTTCAACCCCGACAGCAACGTCCAGTTCGGCGAGGGTGGCGCCGGCACCTTCTCCGACGGCAAGCTCTATTGCCGTACCAAGGATCCGCGCTTCCTCGGCCGCAAGGTGCTCGAGGAATTCGTCAAGGCGGGCGCCCCCGACGACATCCTCTGGGAAGCGCACCCGCACATCGGCACCTTCCGCCTCGTGACGATGGTCGAATCGATGCGCGAAACGATCGAGGCGCTGGGCGGCGAATACCGCTGGCAGACGCGCGTCGACGACATCGAGCTGGAAGAGCTCACGGATGGCCAGAAGCGCCTGCGCGGCCTGCACCTCGCCGACGGCAGCTTCCTCGACACCGATCACGTCGTCATGGCGATCGGCCACTCGGCACGCCCGACCTTCGAGATGCTCCACGCGCGCGGCGTATTCATGGAGGCCAAGCCCTTCTCGATCGGCGTGCGCATCGAGCACCCGCAAAGCTGGGTCGATCGCGCGCGCTACGGCAATTGCGCGGGCCACCCCGACTTGGGCGCCGCCGACTACAGCCTGGTCCACCACGCCTCCAACGGGCGCTCGGTCTATTCGTTCTGCATGTGCCCCGGCGGGCGCGTCGTCGCCGCAACCTCCGAGGAAGGCCGCGTCGTCACCAACGGCATGAGCCAGTATTCGCGCGCCGAGTTCAACGCCAATTCGGGCCTCGTCGTCGGCATCGATCCGGCGCGCGACTATCCGGGCGGGCCGCTCGCCGGGATCGAGTTCCAGCGCAAGTGGGAAAGCCTGGCCTATCAGGTCGGCGGCTCGAGCTATGCCGCACCCGGCCAGAAGGTCGGCGACTTCCTTGCGGGCCGCGCCTCGACCGAACTCGGCGAGGTCACGCCGTCGTACAAGCCCGGCGTGACGCTGACCGATCTCGCGCAGTGCCTGCCCGACTATGCGGTCGAGGCGATCCGCGAGGCCCTGCCCGTGTTCGGTCGCCAGATCGCCAACTACGACCATCCCGACGTGGTGATGACGGGGGTCGAGACGCGCACCTCCTCACCGCTGCGGATTACGCGCGGCAAGGACTTCCAGAGCGTCAACGTGGCGCGCCTGTTCCCCGCCGGCGAAGGCGCAGGCTATGCCGGCGGCATCCTCTCGGCCGCGATCGACGGGATCAAGGTGGGCGAGGCGGTCGGCGCTTCGATCCTGAATGGCTGAATACGACGCCATAGTCCTCGGCGCCGGCGCGGCCGGGCTGATGTGCGCGGCGACCGCGGGGCAGATGGGCAGGCATGTGCTGCTGGTCGATCACGCCGAGGCGCCGGGCAAGAAGATCCTGATCTCGGGCGGCGGGCGCTGCAACTTCACCAATGTCCACGCCAAGGCGGAGAACTACCTCTCGGCCAATCTGCACTTCGCCAAGTCGGCGCTCGGCCGCTATCGCCCGCAGGACTTCATCGACCTGGTCGATCGCTACGGGATCGCCTGGCACGAGAAGACCCTAGGCCAGCTGTTCTGCGACGGTTCGGCCCGGCAGATCGTCGATCTGCTGCTGGAGGAATGCCAAGCGGGCGGCGTCACCTTGCTGCTCGGCCATCCGGCAAGCGCGATCGACCATGCCGACGGCCGGTTCCGCGTGACCATCGACGGGCAGGCCCACACGGCCCCCGCACTCGTCCTAGCCACCGGCGGACCGTCGATCCCGAAGATGGGCGCTACGGGTTTCGCCTATGACGTCGCGCGCCAATTCGGCCTCTCGGTGGTCCAGCCGCGCCCCGCGCTGGTTCCCTTCACTCTCGGCGATGACGAGGTACTTTTCCGCGAGCTCTCGGGAATCTCAAGCGAAGTTGAGGTTCGTTGGAACAAGGTAAAATTCCGCGAGGCGGCGCTGTTCACGCACCGCGGGCTCTCGGGCCCGGCGATGCTGCAGATCTCGTCCTACTGGCAGCACCGCACGCCGATCGGCGTCAACTTCCTGCCCGATCGCGGCGCCGACTGGCTGCTGACCGAGAAGCGCGAGCACCCGCGCATGCAGTTCGCAACGGTGCTGTCGCGCGGCCTGCCCGATCGCCTGGCCGCAGCGCTGGGCGAGCGACTGGCACTGGCGGGCGAACTCGGCAACCTGTCCGACAAGGCGCTGCGCGCAGCCGAAGCGCGGCTGCGCGACTGGCAATTCGCACCCAACGGCACCGAGGGCTATGCCAAAGCCGAAGTCACCGCCGGCGGCATCTCTACCGCCGATCTGTCGTCGCAGACCATGGAGGTCAAGCGCACGCCGGGGCTCTATGCGATCGGCGAGGCGGTCGACGTCACCGGCTGGCTCGGCGGCTACAATTTCCAGTGGGCCTGGGCGAGTGGCAGGGCTGCGGGGCAGGCGATCGGGGAGCAGTAGATCCTCCCCTGCAAGGGGAGGTGGCAGCGCGGAGCGCTGACGGAGGGGTGTAACCCTTTCGATGGCGGCCCCCCCCTCCACCACCAGCTTTGCTGGCGGTCCCCTCCCCTTTCAGGGGAAGATCTTTGGCCTCACTCTACCCCAAACCTCTGGAAAAGCCCCTCTGTGCCCTTGGTCCGAATCCGGCGGCCGATCTAATGCCCGCGCGTGAGCGCACCGATTGAAATCGGCGTCGACCCGAACGGCGCCCCGATCACCATCGACGTAGAGGAACTGCTGGCGACACGCCTGCTGGTGCAGGGTAACTCTGGCTCGGGCAAATCGCACCTGCTGCGCCGCATCCTCGAAGAGAGCGCGGGCATCGTCCAGCAGGTGGTGATCGACCCCGAGGGCGACTTCGTCACCCTGGCCGAGCCCTTCGGCCATATCGTCGTCGACGGCGCCGCCTACTCGGCCGAGGAGCTCGCGCGGCTCGCCCAGCGCATCCGCAAGCACCGCGCCTCGGTCGTGCTCGCGCTCGACGAGCTCGAGATCGAGGCGCAGATGCGCGCTGCGGCGATCTTCCTCTCGGCGCTGTTCGATGCCCCGCGCGAGGAATGGTATCCGGCGCTGGTCGTGGTCGACGAAGCGCAGATGTTCGCCCCCGTCGCCTCTGGCGAGGTCAGCGACGAAGCGCGCCGGCTCTCCCTCGCGGCGATGACCAACCTGATGTGCCGCGGCCGCAAGCGCGGGCTCGCGGGCATCGTCGCGACCCAGCGGCTGGCCAAGCTGGCCAAGAACGTCGCGGCCGAAGCCTCGAACTTCCTGATGGGGCGCACCTTCCTCGACATCGACATGGCGCGCGCGGCCGACCTGCTCGGCATGGAGCGCCGTCAGGCCGAGCAGATCCGCGACCTCGCGCGCGGCCAGTTCCTCGGGCTCGGCCCGGCGATCAGCCGGCGCCCGGTGGCCGTGCGCATCGGCTCGGTCCGCACCGGCTCGCGCGGCGGCTCGCACGCGCTGACCCCGCCGCCCTCGGCCTCGCCCGACGACATCCACGCGCTGCTCCATACGGACCTCCATACCGACGAGACGCCGATCCACCGCCCGGCCCCGCCCGAGCCCGAGTTCGACGCCGACGAACTGATGGAGCGTATCGCCGCGGTGCCGCTGGTGCCCGAAGAGGAAGAGGAGGTGATCCAGCCGCAGCTGTTCACGCCTTCGCGCTACGAGATCGACGTCGCGGTCAACGCGATCCTTGCCGAGATGGTGGCCGAGGAGAACTGCACCTTCCAGTCGCCCGCGACGCTGTTCCAGGACTTTTCGGTGCGCTGTCGCATGCAGCGGCTGACCGCGGGCCATGTCGACATGACCCAGTTCCGCCGCCGCTTCGCCATGGCCGTGGCGGGCATCTTCAATCCCGAGGCGGCCGAATGGGCCGAGATCCTGCGCGTTGCCAAGCCGCTTGCCGACGACCTGCTCGCGCCCTTCCTGCTGATGGCCCGCGCTGCGCGCGACGATGCGCCCTGCCCCGACGACGACGAACTCGCGCGGATTTACGGCACCAATTCGCCGGGCCGCGTGCGCCGGCTGATCGAGCACTACGAAAAGGCCGGGCTGATCGTGGTGCGCACCGACTTTTCCGGCCGCCGTTCGGTGAGCATTCCCGAACTGGGCCTGGCGACGGCACCGCTCGAGGTTTGATCCCACGCCCAAGTGGAGTCATAGCGGGGCGATGACGCCTGCCGACACGCGCCCCGCCAATCCGACGCTGACCGAAAGGCTCCGCCGCGAACTGCGCGTGCTGATAACGCCGGGCCGCCGCATGGCCGAC
The DNA here is from genome assembly GCF_037482895.1 of Novosphingobium anseongense. NCBI lineage: Bacteria > Pseudomonadati > Pseudomonadota > Alphaproteobacteria > Sphingomonadales > Sphingomonadaceae > Novosphingobium > Novosphingobium anseongense. The sequence continues at coordinate 390,229 of NZ_JBBHJZ010000003.1, read as the reverse complement.
GAGCTCGAATGCGTCGCCTCGGTGCTTCTGGCCATCGTCATCGCCCATCTGGTCGGCGCCGAAATGATCGCCTGGGCCGCCTTCAGCGCCTTCGTGCTGCTCAAGGGCCCGGTCGGCGAGACGCTGGTGCGCGCCGTGCTGCGCATGATCGGCACCTTCCTGGGCGCGACCCTGGCGATCTGGTTCGAGCGAATGACGAACCTGGCCCTCTGGCAGATCATGCTCGCGGTCGCGCTCGTCGGCGGGGTCGGGCTCTACGGCATGCTCACCGCCAAGCGCGCCTATGCCTTCCTGCTGTTCGGCCTGACCTTCCTGATGATCGTGCTCGATCGCATGGAGAACCGCCACCTCGACATCGAGGCGCTGGCGCTGACCCGCGTGCTCGAGGTTGGCGCGGGAACGCTCGCCTGCGTGATCGTCAGCGTGGTCTCAACCCTCACTGCGCGCCGTTGGTGGCCCGCCTCGCTGACGCCGTCAACGCCGCCGGTCGGCTGGCATCCCGACGCCGCGCGCCACGCCGTCCAGGCCGCAATAGCACTGAGCCTGCTGCCCGTGATCCACCTTTACTGGGACATTCCCGAACTCGCTCAAGCGGGGGTGACGATCATGGCGGTGATGATCGTTCCCGTCGCCGGCCTCGGCTCGAGCGGGCTCGCGCCGGTCAGCCGACGGCTGCGCCAGCGCGCGGTCGGTTGCCTCGCCGGCGGACTGCTGGCCGCGGCGATCCTCTATGTCGCGCACGGCTCGGTGCCGCTGCTCGTCGCGGGGACGTGCCTGGGCATCGTGCTGGGCCGCCACATAGAGAACGGCTCGACGCGCAACGCCTATCTCGGGCTGCAGTTCACCCTGGCCGTGCTCGTGGTGCTCGTTCCCGACGACTATGCCAATGTCGCGATCGAGCCGGGGCTCGAGCGCATGGTCAGCGTGTTCATCGGCATGGCGATCCTCGTGCCGATCCTCGTCGCCGGGCACCTGATCGCGCCGGAACGCGCGGCGGCCGACACCTCCGAGGACACGAGCGCCTCGGAATGACGGCCGCCTTGCTCGGGTCTTAGAAGTCGATCGAGGCCGACGCGCGGAAGGTGCGCGGGTTGCCCTGCAGCAGGTCGGCGCTGAACACCTGGAAGGCCGAGGCCCAGTAGCGCTTGTTGGCGACGTTATCGACGCCGAAGCGCAAGGTCAGCGGCTTGTCGGCGACCACCGCGACGTAGCGCGCGCCCAGGTCGACGCGGGTCCACGACGGCAGCGTCAGCGTATTGGCGAGGTTCGCCGCCTGCTCGCCCGTGTAGACCACGCGGCCGGTCAGGGTGAATCCCGGCACGAAGGGCAGGTCCCACTCGACGTTGGCGTTGAGCAGCAGGTCGGGCACGCCGACCGCGTCGGTGTTGGTCGCGCGTTGCTTGGCGTCGATGTACGAACCGCCGGCGATCAGGCGCAGGCCCTCGACGGGCTCGCCGTCGACCGAAACCTCGACGCCCTTGTGGCGCTGGGTGCCGATCGGGCCGTAGCGCAGGAAGCCGGGACGGTTCGGATCGAGCGCCAGGCCGGCGGTGATGCGGTCGATCTGGAACAGCGCGACGCTCGCGTTGAAGCGCGGCGAGTTGTATTTGATGCCCGCCTCGTACTGCTTCGACTTGTAGGGCGTGAGCGCCTCGCCGGCATTGCTGACGGGGATATTCGCGCCGCCCGTGCCGGTGCCCGTGTTGGGCGCGACATCGCCCGCGACCAGCGCCTCGATGCGGTTGGCGTAGAGCGACACGCCGGCAACCGGCTTGATCACCAGGCCAACCACCGGGGTCACGGCGCTTTCGTCGTAATTGCTCTGCTGAGCGCCGCCGAAATAGGAATAGCCCTTGGTCGCGATCGTCTGCAGGCGCAGGCCCGCGGTCAGCAGCACCTTGTCGTCGAGCACGCCGATCGTGTCCGAGGCGAAGGCGCTCCACAGGCGGCTGCGCGAGATCGGGAAGGGATCGGTCAGGTTGCCGCCGGCAAAGGACACGGTGGTCGGCCGCAACACGGTGACCGGGTTGTAGATGTTCGTCGCCTGCGCCGCGCCCGAGACGTAGAACTCGTAGGCGTTGCGGTTGACCTGCCAGATCGCCGATCCGCCGACGTTGAACTCGTGGGTGATGCCGCCCGCGGCCAGGTTGACGCGGATGCCGGCCTGCGCCGCCTCGTTGTTGTCGGTGCGCGGGATGTACGACGCGCCGATCGTCGCCGCGCCGGTCAGCGCATTGGTCACGGTGACGCCGCCGTAGATGCCCTTCTCCGAACCGTCGCGCGCGCCGAACGAGGCATAGAGCATCGCGTTGTCGGCCACGTCGTATTCGAGCTTCAGCTGACCGAACAGGTCGCGCAGATCGGTATAGGTCCAGGGCTGGGCATAGTTGGTCTCGGCGCGCGGCACGACCGGCACCGCGCCGCTGACCGCGACCTTCGGGCGCAGGCCCTCGACGCGGACCTTCTGATAAGCGAGGTCGAGCACCACGCGCAGCGGGCCACTGTCATAGGACAGCGCGCCGCCGACAACGTAGGAGCTGCGATATTCGCTATCGATCGCGACGTCACCCTGGCGGCCCGCGCCGTTGATCCGCAGGCCCCATTCGCCATTGGCGCCGAAGCGGCGCGACAGGTCGAAGCTGCCGCCCCAGTGCTTGTCCGAGGTGTAGTTGGCGGTGACGCGCGCCAGATCGTCCTGGCTTGCGCGCTTGGGCAGCAGGTTGACGCTGCCGCCCAGGCCAGAACCGCCCGGCGCGGCGCCGTTGAGGAAGGCGCTGGCGCCGTTGAGCACCTGCACCGATTCATAGAGCTCGGGCGAGATCAGCTGGCGCGGGGTGATGCCGTAGAGGCCGTCGAAGCCGATGTCGTCGCCGGCCAGGGTGAAGCCGCGGATGACGAACAGTTCGGCGGCATTGCCGAAAGCGAAGGTCGTGCGCACCGAGGGATCGTTCTCGAGCACCTGGCCCAAGGTCTGCGGCTGCTGGTTGAGGATCAGCGCGGCGTTGTAGCTCTTGATCGCGAAGGGGACGTCCTCGGCCGCCTTGTTGCCTAGCGCGCCGAGGCTGCCGCCGCGGCTGACTTCGGTGGCGTTGACCCGCTGCGCGGTGACGATGATGTCCTCGGACTGCTCACCGGCTTCCTGCGCCTGGACGGCAAGCGGAGCCAGCGCGGCGGTCGAGGCCAGCAGCGCGGTAACGAGACGGACGCGGTTGCGAAGCACGATGGACATAATCGCGAGTTTCCCATGACTTGACGCGCCCTAGCGATGGTGGGCGGCGATGTGCAATTGCAGCAAGTGATAATCACTTGCAACAATTCAGAATGGGCTTGTCCAGTTTTTCCGGAGCGATTGTGGCATTTCTGGCCGAACCTGCTCGGCTTCGCACGAGCCTGGGATACGACGTTCCCACCGCAGAAATTGGTGATTTCACATTCGGGATAGTGGGCACAATCAGGCCATTTTACCGCGGGATTTTAACGCGAGCGATTCTCATTAGATGATTTTTTGCGCCGTCAGCCGGGTAGACCGACCGGTAAAAAAGCGAGGAATTCCGCCGCTACGACCATAGTCTAAGTTCGCCGATCGGCTCGCCTGCTCAGCCCGGCGCCGGCGCCAACAGGTTAACCGTCCTTAAGGTTACCCGGCATTTATACCTACCGGCGCTGAGCGTCAGCCTTAACGACGTCGTGACTAATGCCGTGTTGACCAACATAGGTCTTGGGGATCAACGGGGCTTAACTATATGAAATTGAAGTACCTTCTTCTTACTGCTGCATTTGTGTTTCCTGCGTCGGCCTATGCCGATGAAGCTGTTGCCGCCAAAGATGCGCAATCGGAGACCGAATCGAGCCAGGCGCAGAAGCCGGCCGCACAGAATTTCAGCACGGGCGTCGCGAAGGGCCGCGACATGCTCGACAGCGCGATTTCTGCCAGCGCTTACGACAACGTCGAAATCCAGAAGATCGGGGCGCGCTCGCTTTCCGAAGTTCTTCGCAACATTCCGGGCATCCGCGCCGAAGCCGTGACCGGCGAAGGCAATGCCAGCTACACCATCCGCGGCCTGCCGCTCGCCGCGACCGGCTCGAAGTTCGTTCAGTTCCAGGAAGACGGCCTGCCGGTCCTCGAGTTCGGCGACCTCCAGGTCTTCTCGCCCGACTCGCTGCTGCGCGCCGACCTCAACCTCGCGCGCATCGAGACGATCCGCGGTGGTTCGGCCTCGACCTTCGGTTCGAACTCGCCGGGCGGCGTGATCAACCTCATGACCAAAACGGGCGAAGTCGAAGGCGGCTCGATCCGCCTCTCGACCGGCGTCGACTATGGCGAATACCGCGTCGACGCGGCCTACGGCGGTCGCCTGACCGACACCGTCCGCTTCCAGTTCGGTGGCTTCTATCGCAAGGGCGAAGGTCCGCGTGACGTCGGCTACGATGCCTACAAGGGCGGCCAGTTCAAGTTCAACGTCACCAAGGAATTCGACAACGGCTACATCAGGCTGCACCTGAAGTACCTCGACGACAAGGTGCCGTTCTACCAGACCGTTCCGATCCGGGCGACGGGCACCGATGCCGATCCGAGCTTCGTGAACTACGGCTCTATCGACGTCCGCAAGGATTCGCTGTTCTCGCAGAACATCGGCGGCTTCCAGACGCTCGACCAGACCAACCGCCCGACCCAGGGCAACCTGCACGACGGCATCCACTCGGTGGTGAAGTCGATCGGCCTCGAATCGCAGTTCGATGTCGGCGAGTGGACGGTCACCGAGCGCTTCCGCTTCGCGGACATCTCGGGCAGCCTGAACTACAACATTCCGATCGTGGTCGGCCCTGCAGCCGGTCTGCTCCCCTCGTTCGGCGGCCCGGGCGCGCGCCTCAGCTATGCCAGCGGTCCCAATCGCGGTCAGGCGATCACGAACCCGTCCACGCTCAACGGCAACGGTCTGGTGGCACTTTCGGTGCTCAACAGCTCGAAGGCCAACAGCTACGACAACATGACCAATGACCTGCGCATCAGCCGCGTCTGGAACCTTGGCGGCGGCAAGCTGACGACCACGGCGGGCTTCTACAAGGCGTCGCAGGACATCGACACGTTCAACTCGCTGCAGACCTTGGTGAGCGATGCTCGCGGCGGCGGTGAAACGTCGCTGCTGAATATCACCACTGCCACCGGCGTTGCGGTCACCCAGGACGGCGTCCTGAACTACAACATCCCGGGCAGCACCGTGCGCAACCGCCGCATCGACGCCAACTACGACGTCAACGCGCCGTACGGCTCGATCAACTATCACACCGGCCGTCTCGCCGTCGGCGGTAGCGTCCGCTACGACATCGGTCGCGTGAAGGGCACGCTCTACGGCGCCGATCTCGGCGGTGGCCGCGTCGGCATCACGGCGGTCGACGTCAACGGCGACGGCGTGATCTCGTTGCCCGAGCGCACGACCTCGGTCCTTCCGCTCGGAAGCCCGGCTCCGCTCAACTACAAGTACGACTACCTCAGCTATTCGGTCGGCGTGAACTATCGCGTCGCGGAATCGTTCGCGGTGTTCGGACGCTACAGCCGCGGCGGCCGCGCCGCTGCCGACCGCATCCCCTTCACGGCGGCTGTCAATTCGGTCACCGGCGCGCTGGCAAGCCCGGCGGACGGCTACGATACGGTCAAGCAGGCCGAGCTCGGCGCGAAGTTCCGCAAGGATAACATCACGCTGAACGCAACCGCCTTCTACGCCAAGACCAGCGAGCGCAACCAGCAGATCGCGGCTGCGCCCGACGGTTCGCTGGTGCAGGTCCGCATCGCCCGCGGCTACAAGGCCAAGGGTGTCGAGATCGAGGGTACCTACCGTACGGGCGGCTTCAGCCTGGCGGCCAACGCCACCTTCACCGACGCGGAGATCGAGAGCGATCCGGCCAACCCGCTGCTGGTCGGCAACAAGCCGCGTCACGCTTCGAGCGTGATCTTCTCGGCGACGCCGCAGTACGAAACCGAGCTGTTCACCGTTGGCTTCAACGCCGTCGGCACGACGAGCAACTATGCTCAGGACACCAACCAGCTCAAGCTGCCTGGCTACACGCTGATCAACGCCTTCGCTCGCGTCCGGCCGATGGACCGCGTGGAGTTGTCGATCAACGCCTCCAACCTGTTCAACAAAGCTGCATTCGTCGAGGTCTCTCAGGCCACGATCCCGGCAGGTGGCCTCGTTCTCGCCCGTACTCTGCTCGGGCGCACGATTTCTGCCGCGGTGCAGTTCGACTTCTAAGCTGAGTACCGACGGCCGGGACGCGAAACGCGTTCCGGCCGCTCCGGGCTCGATCGCAGGGTCCTCAATCGAGAGTAAGAAAAATGCTTAAGTCCGCGAAGATCCCACGGAAACTTGGCCTCTCCTTCGCCACGATCTGCGCCATGGCCGCAGTCGTGATGATCGTGTTTCTGGCCAACATCCTGATGATCTCTGGCTCGACCGATCGCAACAACGAAAGCCAGGGAATCCACGCTGAGGTGCTCACGCTGGAAACCGCGCTGCTGCGTCAGAACAGCCAGCTTCGCGGCTACCTCGTGACCGGCGACGACTCCTATCTCAAGTCCTACAACGAAGGACGCGACGACTACGACTCCGCCTCGGCCAAGCTTGAGAAGGTTCTGGTCGAGCCCGAGTTGAAGACGGCGCTGCTCGAATCGCGCACAGAGACGCTCAAGTGGCGCAAGGACTGGGGTGACCGCCTCATCGCGCGCGTCAAGGCCGGCCACAAGGACGAGGCCGCCGACGAGGTCCGCGGCGCCGGCAAGGCCGTGTTGGTCAGCGCCGCGGTGCTGCCGCTGCGCCTGATCCGCGACGCCCAGGTCGCCGCGATCGAATCCAACTCGACGCGCCAGCAGACCGCGATCACGGTGGCTCTGATCACGCTCACGATCGGCGGCATCGCCCTGATCGGTATCGCGATCTTCCTCGCCATGCAGCTGACCAAGCTCATCGCCCGTCCGATCAGCGGCCTGACCCAGGTCATGGCCGATCTGGCCGCCGGCCGTAACGACATTGCCGTGCCCGACACGGATCGCGTCGACGAACTCGGCGACATGGCCCGTGCCGTGCTCGTGTTCCGCGACGCCGCCATCGCCAAGGAAACCGGCGACCGCGATCGCGAACTCGCCATGGGCGAGATCGGTCGCCGCCTGCACGACCTGTCGCAGTCCGATCTGCGCGCGCGTCTGAACGATCTGCCACCGGCTTTCGCGGGTGTCGCCAAGGACTTCAACGCCGCGCTCGAACAGCTCTGCGGCGTCATGGGCTCGGTCCGCGGCACGATCGACTCGATCTCGAACTCCTCGTCCGAGATCCGTCAGGCCACCAACGACCTGTCGAAGCGTTCCGAGCAGCAGGCTGCCAAGCTGCAGACCTCGAGCGCGGCTATGGCCGACATCACCAAGAAGGTCAGCGAAAGCGCCGAAATCGCCACCAACGCCAGCAAGGCGATGGTCGAGGCGCGCAGCGAAGCCGAGCAGGGCGGCGACGTCGTCCGCAAGGCGATCGAGGCGATGTACGGCATCCAGAAGGCCAGCCAGGAAATCGTCGAGATCATCACCGTGATCGACGGCATCGCCTTCCAGACCAACCTCCTCGCGCTCAACGCAGGTGTCGAAGCGGCGCGTGCCGGTGACGCCGGCAAGGGCTTCGCCGTGGTCGCCAGCGAAGTGCGGGCACTCGCCCAGCGCGCCGCGGACGCCGCCAGCGACGTCAAGACGCGCATCACCTCGACCGCCGGACACGTCACGGCCGGTGTGGAACTGGTCAACGAGACCGGTGGCTCGCTCGATCGCATCATCGAGCGCGTGTCGAGCGTCTCGAACTCGATCGAAGCCATGGCCGCCGCGGCCGAGCAGCAATCGAGCGGCCTGCGCGAAGTCAACTCGGCCATCAGCTCGATGGACATGATGACCCAGCAGAACGCCGCCATGGTCGAACAGACCACGGCTGCGACCGAACTGCTCGCCAAGGAAGCAGAGGAACTGTTCCGCGCCTTCTCGACCTTCCAGATCGACGCGGCCGGCTCGCGCCGTCCGACGATGGTCTCGGCGCCCGCGCCCCGCGCGGCCCCGCCGCGGCAGATGTCGGCCCCGGTGCCGCAGGTCATGGGCAACCTGGCGCTCCAGAGCGACGACGACTGGTCGGAATTCTGACGCCACGCCAATAGATCTGGCCAAATGAAAAAGGGCCGGCAAGCACAACGCTTGCCGGCCCTTTTCATTTAACGACAATTACTGACAGCGGTTATCAACGGTATTGCCGATTTGTTTCCAGACAGAGGCAGTATTACATAGAGACACGAAACCTCCATATTAAATGGATCTCCCCTAGGCCCTCCCCGTGCGATCCCATCTCGGCATTCACGGGGCAGACAATCATGAAGTTCAAGTACATCCTTCTCGCGGCGGCCTGCGCCAGCCCGCTTCCGGCTTTCGCGCAGGACGCGACGTCGACCGGTACGGAAACCGCGGCTGAGGCGAAGCCCGCCAAGCAAGCCTTCACGACCGGCGTCGCCAAGGGCCGCGACATGCTCGACAGCGCGATCTCCGCCAGTTCGTTCGACGGCGTCGAGATCCAGAAGCTCGGCATGCCCTCGATCGCCGAGATCCTGCGCAACGTCCCCGGCATCCGCGCCGAGGCGGTCAGCGGCGAAGGCAATGCCTCTTACTCGATCCGCGGTCTGCCGCTCGCGGCGACGGGCTCGAAGTTCATGCAGTTCCAGGAAGACGGCATGCCCGTCGTCGAATTCGGCGACCTCAACTTCTTCGGCTCTGACGTGTTCATGCGCGCCGACCTGAGCCTCGGCCAGGTTCAGACGATCCGTGGCGGTTCGGCTTCGACCTTCTCGTCGAATTCGCCGGGCGGCGTTATCAACTTCATCTCGAAGACCGGCGAGGTCGAAGGCGGCGCGGTCCAGGTCTCGACCGGGCTCGACTACGACACCAAGCGCTTCGACTTCGACTATGGCGGCAAGCTGTCGGACAGCCTGCGCTTCCACGTCGGCGGCTTCTACCGTCAGGGCGAAGGCCCGCGCGAGATGGGCTACGATGCCCTCAAGGGCGGCCAGTTCAAGGTCAACCTGACCAAGACCTTCGCGGGTGGCTATATCCGACTCTACGGCAAGTACCTCGATGATCGCACGCCGACCTACCTGCAGATGCCGCTCGCGGTCGGCGGCACCAACGCCGATCCGACCTACAGCCCGATCGCAAACTTCGACATTCGCAAGGATGTCATCGGCTCGAACGCGATTTCGGCCCTCCCGACGCTCGACGGCGACAACAAGCTGATCCGCGACGACATGCGCGAAGGCTCGCACCCGATCGTCAAGACCGTCGGCCTCGACGCGCAGTTCGAGCTCGGCGATTGGACGATCAGCGAGAAGTTCCGCTATTCGGACATCCACGGCCGCGTCATGCAGAATTTCCCGCTGTCGGTCGCCCCGGCCACCGCGCTGCTCGCGGCTTATGGCGGTCCGCTCGCCAGGCTCTCCTATGCCTCGGGCCCGAACAAGGGCCAGGTCATCGCCAATCCCGCCACGCTGAACGGCAACGGCCTGATGGCCTATTCGCTGTTCATGGACGTCCACCTCAACAGCCTCGACAACCTGAGCAACGACGTGCGCGCAAGCAAGGTGTGGAAGATCGGTAACGGCGATCTGACGACCACCTTCGGCTACTACCACTCGTCGCAGAAGATCGATGCCGATTGGCTATTCAACTCGGCGGTGACCGACGTCGTCGGCGGCGGCCAGAGCGCGCTGCTCGACATCACCGACGCGCTCGGCCGCAAGCAGACGCAGGACGGTTACTACGCCTATAGCGCGCAGATCGTCACGACCGGCTACCGCCGCTCCTATGACCTCAACTACACGATCGACGCGCCTTACGCCTCGTTCAACTACAAGACCGGCAAGCTCGCGGTCGGCGGTTCGGTCCGTTACGACTTCGGCCGGGTCAAGGGCACGCTCTACGGTTCGGAACTGGGAGGCGGCCGCGTCGGCACGTCCAGCTTCGACATAAACGGCGACGGCGTGATCTCGATCCCCGAGACGCGCGTCGGCGTGCTGCCGCTCACGCAGCCCGGCCCGGTGAACTACAAGTACGACTACCTCTCCTACTCGCTGAGCGCCAATTACCGCTTCGCCCAGGATCTCTCGGTCTTCGCGCGCTACAGCCGCGGTGGCCGCGCCGCTGCCGAACGCCTGCAGTTCACCCCGGCGATGAACTACCTGACCGGCGAACCCGTCGATCCGGCAAGCAAGTACGATCCGGTCAAGCAGGCCGAGGCCGGCGTGAAGTTCCGCAAGGACAACCTCGAGCTCTATCTGACCGGCTTCTGGGCGAAGACCGGCGAGCGCAACTCGCAGATCAACAGCAATGCGCAAGGCCAGGTCCAGGTCCAGAACATCGTCCGCTCCTACAAGGCCGTGGGCGCCGAGTTCGAGGGCTCCTATGCCTGGGGTCCGTTCAAGCTGACAGCCGGCGCGACCTATACCGATGCCGAGATTTCGAACGATCTCACCGATCCCAGCGTGATCGGCAACGTGCCGCGGCACCAGGCGAACTTCATCTTCGCGCTGACCCCGCAGTACGACACCGAGCTGTTCAGCATCGGCGCGAACGTGATCGGCACCACCGGCAGCTTCGCGCAAGACACCAACCAGCTCAAGATGCCCGGCTACACGACGGTCAACGCCTTCCTCCAGGTGCGCCCGACCGAGCGCGTCCAGCTCTCGTTGAACGCGAACAACGTGTTCAACGTTCTCGGCCTCGCCGAAGTGACCCAGGCAGCGATCCCGGCGACGGGCGTGGTCACCGCTCGCGCGATCAACGGCCGGACGATCTCGGCCTCGGCGCGCTATTCGTTCTGAGCGAAAAGGCGGTCGGAGCTTCCGCGCTCCGGCCACCCGCGTGCCGCCCCCCGGCCACGCGAAAAGGCCCGGTGCGCCTCACGGCGCGCCGGGCTTTATTCTTTGACCAGAACAGGCTTGGCGCCGGCGAGCCTGCCTTCCTCTGCAACTTGGCGGTGACGACGAGCGGCTTCGAGCCTGCTACGTGCTTGAGCCCCAGATCAGAAATCTGCACCGGAGCGCGGATCCATTGCGTCCCAGCGAGGGTGTGGCGCGACCGGACGAGCGCCCAAGTCATTCCGGGATCTCGAAAACGCCTTAGGATCATTCTGTCCTGAGGAGTCGATGCCTATGCAGTGCACCAAGTTCGTCTTTGTCCCCGCCGTCCTCGCCCTTGCCTCCCCAGCTTCCGCCCAAGCCACATTCGAAGGCGCCGGCGACCAGGGCGAACTCGACTGCGGTGGCGGGATCGCAACGATTTCGGGGGCGAGCAATCGGATGACGGTCACGGGAGGCTGCAGCCAACTGGTGATTGAAGGCGCTGACAATGAGGTTCGCGTCGAGCTTGCATCGAAAGGCGTGATCCGCATCGTTGGCGCCAGCAACCGCGTGCAGTGGACCACGCCCGACGGCAGCAAGGCCCAACTGCGCGTAAGCGGAGCTGGCAACCGGATATCGATGGCACGCTGAAGCACGATCGCCACCGCGAGAACATCCCCTGCGGCAATCGCTGCGGCATCATAACCTGGTGGGAAATCCTCCCTGCGAAGGCGCAGCGGCGGATCGTTGGAACTAGCGGACCGGCGGGGGCGACGGAATAGCGCGATCGCAGGAAGGGCGGCGGCAGCCCTTCAATCGCAGGCGAAATAGTCGCCGGCGCGACAGGCTTGTACCGCGCGGCGCCAGGCGGCCACTTGCCGATCGTAGCGGGCGCGCTCCTCGGCATAGTCGGCACGGTCGCGTTCATGGGCACGCGATTGCGCACTGTAGTTCGACGCGGCATCGGCATGGTCTTCGGATCCGCGCCAGGCGCGCCAACCTTCGGCGTAGCGCGCATCGCGTTCGCGCACATGCGCGAGCTGCTGGAGATTCAGTTGGCGAATGATCTCGTGATCGCGCTGCCGGGCGGCGGAACCGCGCATCGCGGGGTCCTTGGGATCGTCCGCCAGGACGGCCGCAGGCACGACAGCCGCAAGCAGCGGTGCGCAGATCAACCAGCCAAATTTCATCGCATTCCCTCACCGACCCATGGCGCCGCTATCCCGAAACGTGACGTCTCGGGCAAATCGTTTGCGATGAAGTCCTCACGGCTCGTCGCAGATGGGGCAAGAAGATCGGGACTCAACCGCGCCAGTCGATCCACGAACCATAGGCGTGGCAGATCGCCAGCACGCGGCTGGTGCCGGCCTCTTCGCCGCCCGTCCAGTGGGTCAGGCGGAGTTGGACCTCGCTGCGGTCCGAATTCCATTCGAGGCTGATCCAGGCAAGCGGACGCTCGGGCGTGGCGCGCGCGCCGGCGGCCATGATCGTGGTCAGCGCGGCGCGGCGCTCGGCCTCGGGCAGATATTGCAGCACCATCGAATGCATGATCACGCGGCAGACGCCGTCGCGCTGCGGCTCGGCGAGTTGGCGGGCAAGCCAGGGCGCGGCGCTGTCGCGGTCGATCGGCGGCGGGCAAGCGCGGTTGATCGCGATCGCGTGACAAAGGCGCTCGGCACGCTGCGGATGATCGGCCCAGATGTAGGACAGCAGCCGCTCGCGGGTGAGACTTTCCTCTAGCCGCAGCGGACGCAGGTCGACGCCCCGGACCCGGTCGATCACGACCGGCGCCTGTGGCACCGTCGCCCCGCGCCATTCGGGAGCGACGCACACAGGCGAATCGAGCTTGCCCGCCCTCACTCCGCCCAGGTCATGGGCGTAGCGGTCGAGCATGAGATTGAGCCCGGCGCTCGCGCCGAATTCGAGCAGTTCGAAAGGCATCGCCGTATCGTGCGCGAGCGTCATCAACGCGGCCATGAACGAAGCCGAGCGGCCGACCTCGTTGGTCTGGGTCGGATGATCCATCCATTCGAGGATCGTCGCTTCGCCGGTTTCGAGCGCTTCGCCGATCGCACGGTCGAAATCGTCGTGCCGGCCGGCATAGAGTGCGTCGAGATCGGGATGGACCTGTCGCCGCGCCAGCGCGTGGAGGCCGGCGTTGAGCCGCATGGCCATGGCGGCCGCGGCGGGATCGCCGGGCCAGTTGCCGATCAGCGCCGCAAGCCGCGGCGCGCGATCGAGCTGGCGCCAGGCGGCGGCGAGCACGTCGCTGACAAAGGCCGAACCGAGCGCGCGCGCGATACCCGACTGCCGCAGCAGTTCGGCGCGGCCGTCTCGCGTGTCCGCCGGTGGCGCGGATATTCGCGCCGGCGGCACCGAATGCGCGACGTGATCAGCGTCGCCCAGTTCGGTCCTAAGGATTGCTGAGCTGTTCACCGTATTCCCGCACAATTGCCGGGCCCAATGGCCCGAACTTTCAGGAATCCGAGTAAGTGATTGTGGTTTATGCTTACGGAACGGTACCCTCGGAAATATACCTGGTTCGTGCCGTAAAAGGCTTGGCGATCAGAGATTTCGCGCTTCGCCGTGCACTGCGGGCGAAAAGGGGCTCCTCGCCCGGCGGGCCGGAAGTGTCCGAGGACGCCACCGACCCGCCCCCCACGCGTTCCGAGAGCGACCCGTAACACGCAGGGATCACGCCGGGGCGAGCCCGAACCGAAGGTTCAGGCCGCCGCGTCCCGGCGCGCGTTCGTTCAGCGCGGCGCTGCCGCGCGTATCGTTGGGAACCGGCGTGCTACTCCGGCAGGAACCGGGCGGCGGGCATGACCGGCTCGTGCACCACGTCACCTTTCTCGAGCTGGTAGACCAGCCGATCGAGCGCGTTGAACGGCATCCAGGGCAAGGTGCCATCGGTCGCGAACCGGACCCAGAGCGCGTGCACCCGGTCGGCCAGGTCCTGCGGCGGCGCGGCGCCGGCAAGACCTTCAGCGCCGGTGGTGGTGGGCAGGGTGTTGAACACGAAGGGCAGTTCCATGCCATGGCACGCACCGAGCTCGCCGTTGCAGGCGGGCGAGCGCCAGTCGAACTCGTAGGCCCAGGTTCGCCCGAGGTGCGCCGCGGCATATTGCCGCGCCGGCCAGCGGAAGACGAGATCGGTCATCGCGCGCGTGAAGGCATGACCGGGCGAAACGCCCTTTGTGCCCAGACCGTAAGCGCGAAGCGCCGCGCGCGGCTGCGGGTTCGACTTTCCCAGGATCCAACCCGCCAGCAGTCGTCCCAACTTGGCGCGCACGCCGGTGGGCACGAAGTAGAGGTTCATTTCCTCGGCATTGGTGCCGATGAGCATGTCGACCTCGGCGCCGGCCCCGGCGCGCAGTGCCGTCAGCGGATGCACGGGCAGCACGTCGTCGCCGATCACCGGAACGAAACGGCTTATGCCGAAGACCGGCTCGTGACCCGCGGCGTCGCGCAGGTCGAGTCGCGCAGTCGGCTTGGCCAGCTTGGCCATGGCGGTGAGGCCATCGGCCACGGAGGCGCTGCGGAAACCGGCCACCGTCTGCGGCACTTTGAGGATTTTCGCGAGCTTGGCGACGAGGCGTCGGGCGATCGGCATCTCTCGGACCATCGAGCCATGGCCGCTCTCGACGATGGCCCGGCGGAATAGCCCTTTTACTAGCGGCGAGGTTATCAGGTCGGCGATCGCCATCGCCCCCGCGGACTCGCCGAAAACCGTGACATTGGCCGGATCACCGCCGAAGCCGGCGATATTGTCCTGCACCCAGCGCAACGCGAAGAGGATGTCGCGCAGGCCGAGGTTGGTCGGCGCACCCGGCACGGGCAGGAATCCATCGATGCCGAGCCGATAGTTGATCGCGACGCAGACCACGCCCGAGCGCGCGAAGGCGCTGCCGTCGTGCACGGGCGCGTCCTTGCTGCCGATGACGAAGCCGCCGCCGTGGACGAAGACCATGACCGGCCGGCCCGCAGCATCGTCGGGCGCCCAGACATTGACCGTCAGGTAGTCGCGGCCATCGACGCCGCCCTTCCCGACCACCGGAACGACATCGAGCCCGGGAAATGGCGTTATGACGTGCGGCGCGCAATCGCCGGGCACCAGCGCGTCGCGCAGGCCGCGCCAGGCAGCTGGCGCCCGCGGCAGTTCGAAGCGTTCGGGCGGCGCGGCATAAGGTACGCCGAGGAAGGTGCGGATCCCCTCCCCTCGGCGGCCTCTCACTTGTCCATATTGGGTCGATGCGACAGCGTCGCGCCCGGCACCCTGCGGGTCGTCATCCATCGTGAGACGATAGGCCAAGTGGCCGACTGTTCACAGAAGCGTCAATTTGCCCTGCGGCAGGATGGCTATGCCGCCGCGGCGACCGTGCCCCTCAGGGCGCGACGGGCAGCGCCGTCTGATACTTCACGATCGAGAGCGCGAAATGTGACGACGCGCCGCTGACCGAGGGATGCTTGAGCAGCACGCGCATCAGGAAATGCTCGTAGTCGGAAACGTCGGACGCGACGATCCGCATCAGGTAATCCCATTCGCCCGACATCGAATAGCATTCCATGACGCGATCCTCGCGCTGAACGAAGGCGTGGAAGGCGTCGATGCATTCGGCCGAATAGTCGCGCATGCGCACTTCACAGAGCACGTTGACGCTCTGTCCGAGAAGCTGCGGATCAGCGAGCCGTACGGTTTCCTTGAGCACGCCGGCATCCTCCATCTGGCGGATACGACGCCAGCAGGACGGGCCGGTACTGCCGACCTTTTCTGCCAGATCGGCATTGCTCAGCGCGGCATCGCGCTGAAGCTGCATCAGGATTTTGCGGTCGAGCGGATCGAGCTTGACGATATTGTTCACGAAACCTCTGAATTTTTGCGAACCTTATCGCCTATTCACCGTTATACCAACACTTTGAACGGATTTCTCGCTCCGTTTGTGGGAAGTTCACGCGAATGGCCGAAGCCGAGCTTTCTCGCCCCGCGGGCACCGCGGAGGACTGGACCGTCCCGCAGGACTGGGCCGCCTATTCACCTGCCGAACATGCGATGTGGGATCGGCTCTTCGCGCGCCAGGCGGCGATGCTGCCGGATCGCGTGGTGCCCGAATTCATCGCCGGGCTCGACATGCTGCGCATGGACAAGCCGGGCATTCCCGATTTCGAGGCCCTGTCCGAACGGCTCATGAAGGCGACCGGCTGGCAGGTCGTCGCCGTCCCCGGGCTCGTGCCCGACCGCGTGTTCTTCGAACATCTGGCCAACCGCCGCTTCGTCGCCGGCCGCTTCATCCGCCGGCCCGACCAACTCGACTATCTCGAGGAGCCCGACGTCTTCCACGACGTGTTCGGCCACGTCCCGCTGCTCTCGCACCCGGTCTTCGCCGACTACATGCAGGCCTATGGCGAAGGCGGCCTGCGCGCTGATGGCCTGGGCGCGATCGACCGCCTGGCCCGGCTCTACTGGTATACGGTCGAGTTTGGACTGATCCGCCAGGATAGCGGCCTCAAGCTCTACGGCGCGGGCATCGTCTCGTCTTTCGGCGAGTCCAAGTTCGCACTCGACGATGCGTCCCCCAACCGCATCGGCTTTGGCCTCGAACGGCTGATGCGCACGCAGTACCGGATCGACGACTACCAGCAGTCCTACTTCGTCATAGACAGCTTCGACGATCTTCTGCGCCAGACGATCGAGACCGATTTCGCACCGCTCTATCGCCGCCTCGAAGGCCAGCCCGATCTCGAGCCGGAAACCGTGTTGCCTGAGGACCATGTCTACACCCTTGGCACTCAGGCCTATGCCCGCGCCAAGGCGCCCGGCTGCCCCCTTCCCAGCGAGGAATTGCCCCATGACGACCGCACCTGACAATCGCACCAACCCGCTCGGCCTCAACGGATTCGAATTCGTCGAGTTCACCTCGCCCGATCCCGCAGCGATGGCCGCGCAGTTCCTGGCGCTCGGCTTCGTACCGACACATCGGCACCCGACCAAGAACATCACGCGCTACAAGCAGGGCCGCATCAACCTGATGCTCAACCGCGACGAAGCCGGCCGCGTCGCCAAGTTCCGTGGCGAGCACGGCCCTTCTGCCAGCGCCATGGCCTTCCGCGTTGCCGATCCCGTAGCGGCCATGGCCTGGGCGCTCGAACATGGGGCCAAGGCCACGGCCGAGGACGATACGGTGATCCAGGGGATCGGCGGATCGTACCTCTACTTCATCCAGGATGGCTCGGACCTCTACGCCGACTGGGCCGAATTCGCCGGCTGGCGCGAGGCAGAGGCCGCCAACAGCGTCGGGCTCGACCTGCTCGACCACCTGACGCACAACGTCCGTCGTGGCCAGATGCGCGTGTGGAGCGAGTTCTACCGCACGCTGTTCGCTTTCGAAGAGCAGAAGTTCTTCGACATCAAGGGCAAGGCCACGGGGCTCGTCAGCCAGGCGATGATCGCGCCCGACCGCGCGATCCGCATACCCTTGAACGAGAGCCAGGACGATAAGAGCCAGATCGAGGAGTTCATCCGCGAGTACAATGGCGAAGGCATCCAGCACCTCGCGCTGACCACGGCCGACATCTACGACACGGTCGAGAAGCTGCGCGCGCGCGGCGTTCGACTGCAGGACACGATCGAGACCTACTACGAGCTCGTCGACACGCGTGTGCCCGGCCACGGGGAGGACCTCGAACGGCTTCGCAAGAACCGCATCCTGATCGACGGCGATGCGCAGAGCGACGAGGGCATCCTCCTGCAGATCTTTACCGAGAACATGTTCGGGCCGATCTTCTTCGAGATCATCCAGCGCAAGGGTAATGAAGGCTTCGGCAACGGCAATTTCCAGGCGCTGTTCGAGTCGATCGAGCTAGACCAGATCCGCCGCGGCGTGGTCAGCGTCGACGAATGAGGAGCGGGGCGTGAGCGAAGGCATGCTGACGGGCTTCGGCAACCACTTTTCCAGTGAGGCGGTGGCGGGCGCGCTGCCACAGGGGCGCAACAGCCCGCAGCACGTGCCGTTCGGGCTCTATGCGGAACAGCTCTCGGGCACGGCCTTCACCGCGCCGCGCGCCGAGAACCGCCGCTCTTGGCTCTATCGGCTGCGGCCGACGGCGGCGCATCCGCCCTATACGCCCTATGCGGGGGCTGCGCTGCTGCGCTCGGCGCCGTTCGACGACATGCCGCCCTCGCCCAATCGCCTGCGCTGGGATGCGCTGAGCCTGCCTGCGGAACCGACCGACTTCGTCGACGGGCTCGTGACATATGCCGATAACGATGCCTGCGCTGTGCATGTCTATGCCGCCAATGCTTCGATGCAGGACCGCGCGTTCTTCTCGGCCGACGGCGAACTCCTCATCGTGCCCCAGCAGGGCGCACTGGATATCCGTACCGAGCTCGGCGTGTTGACGGTGGCGCCGCTGCAGATCGCGGTAATCCCGCGCGGCATGCGCTTCTCGGTGGCGGTCGACGGCCCGGCGCGCGGCTATGTCTGCGAGAATACCGGCGCGGCCTTTCGTCTGCCCGAGCTCGGCCCGATCGGCTCGAACGGCCTCGCCAATCCGCGCGATTTCGAGAGCCCGGTCGCCGCCTTCGAGGACGTGGAGCGGCCGTTCGAACTGGTGCAGAAGTTCCTGGGCGCGCTCTGGAGCACCACGCTCGACCACAGCCCGTTCGACGTCGTCGCCTGGCACGGCAATCTCGCACCGGTGCGGTACGACCTCACGCGGTTCAACACGATCGGCACGGTTTCCTACGACCACCCCGATCCGTCCATCTTCACCGTCCTGACCAGCCCCAGCGACACGCCGGGCACGGCCGCCATCGACTTCGTCGTGTTCCCGCCGCGCTGGATGGTCGCCGAGGATACCTTCCGCCCGCCGTGGTTCCACCGCAACGTCATGAGCGAGTTCATGGGACTGATCGAGGGAGCCTACGATGCCAAGGCCGGCGGCTTCGTCCCCGGTGGCGCGAGCCTGCACAACGCGATGTCGAGCCACGGTCCCGACGCCGCCTCCTATGCCCAGGCCATCGCCGCCGAGCTCGAGCCGCACAAGATCGAGGCGACGATGGCCTTCATGTTCGAGAGCCGCCACGTCTTCCGCCCCACGCGTTGGGCCACGGAAACGCCGCTGCTGCAGAACGACTACGACGCCTGCTGGCAGAACTTCGCCAAGGCGCAGCTACCGAGGAATGACAGATGAGCTGGTGGACGATCGACGAAACGCACGATCCGGCGCGCAAGAGCTGGGTCGAGAGCGCCAACGGCCATTCCGACTTTCCCGTGCAGAACCTGCCTTACGGCGTCTTTGCGCCCGCGGGCGAGGCGCCGCGCATCGGCGTCGCGATTGGCGATCAGATCCTCGACCTAGCCGCCTGTGCCGAGCGCGGGCTGTTACCGCCCAATGTCGCCGACGTGTGCCTGGACGATACGCTCAACCGTCTGTTGGCCCTGCCGATCAAGCCGCGCGGTGAGCTGCGGCGGACGATCAGCGACCTGCTGACGCGCACGAGCTTCCGTGGCAGCCTGAGCGACGCAATTTACCCGGCGGCCGAATGCACGCTGCACCTGCCCGCGCGGATCGGTGATTACACCGACTTCTACGTCGGCATCCACCACGCCAACAACATCGGCCGTCAGTTCCGCCCTGACAACCCACTGCTGCCCAACTACAAATACGTGCCGATCGGCTATCACGGCCGCGCCTCGTCGGTGCGTCCCTCGGGCGAGCCGCTCGTGCGGCCCAAGGGCCAGCGCAAGCCGCCCGAGGCCGATACGCCGCTGTTCGGCCCGAGCGTCCGTCTCGACTACGAGCTCGAGCTCGGCGTCTGGATCGGCCCGGGCAACGAATTGGGCGATCCGATCGCGATCAGCGAAGCGGCCGAGCACATCGGCGGCTTCTGCCTGCTAAACGACTGGTCGGCGCGCGACTTCCAGGCCTGGGAATACCAGCCGCTCGGCCCCTTCCTCGCCAAGAACTTCCACTCGACCGTGTCGTCCTGGCTGGTCACGCCCGAAGCGCTCGCTCCCTTCCGCCTGGCCCAACCGCCGCGGCCCGAGGGCGATCCCGCACCGCTGGCCTATCTCGCTGATGTCGACGATCAAACTCATGGCGCGCTGGCGCTGACGCTCGAGGTCTGGCTCAGCACCGCAAAAATGCGCGACGAGGGGCTCGACCCGGTCAGGCTTTCCACCGGTCCGGCGAGTTCGATGTACTGGACGGTCCAGCAGATCGTCACGCATCACGCCTCGAACGGCTGCAACCTCCAGCCAGGCGACCTGCTCGGCACGGGCACGATCTCGGCGCCGGCGCGCGAAGGCTTCGGCAGCCTCATGGAACTGAGCGAAGGCGGCAAACGCACGATCGAACTGCCCGGCGGCGAGACGCGGACCTTCCTCGAAGACGGCGATGAAATCACGCTCAAGGCCAGCGCCGAGGCGCCGGGTCGCGCCACGATCGGCTTCGGCGAATGCCGCGCCCGGGTGCTACCCGCCCGAAGCTAGGCGCTGACGCGAACCTGCGCGACGAGCCAGCCGGCCATCGCGCAGGCACCGAACCAGACGAGGAAGGCCGAGGAATCGCCGAGGACGGCTAGGACCAGGCCTGGCACCAGCGCAACCGCGGCCAGGACCCGGCGCTTGCCGCTGCCATCGGCCTTGTCGCGCAGGCCAATCGTGCGACGCCGCTTGGGGTCGCCGTGCCAGAGCAAGGCAATGATCGCGAGCGAGATCGCGACAGCGGGATAGAGTAGCCAGGTCATTCGGCGGGCTGCAGCGCGAAGTCGTCAGCGCGGCGGTCTTCGCGGCGCTGACCCAGCAGGTTCCAGAGCGCCCAGCCGCCGCCGAACCACAGTGCGAGGTCGACCGCCGGGATCGCCAGTTCACCCGTCGCCAGCGCCGGTCCCCAGCCCGGTCCACCCGTGGCAAAGCGGACGAAGGGCAGCGCCACCAGCAGAACCGCCATGCCGATCTGCAAGGCGCGATCCAGCCGCGCATTGCTCAGCACGAAGGCGGCAGCGATCGTGACGAGGCAAGCGGCGACGAAGCTCGTCGGCGTCCAGAATACCGCCGAGCCGAGCGGCATGGTCACGAGGAAGGCGACCGCGCAGACGAGCAGCGCAAAGGGCAGCCCGAAGCCGACCACGGTGGTTGCGCGTTCGAGCCAGTCGAGCGACCGCGCACCCTCGCGCCGGCGGACGAGCCAGAGGCGCAGTCCCGTCAGCGTGACGTAGCACATCGCAAAACCCAGCCCGAACCACACGGCCTTCGACAGCACCCCGGCGAAATTGCCGAAGTGCAGCGGGCCCATGATCGCAGCCAAAGTACCGCCCGCCGAAGGGCGAGTGCCGATCGAGGGCTTGGCCCGGTCGAACTCGCCCGTGGCGCCCTTGTAGACCAGGGTGCTCGGCTCGATGTCGCCGGCCTTGGGCATGTGGAAGGTCGTGACCACGGCATCGGCGCGGCCGAAGTGCTCGATCGTCATGAAGGTCGGCGCTCCGCCCGCACGCTGCGCGGCGTCGGCGGTGATGCGGTCGAGATTGCCGATGACCTTGGGCGTGGGATCGGGCTTGGCGGCGCTGCCGAACACGGCCTCGCTCAGCGCCACCTGATCGCCGCCGAAAGCCGCCATCGCGACGATCGGCACGCCGACCGTGCCGAAGAACGAGAAGAACGAGCCGGTGAAAGCGAGGATGAAGGCGAAGGGCAGGCTCCAGGTGCCCGCAACCGAATGCCGATCGCGATCGACGAGCACGGGGTTCGCCTTGCGCCGCAAGGTGAAGATGTCCTTGAACAGGTGGCGGTGGATCAGCAGGCCCGAGATCGCCGCGACGAGCATGGCGAGGCCGAGCACGCCGGTCAGCAACAGGCCCCAGGGATTGGGCAGGTGCAGCCGCACGTGGGTGTCGACGAGGAACGAACTCAACGCGTCGTCGTTGCGCGGGCCGAACACCTCCTCGCCCGTACCGCGCAGTTCCTTCTGGACGTTGCCCGCCGCGTCGAGCTGATAATAGACACCGCGGTCGACCGGTTCGCCATTGGGCTTGAGCTCATGGCGGTGGAAGAACACGCCGAGGTTGTGATCGCCGATCTCGAAGGCGTTGACGTCATCGCGGAACTCGGCCGGCGTGCGCGGGATCAGCGTGCGGACCTGGGCGTCGATCGGCTTCTGGAACGCGGACCGCGTCTCGACGTGGCCGGCCGACCAGGCGCCGATCTCCTCGGCGAAGACCGCGGCCATGCCGGTCAGGACCACGGCGTAGAGCAGCAGCCCCAGCACGATGCCCGACCAGCCGTGGACGGCGACCATCAGCTTGGTCTCTTCCTTGGGGAGATGGATCATGACTTCGCCTCATGGGCTGCGGCGGGACTGGCGGCGGCAGGTTTGGACATAAACTTGTTCGCGACGAGTCCCGCGTGCACCACGCAGAGCCCGAGCGCGACCACGGCGACGCGGACCAGCTTGCCGTCGAGACAGGCATGGAAGAACAGCGCGGCCCAGATCAGCGGGAACAGAATGAGCGGCAGCACGAGATTGTCGATCTGCGCGGCACCCTGCGGCAGCCACAGCGCCATTCCCGCCATGATCACCAGCGCGATGATGAAAGCGCCGGGTCCGGCGAAGCCGACCCTGATCCATTTCCGAGCTCTTGCCGACATTTCGCCACGCTAGCCAATTATCGCCGCGCGGACAAGGATAACGCAACCGATTCGCAATAACGATAACCGGAAAGCCGTGCGCTAGCGCTGCTGCAGCGCCCGCGTCGCCAGCGGCGCCATCGCGGCATAGCCGGCAGCATTGGGATGGGTGCCATCCGAAGTGTATTCGGGCTTCAGGCCGCCCGTCGGCGTCGCCAGAACCGCGCCGTAGTCGATAAAAGTCACCCGCTCGCGCGCAGCGAGCTGGCGCAGGCGCAGATTGAGCGCGGCGATCGTCGAGGCCGGCCGCAGGTTCGGCGCCCAGTTGAACGCGACCGAGGGCGGCGTCGCGGCGAGGACGATACGGATGCCCGCGGCCTTGGCCAGCACGACCATCGCCGCGATGTTGCCCTCGATCGCGTCGAGCGTGGTCGGCCCGGTGTTGCCGGCGATGTCGTTGGTGCCGGCCATGATGTGGACCACGCGCGGGCGTAGCGCGATCACGTCCGAGGGAAAGCGCAGCAGCATCTGCTGCGTGGTCTGGCCGCTGATGCCGCGGTTGACCCGGCCCGGACGGTAAAACGCGGGATCGGCATAGCCCCAGTTCTCGGTGATCGAATCGCCCATGAACACGACCTCGCGCGCCGCCTGCGGCATCGCACGCAGCCGCAGGTTGTCGGCGCGGTACTGGCAGATCGCCGGCCAATCGCCCTTGCGCGCCTCGGCATAAGCCGTGCGGTAGGCGGCGAGCTCGGCGGCAGACGGTGGCGGCACCTGCGCGGTCTTTCCCGAAAGGGTCGCGGTGCGCCAGGCTGCGAATTGCGGCGGCACGATGACCACCGGGCAGGGATTGTCGGTCACGCCAAGTGCGGCGGCGGTCAGCAGGAGCGAGAGCGGCATGGAGCGCTTCCTAGATCAGCCCGCCGCGGATGGCGATGCCGTACAGGCGCGCCATCGTCGTCGCCTCGACCTCAGAGCGTGAAGATCTTGCCAGGGTTGAACAGGTCCTGCGGATCGAGCGCGCGCTTGATCATGCGCATGACGTCGATCGTGCTTTCGCCCAGTTCCTTGGCCAGCCATTCCTGCTTGCCGATGCCGATGCCATGCTCCCCGGTGCAGGTGCCGTCCATCGCCAGTGCGCGCTCGACCAGCCGCGCGTTCAGCATCTCGACTTCGGCAAGTTCCGCGGGAGCCTTCGGATCGATCGAGAAGATCACGTGGAAATTGCCGTCGCCGACATGGCCGACGATCGTGCCCGGCACGCTGGCGGTGGCCAGATCCGCCTTGGTCTGCGTGATGCATTCGGGCAGCCGACTGATTGGCACGCAGACGTCGGTCGCCCAGCCGATCGCGCCGGAGCGCAGGTTGACCGCGGCGTAATAGGCCTCGTGCCGCGCCTTCCAGAGCCTGGTGCGCTCTTCCTGGGTCGAGGCCCACTGGAAATTGCCGCCGCCGTTAGCCGCCGCAAGCTGCCCCACGGTCTCCACCTGCTCGGCGACGCCTGCGGGCGAGCCGTGGAATTCGAAGAACAGGGTCGTGACTTCGGGCAGATCGAGCTTCGACCACTTGTTGCAGGCGCGGATCTGCATGTCGTCGAGGATTTCGACGCGCGCCAGCGGCACGCCGAGTTGGATCGACTGGACCACGGTGTCGACCGCGCCCTGCAGCGTCTCGAAACCGCAAACGGCGGCGGAGATGGTCTCGGGGATCGGGTGCAGTCGCAAGGTCACTTCGGTGATGACGCCGAGCGTGCCTTCGGAGCCGACATAGAGTCGGGTCAGATCGTAGCCCGCAGCCGACTTGCGCGCGCGACGCGCGGTCTTGATCACCTCGCCCTGAGGCGTGACCACGGTCAGCGAAAGCACCGCGTCGCGCATCGTGCCGTAACGTACGGCGTTGGTGCCCGAGGCGCGGGTCGAGGCCATGCCGCCGATCGTGGCATTGGCCCCGGGATCGATCGGGAAGAAAAGGCCCGTGTCGCGCAGATACTGGTTGAGCTCCTCGCGCCGCACGCCGGCCTGGACCGTGCAGTCGAAGTCCTCGGCGTTCACGGCGACGATCTGCGTCATCTGCGAGAGATCGAGGCTGACCCCGCCGCGAACCGGCAGGGCATTGCCCTCGATCGAGGTGCCCGCACCGAAGGGCACGACCGGAACGCCTGCCGCGACGCACAGGCGCACGAGTTCGATCACCTCCTGCGTGGACTGCGCGAAGACCACGGCATCGGGCAGGACCGGCGCGAAATGCGCCTCGCTGGTGCCGTGCTGGCGGCAGACCGCTTCGCCCGTCTGGACCTGAGCACCGAAGCGCTCGCGCAGAGCATCGATGAATTCGGGCGGCACGGGCACGCGCTCGATGATGGCCTGCTGGTGCATCAGAACTTGATCGCGCCTTCGGCACCGATCATCCGCGGCTGGATGAAGGAGGCATAGTAGACCGCGCCCGGCGTGCTGCTCGGCGCCAGCGCCGCCTGGGCGGCGACGTTGATCGCGCGCTTGTCGGTCAGGTTCTTGGCGAAGACCGAGAACGACAGGTTGCCCGTCTCGATCCCGGCGCGCAGGTCAACCGTGGCATAGCCGGCCAGGCGCTTGGGGAAGCGCAGCGCGTAGTCGCTGATGCGTTCGGACACGAAGTTGAGCGTCGCACCGAAGCTGGCCTTGGCATCGCCCGAGAGCGGCACGGTGTAGTCTGCCGAAGCCGAGCCAGACCATTGCGGCACATAGGGCAGGCGATCGCCCTTGATGCCGCCCGCAGCCGGCGCCGCCGTGGTCAGCTTGGCGTCGATGTAGGAAACGTTCGCACCCAGCGACAGACCTTCGAC
Source organism: Novosphingobium anseongense (assembly GCF_037482895.1). Classification (NCBI taxonomy): domain Bacteria; kingdom Pseudomonadati; phylum Pseudomonadota; class Alphaproteobacteria; order Sphingomonadales; family Sphingomonadaceae; genus Novosphingobium; species Novosphingobium anseongense. The sequence continues at coordinate 364,879 of NZ_JBBHJZ010000003.1, read as the reverse complement.
GGGGCGATAGCGCAAGGTCGCCTCGCCGCCCTGGCTGCGCGCCTTGCCGCCGTTGACCAAGTAGTTGAAGCCGCCACCGCTCGTCTGGATCTGGACGTCGTTCCAGTCGGTATAGAACAGCGCGCCTTCGAACGAGAGGCTGCGATCGGCGGTCTGCGCCTTGAGGCCGACTTCGTACTGGGTCAGCCGATCGGGCTGGAAGGTCAGCGGGATATTGCCCGTCGGCGGCGCCGGGTTCGGGCCGCCCGGGCGATAGCCGGTGGCGACGCGGCCGTAGATCATGAAGTCGTCCGAGAACTTGAAGCGCGGTGAGACGAGCCAGGTGGTGACGTTGTCGCTGGCCTGGCCCGGCACGATCAGCCGCGTCGGGCCGACGACGATGCCTTGATAGTCTTGGAGGTAGGTCTGCTTGTCGTGGCTGTAGCGCAGGCCGGCGAGGATATCGAACTTCTCGCCCAGGTGGATACGCGCGTTGCCGAAGACCGAATACTCCTCATAGGCGGAATCGATCGACGCGATGGCGATCGGGCGCGGCAGGGTCAGCGGCGCGCCCGTGCTGGCCAGGAAGGCATCCATTCCGGGGATGCGGTTCTCGTCCTCTTCCTTGGTCCAGTAGAAACCCGCCTGCAGATCGAGCGCGCCGCCAAGCAGTTCGTTGGCGCTCGCGCGCGCCTCTTCCGACCAGCGCGCGGTGCGCTTGATCGTGTTGACGCGCACGCCGAGGTTGTTGCCGAGGCCCAGCAGCGGACCGAGCGCCGCGCCGAAACCGCGCGTGCCGTCGGTGATCTCCTTGAAGTAGATCCGCTGGTAGGTCGTCGACGAGACGAGGTCGATCTTGCCAAGTTCGGCCTTCAAGGTCGCGTTGTAGAGGCGCAGGCGCACGAAGCCCTCTTCGCGGACGACGCGGTTCGCCTGGAAATCGCCAGTGATCGGCTTGAGCGTTGCGGCATCGACGTCGGTCAGGTTGGTGCCGTTGCTCTTGGTGTCCTGGCCCAGCGCCGAGAGATCGAGCCGGACGTTTTCGGCCAGCTTGACCGCCAGCACGGCACGGCCGCCGCGAACGCTCGCGCGGTTGATGTCCTTGCGACCCGTGCGCGCATTGACGTTGTCGACATAGCCGCCGTCGCGACGGAAGAAGCCCGAGACGCGCAGGCCGAGCACGTCCTTCTCGATCGGCAGGTTGGCCATGCCGCGGATCGCGAAACCCATTTCGCCCTTGGCGACGGTGTTGACCCCGCCCGAGACGCGCGCGGTGTAATCGTTCAGATCGACGCCCGTGGTCGCGAACTTGAGCAGGCCGCCGACCGCGCCGGCGCCGTAGAGCGTGCCCTGCGGGCCCTTGAGCACTTCGATCTGCGCGAGGTCGGAAGGATCGAGATCGGGGGTGATCGAGCTGCCACCCGTATAGGCGTTGACCGAACCGACCGGCGCTTCATCGACGTAGTAGCCGGTGGTCGAGCCCGGTTGCGCGGCGCCCGTGGTGATGCCGCGCAGGGTGACCTGGGCGTTGCCCGTGCGGCCCGAGGTCAGCGACAGGCCGGGAACGCGCGTGGCATAGTCGGAAAAGCGGACCACGCCCTGCTGCGCGAGATCGTCGGTAGCGAGCACGGCCACCGAGGCCGGCACATCCTGGAGACGCTCGGCGCGCTTCTGCGCGGTCACGACGATCTCACCGTAACCGGTGTCTGCAGCCGCATCGGTCTCGGCCGACTGTGCAAAAGCCTCACTCCCGGAAAGTGCGGCAAGGGCCACCCCTGCCATGACCAGAACTCGACCCGAACGATTCGAAGATGTCATTATCTTTCCCCTCCGCACTCCGGGATGAACGCCCGTGAGCCGAAACCTATCTGATAGCCCAACATTCCTATCAGATAGGTTCGCCGTGTCGATCATCTTCGGCTGTGCCGATCGGCTGAGACGCTATGCCGCAGATCGCCCGCGCGCCGATTGCACGAATGCGTCACCCCGCCGGAAACTGCCTCCGCTTCGGCGCCAAACCCGGGCGGACCTCCACTTGCCGCGTCTGACGATGCCTGTAACAGTCTGCCCGGGGTGGCGAGCGAGGTCGAACATGACGTGTCACGTGCAGCGCTATGGTTTTCTCCCCCTCGTATCCGCTCTGGCTCTGGCGCTCACCCTATCGTCTTGCGGCGATGGCGGGGGCGGCAATCCTGCGACCGGGACTGGCCCCACCCCGCCCAGCTTCACCTCAGCCACCACGGCTTCGGTCGGCGAGAACGCTTCGGGCACGATCTATACCGCCGTCGCCAGCAGCACCAATGGCGCGCCACTCGCCTATTCGATCTCGGGCGGGTTCGATGCCGCGCTTTTCCTGATCACGCCCGCAGGCGCTCTCTCTTTCAAGGTCCCGCCGGATTTCGAGACCCCGCTCGATTCCAACCGCGACAACGCCTACGAAGTGGTCCTGTCCGTCAGCGACGGGCAGAACACCGCCAGCCGTGCGCTGACGATCACCGTCACCGATAGCGTGAGCGGCGGCTTCGCGGTGCGGCGCGTAGGCACGGGCTTCGCTGCGCCGGTTTACCTCGCACCGCTTTCCGACAACAGCGGACGCGTGCTCGTGGTAGAGCGTGCCGGGCGCATCCGGATCCTCAACCCCGCCACGGGCGCGATCGCCGCCACACCGTTCCTCGACATCACGGGTCAGGTTTCGACCGACGGCGAGCGCGGACTGCTGGGCCTCGCGCTCGCCCCCGACTATGGCACGAGCGGCCGCGCCTATGTCTATCTGACCGCGCCCGACGGCGTGATCCAGTTGCGTCGCTATACGGCCAGCGCCGCCAGCAAGGACGTGCTCGATCCGGCGAGTTCGGACCTGCTGCTGACGATCCCGCACCCGCGCAGCAATCACAACGGCGGCTGGCTGGGCTTCGACAAGGCCGGGCTGCTCTACGTCGCGATCGGCGACGGCGGCGGCTCGGGCGATCCGGACGGCAATGGCCAGAACAAGTCGACCCTGCTCGGCAAGATTCTGCGGCTGGACGTCAGCAAGGACGATTTCCCGAGCGATCCCAACCGCGACTACGGCATTCCGTCGGCCAATCCCTATGCAACGAGCGGCGGCGCGCCCGAGGTCTGGCTTTACGGCCTGCGCAATCCCTATCGCAGCAGCTTCGATCGCGCGACCGGCGACCTGTGGATCGGCGACGTCGGCCAGGGCGCGATCGAGGAGATCGACCGCGTCCAGACCACCCAGGCCGGGCTCAACCTCGGCTGGCCGCTGTTCGAGGGAACGCAGGGGGTGCCGGGCGCCAATCCGGCGGGCATCACCATGCCGGTCACGCAGTATTCGCACGGCAGCGGGCCGCTGCAGGGCGCTTCGCTGATCGGCGGCTACGTCTATCGCGGATCACTCGAGGCGTTGCAGGGACTCTACATCTTCGGCGATTTCATCAGCAACAACGTCTGGTCGGTACCCGCCGCCGGGCTGACCCAAGGCACGACGACCGCGAGCAGCAGCTTCACCAATCGCAACGCCGCCTTCACGCCCGATACCGGAACCCTGACCAGCATCACCAGCTTCGGCGAGGACCAGTCGGGCGAACTCTATATCGTCACGATCGGCGGGAACGTGTTCAAGATCGTCCCGAGCGGATGAGCGCAGCTATCTCCCTCATCAAATCTCATATTGCAAATGACTCTCAATAGCGTACAGGAGGCCAGGCCCGCTCCGGGTGTGTCACCTGCTTGGAGAGTCCCATGTACGATTTCGTCGATCGCCCGGTGGAATGCCTCGGCAACGGCGGTCGCTTCCTGCTTTGGGCGATGCGCGGCTGGATTCATTCCACAGGTCGCGGGAACTGCGCCCCGGCGGCGCTGACGCGCGGCTTCGCCGGGGTCGGAGCGCTGATCGCCCTGCCCGATTTCCACCTGGCGATGGCGTTGCTCAACCGCGAGGCGCGCCAGTGCCTCAACCTCGCACCGATGGCCTGCGCGCAGATCGCCGAGGACGAAGCGCTGCTCGCAAGCCTCTGGCGCCACGCCGCGCTCGGCCGCGATGCGACGCTGCGTGCCACCCTGGCACTGATAGTCGACGAAGATGCCGTGGCGCCGACCGCGCAGGCCCTGACCACGGCGGCCGAACGGCTGGCGACGGTCGGCCTCGCGCCGTTCGAGCCCAGTTGCGAAACCCACAAGGAGTCCAAATGATGAGTGACCGCAAGGCCGCCGTGGCCAATCTCGCCCCTTCGGCCGCGCTGACGGTCGAGGAAGTCCGTTCGGTCCGCCATTGGAACGAGCACCTGTTCAGCTTCTCGATCTCGCGGCCGCCCTCGTTCCGCTTCCGCTCGGGCGAATTCGTCATGATCGGTATGATGGGTGAAGGCCGACCGCTGCTCCGCGCCTATTCGATCGCCAGCCCCGCCTATGCCGAGGAGCTCGAATTCCTTTCGATCAAAGTGCCCGACGGCCCGCTGACCTCACGACTGCAGAAGATCCAGCCGGGCGACCAGGTGTTCCTCGGCCGCAAGCCCGTGGGCACGCTCGTCACCGACGCGCTGCTACCGGGCAAGCGGCTGTTCCTGCTCTCGACCGGCACCGGCCTCGCGCCGTTCCTCAGCCTCGCGCGCGATCCCGACGTCTACGAGCGGTTCAGCCAGATCCTGCTCGTCCACTGCACGCGCCAGGTCAGCGATCTGGCCTTCCGGCAGGAACTCGAGAGCCAACTCGCCGGCGATCCGCTGGTCGGTGAGCAGGCGCTGCTGCAGTTCCACTACCTGCCGACGGTGACGCGCGAGAGCTTCCGCACCACCGGCCGCATCGGCGCGCTGATCGAAGACGGAACCTTGTTCGGCCACCCGCTGGTCGGCCCCAAGCAGCTCGATCCCGAAACCGACCGCGTCATGATGTGCGGCTCGATGGCGATGATCCGCGAATTGCAGCACCAGCTCGAGTGCCTGGGCTTTACCGAAGGCTCGAACGCCAAGCCCGGCGACTTCGTGATCGAACGCGCTTTCGTGGATTAATTCGGCTCGCGCATCCGCATGAGATCGGCGATCGAGGTGTCGAAGTGCCGGTCCATCAGCGCGACCGCGCGGGCGGTGTCGCGATCGGCGATCGCACGCGCGACGTCGCGGTGCAATTCGAGCATTTCCAGGCGCTGGCCGTCGGTTTGGCGGGTTTGCCAAGCGCGCGGCACGGCAACGTCCATCAGCCGGTTGAACGAGCGCACGATCTGATGGAACAGCGGGTTGCCGCTGGCCTCGGCGATCGCGTGGTGGAATTCGACGTCGGCCTCGCTGAGCCGCGCGAGATCACCCGCCGCTTCGGTCATCGCTTCGGCCGCGGCCATGATCTGGCGCGCCTGCGCCTCGCTGCGGTTCTGTGCGGCCAGACCGACGGTACGCAGTTCGAGCGTGCGACGCACGTCCCAGACATCGACCACCGAGACCTGCGCGGTCGCCACCGCGTGATCGAGCGACGAAGCCATGACCGAGCCGTCGATCGCCGCGACGCGCGCGCGGCGGCCGTTGGCGACGTCGATCTGACGCAGCGCTGCGAGCGCGCCGAAGGCCTCGCGCATGACCGCGCGACTGACCTCGAGATCGGCGGCAAACTTGCCTTCACCCGGCAGGGCATCCCCCACCTTGAGATCGTTGTCACGGATATAGTCGCGCACTGCCGTCATCGCGCGCTCGACGAGCGTGATCTTGCCGGTCGCGGCCTGGTTGACCGTCTGCCCGTCGTTCATGCAGCGATCTCCCCCCTTTGCCGCAACTGGCTCGGCGAGAGCCCGTAGCGCCGGGTGAAGGCCCGCGTGAAGCTGGCATTGTTGAGATATCCGCAGCGATAGCCGACCGTCGCCACGGGCAGGTCGCTGGCCAGCAGCAGCCGGCGCGCGCCACTCAGGCGGTTCTCCGTGAGGATGTCTGCCACGGTCGAATTGTAGATGGTGCGAAAGCCCCGCGACAGCTTGTCGCGATTGATCCCGCAAGCGCGCGCGATCGCTTCGAGCGTGAGCTTTTCCTGCCACTTCTCATCGATCATCCGCCGCGCCGCGGCGATCCGCGCGGCGTCTAGCTCGTTCAGCAGCCCCCCACCTTCGACGGGCACGAGTTCGCCCTTGGCCAGTTCGGCAAAGGCCTGGCAGAGCAGATCGACACTGCGCGCGCCCTGGAGCGTGGAACGCGCCCCGGGCGCCGTGTCGCAATCGAGGATCGAGCGCACGAGATCGCGGAGGCGACTCGGCAGGTACCAATGGCCAGCATTGGCCGGCAGGCCGCCAAACAGCCGCCGACAGGCGTCGCGCTGGACGACCAGAACGACCTCGGCGGTCGTTCCCAGCGCGCCGTCAGAATGCGGATCGAACCGCAGTACCGCTACGGCTTCGCGCTCGAGTCCGGCGAAGCTCACGACCAGGCTATCGTTCGGCCAGCCTTCATGCGCCACCACGCCCTGACCGACGAAAGCGATCAGATCAGCCGAAACATCAATGCGCAACTTGGACTCGGTCACAGCACCCTCCGCGAGGAGGGGCTGTAAACCTGTCAGATAGCTCTGACAACACCTGTCAGATAGGTTAGACTAAAGTCTAATCAGAAACTCCAGCCGATCGTTCCCATGACGTTGCGCGGCGCGGCCATGAAGCAGTCGCCGCGTGCCAGGCACGAGGCGAAGACCTTCTTGTTGAGCAGGTTGGTGGCATTGACCGCGAAGCGCCAAGCGCCCCAGTTGATCTCGGCCAGGGCGTCGACCGTGGTGCGCCCCGGGGTGACGACCGAATAGAGCGTGCCCGCCGGGATCGTCGGGTTGAGACCATAGGGATCGAGCGCGCCGGTCGACTTGCTGTTGCTGTTGTAGACGACGCCCGCACCGAGGCGCAGTTGCGCCTCCTCGGGGAGACCGAAGGTCTTGGTCGTCCAGGCCGACGCCGTATGACGCGGCATGTAGTCGAGGCTGGTGTTCGTCTCGGACTTGAGCTCGCTGTAGCCGTAGTTGAGCAGCAACTCGAAATCGCCGGGCAGCGTGTGGCTCGCCTCGAACTCGATTCCCTTGGTCTTCAACCGGCCCGACTGGGTGGTGGCACCGCCGGCCAGATATAGCAGGCGATTGCGTTCCTTGATCTGGAAGGCCGTGACCGTGACCAGCGTGTTGCGTTCGGGCTGCCACTTCACGCCTGCCTCGAACTGGGTGCCTTCTTGCGGCTTGAACGGCGCGCCGAAGCTGCCGTCCGCATTGGTGATGCGGCCCGCGAGCGGCAGGAAGCTTTCGGTATAGGAGAAGAAGGGCGAGATGCCCGCGCCGATCTCGCCGATGATGCCGGCGCGGAAGGTCGTGGCATTGTCGGTCTGGCCCGACGAGCCAGTGACGTGGTCGCGCCGCGCGCCGAGCACGAGCGAGACGCGATCGTAGAAGCGGATCTGGTCCTGGACGTATACGCCAAGCTGCTTCTGCGACTCGTCGGTGAAGGGACCCGTGGGATCGTAGGTCTTCAGCGCGGCATAGTTGATGTTGTAGAGATCGATGAGCTCGTTTCCGCCCGCATAGCGCTTGGCGACCTTGTTCCAGCTGTAGTCGACGCCGACGAGCAGCTTGTGCTCGATGCTTTCACCCGTGTTGAAGGTGAACTGCAGGTTGTTGTCGGTCGAGAACACGTTCATCCGCGCGTCGCTGGCATCGGCGGTGAGACCGATCGTGCGGCGATCGGTCCCGTAGACCGCAAAAGGGTCGCTCGGGTTGGAGTAGCTGTCGGCGTAGTGCGTGAAGTATTCGACGTTGCTGTCGATGTAGCGCGCCTTGAGGCTGAGCCGCACCGCGTCCGAGAAGTTGTGCGTGACGCTTCCCGTGACCTGCGCCGAGTGACCGTTGTAGCGATCCCAGCCGGCCTTGCCGACGAAGGTGTACAGATCGAGCTGGCCCGGGGCGCCGGGATTGGGCTTGAAGGTGCCGACGATCGGCAGGAACTGCGAGGTCGAGCCGGTCTTGTCCTTCTGGTAGAGGCCCGTCAGCACGACGTCGGTGTCGGGCGTGGGCTTCCAGCGAATCGAAGGCGCGATCATAAGGCGATCGTCGGGCACGTTCTTCACGAAGGTGTCGGCATCGCGCGCGCGGCCGACGAGGCGCACGGCCAGCGTATCCGACAGCGCATAGTTGACGTCGCCGAGCAGTTCCTTGCGATCGAAGCTGCCGTAGACCGCGCTGAATTCGCCGCGCGTCTCGAACTCGGGGGTCTTCGACACGAGGTTGACGAGGCCGCCGATAGAGCCCTGGCCGAACAGCACCGATGCCGGGCCGCGGACGATCTCGACGCGCGAGAAGTTGTACGGGTCCGAGGTGATGCTGGCATAATAGGAGAAGATGTCGCGCATGCCGTCGCGGAATTGCAGCGCGTCGAGGCCACGGACGTTGAAGCCGTCGACGCGCGTGTCGCGGCCATAAGGGCTGGCGAGGACGCCGGCGGCGTACTTGACCGTGTCGCTGATGCTGATCGCACCCTGAGCCTGATAGGTCTCGGCGGAGATGACCTTGATCGGCTGCGGCAGTTCGATCAGCGCAGTATCGGTCTTGGTGCCGGCGAAGCCCGTGACGACGATCGCTTCCTGATCGTCGGCCGCATCGGCGGCATCGTCAGCCGCCCAGGCCGCTTGCGAAACGAAGAGCGAGGCGACACCCGCCAGCAAAATGGACCTCATGGTTTTTCCCTTTGTCGAACCCTGCCGACGCCTCTAGCTATCTGCTATGAATTCGCAATAGCAATGAGGGGTAATTCGCCAAAAAGCGGATTAAACCCGTGCTTTCAAACGCCATTTTTCGGGCCGAAGGATCACGCCGTGACCGAGCAGCAGACGGCGGACCGTGCTGCCGGCGCAGGCATGATCGGCGGCGATCGCCTCGAAAGGTTCGCCGGCTTCGTAACGCGATAGGATTTCCGCGAAGTGCGGTTCGAGCCGGCGAAGAACGTATCCGCTCACGCCGGCCCCGATCAGAAGGCCACGCTCAGCGAGGCGCGTCCACCGTAACTCATGTTGCCCTCAGTCCTTTCGGCCCGCGCCGCGATCTTCCAGGTGAAGTCCCAGCCGCCCGCGAGCAGCCGCGCTTCGCCGAGCCAGCTCGACTTGCGGCCATCGGGCGTGATCGCGAAGACGTCGCCGTCCTCGAAGCTGGCGCGGGTGGTGCCGAGCGAACCCGAGACCGCATTGCGGCGGCCGCCCTCGAGTTCGATCGTCAGCGGCCGCTCGTCCTTCGTGCGGCGGCCGAAGCGGTAGGAGGCCGTGAGGCTGGTCGTTGCGGTGAGCGCCGTGCTCTTGCGGTCCTCGACCGTCAGATCCATCGCCGTGCCACCGCCGGTCTCGGTGTAGCCGTTCTCGCTGAGACGGTAGTAGTCCAACGTGCCCTGCGGCCGCAGCGTGAGGTTTTCGCCAAGGTCGAATTCGTAGGACGCGCCGGCCGCGCCCGAATAGAGCCAGCCCTTCCAGTCGGCCGCATTGCTGTAGGTGAAGCTGGTGCCGTTGCTGTCGCCGGTGAAGCTGCGCTCGCTCGACAGCGAGACGCGCGCCGCCGAGCCGCGCGCGAAGGCATAGAACGGCCCTTTGGCCAGCCGCCAGAACAGCGCGACCTCGTGCTGCGAACTGCTCACTTTGCCCGTGCCGCCGTTGTTGTCGATCGTGCCCTTGAGCCAGGCATAGGATACGCCGACGCGCCCGAAGCCGACGTTGCGCTCGACGCCGCCGGTCAGGCCCCAGCCATTGGCCTTGTAGGCGGCCGTTCCCGTCGCGTCCTTGCTCGTACGCCAGTAGACGGGCTCGAACCAGCCGCCGACTTCGGAGATGTCGTGGATCGAATCCGCATCGAGCACGTGCGCCGCGGCCAGGCGCGAGCCGCGCGTGACTGCGTTGAACACGCCACCGGCGTGATCGGGCAGCAGTTGATCGAACTGTGTCTGCAGCGCATCGGCACTGTCGATGCCCAGCACGTCGGCGGTCATCTTGGCGTCGCTGGCCGCGGCCTCGACGATCGCCTCATAGCCCTGCGAGGCGGCGCGGCGCAGGCCGAGTTCGCCCGCAGCCTTGCGGCGGATCGTCAGCACCAGGTCGTTGCCCTTGGCGGCGACCGAGCCCGCGTAGATATAGGGCAGTGCCGTGCTGGTGTTGTCGAAAGTGCCCGTGCCGTTGAGCGTGCCGGCGGTAAGCACGGTATAGCTGCCCTCGGCGCCGACCAGCGAGGAAATCGTCGCCGAGATCTTCGCGCCGCTGGCAAAGGTCGCAGTCTGCGCGGTCACCAGCGAGCTCGTGCCCTTGGCGCCGTCGATATAGACGCCGAAGGTACCGCCCGAATTGACCGTCAGCGAGCCGACCGCATATTTGTCGGCCGCGCTCGCCCCGAAGGTGCCGCCGTTGACCGTCACTGCCGCTGCGCCGCCGTTGGCGATCGTGCCATAGAACTTGGCACTGTCGGCAAGGGTCAGGGTGCCGGCGGCGCCGGCGAAGTCGATCGAGCCGTAGAAGCTGGCCTTGCCCGACAGTGCGGCCGAGGCCGTTCCCGTGCCGAAGAAGACCTTGCCCGAATAGAGCGCGCGATCGGACAGGACCAGACGGTCGTCGCCGGCGTTGAAATAGGTGTTGCCGACGATCTGGCCGTCGCTGGCCGAGAGTGTGTCATTGCCCGAACCCGTGACGATGTCGCCGCGGATCTGGGTGTAGACCGTGGTGTCGACCGTGCCGTCCTTCTCCACCGTGGCGCGCGTCGCGGCATCGGCGGCGTTGATCGACTGGCTAATCGTCACGCCCGTCGTGTTGGCCGAAAGATCGATCGCGCGGCGGACGTCCTCGCTGGTGCCGCCGACCGAGATCGAGCCCGTGTTCTCGAGCGTGGTCAGCGTGCCCGACAGGTCGCGCACGCCATAGACCGCGCCGTCGCCGGGTGAAGTGATTGCCGCGGTGATCGCGCCGCTGTTGTTGAGCTTGCCGACCGTGGCGCCCTGGTTGATCAGCAGCGCCGTCGCGGTCGAATCGACGGTGTTGGCGACGATCGTGCCGTTAACCGAGATGCCACCGGGAAGATTCACCGTGCCACCCTTGCCGCCGATCACGACGCCATAGGCATCGGTCGAGGTGAAATAGGCATTGGCCGTGGCCGAACCGTCGATCACCAGCGAATAGCCGCCGGTGTTCCCCGTAACCGCGCCGATCGTGATCGGGCTGGCGCCGCCGATCAGCAGCGCCGGACCGTTGCCGTAAGAGATCAGCGCGCCCGTGCCTTCGGAGCTGTCGGCGATGCCGTCACCGTCGACGTCGGTGTTGGTGGTCGAGGTCGTGGGCGGAACGCCGACGATCACGCCGCCCGCCACATTGCCCGAGATCACCGCCGCCGGCGCGCCGACGCGCAGATCGCCGCGCGCCAGGGTGGTCGTGGTGCTGTTGTCGTTTGTGTAGGAAACGGCCTGCTGGACCGTGCCCTGGATCGTCACCGTGCCGCCGACGTCGCCATTGACCGCGAGCGCAGTCGCGCCCTCGCCGATCGCGGTGATCGTACCCGCGCTGATCAGGACGTTGCCGCTGACCGCACCGGTCTTGATGCCCACGCTGTTGTCGCCGATCACACGGATGGTGCCGCTGCTGGTCAGCGAGCCCTGGAGCGCCGAATCGAGCACGATGCCGCCCGAGTTCAGACCCTCGACCGTGATCGAACCCGAATTGATCACGTTGCCGGTCACGGTACCGCCGGGCAGGGTGCGGATGCCGTAGCGGTTGCTGGCCGAGGCGATCGGGCCGTCGGCAATGCCGTTGCTGTCGGCATCGGCGGGAACGAAGTCCTCGGTCACCGCGATCGTACCCGAATTGGTGATCGTCGTGCTCGTACCCGGAGCGGCGGTGATCGCCGCGGCGCCGCTCGCGCCCGCGACCTTGAGGTTGCCGGCGTTGCTGACCTTGTTGTTGCTGTCCACCGTTACGGCCGTGCCCGAAGCCACCGAGATGGTACCGTCGGTCGTTACCGTGACATCGCCCGCGCTCGCGGTCTTGAGCGGCGTGGTGGTCGAGGTTGTGACCGAGGTGTCGGCCAGGGCGGGAGAGGTCACGAGAGCGGCGGCTAGCGCAGCGAGGCAGGAGGTCGTCGAGAAGCTGCGCATCGGCAAAGGGCGTCCTGATCGAAGAGAGATGGGGCGGAGCTTCGCAACGCCGCGACCGCCGGCAGACAGGGGTCGGCGTTGATTGCGCCGGCGAGGCGACATTGCGAAACTCACGGGGCGCTTAACGGGCGCGGCGGCCCCACCCTTCGCGCGCCCGGCAAAAAAATTTGGCGAGGGCGTACAAAGGTGAACATAAATCTGTCGTTCAGCAGCCACGCCCTAGCGCAGGCCCCGACGACAGAGGACGCCACGCAACGTCCCGCGGCATCGGGGTCCTTGTGACATTTGAAGAGCGCCACGAATTCGAACCAGTGACCGAAACGGCCGGCGTCTATGCCGAGCCGGCACTGCCGCTCCCTCGCGCGAGCGAACCCTGCACGAGCGATGCCGACGCGGCCTTGATGGCACGGGTTGGCCGAGGCGACGTCCAGGCCTTCACCGTGATCGTCGAGCGCTACACCCCGCAGCTCTATCGCGTGTGCCGGCGCATGCTGAACGGCGGCGGCGAAGCCGAGGACATTGTCCAGGAGGCCTTCGCCAAGCTCTGGCAAACCGCGCCGCAATGGCGCGCGCAGGGCGGCGGCCTGCCCGCCTGGCTCCATCGCGTCGCGGTCAACCGCTGCCTCGACCGGCTGCGCCAGTTCCGCGTGATCACCACCGACACGATGCCTGACGTGGCCGACGAAGCCCCCGGCCCCGAACGCGCGCTCGCGATGCAGCGGCTTAGCGAGACGGTCGAGAACGCGCTCGCTTCGTTGCCCGGACGGCACCGCGCGGCGATTGTGCTTTGCTATTTCGAAGGTTTGAGCAACATACTGGCCGCACAAGTGCTGGAGCTCAACCTGAAGGCCATGGAATCGCTGTTGTTCAGAGCAAGGCGCAGCCTGCGCGAGCTGCTGGAAGCGCGCGGCGTGCGCAGCGACGATCTGGAACTCCTTCAGTGACAGGCGAGCCGGATCGCGAAAGCGACCTGATTCGAAAACTGGGCGAGCTGACGCCTCCCGAAGCACCCGCCGATCTCGCGGCGCGGATCGTGCGCAGCGTCACCCAATTGCCGCAGCAGCCGACTTTCACGCCGCAACCCGAATCACCGGCGCCTGTCGTGCCGAAGCGCGCGAGAGCCAGGCAATGGCTGCCGCGCGCGATCGGTGGCGCAGCGGCCGCCTGCGCGATCGGGGCATTGCTGGTCCATGTCATCGACCTGTCCGATCGCACCCCGGACGCTCCGCCCCACGCCGACAAGCCGGCGCAGGCGGTCAAGGTCGTGACGGGGTCGGTCGAAGTCCGCCTCGCGACGGCCAGCGACGCCCCGGCCAAGCCCGCCCCCGCCGCGCGCAAGTCGGCAAGGCCCGCTCCCAAAGTCGTGCGCAAGCCCGTGGAGCCCGAGATTGCGCCGTCCGAGGGTGTGCCGCTCGAAGTCGAAGCCACCCCCGAGTTCGCGATCGAGAACAGCCCGACGGTCGCGCCGCTCGACAAGCCGAGCGAGCGGGCGATGGTCGGTCCGGCTGACCCGCGGGGTGTCGTTGGCCCGATGCCGCGCAGCGGCCCCGCGCCCGGCTTTGGCATTTCCGGCTCGGGCGCCTCGATGCCGGGCTCCGCACCCCACTACTGACCACCCGCTTTTCCGCCGCGGCGGGCAGCGGAGGCCGAACCTTTTCGCCATCGGCGCGTTGTGCCTCGCATGGGCGAGATCTCGGCAGGGCACGGCACGCGGCCGTGGTGGGAAAGCGCGGTGATCTACCAGATCTATCCGCGCTCGTTCCAGGACAGCAACGGCGACGGCATCGGCGATCTTGCCGGCATCGCCGCGCGGCTCGACTATGTCGCAGGCTTGGGCGTCGACGCGATCTGGCTCTCACCCATCTTTCCTTCGCCGATGGCCGACTTCGGCTACGACGTCGCCGATTACTGCGGGGTCGAACCGATGTTCGGCGATCTCGCGGCCTTCGACGCACTGCTCGGCCAAGTGCACAAGCGCGGGCTCAAGCTGCTGCTCGACTTCGTGCCCAATCACAGCTCGACCGAACACCCGTGGTTCGTCGAGAGCCGCTCGTCCCGCGACAACCCCAAGCGCGACTGGTATGTCTGGCGCGATCCCGCCCCCGACGGTGGACCGCCGAACAACTGGACCAGCGACATGGGCGGCTCCTCGTGGGAATTCGATCCCGCGACGGGTCAGTATTATCTCCACGCCTTTCTAAAGGAACAGGCTGACCTCAACTGGCGCAATCCCGAGGTTCGCTCGGCAATGGACGACGTGCTGCGCTACTGGTTCGACCGCGGCGTCGACGGCTTCCGCATCGACGTGCTCTGGCACTGCATCAAGGCCGAGGGCCTGCCCGACAATCCGCCGAACCCCGCCTTCACGCCAGACATGGGCGAGAAGCGCAAGGTCCTGCAACAGCACTCCGCCCACCAGCCCGAAATCCACGAGATCGCCGGCGGCTTCCGCGCGATGGCCGACAGCTATGGCGAGCGCCTGCTCGTCGGTGAGATCTGCCTGCCGCTCGATCAGCTCATGACCTATTACGGTAATGACAAGGTGCCCGGCGTGCACCTGCCGTTCAATTTCCACTTGTTCGAAGCACCCTGGAACGCCGAAGCGATCGCGGGTTTCATCGCCGAATACGAGGCCGCGCTACCGCCGGGCGGCTGGCCCAACTGGGTGCTCGGCAGCCACGACGCGCCGCGCATCGCCGGACGGCTGGGAGAGGCGCAGGCCCGCGTCGCGGCGATGCTGCTGCTGACCCTGCGCGGCACGCCGACGCTCTACCAGGGCGACGAGCTCGGCATCGGCAAGGTCGCCATCCCTGCCGACCGCATTCGCGATCCGCAGGACGTGCGTCAGCCCGGGCTTGGTCTCGGCCGCGACGGCGCGCGCACGCCGATGGCATGGGACGATAGCGCCCAGGCCGGCTTCAGCACGGCCGAGCCGTGGCTGCCGCTCCATGCAGACTGGTCCACACGCAACGTCGCGGCGCAGGACGGATCGAACACCGCGATGCTGACGCTGTACCGCCGCCTGCTGGCTTTGCGCCGCAGCCATCCGGCGCTGAGCCTCGGTGATATCACCCTGCTGTCCGCCGAGCCCGACGTCATCCAGTATGAGCGGCACCAAGGCGACGAGCGCCTGCTTATCGCGCTCAACCTCGGCACCCAGCCGCGCAAGATCCGTGTTCCCGCCGATCGCCGGATCACCGACGCCCTGCTCACGACGATCCCGTCGCGCGGCTTCGACGGCGGCCTCACCGCCAACGAAGGCCTGATATTGAAAGTGGAACCACGCTGATGCGGATCGCAATGATCGCCCCGATCGCCTGGCGAACGCCGCCGCGCCACTATGGTCCCTGGGAACTGGTGACGAGCCTGCTGACCGAGGCGCTGGTCGCGCGCGGGATCGACGTGACGCTGTTCGCGACGCGCGACAGCCAGACGGCGGGCAGGCTCTCCGCGGTCGTCCCCGCGCCCTATTGCGAAGACCCTTCGGTGGACGCCAAGGTATGGGAGCACCGCCACCTCGCGCACGTGTTCGAACAGGCCGATCGCTTCGACCTGATCCACAATCAGGCCGACTTCCCCGCCCATGCCTTCTCGCGCTTCGTCGACACGCCGATGGTCACGACGATTCACGGCTTCTCGTCGGAGCGCATCCTGCCGATGTACAAGCCTTACGAGGACCGCGTGCACTATGTCGCGATCAGCGAAGCGGACCGGCATCCGGACCTGCGCTATGCCGCGACGATCCACCACGGCATCGTGCCCCATGAGTTCCCGCTCGATCCGGTGGGTAGCGAGGACCTGCTCTATTTCGGCCGGATCCATCCCGACAAAGGCACCAGCGAGGCGATCGAAGCCGCGCGAGCCGTGGGTCGGCGGCTCCACATCTACGGCGTGGTGCAGGACGAGGCCTATCACCAGCGCGAGGTGTTGCCGCATGTCGACGGCGAGCGCGTGATCTATCACGGCGCGGTCGGCGGCGCTGCGCGGATCGCCGCGCTGAGCCGGGCCCATGCCCTGCTCCACCTGATCAATTTCGACGAGCCCTTCGGCCTCTCGGTGATCGAGGCCATGGCCTGCGGCACGCCGGTGATCGCCGTGCGCCGCGGCTCGATGCCCGAAATCATCGAACACGGCCGCACCGGCTTCCTCGTCGGGAGCCTCGGCGAAGCGATTGCCGCGATCGAACGCATTCCCACGATCGATCGCCGCGCCCCTTCGCAAGCGGTGACCGATCGCTTCTCGGTCGATCGCATGGCCGACGAATACATCACGCTATATCGCAATATCCTTGGCGTAGCGGTCGCTGCGCCGGAAACCGAAGCGCTTCCCGCCTAGCGCGGCGTGCTGTCGAGGTAGAGATAGGTCGGGTCGAACTCGGCGTAGGCCTTCAGTCCCTCGATATCCTCGATCACCACGCGCCCGCGGGTGAACTGGACGAAGCCCAGCTCGCGCAGTTCGCGCAGCACCCGATTGGTGTGGACCACGGTGAGTCCCAGGCATTCGCCCAGCTCGCTCTGGTTCATCGGCAGAGCATAGGCCTCGTCGTCGAGCCGGCCGACGATCTGCAGCCGCGTATAGACTTCGCAGAACAGATGCGCGGCGCGCGCAGCGCCGGTGCGCTGGCCCAGCGACAGCTCCCATTCGCGATGCATCGCCGCGTCGAGATTGGTCGAGAACCACAAGAGCCGCGTGAGGTGCGGATGGACCTCGGTCAGCCGCGTCAACAGGTCGTGCCGGGCATAGGCGACCCGGCACGGCGACAGCGCCATCACATCGTGGTCGAGTTGCTTGAGCGTGAAGCCGTGCAGGTCGAGGAAGTCGCCGGCCACGTGCAACGCGGTGATCTGGCGGTCCCCGCTACGCAGATCCTTCTGACGGCACATCAGCCCCTCGATCAGCAGGATCGAGCGGTTGAGCGGCTCGCCGCGCCGCACGACCGTCTTGCGCGCGGGAATGTCCTCGACCTCGGTAATGAGGTCGCGCAACGCCTGCTCTTCATCAGGCGAAACGACGTCGCGCTTGCGCAGCTTGAGCAGCAGGCTCTCGATCATGCGTTCGAACCCACGGGCAACTTCAGTTCGAAAGCCTCGGTAAAGGCGATCGTGAACAAAACGTCCGCCCCTTCGGTAATATCGATATGCCCTTGCAGGTCGATCAGCCCATGGCGGGCCTCTTCTGCGAGGATCGAGCGGATGCTGTCGATCGCCACGCTGCGTGCATGGGACTGCCCAGGCAGGTCCAGCCCCTCGTCGTCGTGGGTCTCGCCATGGCCATTATGAACGTGAAAGAAGAATCGCGGCATTCCAGTCCCTTCGAGCCTGACGATGAGCGAACGTCAGGATGTGGCGGGGGTTCCAGGGCTAGACAGGGTTCAGGTGCCCCGCTTGAGTTCAGGCAGCAGTTTCTCCTTGAAAAAGCACGTAAAGCCTTCTTGATCGTCGCCGATGCCGGTCAGAACGATGTGATCGAAGCCAGCATCGAGATACTTCCTGATCGCGGCGAGGTGAACCTGCGGATCGGGGCCCGCGGGGATCGTCTCGGCTAGGTCTTCAGGTCGGACATGCTTGGTCGCGGCCTCGAAGCCTGCGACGGTCGGCAGTTCACTGTTGACCGACCAGTCGAAGGCAGAGAAGCGGAAGCGCTCGTGCGCGATCTTGCGCCCCTCTTCCTCGGTCGCGGCATAGGCCAGCGCCACCTCGGCATAGGCCGGGCCTTCCTTGCCGCCCTTGCGAAAGCCTTCGACGAGTTCGGCCTGGGGCGAGGTGGTCATGATGCCGTCGGCGATCTCGACCGCCAGTTCGACCGATTCTGGACCGCTGACCCCCAGTACCACCGGGATCGGTCTTTCCGGGACGTCGTAGAGTTGCGCATGATCGAGCGTGAAATAGGCGCCCACATAAGTGCTGACGCCGCCATGCCAGAGCTCGCGGAAGATATCGACGGCCTCGCCCAGCATCGCATGCCGTTCCGGGACCGAAGGCCAGGCCGCACCGGTGACATGCTCGTTCAGCCGCTCACCCGCGCCCACGGCCAGAGTGAAGCGGTTGTCGCTGAGCAGCGCCACCGTCGCCGCGGCCTGGGCGATGATCGCCGGATGATAGCGGATGATCGGACAGGTCAGGCCGGTGGTGATGCCGATCGTCTCGGTGGCATGCGCGATCGCGCCGAGCACGGACCAGACGAAGGGCGCGTGACCCTGCGCTTCGAGCCAGGGATGAAAGTGATCCGAGGCCGAGATGAAGTCGAACCCCGCCTTTTCCGCAAGGACGGCATTGGCCACGAGCGCCTTGGGCCCATGCTCCTCGGTCATCAGCTTGTATCCGAATTTCGTCATCGCGGGCCTCCGATAGCTATGCGGAGTGCAACGCGGCCAGCGCGCGATGGTTCGCTATTTCAGCGGCTTATTCGCCCCGCCTAGGCGCAATCCCGGCGCAAACGCGGTCCGGCGAGCGTCATCAGCACGGCCGAAACCAGGTAGAGCCCCAGCGAATAGAGCATCGAATAGCGCAACGCGTCCTGACCGTAGGTCGGGGTCAGCGCCTCGGACAGCGCGCCGAGCGCGAAGATGCCGCCGCCCAGGCCGATCAGGTTGTTGATCAGCAGGAACAGCGCGGAAGCCGTCGATCGCTGCGCTGGCGGCACGAGCATTTGGACCGCAGAGAGCACCGGACCGAGCCAGACATAGGCCATGGCCTGCGGCACAAGGAACAGCACGAAGGCCAGCCGGGCATCGGAACTGTAGATGCCCGCGGCGAACAGCGGCACGCCGATGACGAAGGCCACCGCGGGGAGATAGGCGAGGAAAGCGCGGTCGCCGCTGCCCAGGCGATCGCCGAGCCAGCCGCCGAGCAGCATGCCGGCGACACCGCCGAGCAGGAGCATTGCGCCGATGAAGTGCGAGACCTCGACCAGGCTCAGGCCGAAGCTGCGCTGAAGCAGGCTGGGGAGCCAGAAGGCGATGCCATAGCCGAGCATCGAGCTCGTCGCGGCGCCGAACGAGAGCAGCCAGAACGAGGGCTTGCGCGCGAGCGTGCCGGCGATGACGCGGAAACGCGGCGCCGGTTCGGCATCGGTCAGCGCGGGCTTGGGCACGTCGCGGACCGTGAGCTTGAACAAAGGCGCCACCAGAATACCCGCCAGACCGACCGCGACGAAGGCGGCGCGCCAGTCGACCATCGCCGCGATGTAGCCGCCGGCGAGCACGCCCGCCGCCGAGCCGAGCGGAATGCCCAGCGAATAGACCGACAGCGCGAAAGCGCGGCGGTGCGCGGGAAAGTAGTCGGCGATCAGCGCATAGGACGGCGCGACCCCACCCGCCTCGCCGATGCCCACGCCGAGCCGCGCGAGGAAGATGTGCCAGAACCCTTGGGCAAAGCCGCAAAGCGCGGTGAAGCCGCTCCACAGCGCCAGCGACACGGTGATCACCCAGGACCGGCTCGTGCGATCGGCGAGCCAGGCCAGCGGCACGCCGAGCGTCGAATAGAGCAGCGCGAAGGCGAGCCCGCCGAGCAGCCCCATCTGGCCGTCGGACAAGTGGAGATCGCGCTGGATCGAACCGGCGAGGATCGCGAGGATCTGGCGATCGACGAAGTTGAACACGTAGACGAGCAACAGCATCGCCAAAACGACGTTCGGGCGCGCCGGCAGGGTCGCGGAGGGCGTGGTTTGCGACACCTAGCCCAGGTGCTCTTCGAGGAAACGCGTGATCGCCGCGAGCGCCGCGGGCTCGTCGAGCATCGGCGCGTGCCCGCGCTTCGGTACCGACACCGCCGCGAAAGGCCCGGCATGGCGATCGTCCATCTCGGCGACGGTCTCGGCCGAGAGCAGGTCGGACAGCGCGCCGCGGATCACGAGCACGGGCAAGGCCGCGAGCATGTCCCACAAGGGCCAGAGATCGGGTGGCACGGTCGCGGGGTTATCGCCCTTCACGCTCGCGGCAATGGCGGGGTCATAGGCGAGGCGGAGCCGGCCTTCGGGCGTCTCTGCGCAGGTGCGCCGCGCGAAAACGAGCCAGTCGGCCTCGGCGAAATCCGGGAAGGCCGCGCCGTTGATCGCGGCGCAGCGCGCGGCGGCTTCAGCCCAGCCGGCAGCATCGCCGGTGGGCCCGACATAGCCTTGGATCCGCGCAAGCCCGGCCGCTTCGATCCGCGGCCCGACGTCATTGAGTACCATCGCCGGCACACGAGCCGGTTGGGTCGCCGCCATGATCATCGCCATGAGGCCGCCCATCGAGGTGCCGATCAGCCCGGCACTCGCAATGCCGAGATCGTCGAGCAGCGCGAACATGTCGGCCGCGTAGACATCGGGCCGATAGTTGTCGGGATCGGGATCGTAGGCCGATATCCCGCGGCCGCGCTGGTCAGGAACGACCAGCCGGTAGCGTCCCGCCAGATGCGCAGCGAGCGGCTCGAAGTCGGCGCTGTTGCGCGTCAGGCCGTGCATCAGCAACAGGGCCGGCCCCTCGCCCTCGTAGACTCGGGCATAGAGCTCGAGCCGGCCGCAGGCGCTGCGATAGCGGTGCGGGTGGAAAGGTGCCGGCGCGGTCATCTTCAGAAGTTCAGCGTGCCGGTGACGAAGACCTGGCGCGGATTGCCGTAGAAGGCCGTCAGCGTCCCCTCGGTGCCCAGCGCCGGCAGCGGCAGGCCATTGGCGCCGTTGGTGATAACGCCGGTCCGCGGATCGGCCACCACGAAGGTGTAGCCCGAGGTCTTGTACCGCTTGTTCGTCAGGTTCTTGCCGAACACGCCCAGGCTCCAGCGCTTTTCGGGCGCGGTATAGACGATGCTCGCGTCCCACAGCGTGAAGCCGGGCTGGTCGATATAGGGATTGGGGATCTCGAACTGATAGGTCTTGCTGCGATAGGAAACCGTCGTGCCGAGCGAGAGTTCACCCTCGCCGATCGGCGCCGAATAGCCGAGCGTGCCGCTGGCGGTCCATTTCGGTGTGTTCTGCACGCGGCGGAAGGCGGCGACGTCGGTCGGCGTCGGCACGCCGGCCACGGTTATGTTGGTGATATAACGCTTGAACTGAGCGTCGACGTAGCCGAGCGTCGCACCCAGGGTCAGTCGATCTCCGGCCGTCGCGAGATCCTGGCCGAGGCGAGCGCGGCCCTCGAATTCGATGCCCTGGAAGCGCGCCTTGCCGGCGTTGGAGGTGACGCCGCAGAAACTCGGCAGACCGCTGACCGTACAGGCAACCGATCCCGGAATCTGGACGTCGGTGTAGTCGGCATAGAAGCCGGCCAGGGCGATGTTGATCGCCCCGTCGGCCAGGCTGCCCTTGTAGCCGACCTCGTAGCTGTCGACCTTCTCCGGGCGGAAGCTGAGAAAGGCCGCGACCTCGTCGTTGGTCGGGCGGCCAGGGATCGCGGCGGGCGCATTGGCGCCGACCCCGCGCGGATCGAAGCCACCGCCCTTGAAACCCTGCGAGAAGCTTGCGTAGAGCGTGTGATCCTGTGTCGGCTTGAAGCTGATCGAGGCGCGCGGCGTGAATTTCTTGAACTCGCGTTCACCGCGGAAATTCGTGCTCGGCGCGCCGAAGGCCGTCCCCGCGCCGCCGAAGACCGGCGAGCCCCCACCGAGATAGTTCTGGCGCAGGATCTGCGCCGTGCGCTTGTCCCAGGTGTAGCGACCGCCGAGCGAGATGCTGAACTGCTCGGAGAAATCGTAGGTGAAATCGCCGAACAGGGCATAAGTCTCGGTATCGACGTCCGCCTCGGTGAAGGCGGTGAGTCCGGCCAAGGTGTTGAAGATGCGCACGTCGAACAGCGTGTCGGCGGTCGCGGTCAGATAGTAGAAGCCGAGCAAGCCCTTCAGTTTGTCGCTGTCGTAAAGCAGTTGAACTTCCTGGCTGAACTGCTCGTTGCGATAGAAACCGGGCACGTCGACGTCGACGGCGGGCAGCGCATCGAAGTCGATCGGCGTGGCCGAATCGTCCTTGCGCCAGGCACTGATCGATCGCAGCGTCAGATTGTCGCTGAGTTCGGCGGTGGCGTTCATCGCCAGACCGTAAGCCTCGATGTCCTGTTTGGGATCGTTGAGGCCGCCGCGCGTGTCGAACACGTTGGCCAGCACCGGGGCATTGGTGCGCAGCGACGGGATCAGGCGGTGACCGCCACGCGGGTTGCTCTTGTCCTTGGTATAGTCGCCCGAGATGCGGATGAGCACGGGCTCGCCATAGCCGCCGATCTCGAGCGTGCCGCGCGCGGCCCAGACGTCCTTGTTGTAGTTCTCGAGGCCGTTGGTCAGATTGCGGCCGAAGCCGCCGCGCGAGAGCCGCGCGCCCGATGCACCGACGCGGATCAGGTCGCTGATCGGGGCGCTGGCGGTGACGATCACGTCGGCCTGGTCATAGGTGCCGTAAGTGCCTTTGATCCGGAGCGAAGCATCCTGCGGGAGCGCGCGCGTCACGTATTTGACCGCGCCGCCGATCGTGTTGCGGCCATAGAGCGTGCCCTGCGGCCCGCGCAGCACCTCGATGCGATCGACATCGTAGATGTCCAGCACCGCCGCCTGCGGGCGGTTGAGATAGACGTCGTCGAGATAGAGACCGACGCCCTGCTCGAAGCCCGAGACCGGATCCTGCTGGCCGACACCGCGGATGAAGGCGCTGAGCGTGGAGTTCGAGCCGCGCGAAACCTCGATCGTGGTGTTGGGCGTGGTCTGGCCGATGTCGGTGATGTCGATCGCGCCGCTCTTCGCCAGCGCCTCGCTGCTGAAGGCCGTGACTGCGATCGGCACGTCGACCAGGCGCTCCTCGCGCCGGCGGGCCGTCACGACGATCGCGTCGCCGCTGTCCTGAACCTCGGTCGCAGCCTCGGCCTGCGCCTGGGCCGCGACGGGCACGAGACCACCCGCGATCACGGTCAACACCACAACGGAACCCGCGCTGCTTTTCAGCCAGCTCGACATGCGCATCGATTATCCTCCCCGGATTTGTTTCCAGTTTCGGAAAGCATATTGAGAGTTGAACCAACTTTCAATATTGAGTTTGCCTCATGCGCGGTTAGCGTCTAGCTGTCACCTTATGAGCACACCAGAAACCCCCGCAGACGGAGCTTCCGGCAAGACGCCGCGCACCGAACGGGGGCGCCGCACGCTGCGCAAACTGCTCGACGCGGCGGCGATCGAATTCGGCGAGAAGGGGTTTCACGAAGCTTCGGTCACGGGCATCACCGGCCGGGCGGGCACTGCGCTCGGCACATTCTACACCTATTTCGACAGCAAGGATGAACTCTTCCGCGCGCTGGTGAACGATCTCAGCGACCGCGTTCGGACCACCGTCGGTCAGGCGCTTGGCCCGCCGCTGGCGCCGTTCGATACGGAGGAGGTCGCGCTGACCGCCTTCCTGCGCTTCGCCCGCGAGCACAAGGAGGTCTATCGCATCATCGACGAAGCCGAATTCGTCGATCCGGGCAGCTATCGCAACCACTACGAATCGACTGCGGCACGCATTCTCGATCGCCTCAAGCGCGGCGAGGATAGCGGCGCCTTCCGCGGTGGCCTCGAAGAGGCGCATGCCTGGGCGATCATGGGAATGAACGTGTTCCTCGGCCTTCGATACAGCATCTGGTCGGAGGACGATTCCGCCGAAGAGGTCGCGGCGATCGCCCGGACCTTCCTCGAACGCGGCATCGGAAAAGGCGTGGCCTGAACCCGCAGAAATGCGCCGATAACGGTCAAAACGCGCGCCTCAGAGAGGCACGCGTTAGAACTTTCTCGATATTTTGGCGTTACTTATACTGCGCGGGCTCGACTCCAAGGCTGCAGTCGAGTCCGCCACCCCCACGGTTTGCGCGCACATTCGTTTGACGCCGCGGGGGCCGAAGGACAGGCGCTGCGCGCAGCGCCTGTCCTGCCGCTCAGTTCTTGTGAACCAGCGTCACCGCGCCGCGGCCTTCCATCCAGTCGGCCAGGTTGCGGTGGAGGTTGATCACCTTCTGCTCCTGGTGCGGGTTGGGCAGTGGGCCGCGGAAGCCGCTCGACTTCATGCCCTTCTGGACGAATTCCATGTTCGAAAAGTCCTGCGCCAGGACCGAACCCCAGTTCTCGCCCGTCGCCTCGGCATAGGTCCACTCGGTCTCGGGCGCTTCGCCTTCGGGAAAGCGCTCGAGCGCGTAGCTCTCGAACACGCACTGGTTGGGATCGTCGCCATAGGGGCGAACGCGATAGCAGAGCGCGAAGGTTTCACCGTGGAGGATGTTCTGGTTGGGCCAGAGCCCCCAGGCGAGCCCCCCCTCGGCCTTGATCTCGGGCGGGACCTCGGGCCAGATCACGCCGCGCGCCGCGTCATCGGCCTTGGCCGACTTGATCCAGTGCGCGATGCATTCTTGCGCCGTCGCGGTCTCGGGCAGTTCGTCCTTGAGGCGGCTCGCGGCCTTGACCAGCGTCTCGGTCGAGGCCGAGAAGTTCACCGTCTCGTAGTTTTCCTTGATCAGTTCGTAAGTCGAGACGCGCGGATCGTCGCCCTTGCCGGCGCGGGTCGTGCCGGCGCTTTCGGCCATCTTGAACTTGCTCTCGCGCGTGTCGTAGCTCGACACCGAATGCAGCCCGTACTGCTTCGACAGCGCGTAGTAATCGCCATAGGCGAGCAACTGGGTATGCGTGCCGGCGACGTGGTAGGGCTCGAGGAAGGCCTCGATCGCGGTCTTCCAGTTGCACGGATAGATCGCCCACTGGCGCCACTTGTAATGCATGCCGGCCAGATCGAAGTGGTCGAGGATCTCTCCGGCGCGGCCCATCCATTCCTTCAACGAAATGCTGTCGGGATCCATGTTGATGTAGATGAAGCCGCCCCAGGTATCGACCTTGATCTCGGACAGGCAGGTCATCTCCTTGGTCAGGCCGCCCTCGCCCCAGTCCTGCGGATCGAGGATGTAGGTGTTCTGGCCGTCGAGATCGAAGGTCCAGCCGTGGAAGCCGCAGACGAAGCTCTTGCGGTTGTTGCCGCGCACGTCGTGGACGTGGTCCTTGTGGACGCTGTGCGGATTGGGGATCATGTCGGGCACCGAGACGAGCTGGCGGCCGCGGTGCGGGCAGACGTTGTGGAAAGCCTTGAGGCTGCCGTCGTCCTTGCGCAGGACGATCACCGATTCCTCGGCGACGTTGTAGGTCATCCAGTCACCGGGATTGGGCAGGTCGGTCTCGCGCTCCACCATCTGCCAGATCTTGGGCCATAGCAGCGTCTTCTCCGCCTCGAGATAGTCCTTCGAGAGGAACGCCTCGGTCGGATAGGTGACCATTACCTCGCGATCCATGATCTCTGGCTTGATGTTTTCGGGCTCGATCTTCGACAGCTCGTTCACGATTTTCTCCACTTCCAACCCCGGCCGCAGGGCTTTGGCGCCTCGCGTTCCGCATCACAAACGTGCCTGCCGTCCTATCGCAGATCGCCCGTCGAGGAAACCGACGAGCGGCCGGGCGGTAGCACGGCAGCCCCGGTGAAACGCCTCTAGCTCAATAAGAATGAACAGTCATTCTTTTTTTAACGAGCCCGGTGACGTCGAGGACGCCGCCGGCGACGGCGGCGTCCCCAGCCCGATCAGTCGGCCAAAACCCTGCTGCGCACACTGAGCCCTTCGAGATCGCCTTGGTCGCGCCAGGCCTGGAGCATCGCCTGGAAATCGTGCCAGCCCGGGCCCCACTGGCGGAACAGCGCCCACTTGGGCTTGGCCTCGCCCTCGTTGTTGAAATAGCTCGGCGTGCATTCGAGCGCGAAGGCCGAATTATCGGGCTCCATCGATTCGAACCGCGCGACATAGGCATCCTGCGCCTCCCGGGTGGTCTCGACCACGTCGGCGCCGCGCGCCAGGGCGGTGGCGACGATATGGGC
This sequence comes from Novosphingobium anseongense, assembly GCF_037482895.1. Lineage (NCBI taxonomy): Bacteria > Pseudomonadati > Pseudomonadota > Alphaproteobacteria > Sphingomonadales > Sphingomonadaceae > Novosphingobium > Novosphingobium anseongense. The sequence continues at coordinate 338,964 of NZ_JBBHJZ010000003.1, read as the reverse complement.
GATGTGTTCGCCCTGGCGGCCGATCATCTCGGTCACGCTCGAATTCAGACCGCCCTGGATGTAGCCCATGAAGAACTGGTTCGGGAAACCGCTGGTCATCGTGCCGTGCAGGGTCAGCGGGCCGTCGCGCCAGTGATCGTAGAGCGACTGGCCGTTCTGCCCCGCGATCACCGGGATGCCCCAGCGACGCTCGAGATCGCTGGTCACCTCGAAGCCCGAGGCGAAGATCATGCAGTCGACTTCGATCTCCTCCCCGTTGTGGAGGAAGCCCTTCTCGGTCATCGCCTCGAGTCCCTGGGTGGCCGAGACGTCGATCAGCTTGACGTTGGGCTGGTTGAACGCGGGATAGTATTCGTCGTTCGACAGCGGCCGCTTGCAGAGGAAGCGGAACCAGGGCTTTAGTGCCTCGGCCGTATCCTTGTCGGTCACGATCGATTCCACGCGCTGGCGCATGCGCTCCATCACGCGGTAGTCCATCACCTCGCGGCGGGCCATGAACTCCTCGAGGCTGAGTTCGGGATAGCCCTCGGCATCGAGCTCGGCCTGCATGTTGCGCGCGATCTCGGTCCAGATGTCGCAGATCAGGTCGGGCTCGCCAGGCGCGAAGAACTCCATCGCCGCGCGGTGGAAATTGTCCTGGCGCGCGCGCTGCCAGCCGGGTTCGAGCGAGGCGGCCCATTCCTGGTCGGTCAGCGGATTCGAACGCTCGTCGATGTTCGAGGGCGTGCGCTGGATGACGTAGAGCTGCTTGGCGTACTTCGCGAGGTAGGGCACCGCCTGGACCGCGGTCGCGCCCGTGCCGAGGATGGCGACGCGCTTGTCCTTGAGCTTGTCGAGCACGGGCGCTGCGTGGCTGCCGCCAGTGTAGTCGTAGTCCCATCGCGCGGTGTGGAACATCTTGCCCTTGAAGCTGTCGATGCCCTTGATCCCGGGCAGCTTGGGCATGTTGAGCACGCCGCAGGCCATGACCACGAAGCGCGGAAGGAACTCGTCGCCGCGGTTGGTGCCCACGCGCCAGCGGCCGATCGCATCGTCCCACTTGAGCGAGGTGATCAGCGTGTGGAACACGCCCTTGTCGGCGAAGCCGAAAGTCTCGGCAATGCGCTTGCAGTGGGCATAGATCTCTGCGCCGTCGGAGAACTTCTTCGAGGGCATCCAGCCGGTCTCTTCGAGCAGCGGCAGATAGCAATAGGCGTCGTTGTCGCACTGGATGCCCGGATAGCGGTTCCAGTACCAGACGCCGCCGAAGTCACCGGCATGGTCGATGTTGCGAAAGTTCGTCACGCCCTGCTGGGTCAGGTGATAGGCCGCAAGCAGCCCCGAGAAGCCGCCGCCGAGGATCAGCACGTCGAGTTCGTCGAACATCGGCTCGCGCGGTTCGATGTCGCGGTGCGGGTCGGTGGCGTAGAGATCCTGCATCTCGCCCGAGACCTTGACGTATTGCTCCTGCCCGCGGGTCTGCATGCGCTTGTCGCGCTCGGCCGCATACTTTTCACGGAGCGCAGGGATGTCGAGCGTGGCGGCGTCAGGGACGTTGGTTTTCAGACAGGTCATGTTCGCTCCCATTGATTGGCTCGCGAACGGCATATCTTATAATCAACAGTGATGTCTATTATAAATATTGTATCCATATCGACCCTTGTCGCCGCGCGGCCGCCACATTCGGCATCGCGTCAAGCCGAGTACGGACCGGAACCGATCCATCGCGCGGCGACGGGCCGCGACTTCGGGCAGAAATTGTCGCGGCCTCGGCGCATGCGGCGGCCGCTGCTGTCCCGCAGGCATCACGCAAGACAGGGGAACCAGCATGACGATCAACTTTGCGCCCGAGGCCGTCCAGGCAGCCGCTAGCCCGGAAGAAGCGGCGCTTGTCTTCAAGGAGGCCGTGGCTCGTGGCATGGCCAAGGTCATGTCCGATGCGCTCGCGAAGGCGCTGGCGACGCGCTCGTTCGAAGGCAATCCGCGCCTCGCGGGCTGGCAGACCTTCGTTCAGGGATTCCACGCCGATCTGGCTTGGGCGAAACCCGCGCTCGAGAGCGTTCGCGCCCTGACGCAGATCGCCACCTATTCGCCCCTCGACATGGCCGCGGTCGGCGACGACGCCTCTGCGCAACTGCTGGGTATCGAGGTGGGCGTCAGCATCCGCGCCACCTTCTGATCTTCGCGGCGTGCTTTCGGACACCTCCGGAGGCACGCCGCCCCAATGTGGTCAGAGCAAACGGCGCCCCGCCACCGGCACCTCGGCCTTGAGCACGGTCCCGCTCGACGATTCCGTGAAGTAGATCGTGCGGTTGCCGGGTCCGCCATAGGCGAGGTTCGTGGTCATCCGGCCCTTGGGCGACTTGATCCGCAAGGTCGGCTCGCCCCAGGCGTCGAACAGCCAGACCGAGCCCATGCCGACGTGGCAGACGGCCAGGCCGTCGTTCTCGTCGATCGTGATGCCGTCTGGGCCGTGGCCGCCCGAGAGCTGGATGAACAGACCGACCTTGCCCGTCGAGCCATCGGCGTTGAAGTTGATCTTCCAGATCGCATTGGCGCGCGTGACCGCGAGATAGAGCGCGTTTTCGGCCTTGTTGAGAACGAGGCCGTTGGGGCTCGGAATCTTGTCGAGCACGAGGTCGAGCTTACCCGTCGCGGCGCGCAGGCAATAGACCCGGCCGTAGGCGTCGGCGAGGCTCGATTGCGCCTGGTCGGTGAAATAGACGTCGCCATTCCGGGCGACGCAGAGGTCGTTGCAGCCGCGGAACGGTTCGAGCAGGCGGCGTGTCAGATAAGGCTCGACCGTACCCTTGGCCGCATCGAACTTCATCAGGCCGTTCTTGAGATCGGCGATCAGCGCCGTGCCGTCGGCGAGGAACTTGAGCCCGTTGGGATAGCCGTCGTACTCGGCTCCGACCGAAACCGTGCCGTCCTGTGCGATCTTGAGAACGCGCCCCCAGGGAATATCGGTGACCCAGAGATCGCCAGCGGCATCGAAGCACGGTCCCTCCAGGAAGGTCGGCGTGGCATTGCCATGCACCTGGACCGAGGCCCAGTCCGACTTTCGGCTTCCATAGCTGAGCGCCTCGGGGATTTCGGCAAAAACCTCGGCGTCGACGCTCGGGGAAATAGGATACATTTTTACCTCTCCTGTCACAAAAGGGATGCACACGGCCTTGCTGCAGCCTATAGGCACCATCAGTGATTCTTGTCGCATACGGCGCTTATTATGAGTTGCCCGGCGGTGGAAGAGCTTTCAAGCCCCGGCTAGAACCGGGCACGGATCGGATACGTTCGGCCACTCGGGCGAGAGGACAGGCAATGGGCAAATACATTCATCTGGTCAGTTTCCAGATCAATTCCCCGATCAACCACACCGTACTGTCCTGGGCGCACCCAGACGACAATCGACTCAAGGCACTGGGCGACATGAGCCTGTGGATCGACATGGCCAGGACGCTCGAGCGCGGCCTGTTCGACGCGATCTTCTTCGCCGACACGCCGGGCGTGTTCGACCGCTACGAGGATCGGATGGACGACGCGATCCGCTATGGCGTCTGCTGGCCGACGATGGACCCGGTGACCCTGCTCGGCGCGATCGCCGGAGCGACCACACAGCTCGGCCTTGCCGCCACGGTCTCCACTGGACCGCATCATCCCTATTCGGTGGTCCGCCAGCTCTCGACGCTCGACTACATGAGCGGTGGCCGCGTCGGCTGGAATATCGTCACCGGCCACCTGCGCGGCGAGCACCGCGCCTATGGCCTGACCGAACTGCCGCACGACGAACGCTACGACCGTGCCGAAGAGTATATGGAGATCTGCTACGCGCTGTGGAACAGCGTGGGCGAAGGCGCGGTGATCGCCGACAAGGCCAGCGGCGTCTTCGCCGATCCGAGCAAGGTCGCGAAGATCGCCCACCAGGGCAAATACTTCAATTGCAACACCGTTGCGCCCGCCCTGCCCTCGCCTCAGGGCCGCCCCGTGTTGTTCCAGGCCGGCTCGTCGGGCCGCGGCCAGGCCTTCGCGATGAAGCACGCCGATGTGGTTTTTGCGATCCAGCCGAACATTCCCGGCATGAAGAAGTTCATGACCGACTTCAATGCCACCGCCGCCTCGCTCGGCCGCCAGCCGGCGCCGGGCGTCACTTTCGGCATTCAGCCAGTGATCGCGGGGACCGAGGAAGAGGCCAGGAAGAAGCTGAACGACATCGTCGAGCGCATCCCCCTGGAGGGCGCGATCGCGCGGCTTTCGGGCACGATGGGCGTCGACTTCAGCGGCATGGAGCTCGACCAGCCGCTGGCCGAGATGCAGACGCAGGGCTCGCAGGGACTGATGAAGGCCTTCTCGAACATCGTCGGCGAGAAGCCGCTGACCCTGCGCGATGTCGCGATCCGCTGGGGTCTCGCCGTGGGCATGCCGCAGTTCGTCGGCAGCCCCGAACAGGTCGCCGATCAGATCGAGACGATCTGGCGCGAAACGGGTTGCCACGGCTTCAACGTCACCCCCAACATCATGCCCGTGTCGGTCGACGACTTCGTCAACGAGGTCGTGCCGATCCTGCAGAAGCGCGGCGTCTATCCGACCGAATACCTCGGCAAGACGCTGCGCGAGAAGCTGGAGCTGGCGTGACCATGTCGGGAGAAATCGTCTACATCCTCGATCCGATCCATCCTGCGGGCACCGAGGCCATCAGCGCCAAGCACGATGTCATCACCCCGGAACAGGGTGTGACGGATCCGCGCATCGAGGACACCAGCTTCATCGTCATTCGCACGACCGTGCTGCCCGAGGGGCTGATCGCGCGAATGCCCAGGCTCAAGGCGATCGTGAAGCACGGCGCGGGGGTCGACAACATCCCGATCCCGTTCGCGAGCCAGCGCGGCGTCCTCGTCTGCAACACGCCGGGCGGCAACAATTCGACCGCCGTCGCCGAAGGCGCGGTGACCCTGATGCTCGCCGTGCTGCGCCGCGTGCGCGAGATGGACGCGGTCGTGCGCGAGGATCGCTGGAACGAGCGCTGGAAGACGCGGCTGGGGGACCTGACCGAAGCCCGCGTCGGCCTGATCGGCTTCGGCCGGATCGCGCGCTTCACCGCGAAGATTTGCGGCGCCGGCTTCGGCGCCGAGCTCGGCGTCTACGACCCGATGCTCTCGGCCGAGGACGTCACCTCGGCTGGCGCCGCACCGATGGCCCTCGACGAACTGCTGGCCTGGGCCGACGTCATTTCGATCCACGTGCCGCTAACCGATGGCACGCGCAACCTGATCGGCGCCGACCAGCTCGCGAAGATGAAGCCCGGCGCGGTAATCGTGAACACCAGCCGAGGCGGCATCATCGACGAGTCCGCACTCGCCGATGCGCTCAAGGCCGGCACGATCGGCGGCGCGGGGATCGACGTGTTCGAAGCCGAGCCGCCGCCGGCCGATCATCCGCTGTTCGCGCTCGACAACATCGTACTCGGCCCGCATGTCGCCGGCGTGACCGAGGCGAGCATGAAGCACATGGCGCTGCATTGCGCGCAAGTAATCGAAACGATCCTGAGCGGCGAGCGCCCTGCGACGCTGCTGAATCCGGAGGCCCTCTCGTGAAGCCGCAAAAGTCCGTCATTTATCGCCAGATACCCCGCCCGGATCCGGCACTGCTCGCGCGCGCAGCCGAATTTGGCGTCGCCGATCTCCACGGCGCGCTGGGCCTCGTTGCGGGTCGGATGAGCCTGATGAGTCCGGCCATGAACCCGATCGCACCCGGCCAGAAGCTCTGCGGCCCCGCAATCACGGCGTGGAACTTCCCCGGCGACAACCTCGCGATCCACATCGCGCTCGACACCGCCCAGGTCGGCGACGTGCTGGTCTTCACCAACGGCGGCGGTCACCAGGGCGCGCTCTGGGGCGACGTCGCCTGCGGCTTCGCGGTCAAGAAGGGCGTCGCCGGCGCCGTGGTTCACGGCGCCTGCCGCGACACCGATGCGATCCGCGACCTGGGCTTCCCCGTCTGGTCGACCCACGTCTCGGTCGAACAGCCCGAAAAGCGCGGCCCCGCCGCGGTCAACGTGCCCGTGGTGGCGGACGGCGTGCTGGTCGAGCCGGGCGATATCGTCTGTGGCGATGCCGACGGCGTCGTCGTGATCCCGCTGGCGCTGCTGGCCGCGACCGTGGCCGGCGCAGAGGCGCGCGCCGCCAACGAGGTCAAGATTCGCGCGCGCATCGCCGCGGGCGAGCTGCCACTCGACATCCTGGGCATCCGCAATACGATCGAGACGCTCGGCATCGAGCAGATCGAAGGCACCTGGCAGGACGGCCAGGGCTGATCGCGACCGAGGGGGATGACAGCGTGAAGCCGGCCTACAACATCTGGGACCTGCGCGATCAGGCCAAGCGCAATCTCCCCAAGGCGATCTGGGAGTTCATCGAGCGCGGCACCGAGGACGACATCCTCACCGCGCACAACAACGCTGCGCTGCGCGCGATCAAGTTCGATCCGCGCACCCTGCGCGACGTCTCGACACGCGACCTGTCGATCGAGCTGTTCGGCAAGAAACGCCCCTCGCCGCTGATCATTGCGCCGACGGGCATCGCCGATCTTGCCTGCTTCCGCGGAGAGAGCGCGATAGCCGGCGCGGCCGCGGCGGCGGGCCTGCCGTTCAGTCTCGCGACCAGTTCGACGACGAGCGTTCAGACGATCGCCGACATCACCCGGTCGGGCGCCGGCTTCTGGCAGCAGATGTACCTCTGGGAACGCCGTGACCTGTCATGGCAGGTGGTCGACCGCGCGGCGCAGCTCGGCGCCGAGGCACTGATCATCACGGTCGACACGCCGATCTGGCCGAACCGCGAATTCAACAAGCGCAACGGCATGGCCAATCCGATCAAGGCCAATCCGCTGCTCGCCTGGTCGATCATGCAGAAGCCCGGCTGGATGACCACCGTGCTCGGTCGTTACATGTTGAACGGCGGCCTGCCCAAGTTCGCCAACTATCCTGCGGAAGTCGCCGCCAGCGGCGGGCGCGTGACCAATTCGCCGTCGGTGAGCTGGGACGACGTGGCCGAACTCAAGCGCCGCTTCCCCGGCAAGCTGCTGCTCAAAGGCATGCTCAATGTCGACGATGTCATCGCGGCAGCCGATCACGGGGTCGATGGCGTGATCGTCTCGAACCACGGCGGCCGCACCTTCGACGCCTCGCCCGCCTCGATCGAGGTGCTCGCCGGAATCGTCGATGCCGTCGGCACCCGCATGACCGTGATCTTCGACAGCGGCGTGCGCCGTGGCAGCGACGTGCTCAAGGCCATGGCGATCGGCGCGCATGCGGTGATGATCGGCCGGGCGACGCTCTACGGCGCGGGCGCGGGCGGCCAGGCCGGCGCCGCGCGCGCGATCGAAATCCTCAAGGAAGAGATCAGCACCGCCATGGCCATGGTCGGGGTGACCAACCTTGGCGAACTCGACCGCAGCTTCCTGCGGCGCCAGACCGTACCCGGCCTCTAACCCTCGGGATATACGCCAGCCAGCACGGCTTCGAAGTGCTCCTTGACCAGTTCGTTGCACTGGCAGGCACGCGCGCGCAAGGCCTCTGGCTGGAGCACTTTGAGGCCGCCTCGACGCGTCTGGATGATGGCATCGGCCTTGAACCGCTGCACGACGCGGCTGGCATAGGATCGCCCGATGCCCATCATCGCCGCGAGCTGTTCCTGAGTCATCGTGATCTCGGACTCGCCGGTGCGTTCCATCGCCGCGCTCAGCCACTTGGCCGCGCGCTGCTCGATCGTGTGCGTGGCGTTGCAGGCAACCGCCTGGAAGACCTGCGCCATCATGCAATCGGCATAGCGCGCGAAGAGCTGGCGGATCTGCGGCGACTGCTCCTTGAGCTGCGCGAGATCGGACGAGGCGATGCGATAGAAGCTGCCCTCGTGCATCACGCAGGACCTCGCATAGCTGGGCACCCGTCCCTGGCTGACGATGCCGCCGAGCGCACCTTCGCGCCCGACCATCGTCGTTTCGACGACTTCGCCGTTTTCCATAGTCACGAGAAACACCGCGAGCGCCGCATCGCGCGGAAAATAGGCGTGACGCACGACTTCACCGGGCTCGTAAATCGATTCGCCTGCAGAAAGCTGAACCTCGGTAACGAACGGTTTGAGCAGGGCGCGATCCTTTTGCCGCAATGCACCCAGCAGATTGCTGCCCTCCAGCATCCCCTAACCTCTTCACGCCAAACTAAAACCCCATCTCGGGCGAACGGCACAGCCAAGGAAAAGTTCCAGAAAATGCACACAAGTGGACAGACAGCGCATAACTATGTGCTATGGTGAACATAGGCAAAGGTGCCACCCGAGCGGGGGCGCCATAGGCCTGCGGGCATCCTGATCGCCGCAAAATGTCGCACGCCCAGGGTGTGATTGGTTCGCCAGCGGGGTATCCACCGCCGATCGCACGAATCGCGCTTTCTGCCGCATTGTGAACTTTTCTTGCGGTCTAAGATGAGAAATATAGATCGATCGGGTACGGGACAGATGACAGAAATTCCGCGGACGGCGCTCGTCGTCGAAGATAACATGATCATCGCCATGGAGGCCGAGGAAATCCTGCGCGACCTCGGCTATGAAGATTGTCATGTCTGCGGCTCGGTTCGAAGTGCGCTCAAACTGATCGCCGACCATCCGATTACTTTCGCGCTACTCGATATCGATTTGGGCAGCGAGACCAGCGAGGAAATCGCAACGACGCTTCTGTCCCGCGGAACGCCGTTTATCTTCGCGAGTGGCTATAACGAATTTCCGGAACTCGCCAAGGATCTGGTCGAGGTGCCGGTGGTGACCAAGCCCTATACCGCGAGCGACGTTGCCGGCGTGATCCGGAAGCTCGGCCTCTAACTCGCCGTCAGCGCGGCCATCGCGCGCGGGCTTTCCAGAAAATCGAGCAATCCACGCTCGACCCGGCTCAACCACTGCGTCTTGCGCGGCAGCTGCGGGGGCAGCTCGGCAATCGGCGCCTCGCCCTTGGCCGCAGCGGTAACGGCCGGGTGGATGTAGGACTTGCGTACGATCGCCGGCGTGTTGCCCAGCCGTTCGGACACCGCGGCAAGCATGGTCTTGAGCGGAACGTCGAGCTCTTCCACCAGCATTCCGAACGCCAGAGCCGAGGCCGTCCAGGTGCGGAAGTTCCGCGCTGTGAACTCCTCACCCATCGTTTCGCGCAGGTAGTCGTTGACCTCGGCGCTATCGACCGGAACCGCGCTGCCGTCTTCGGGATCGACATATTGGAACAGGTGCTGCCCCGGCAGGTCCTGCATCTTGCGTACGCAGCGTACCAGCGCAGCGTCGGTGCAGGCGATCTCCTGCTGCTTGCCCGACTTGCCGCGGAAACGCAGCCGCAGCAGCCGGCCCTCGATTCGGGCATGGCGATTGCGCAAGGTCGTAGCGCCGTAGCTCTTGTTCTCGCGCACGTAACACTCGTTGCCAACGCGGATCATGCCCGTGTCGAGCAAGGCGAGGACCGAGGCAACGGCGCGGTCGCGCGTCAGGCCGCGGATCGCCAGATCCTCTGCCACCCGCGCGCGCAACCTGGGCAAAGCCCGCCCGAAAGGCGCGCAAAGCTCGAACTTGCGCGCCTCGCGCTCCTGCCGATAGTCCGCGTGATAGCGATACTGCTTGCGCCCGCGCGCATCGAATCCCGTCGCCTGCAAATGGGCATTCGGCTTGGGCGCATACCAGGCATCCCGATAGGCTGGCGGCAGCGCGATCCGGTTGAGCCGCGCCACCTCATCGGGATCGTTGATGCGCTCACCCAGCGGATCGAAATACACCCACTTCCCGCGCAGCAGGCGTCGGGTGATGCCCGGCGCGCTGTCATCGACGAAGGTCAGGCGCGGTCGCGAAACTCTGTCCAGCATGAGGCTGCAACGCATGAACGAGGAAAGAGTTGTCAGCCGCTGGACAAAAGGCCGACAGGAACATATGAAGAACCAATGGCCCATATGTCTTTGAAACAGAAGCTGGAAGTTCTGGCCGACGCGGCCAAGTACGATGCTTCCTGCGCCTCCTCCGGCACGGCCAAACGCGATTCGCGCGGCGGTGGTATCGGTTCGACCGAAGGCATGGGCATCTGCCACGCCTATGCACCCGACGGTCGCTGCATCTCGCTGCTCAAGATCCTGCTGACCAACGTCTGCGTGTTCGATTGCCACTATTGCATCAATCGCAAGAGCTCGAACGTTCGCCGCGCGCGCTTTACCGTCGAAGAGGTCGTCCAGCTTACGCTCGGCTTCTACCGACGCAACTATATCGAGGGGCTGTTCCTGTCCTCGGGCATCATCAAATCGTCCGACTACACGATGGAGCAGATCGTCGAAGTGGCGAGGCTGCTGCGCGAGGAGCACCAGTTCCACGGTTATATCCACCTCAAGACGATCCCCGACGCCGATCCCGCGCTGATCGAGGCCGCGGGTCGCTATGCCGATCGCATCTCGATCAATGTCGAATTGCCGACCGTGGCCGGGCTCAAGCGGCTCGCACCCGAGAAGTCGGCGACGCGGATCAGCACGGCCATGGCGGGGATGAAATCGGCAATCGTCGATGCGCACGATGCCAGCCGACGGTACAAGTCGGCGCCGCGTTACGCGCCCGCCGGCCAGTCCACGCAAATGATCGTCGGCGCCGATGCCGCGACGGACAGCCAGATCATCACCAGCGCCTCGGGACTCTACGACAGCTTCGGCATGCGCCGCGTTTACTATTCGGCCTTCTCGCCGATCCCCGACGCCAGCGCCGTGCTGCCGCTCAAGCGCCCGCCGCTGCTGCGCGAGCATCGGCTCTACCAGTCCGACTGGCTGATGCGGTTTTACGGCTTTCGCGCCGAGGAGGTGGGCGCCGCGACCGAGGGCGGCATGCTACCGCTCGACATCGATCCCAAGCTTGCCTGGGCGCTCAAGTTCCGCGACAGCTTCCCGGTCGACGTCAATCGCGCCGACAAGGAACGCCTGCTGCGCGTCCCCGGGCTCGGCACCAAGGCGGTCAAGACGATCCTGTCGGCCCGGCGTCACCGCCAGTTGCGGCTCGAGGACGTCGGTCGGCTGACGCAGTCGATTGCCAAGGTCCGGCCTTTCATCACGGCCGCAGACTGGCGCCCCGTTGCGCTGGTCGACCGCGCCGACCTGCGCACGCGGCTCGCGCCGCCCGCCGAGCAGCTCGAACTTTTCGCCGCCTGATCCGTTGATCCCAGCAAAGCTCGCATGAGCCAAGTTCAGGAGAAAAGTCATGGCCGAAGCCCGTATCTTTGCCGATCTCAAGAAAGACCACGATCGCCAGCGCAAGTTGCTCGAGGATCTGGGCGAGACCCAGGGTGCGAGCGACGACCGCAAGACGCTGTTCGAGACGCTGCGCCAGGAGCTGCAGGCGCATGCCGCGGCGGAGGAGGAGTCGCTCTACGCGACGATGCTCGGTCTGCCCGACCTGCGCGAGGATGCACGCCATTCGGTCAGCGAACACAAGGAGGTCGACGACATGCTCGGCGAACTCGTCGAGATGGACATGAGCTCGAGCGGCTGGCTCGTGAAGTTCAAGGAGATGCGCCACCGCTATCTCCACCACATCGACGAGGAAGAGGAAGAGATGTTTCCCTCCGCGGCCAAGGGCCTGACCAAGGAGGCCGAGGACCGCATCGCCAAGGTGTTCGAGACGCGCAAGCCACGCGAGCTCGAGCGCGCTGCCGCAGAAATGCCCGGTGACGCCCGCGAGTAAACCCGCTCCCGCCAGCCGTGCGCGTTTCCTGACCGTGCGGCTGGCGGCCGAGGATGATTTCGACGGCTGGCGCGATGCCGCGCGCCGCCTTGCCGGCGCGGATGTGTCGCCCGATGTGGTGATATGGCAGGTCGGCGAACATGTCGGAGAGCTTTTCGCCGATGCTCTCCCCCTGCCCCCGCCGCCCGTCAGCGAGTTGCGCGTTTCGCGGGCTTTCGTAGAGCTGGCACGAGCCGCCGCGCTCCACCGCGATCCCGAGCGCTTCGCGCTGCTCTATCGCCTGCTCGTGCGGCTGAGCGCCAAGCCGGGGCTGATCGAGGATCACGCCGATCCGCTCGTCCGCCGGATCGAGATGCTGGCCAAGGCCGTGCGCCGTGACATTCACAAGATGCGCGCCTTCGTGCGCTTTCGCGAGCTGGACGGCGCCTTCGTCGCTTGGTTCGAGCCCGAGCATCACATCGTCCGCGCCAATGTCGGCTTCTTCGTCCGCCGCTTCGCGGCGATGCGCTGGTCGATCCTGACGCCCGATGTCTCGCTGCACTGGGACGGAGCGAACCTGCAGGAAGGACCCGGCGCCGATCGTTCGCAGGCTCCCGACGGCGACGTCCTCGAAGAGGTGTGGAAGGCCTACTATGCGTCGATCTTCAATCCGGCGCGTCTCAAGGTTGGCACCATGCTCAAGGAAATGCCGCGCAAGTATTGGAAGAACATGCCCGAGGCAGAGCTTATCGCGCCGCTGATCGCCGGTGCCCAGGCGCGCGAGGCGACCATGACCGCGCAGGTCGTGGCCGAGCCTGAGCGCGCAATCACCCTGTCCGGCCTGCGCGAGGAGGCCCAGGCCTGCCGTCGCTGTCCGTTGTACCAAGACGCAACGCAATGCGTGTTCGGCGAAGGACCCAGCGATGCGCGGATCATGATCGTCGGCGAGCAACCCGGCGACGAGGAGGACAGACAGGGTCATCCCTTCGTGGGTCCTGCCGGCCAAGTGCTGGAACGCGCCATGGCCGAGGCGGAAATCGATCGAGGAAGGATCTGGCTGACCAATGCGGTCAAGCATTTCAAATTCGTCCAGCGCGGCAAGCGGCGTATCCACCAGTCGCCCACCGCGGGCGAGATCACGGCCTGCAAGTGGTGGCTCGATCAGGAGATCAGCCTGCTGCGCCCCAAGGCCACGGTCATGCTCGGCGCCAGCGCGATCCGCGGCGTGACCGGCAAAGCGGGCGCGGTCGGCGCTCTGCGCGAGCAGGCGCTGCCGTTGGCACACGGCCTGGGGATCGCCTCCTACCATCCGTCCTACATCCTGCGGCAGCCCGATCGCGAGGCGGCCGATCAAGCCTATGCCGCGCTCGTCACCGATCTGCGCCGGGCCGTGTCGGAAGCTGGTTCAGACTGAGACCTCTCGCGGAAATACGGCGAATTGCCGGAACGAGCCCACGGTCCCCGCGTTGATCCTGCACAAACGCCCGAGGCGTCCCCAAAAAAGCAGGAGAGATCCGATGAAAAAGGAACTGCGCGAGGAATTCTGGCACGCGTTCGAAAAGAGCCCGTTCATCATGCTGCGGCTCGAAGACAACGGCGGCCATGCCGAACCGATGACCGCCCAGTTGGACAAGGAAGCGATCCATACGATCTGGTTCTTCACCTCGAAGGACAATCGCATCGCCGTTGGCGGCCGCGCCATGGGGCAGTTCTCGGCCAAGGGCCACGATGTCTTCGCCTGTCTCGCAGGCACGCTCGTCGAGGAGACCGACCAGGCGCGGATCGACAAGCACTGGTCGAAGGAGGTTGAAGCCTGGTTCCCCGAGGGTCGTAACGATCCCAATCTCAAGATGCTGCGCTATGAAATCGACGACGCCGAGGTCTGGACCGTCGAACTCGGCCTGTTCGGCACGTTCAAGATGCTGACGGGACAAGAGGTCAAGTCGAGCGAGCTGGGCCAGCACGCCACCGGCCTGGTCTGAGGAGTAAAGGGGTAGCGAGACGTGAGTGAAAACTGGGCGACCGCGGGGGCCGAAGCTCGGCGGTTGGCCATCCTCCGCTCCTACCCCGTCGATCGCGCGGGGATATCCGAGCAACTCGATAGGCTGGCGGCGCTTGCCGCCAAACTTTGCGACACGCCGATCGGCCTCGTCAGCCTCGTCGAGGCCGATCGCCAGCGTTTCGTCGGCCGCAGCGGCATGGAACTGACCGAGACCGCGCGCGAGCATGCCTTCTGTGATCTCGGCCGCTTGGCCGATTTTGGCATGGTCGTGCCCGACGCCCGTGAGGACGCTCGCTTCAACGGCAATCCGTTGGTGACGGGTGCGCCGGGCATTCGGCTGTACGCAAGCCAGCCGCTGCGCTCGCTCGAAGGCGCGCCGCTCGGCACCCTTTGCGTGATAGATACTCGACCGCGGCCAGATCTGTCGCAAGACCAGATCGAAGCGCTGCGCACGCTGGCCGACGCCGCGATGGGACTGCTCGAGCGCTGGCGACTCGATGGTCGCCGAAAAACCGAAGCCGCGCGTTCTAAGACGACGCTCTATGACCTCGAGCAGCGCTTCCAGATCCTGGCGGATGTCATGCCGCAGATGGTCTGGTCGAGTCTTTCCAGCGGCCGCTCCGACTATTTCAACCGCCTGTGGTGCGACTATACCGGGGCGCCCGTCGAGAGGAGTCTGGGCGACGGCTGGATGCGGTTCCTCCACCCAGACGACGTGGACCAGGTCAGCGCCACCTGGCAGGAGGCCGTGCGCAGCGGCGGCAGCTATGACCTCGAATATCGCCTGCGCCGCGCCGACGGCGTCTATCACTGGATGCTCGTGCGCGGCATGCCGATGCGTGACGAGGAGGGTACGGTCTACCGCTGGCTAGGCACCTGCACCGACATTCACGACCAGAAGCTGGCCGCCGATCAGCACGCCCTGCTGACGCGCGAACTCAGCCACCGGATCAAGAACATCTTCGCGGTGATCAGCGGCCTGATCACGCTGTCGCTGCGCCGCAATCCGACCTTCGAGGCAGTCGGCGGCGATCTTCAGAAGCGCGTGCTCGCCCTGGGCCGCGCGCACGATTTCGTGCGGCCGCATAGCGAGCAATCGCGATCGGCGCATTCGCACAACAGCCTGTTCGGGATGCTCGAAAGCCTGCTGGGCGCCTATCAGGCGGCCCCGGGAGAGCGTGTGACGGTGTTCGGCGACGACGTGCGCATCGACGATCGTTCGGCGACGCCGCTGGCACTGTTCTTCCACGAACTGGCGACCAACGCCGCCAAATACGGCGCACTGGCGGCAAGTGACGGCCACGTCACGATCACCGTCGCACCCGATGGCGAGGACCACGTCGTGCTCGTCTGGGACGAGGCCGGCGGCCCGGCGGTCGCCCCCCATCCGGCCTCTGGCTTCGGTTCGCATCTGATCGATATGAGCATCACGCGTCAGCTGGGCGGCACCCTGCGACACGACTGGCGCGACGAGGGTCTGCGCGTCGAGGCGCGCGTTCCCAAGACGATGATGGCGCGCTGATGCCTCACCCCAGCGAGGCGATCAGTTCCTCGATCCCGACCGTCGCGAAGCCGATCGCGCTGTCCGAGATGCCGTAAGGCATGAACAGCGTCTCGCCGACCTTCATCGCGCCGCAGGTGTAGACGACATTGGGCACGTAGCCCTCGCGGTCGCTGTCCTTGGGCGAGAGGATCGGCTTCTCGCTGCGCGCGAGCACTTTCGACGGAATGTGCCGGTCGAGCAGCAGCGCGCCGATCGAATACTTGCGCATCGCGCCAACGCCATGGGTCAGCACCAGCCAGCCGTGATCGGTCAGGATCGGGCTGCCGCAATTGCCGATCTGGATGAATTCCCAGGGAAACTTCGGCTCGAGCAGCAGCACGCCATCGTCGTCCCAGCGGTCGATCTTGTCGGAAGACAGCAGGTAGAGGTTCTTCCCGTCCTGTCGGCCGATCATGTAGTAGCTGCCACCGAGCTTCTCGGGGAACAGCGCCAGACCCTTGTTGCGTCCGGCCTTGCCTTCGATCGGTCCGAGCGTGAAGTTGCGGAAATCCCGCGTATGGAGAATCTCCGAGCGGATCTCGCGGCCGTTGAAGGCGGTATAGGTGCCGACCCATTCGAAATCGCCGTTGTCATCGACGAACCGGACCAGGCGTAGATCCTCGAGCCCATTGCTCTGCTGCTCGGTGATCGGGAAGATCACCGAGCCCGACAGCGTGGACTCGGGGTGACGACAGATTGCCACTTCGCTTTTCGAATCGATCTGGCTCTTGTCGATCAGCGAGAAGGCCGTCGCGACATTCGGCTGCGGCCAGAGGTCGAACGAACCGTCGGGCTCGACGATACCCTCACGAAAGGCGATCGAACTGATGTGCCCCTCGCCCACCGAACGCAACGACATGACGAAGCGGACCGCGCCGCCAGTCAGTCCCGACTGATCGGGATGCTCGACCACGCTGGGATTCATCAGCGCCGCGGCGGCGTAGGAATATTCGTGGCAGAAATAGGCTCCGATCAGCCGGCGCCGCTCTTCCGACAGGTTCTTCGGCAGGCGTACGGTTTCGGCGACTTCCTTCGCGCGTTCGTCGAACACGCGCTCGGTCTGCCAATGGCGTTCCGAGAAGTCTGACAGGATCGCGCGGTATTCCTCGTGAACCTGTTCATCGCTGAGCGCGAGAATGTCGGACACGAGCCGGCCGGCCCGCGACGAGCTGTGCCCCGAGGCCTGCCAACCCAGGTGGAACGGCCGGATCACGACGCGCGAAGGCGCAGCCATCAGCTTGCGCTCGTGCAGTTTCAGCAGACCACCTCCAGAACCGGGCTCTGGCGTGGTTTCCATCTCGTCCTTAATGGCTCTGAGCCGCATCTTCCCTCCAATCGGGGGCACATCCCAGCAACTGCTCGAAACCATAATAGGCCAATTGGAACGCCAGCAAAGATTCCGCGCCGACATTCTGGTTCGCGCCAAGCGGCGTGACGCCGTCCATGCACGAACCGAGTTGCAGGTCGGCCAGCGGTACGTTGCGATCGTTCTCGCCCAAAAACCAGCGATAAGCCCGGCGCCCGTGTTCGAGCCAAAGCGACGATGCCGGATCGCAGCGCCGTGCCGTCACGCAGGCGTCGATCGCCGCCCAGGCTTCGAGCGGCTGCTGGTCGAATGGCAGGATATCGCCGGTTCGGCCGAAGCTTTCGGACCCGACAGGGCGGAACTGGCCCGAGGCGCCACATTGATTGGCCATGACCCAGCGCAGGCTGTCGAGCCCGGCTTCGATCCAGTCCGGCCGCCCGCTCACCCGTCCGCATTCGATGAGCGCTTGCGACAGGCGCGGATTGTCGTAGCCGATGATAGTCTCGAACCAGGTCCAGTCTGGCCGACGCGTGCCGCAGAGCAGCTTGTCGAGCAGATCGCCGCATCGCTCGACGATCGCGCGGGCCGTACGGTTGCCGGCATCGACTTCGAGCAATGCGGCCGCCCCTAGCGCGGCGAAAGCGATGGCGCGCGGCGCCTCGAACTCGAAGGCGATCTCGGCATGCGAGGCGAAGCCGTGCGCCGCCCAGTTGCGCATGCCGGCCAGGCGCGAGTTCGCCGCGGTATCGCCGAGCGCCCAGATCGTCCGGCCATTGCTATCTTCCGATCCGATGTCTTCGCACCAGGAGCGGTCGTAGTTCATGAAGTTGCGGAAGCGCTTTGCATCCGGGTTCCACGCGTATTGCAGGAACGATGCGAAGGTGCTGGCCCGGCGCAGTTCCTCGCCGGGGCTGCGCCAGGGCACGCGGTTCACCAGCATCAGCGCACGCACGTTGTCGTCGAGACAATAGCCGTGATGACGGTTGGGCACCGCATAGTGCCCGTGCTGGAGCATGCCGGTACCGTCGCAGAGCGCGTCGAAGGCCGCCAGTCCCGGCGCCACGCGCTCGACCGCGGCCGGCACGGCGCGGCCCGGGGCGACGGCGGACTCGAGCATGGCCTTGGCATTGGCGGCGAAATGCCGCCAGATGGTCTGCCGCCCGCGACGATAGGTGCGAAGCTGCAGCGCTTCGAGCTCCGCCGGATGATCGAGCAGCCGCGTGACGGCCTGGGCGATTGCCTCGGAATCGTTGGGCTCGACGAGCATCCCGCCCGTGTCTGACAGCAGTTCTCGTGCGTGGATATAGGGGGTCGAGACGATCGCCCGGCCCAGCGCGACCGCATAGCTCAGCGTCCCGGAGGTCGCCTGCTGAAGGTTGAGATAGGGCGTCATGTAGATGTCGCAGTCCTCGAGCATCGCGACGAGTTCGTCGGCGTCGAGGAAGCGGTTCACCCACTCGATATGATCGCCCACGCCAAGGCTCTTGGCGAGCGCCTCGAGGCTCTGACGATAGGCCTCGCCATGACGGCGCAATTCGTTGGGATGCGAGACGCCGACGATGCGATAGACCACGTCGGGATGGCGCGCGACGATGGCGGGCAAAGCCTCGATCGCGGTTTCGAGCCCTTTGCCCGGCCCCAGCAGACCGAAAGTCATCAGCTTGCGCGGAGTGTGCTTTTCTTCCGCGTGCGAGAGGCGCAACGGCCGATCGGGCGCGCCGTGCTCGATTACACTGACGCGGTCGCTCTGCGCGCCGTAACGCTCGATCAACAGCCGGCGCCCGGTCTGGCACATCACCATGATATGACTTGCGCGCGCCACGAGGCGGCGCGTGATGACGTCCTGCTTCTTCGAAGGCTGGGACAACACCGTGTGGAGGGTCACGATCAGCGGCGCCGCGATCCGCTCGACCAGACCGAGAACATGTTCGCCGCTGTCGCCGCCGAAGATACCGAACTCATGCTGAAGCCATACCGCATCGACCCCATTTTCGTTCATGCGGCGCGCGGCTTCGGCGTAGGAAGCGCGCTCTGAACGCAGGATTTCAGCATGGGCCTGATCGTGGTCGACCGGATCGTCGAGGTCCTGAAGCGCATAGACGTCGAGCCGGGTCTCGGGCTGGAAAATGCCGAGTTGATCGACGATGTCGGTGGTGAAGGTTGCGATACCGCATTTGCGCGGGGCGAAATTGCCCACCAACGCCACGCGCATCGATCGCGCAGACCTATACGAAGCGAGAGCCCTGGGTTCGAGTGAAACGACCGCCAAGGCAGGATCGCAGGCCGGCCGATCGCCATCACTCCCCAGAAGCACGTTCTCCATGATTGACCCTTCTCGATTGCAGACGCACGTCCGCCCGCACGCCGCTGACCATTCAACGACCTGCGTCGGCGAAGGTTTCTTGCACTGCACAATTTTCGGACGAAGCGATGGCGCAGATCGCCGAATGCTCGACCCTGGTGGGGAGCACTCCGGAATGCCCCCAGCCGATATCGATGGCGACGTTCCGATCAGGCGACGGGCGCGGGCTCATGCGGGCGATCGCCCGCCGCATCCTTGCGGTGCGGAGACAGCAAGTAGCGCCAGACGCCGACCCCGTTGATGACCAGAAGGACCACGTTCTGCATGCCGATGCCCTCGCTATCGGGCTGGAGAAAACCCCAGACGATCAGCGCCAGCGAGGACGTCACGAACACCACCATGGCATAGCCGGTCCATCGCCGACCGAGATCGAGCGAGACCAGGAGAGCCGCGATCGTCGCCGCGATCGCGCCGTAATATTGCAGCCCGGTGAGGACAGCTTCGTTCATGGCGCCACCGTCAAAATAGAGAGTTCAACTGGCCGCGCGAAAGCAGAGATTGAGTTCTGGCGGCACGTTCTCGGCCTCACCGTTCAACGCCATCGACACGGCCGCCAGAATCGCGTGGTGTGAAAACGGTTTCTGCACCACGCCCAGCGCAGTGGGTGCCGGCGTACCGATCTGTGCAGGGTTCGCCGTGACATAGACGATCACCGTGCCATAGCGCTCTGCAAGCTGTTGCGCGATCGTCAGACCCGACGGCCCGTCACGCAGATTGAGATCGACGAGCGCCACTTCGGGCCATTCGTCGAGTGCATGCGCGGAAGCCTGATCCGGAACGATGCCGACCACCTTGTGGCCAGCATCGGTAAGGATGTCTTCGAGTTGGAGCGCCACCAGAAACTCGTCCTCGACGATAAGGACGTTGGCGCTCGTACGGGTCGTCGTTTGCAGCATCTGCTTTTTCAGGCCGCCCTGGCTTCCAGAGCCTGGGGGTTGGCGATCCGCGCCAGTTCGTCAAAGAACGCGCCGACCGCATCGCCCGACAGGACGAAGTTGTGACGGAAGTCCGGCAACTTGCCCGAAGCGAGAACGTGGCTCAGCATTGCACGAGCGCGACAAATCCGGCTCTTCACCGTACCCAACGCGATTCCGCAGATGTCGGCAATTTCCTCATAGGAAAGGCTGCCGATGGCGACCAGGATAAGGGCTTCGCGATAAGTGTCGGGAACGACGGCCAGCGCACGCAGCACGTCCGAGAGCTCGACCGCGCTTTCCTGCGAGGCGGGTGCGCGCAGCACGCGCTCGGCAACGCCCTCGTCGTAATCACCATGAAAGCGAGCACGGCGCGCTTCGCTGTAGAAGTGGTTGCGCAAGATCGTGAAGGTCCATGCCTTGAAGTTGGTGCCTGCGCGATAACGCTCACGTGCAGCCCAGGCACGCAGCAGCGCTTCCTGAGCCAAGTCGTCCGCGCGATCGCGACATCCACAGAGCCCGCGAGCAAAGGCACGAAGATGGGGTGCGACTTCGGTGAGCGCGCGCTTGAAATCCCTGTCGCTCAGGGGGGCGAATTCGCGCTCGGCCGTATCAGCCGCCTCATTCATCTCCACCGCCATGCGATAACCTCCGCTTGTTAATCCTTGACCCCGTTAACTGTTCTCGATGCGCGATGGTTCCCGAGTGCGCAATTTTACACGGAACCTCATGATCTCGACGATCGCCGGGAACCGCTTTCGCATGCGTCACGTTCTTCCCTCACCGGCCCGAAAGTGGCCGTGAGCACAGGAGATCATCATGAGTGACATCGCCGAAACCGCGCCAGCGCAGGCCGTCACCAGCGACGCCGCGTCGGCCAGGGCGCCCGATCCGCGCCGCCACTATTCGAGCCCGGAAGAACTGCGCGAGGACATTGCGCTCGATCTCGACACCCGCGAGGAACTGTTGCGCCAGTGGCAGAAGGATCTCGATCAGCGGCTCGAGGCAGAGTCCGAAGGAATGAGCGCGTCAGATCCGATTTCGGAAGAGCAGGAATCGAAGCTCGCAAGCGAACATCGTCGCGTCAGCAAGGCTCTCGAAAACATCGCCGCGGAACGCCAGCGCATCTAGCCTGCGTCCGCTCCCCATCCCAGGTGCGCCCCCGCTGGCAAAGCGGGGGCGCGGGTCTACTGGGGCCGGCCGCAGTGCCCTTCACACGACGGCTGACGATCCCTGTTTGGGCGAAATGCCTTGTAGTGAGCTTTACCGGACTGGTTGCCAAACGACCTTGCCACTTTGCTAACCCGCATCGGCCGATTCAAGGCAAGTGCTTATAAATCCTCGATCGGCGCCACGATCGTTTCTGCGAATTCGGCAAATTTGGCCTTAATACCCGCCTGTTCGCGCGGAAGCTCGCCGCTCGAAGCGAGGTTGAATTCGGTGACACCGGCGTCGCGATAGCGCTTGAGATCGTCGAGCGATGCATTGCTGTAGACGATCTTGATGATCCGCAGCGCCTCCGGATCACGGCCGGCCTCACGCGTCATCGCCTTGAGCTCGGCGATTGCGGCAGGCGCCTGATCCACGGGCAGGTTGTAGGGCAGCCAGCCGTCGGCCAACCGCGCGACGCGGCGCATGGCGGGCTTGCTCTCGCCGCCGATCAGAATCGGCACGCCGCCCGGGCGCCTGGGCTTGGGGAAGGAATAAGCATCGGCGAAGGCGAAGTGATCGCCCTGATAGCTGGACCTTTCGTCGCGCCAAAGGCGGCGCAGCGCGACGATCGCCTCGTCGGTGCGCTTGCCGCGCGTGTGAAAGTCGAGCCCGAGCGCGTCGAACTCTTCCTTGGCCCAGCCGACGCCGACGCCGAGCACCACGCGACCGCCGCAGAACGAGTCCAGCGAGGCCAGTTCCTTGGCGAGGGATAGCGGATTGCGCTGCGGCAGGACTAGGATGTTGCTGCCCACCTCGATCGTCGATGTCGCTGCCGCGGCCCAGGCCATGCCCATCACCGGATCGACCAGCGGCGCGCGCACGTCGGCCATGGCATAGGTGTCGTCGTCCCATTGCAGCGGCGCATCGTCCGACTGTTCGGGCATGTCCTGCCCCGAACCCGCGGCATAGGGGTAGGCGCTATCGGGATAGGCGGCGAACTGGACGACATGCTCGGGCAGCCAGTAATGCGCGAAACCCGCCTCCTCGGCGGCGCGCGCCGAATGCCGGATGAAATGGCCATCAGCATAAGGGCCGATGCCGCCGCAGGTGATGCCCACCTTCATCGCACACGCTCCTCGTTGCCGCCGCTGACAGACGAACGGCTTGGCAAGGCGCCAAACCTGTCCTAATCCTTACGAATTATCAAGCGAGCGGACGGACTGCAGGTTGACCGAGAAGGCAAGGCGAATTTCCGAGGCCGCGAGTGGCGGCGAGACCGCGCTGATCCTGGCGGCCGAGCGCCTGTTTGCCGAGCGCGGGATCGCGGCCGTGGCGCTGCGCCATGTCAACCAGGCGGCGAACCAGCGCAACATGTCGGCCGCACATTACCACTTCGGCTCGCGTGAGGGGCTGGTCCATGCCGTGCTGATGTACCGCTGGCCAGACCTCGATCGGCGCCGCGGCGTCATGCTCGAGGAACGATCGGGCAAGCGCGACCTGCGCTTCTACCTCGAGGCTTTCATCATGCCGCTGGCAGAGGAATTGCACCCGCGCGACGGGGGCAATTTCTACATTCGCTTCATGCAGCAATACGAACGGTTCCGGCAGGACTACAGCACCGCGCGCCAGTTGACGCCGTTCAGCGTCGAGATCTACGATCATATCGAGCGGCTGATCGGCTATCTGCCCGAGGCCGTCCGCCGGCTGCGCATCGGCTATCTGATCAACATGATCCATTCGGTCCTGGCGATCGCCGAAGAGCGGCTGGGCCAGGACAAGGTCGCGCCCGCCGAGATCGCGTTGATCGCCGCGAACCTGATCGACATGTGCGCGAGCGCGCTGACCGCGCCGCTGTCGATCGACACCCAGGATCTGCTTCCCGGCGAGCCAAGTACCTTGCCCTGACGGTCAAGCGTGGCGCGCTTGACCGCAAATCCTAATTCCCACAGATTATTCCGTGAGAGGGAGAGTCGCGATGGGCATGCTCGAAGGCAAGATCGCGCTGATCACCGGCGCGGGCACCGGAATCGGCAAGGGCACGGCGCTGATGTTCGCCGAGGAGGGCGCCAAGGTCGTCATCGCCGCGCGACGCGAAGCGCCCTTGCAGGCGGTTTCTGCGCTCGCACCCGACAGCATCAGCTACGTGCAGATGGACCTGACCAGCGCCGAAGGTCGCGCCCGCGCACTGCAGACCGTGATCGATCGCCACGGCCGGCTCGACGTGCTTGTCAGCAATGCCGGCGCCCAGCTGTGGAAGAGCTTCGCCGAGACCAGCGACGACGAGATCGAGACGATCTTCGCGACCAACCTCGCCGCGACCACGCGCTTCTTCAAGCAGGCGTTGCCCTACCTCGAAGCGAGCAAGGGCAACGTCGTGGTCGTCTCGTCGACGGCCTCGCACTACACCTTGGTGCCCACGCAGAAGCTCTCGGTCTACGGCGCCTCGAAGGCCGGCCTCAACCAGCTGACGCGCACGCTGGCACCCGAGCTCGGGCCGCTCGGCATTCGCATCAACGCGGTCGCGCCGGGGCTGACGCGCGGCGAATATTCGGGCGAAAGCCTCGATCTCGAACAGGATCAGGCGACACGCGACTGGATCGCCTCGGTCACCGCGCTCGGCCGCATGGGCGAGCCGCGCGACATTGCCGAGGCGATCACCTGGCTCGCCAGCGACCGCGCCGCCTGGATCACCGGCCAGGTCATCGACGCAAGCGGCGGCTGGCAGATCGGGCCGCGGTGAGGGGAGAAGCGCGATGAGCGAAGGCAAAAACGTAGTCGTCACCGGTGCGGCCGGCGGCATCGGCCGGGCGACCTGCGAGCGGCTGGCCGCGGCCGGCTGGCAAGTGCTCGCGGTCGATCACGACGCGGGCAAGCTCGCCTGGACGCAGGGTCTGGCCAACGTCGTGGCGCTGGCGGCCGACGTATCGTCGGAGGCGGACAACCAGCGGATCGCAGCGGAGGCCGAAACGCGGTTTGGTGGTGTTCGGGCGGCTATTTTCAACGCCGGGATCGGCGGCGGCGGATCGATCGACGGCCTGCCTTTCGCCCAGTTTCAACGGATTCTCGGGGTGAACCTCGTCGGTCCCGTGCTCGGCATCCGCGCGCTGCTGCCGCTGCTGCGCCGGGCCGGCGGTGGCGCGATCGCGGTGACGTCTTCGACGATGGGCGTGGGTGGCGAGGCCGAAAACTGGGCCTATTCGATGACCAAGCACGCGCTGATCGGCCTGGTCCAGTCGCTCTCGCGCGAGATCGGCTGGGAAGGCATCCGCATCAACGCGCTCTGCCCCGGGCCGACCCGAACCGCAATCGCCGGCATGGAAGGTCAGGACGGCGTTGCCGAGGCCGATCTGCCGCCGCACTATCATTCGCTGAAGCGCCAGGTGCCGCTGCAGCGCTGGGCCGATCCTGACGAGATGGCCTCGGTGCTCGAATTCCTCGTCTCCCCGGCATCGTCCTACGTCAACGGTCACGCGCTCGTCGCCGACGGCGGCGCTGTGGTCGGCACGGGGTTGACCCTGCCCAAGACCGGCGCGGCGCGTACCTACCCCCTCGACGACAAGCATTGAGGCAACACCCATGACCGACAATTCGAGTGGCATGTCGCAGGACAATTTCGTGCCTGTCGTCGATAGCGCCGAGCGCGCGCCCGCCGACTTCTCGTCGGACGAGGGCGCGCTGGCCTATGCCTATGGCGAGATCGACAAGCTCGTCGAATCGATGCGCTATTCGCTGAAGAAGCAGATAGTCGGCTGGCCCGCGGAAGACCGCGAGATCAACACCTACGAGGCGCTGCGCCACCTGCTGCGCAACATGAGCTTCGGCCACGCCGCGCATGTCGAGGGCGACTACGGCAACCCGACCCTGACCAAGATGGGCGGCACCAACCGCATCCAGTTCCAGCTGCAATCGACCGACTGCAACTACCATTCGGCGATCCTCCACGGCGCCCACACCTATCGCCTCAAGGGCCATCGCGGCTCCTGCGCGGTGTTCCAGATCAGCACCTACAACAGCCATTCGTGCGACTTCGTCGGCGGCTGGAAGATGATCGGCAACGCCAACAACGTCGACACGCCGCAATTCGCCGCGGGCCAGGACATCGACGTCGTGCTGAGCCACCAGCGGCCCGCGGACCTCGGCCCCGGCCAGGTCTGGCTCGAACTGCCCGAGGGCCGCTGCGAGATGCATATCCGCCAGTATTATGCCGACTGGTTCACCGAGCAGCCCGCCAATCTGATGCTGACCTGCGAGAACCAGGTCTTCCCCGCGCCGCTGCTCACGCGCGAGAGTTCGGAAGAGCGGTTCAAGCGCCTCGTCGACCTGCTGCGCGTCCACGCCGATTTCTGCGAGGCTGGCGTCAAGGGCCACCTCGCGTCGCCACCCGACCGGATCGCGCGCTTCGTCGTCCCCGGGGCTTTCGCCGGCACCGACTATTTCTCGGGCGCCCTCCGCTGCCGGCCCGACGAGGCGGTGATCATCGAAGTCGACAAGCCCGACTGCGAATACTGGAACGTCGAGTTGACCCAGCTCCAGTGGGAGCCCGGCGACTGGTGGGCGCGGCTCCTCAACTACAACCTCGCACAGGTCCACTACGAGGCCGACGGCAAGGTGCGCTTCATCGCCAGCTGGAACGATCCGGGGCTGCCCAACTGGTTCGACTGCTCGGGCCGCACCACGCACCTCGTCGGCTTCCGCTTCTTCGAGACCAAGAGCGAGCAGGCCGAGCCGCGGGTCAAGGTGGTGCCGCTGGCCGAGCTCGCACAGCACATTTCCGCCGACATGCCGCGGATCAGCCCGGCCGAGCGGCAGGCGCAGATGGAGGCGCGGCTGGTCTCGGTCTACCGGAGGCGTTTCCATGACTTCTGAACTCGATCAGGCCAAGCAGGCCTTTGCCTTCGAGCCGCTGCTCGACCAGGCCTTCGCCGAGGCCGGCACGGGTGCCAGTTCGTTCCGCGACGAACGCTTCTTCGAGGGCCTGCATCGCGTCCTGGCGATCCCGCACAACATCGCCATCTCGCTGAGCGGGGTGCAGATCATGCACGCGAACTCGCTGCGCTTCCTGGTCAACCGGCTGCGCTGGGAAGCCGACGTCGCGCGGCATCCCGAGATCCTCGACGAGGACGTCGACGATCCGATCGTCGTGCTCGGCCTGCCGCGCTCGGGCACGACCAAGCTGCAGCGCTTCCTCTCGGCCGATCCGGCGCTGCAGGCGACCCCGGCCTGGGCGATGTGGAACCCCGCGCCGTTCCCCGGCGAGATGCGTGGCGATCCCTCGCCCCGCCGCGAATGGGCCGCGCGGATGATGAACGCGGTGACCAACACCGGCGAAACCTATCAGAAGATGCACGAGTTCGCCGCCGACGAGGCCGAGGAATCGAGCTTCATCCCGATCGCCAATTTCGACAACATCGGCCAGTTCATCACCGCGCCCGACTATTCCTATCTCGACTGGCTGCGCTCGCGCAGCCGCGTGCCGTCGCAAGAGTACCTCAAGCAACAGCTCAAGTACCTGCAGTGGCAGAACGGCGGCAAGAACGACCGGCCCTGGCTGCTCAAGAACCCCTGCAACACCGGCGAATTCCTCGAAGTTCTCGAGGTCTTCCCGCGCGCGACCTTCGTGATCTCGCGACGCGACATCTACAAGACGATGGGCTCGTCGATGCGCATGGGCACCGAAATCCTGCAGAACACCTTCGACCCGCTCGATCCGCAATTCGTCGGCCGGTACACGGTCGACATCTGGGCCTATGAGGCGAAGCGTTATCTCGAACAGCGCCAGGCCAAGGGTTCCGAGGTGCGGCTGATCGAGGCAGACTACCGGACTTGCGTGACCGATGGCATCAGCGTCGCACGCGAGGTCTATGCGGCGCACGGCCTGCCCTGGACCGCGCGGGGCGAGGCCGCGATGCGCCAATGGGACATCGACAACCCGCGTCACAAGCTCGGCTCCTACGGTTACGAGCTCGAGGACTACGGCTGGTCAGAGGAAAAGATCGCCGAGGCCTTCGGCCCAATCGCCGAAGATTGGCGCGGAAAGTAAGGGAGAGATACAATGATGTTCCTGCGCGGACACATGCAGAATGCCTATGTCACCCACGATCTCGACAAGGCGATCGAGATCATCGGCAACCAGTACGACATGGAGCCGTTCCAGCGGATCGATCCCGTGCTGACGATCAAGACGCCAAAGGGCAATCAGCCGATGGCGAACCGCGTGGCGTCCTACTGGGCCGGCGGGCTCAACATCGAGATCATCCAGCCCGTTTCAGGCTATGTCGATGATTACCTGGCGATGCTGCCGAGCGATAAGACCGACTGCGTGCCGCGCTTCCACCACATCTCGCTGCGCCGAGACGACGAGGCCGAGATGCGCAAGGAGATCGCCGCGCTGGGCCTGCCGCTCGCTTTCGAGGGGCCGCTGACCAGCGAGGCCGATATCCCGCCGCTGATCTTCATCTATCTCGACGGCCGCAAGTCGCTTGGCCACTACGTCGAGTTCACCTGGAAGAGCCCCGAGGCTTGGCAGTTCGTAGGTTGGCCAGAGGGTCGGCCGGTCTGGTAAAGCGGCGGCCCGGGTAAGCCCGGGCCACTCGCCTCAGGCCTTCACCGCTTTGCCCTCGGGCCAGCCCTGGCCTTTCCAGCCCTCGGCATCGGCCCAGACATATTCGAAGAAGTGCCCGAGGCTTTCGCGCGCGTCGAGATAGATGAAGACGAGGCCCGGCACCGAACCCTCGAACACGACCGGCAGCCCCAGGTCGGCGATCTCCTGGCGCATCTGCGCCTCGTCGTCGCGGCGCACGGCCACGTGGTGGAAGACGGGTGTCGGATCCGATCTGTCGGCGCCGAGCACGCAGGCATAGGGATCGGTCCAGCCCTCGACCGGCTGGATCAACTCGATCTGCACGTCGTCGCACCAGCCGAGCGCCACGCGCACGCTGGCCTCCTTGTCGCCCGTAGGCGTGGCCAGCACCATGTCGGGCTCGAAGCGGATCCAGTCCTTCACACCCCAGCGATCGCTGACGAGCGTCATCGCCGCTTCGAGATCATGCGTGATGTAAGCGTTCTGGTAGTGGTTCCTCAGGAACATGCGCCGATCCTCCGCCCGATTTCCTCGAAAGGTGCGGGGCGCACTTCGGGTCGTCAAGCGCGGCGACGGGCCGGTCAAGCACCTCTGCCGCCCCGGCCAATCCCCGCTCACCGGGCCGAAACAGGCTTAGCGAAATCTCAACCAAAACCGGTCCAAGAGCATGCGGACTTGGAAAAATGGTGGCCTGACCAGGGCAGGCAATAGGAAACCGAACGAGCATGGAGCGCTTCCAGTCCCTGATTGCTCGCCTTAAAGGCACGCGGCGCACGCAGGCAGCGATCTTCGTCTGCGCCGCGCTGGCGATTGCCATGGGCCTGCTCGGCATGTCGGGCTGGGTCTTTGCCAGCGACGTCCTCCGCGTCCAACTGATCGAATACACGACCCTCAATCCGGCGACGGCCATCGGGCTCATTCTGGCTGGCACCTCGGTTGCCTTTACCGCGCTACGCCAGCGGCCCTGGGCCATGGGCGCTGCGCTGCTGGTGATCGCCATTGCCGCCGCGAAGATTGCGGACATCGTGATCGGCGGAATCCCGGTCGATCGCCTGATCTTCACCGACCTGCTCGACAGCGGCATCGTTCCGCGCCCGAGCCGGATGGCACCGAACACCGCCGTCGCGCTCATGTGCGCAGGACTGGCGCTCTGCCTGCTCCAGACCCACGGACGTCTGACGCGTCAGGGCGCGCAACTCCTGGCGATGTGGGTCATGCTCGGCGCGTCCTTCGTGCTGGTCGGCCACACCTTCAGCCTGTTCTACTTCAACCGTTTCGGAACCTATCTGCCGATGGCCAAGCCCACGGCGATCGGTCTCCAGGCAATCGGCTTCGCCGTCATGGCGCTGTCGCGCGACATCGGCCTCATGCTGGTGCTGCGCGACCGCGGTCCTTCGGGCGCCATGTTCCGGATCACCCTGCCGCTGATCATCGTCATCCCGCTGACCGTGGGCGTGCTCCGCATCCTGGGCGAGCGCAACGGGCTCTACGGCCGAGAGGCGGGGATGGCACTGCAGGTCATGGGCAATGTCATGGTCACTTCGACCCTGCTTCTGGCCTGCGCGATCGTGCTCTACCGCAGCGACATCGCGCGACGCCAGCAGGAGATCGAACTGCGCAACAGCGAACAGTTCAGCCGGTTGGTGGCTTCGGCCAACCCCGATTGCATCTCGCTGCTCGACGAAGACCACACCGTGCTCTTCGCCAACGAAGCGCTGCTGCGTGCTTACAGGCTCGACAACGTATCGCAGATCATCGGCAAGCCGTATGGCCATCTGCTCGACAACGGCACTCGGGCAGATCGCGACGCCGCCCTGGCTGCGGCGCGCGACGAGGGCAGCGGGCGCTTCACGCTGTGCTATCCCGACGCGGCGGGCAAGCCCCGCTGGTTCGACTCGATCATCTCGCGGCTGCCGGACGACCACAATTGGCCGTTCCGCTACATGGTGATCTCGCGCGACGTCTCGGAAAAGCGCGAGATCGAGGACAAGGTTCGCTGGAAGGCATCGCACGACGACCTTACCAAACTGCCGAACCGCGCCCAGTTCCAGACCCATCTCGATCGCCATGTCCGCCAGGCCGGGCAGGAAGGCTTCGCGCTCTTCGCGCTCGACATCGACAACTTCAAGACGGTCAACGACACGCTCGGACACGACGCCGGGGATCGGCTGCTGAAGACCGTTGCCGAGCGCATCAGCCGCGCCGTCCGCCAGGGCGACGTCGTCGCCCGCCTGGCCGGCGACGAATTCGCGGTCATCGCGCGCAACGTGCGCACCGAGCCGGGCGCGGTGGCGTTGGCCGAGCGGATCTTCGACAGCCTGCGCGAGCCATGGCTCTATGAGGGCCGGCCGCACGAATGCCGTGTGAGCATCGGCGCGTCGCTCGCGCCGCGCCATGGCGATGGCGCCGAGGAACTTTTCAAGCACGCTGACATCGCGCTCTACGAGGCGAAGGCGCGCGGCAAGGGGCAGATCGCGGTCTTCCGTCAGACCATGAAATCGGCGGTCGAGAAGCGCAGCCGCCAGCTTTCGCTGGCCCGTCATGCGCTCAGCAGCGATTTCATCGTGCCCTACTACCAGCCCAAGGTGGAACTCAGCACGGGTCGCGTCGCCGGCTTCGAAGCACTGCTGCGCTGGCGGCACCCGACCCAGGGCGTGCAGATGCCGGGCACGATCGCTGCCGCTTTCGAAGACCTGGAACTCGCGCATGAGATCACCGATCGCATGCTCGGCCAAATCCTGATCGACATGCGTCGCTGGCTCGATCGCGGCCTGCCGTTCGGCCATGTCGCGATGAATGTCACCGCGTCGGATCTGCGCCAGGAGAATTTCTCCGATCGGCTGCTCACCAGCCTGGCCGAGCTGTCGTTGCCGCACGATTGCCTGCAGGTGGAGGTCACCGAAACCGTGTTCCTTGGCCGCGGCGCCGAATATGTCGAGCGGGCGCTACGGCAGCTCCACGATGCCGGCATCCGCGTTGCGCTCGACGACTTCGGCACGGGCTACGCCTCGTTGTCGCACCTCAAGCAGTTCCCGGTCGACATCGTGAAGATCGACCGTTCGTTCCTGCACGACTTTGCGCTCGATCCGCAGAACCAGGCCATCATAAACACGGTGATCAACTTGGGGCACAGCCTCGACATCGAGATCGTCGCCGAAGGGATCGAGACTCGCGAGCAGGAGCGGCATCTGCTGTCGCGCAATTGCACCTATGGACAGGGCTATCTCTACGGCAAGGCGATGCCGGCGCTGCGTGTGCCGCGGCTGTTGACCACGTTCCAGAGCGAGTTTCAGCGCGCCGCCTGAGGTCTCAGAGGCTTAACACAAAAAAGCCCCCGCCGGAGCGGGGGCAAGACAGTCGTGTTTTTCGAGATCTGCCACCCGTGGTCATGGGCGGCGGACTCGACCGTCTTACAACGCCGGAGCTCCCTTGTCTCGCCCTTTGCCGGGCACTGTTTCAAAGCGGGACAAGCACTTAGCCGCGAAATCGAGCCACCCCGCCGACACTGCCCAAATACCGCCATCGCGCCACGCCAGGCCGCCCGCGCCACCGGTGGGCGCCGCCCGGCGCAACGGGAACAAATTCCGAACCCTGTCGTTAGGTTCTACACATCTGACAGGAGTTTGCGTGCCATGACTCTCATACTCGTACTCGTCGTCGGCGGCGTCATCGGCTGGCTTGCCAGCATCGTCATGCGCACCGACGCCCAGCAGGGCATCCTGCTCAACATCGTCGTCGGCATCGTCGGCGCGCTCATCGCGGGCGTGCTGATCACCCCGCTGATCGGCGGCGCGCCGATCACCAGCGGCGCCTTCGACTTCATGTCGCTGCTCGCCTCGTTCCTCGGCGCGGTGGTCCTGCTGGCGATCATCAATCTGTTTCGTCGCGGCTCGACGCGTTAAGCCATAGACCTACGATACAAGAGGATGACGGGCCGATGTGCCCGTCATCTTTTTTGCACGTCCGGGCTGGGCGCAGAAACCAGCCAAGGGCACGAGGGGTTTGAAGGGCAAGCATCATAGGAACCTGATCCATGACCATTTCGCTCATTCCCCTGCCCTATCCCGCCGATGCTCTCGAACCGCATATCTCGAAGCGGACGCTCGACCTGCATCACGGCGCTCATCACAAGACCTATGTCGACAAGACAAACGACGCGATCGCCGGCACCAAGCTCGCCGACGCTGAACTCAACGACGTGGTCAAGGCCGCGAAGGACGATCCCAAGCTGTTCAACAACGCCGCGCAGGTTTGGAACCATGGCTTCTACTGGCACAGCCTGACTCCGGAGACGACGACGCCCAGTGGGGCGCTCGCGAAGGCGATCGATCGCGACTTCGGGTCGCTCGACGCGCTCAAGGAAAAGCTCGAAGCCGAGGCTGTCGGACATTTCGGTTCGGGCTGGGCGTGGCTGGTGGCCAAGGGCGACACCCTCGAGGTCGTGTCGACACACGACGCCCATTCGCCGTTCAGCGACGACAGCGGCATTCCGCTGCTGACGATCGACGTCTGGGAGCACGCCTATTACCTCGACGTGCAGAACAAGCGCCCCGCCTATATCAAGGCGGTGCTCGACAAACTGATCAACTGGCGCTTCGCTTCGGAGAATTTCGAGCGTGGCAGCGTCTGGCGCTATCCGAGCGAGGTCGAGCAGTCGACGGGCAAGCTTGAAAACGCGAGCTGATCCAAAGCTGAAATCAAAAGAACGGCCCGCCAGATCGGCGGGCCGTTTGGTTTGTGGCGTCAGACCTTCTCGGGCTCGACGATGATCGTGTCGCGCTCGGGGTCGAGCAATCGCGCGAGCTGATCGCGGGCGCGGGCGACGCGGCTCTTCATCGTACCGACCGCGCAATCGCTGATCTTGGCCGCTTCCTCGTACGTGAAGCCGCCGGCTCCGACGAGAAGCAACGCTTCGCGCCGTTCGGGCGAAAGCTTCATCAGCGCCACTTCCATGTCCGAGAGATGCAGCGGTGCTTCCTGATCGGCGTCGATCACCAGCAGGCGCTCGGCCGAATCCGGATCGTAGTCGGCCTGATGGCGGTTGCGGCGGAGTTCGCTGAGGAAATGATTGCGCAGGATCGCGAAGGTCCAGGCACGCATGTTCGTCCCGGGCGTGAAACGCTCGCGCGCGGTCCAGGCCTTGATCGCGGTTTCCTGCACAAGGTCGTCGGCAAAGTCGGGACGGCCGCAAAGGCCGCGCGCGAAGGCGCGAAGGTGCGGCAGAACGGCGAGCAGATCGCGCTTGAAGACCTCGTCGTCGTGAGCGATCGAGCCGTCAGTCACGCTCATTTTTCGCCCGGTCGAGCTTTTTGAGCAGATCGTCAAAGCTGTCGGGCAGGGGTTCGTGCACGACGGAGTTGTAGAGCTGCCTCAGGCCATCGGCCCAGCCCGGCTCCGCGCGATCGCGTGCCGGTTCCGAACGCACCTGACTAGGCTTCCGGTCATTCATTCCCGGTGGCTGGCTCAAAACAAACTCCATCTTGCAAGGTCCTATTTCCTTCCAATCCGCCGGAGCGTCAAGCACACCGCTCATTGCGACAGTCAGCAATGGAACTTTCGACACTGGACATGGTTCCATTGCCGACGAAAGCTTGCCAAGTAGTCGAAGGGGGGCACTTGCGCAGGTCCGTGACCGTCATCCCCATTTGTATTTGAGGCGTCATGGATAAAGCGCTGCTCGCCCGTGTCGAAAAACAGGCGTGGTTTCACCGCTACCCACGCGGCTGGCCGCTCCTCCTGTTCCTGCTCGTCGCCGCGGGTACGCTTCTCAGCGTCATGGCCATAGAGCGCGCTGAGGCCGAGCGCCGCCAGATCGAGCTCGACCGCAACGTCACCGAGCTCGCATCCGGTCTGCAGCGTCGCGCCTCTGAGAACATCGCCATCCTGCGCGCGGGCGCGGCGCTTTTCACCGCCAACGACCGCGTGTCTCCCGAAGCCTTCGAGGAGATCGCCAAGGGCCTCTACAGCGACAATGACTACCACGGCTCGATGGGCATCGCCTGGGCCCGCTGGACCCCGGCAGACGACTTCGCGCGCTTCGAAAAGGCAGTCCAGGATGTCGTGGACCCCGCTTACCACGTAAAGCCGGGGGTCCAGCCAGGGCGCGGAGTCTACGTGCCGATCGTCTATGTCGAACCCAAGACCGACGCCAACCGTGCCGCGGTCGGCTTCGACATGTATTCGGAGCCTGTCCGCCGCGAAGCGATGAACCTCGCCGCCGCGCTGGGGCAGCCGGTGGCTTCGGGCCTCGTCCACCTGGTGCAGGATCGTGGTGCGCCCGAAGCCAAGGGATTTCTGATCTACATGCCGGTCTTCGCCGGGCAAGGCGCAGAGCGCCGCGTGCGCGGCTTCGTCTACAGTCCCTTCCGCGCGCGCGAGTTCCTGGGTTCGGCGGTCGAGTTGGTGCGCGATCGAGGCGTCGAGATTGCAATCTACGATGGCATGCGCCGGCCCGACCGGCTGCTCGCAGCGCGACTGATCGATGGCGACAATGCGGTCTCGCTCGATCGGCGGATCGTCGTTGCCAACCGGCCCTGGATCGTCAGCGTCAGCTTCAAGCGCGCGCGGACCTTGTCGGCGCTGTCGCGCGCGACCCTGGTGTTCGGCGCCGTGCTCGGCGTGCTGGTCATGTTCATCGCGCGGCTGATCACCAAGCGCTCGGCCGAGGACCGGATCGTGCTCGAATGGTTCAGCGACCAGTCGGCGATCCGCAACTCGCTGACCCGCGAACTCAATCACCGGGTGAAGAACACGCTGGCCAATGTCCTGTCGATCGTCGCGCTGACGCGGCGGCGATCGGTCGACCTCGACGATTTCGCCGAGAGCCTGACCGGTCGCATCCGCGCCCTTTCGGCGACGCACGACCTGCTGTCGCAGAGCGACTGGACCGACGCGCCGGTTGCCGAGATCGTCCGCAGCGAACTCGCGCCTTACATGGGCGAGAAGGACGGACACATCGACATGGCCGGGCCGGCGATCAACCTCGCGCCCAACGACGCGATGTCACTGGGGTTGGCGATCCATGAACTGGCGACGAACGCCGCGAAATACGGCGCGCTGAGCACGTCGGAGGGGCGCGTCTATATCGAATGGCGGCTGATTGCGCCCGATGTCGCCGAACTGCACTGGCGCGAGGCTGGCGGCCCGCCCGTGATCGCGCCGAAGAAGCGCGGCTTCGGCCGTGATCTGCTCGAGAAGATCGTGGCCCACGAACTCGGATCGAAGGTCGACCTGCGCTTCGATCCCGAAGGTGTCGAATGCACGCTGCAGGTCCCCGTGCGCAAGCTGACGAGCTTCGCGCTGCGCTCCACGCGATAGAGGAAGCCGCCCGAAGCCGGTCGTGCTGAGCCCCAGGCGCAACCGTTGCGCCAACACCCTGCGACACGCTCAGGGTGAGCGGGTTTCGGTTACGAAGCGGGCAAAGCAAGGTCCCCAAAGCAAAACACCCTCCCGTTAGGGAGGGTGTGAAGTGAAGCCAAGCGTGCCGGAACGACGTCAGCCCAGCGGGCGGCTCGTACCGAAGAACAGCGCCTGGCTGATCGCGGTGCGCACCGTCGATTCCTGGAAAGGCTTGGTAACCAGGTAGGTCGGCTCGGGCCGCTCACCGGTCAACAGCTTTTCGGGATAGGCGGTGATGAAGATCACCGGCAGGTCACCGAACTTGAGCAGATCCTCGACAGCGTCGATCCCCGAGCTGCCGTCGGCAAGCTGGATGTCGGCAAGAACGAGCCCGGCGGGATGCTCGGAGAAAATCTCGAGCGCCTGGCTGCGCGTGGCAGCCGTACCGATGACGCGATGGCCGAGATCCGTGACGAGGTTTTCGAGCTGCATCGAGATCAAAGGTTCGTCCTCGATGATCAGGACGTCGGTCGCAGTCTCGCTCTCGATTTCGTTGATCGCCTGGACGACCATTGCGTCGACCTTGTCGACCGATGAGTCGAGGATGATCGCAGCTTCCTCCGAGGTGAAATCCTCGAGCGTCGTCAGCAGCAGCGCCTGGCGATGTGCCGGCGTGACATGCGACAGACGAGTCTGCGCAAGCTGTTCATGTGCGCCGCCTTCATCCACCTCGGCCACGGCGGCCTCGACATGGCCGGTCGACCAGATGCGGTTGAACGCCGCATAGAGCGAAACGCGGCTCTCGCCGATCTGGTCGAGCAGATCCTTGTCCGCCAACGCCGCCTCGAGCGTGGCGCGCACATAGGTGTCGCCCGAAGTCTGTGATCCGGTCAGCGCACGTGCATAGCGGCGCAGGTAGGGAAGTTGGACCGCAATCTGGTCAGCCATCGACATGGAATACCTCAACAAGAATACACGGGTTTAGAAAGGTATAGTCAAAGAGCACCGGCCATTTGGGCTGTTCACTGGCGCGTTTGGCATCCTCTCCTAAATCCCTTGACGTCCTAACACAGCGTCTGTTCCGCGCCTCGCGAAATATTTTTCGCCCGTCGCGGAACCAAAGGCCTGGGATCGGGTTTTGCCAGTATCACCACTGGCCCTCCCGTACCCACCCCCCGCAAACCGGTGGTGACCCGATCCCGAGGCCTCCGTTCTCCACCGAGTGCGGAGGCCTCAAGGATTCTGAGGCCATGGCCATCGCTCCAAGCGTTCGCGGATCGCGTAAAATCATCTCGCTCTTCGTACCGATATCGGGCGCCATCATGGCGCTTCCGATCAGGCTGCAAAACGCCTGAACGAGCGGTCGGTTCCGATTGCGCTTTGTTTTCAGCGCAGGAATGTCACGAGCGAGCGAAAGCCCCTATGGGATGTTGCGCGCGCGCAGGTTGGTGAGCGGTCGGCGGTACGACGGATCCGATCCGTCGCGCGCCGGTGCGCCGTTGCCGTAAAGATCGGGTACTTCGGCGAAGGGAATCGGAATGCTGGGCAGCAGTCCCGCCCATTCGATCGCATTGGTGCGCAATGCGATCTTCCATGCATCGCCGCGCCGCTCGAACCGGTCGATGTAGCGTCCACCCGCCTGGACGAGACTCTCGTCCTTGTTGCGCGCGACAAAGAGGTAATAGGTTTCGACGTGCGCCGTATCGCCATCGAGGTCGATGGTCGTGTTGAGCAGCGCATGGTGCGTCAGGATCTGCCCCTGCTCGTGCATCGGAAAGGCCCAGTCGGCGCATTCCGATGCGAGCCCGACGAAAGGCCCCGCCGCCATTTCGGCGTCTTCGTGGAACGCCGAGAGGTAGAGCGCGCGATCAAGCCGGTCCATGCCGCGACTGAAGCGCGCAAGCGCCTCGGAAATGTCCTGCTTGTCGAGCAGCGCCGCGAGCTTAGCGTCCATTGCCATATCCATGCGCCCGGATCGGTTGCCAGATCGGCGAGCCGCGCTCGGCCCGCAACGAAGGGATCGTCCGCCCGTCGGTGTCGGTCACGCCATAAAGCTGCGCCGCCTCGGCAGTGATGAAAGTGCCGCCCGAAAGGCGCATGATCTTGTCGTCGGCGGCCATCGCCGCGATCACCCGCCCGGGATGTTCGACCGAGGAACCGATGTCGGGATTGGTGACCGTGCTGCCCTTCATGTCGGGATTGGCGTTGAGGTTGTAATGCGCCTTCTCGGTGAAGGTGAGCCCCTGCCACAACGAGACGGAGGCGACATCGTGCGGCTCGAGCTCGATCGCCATATCGCGCGCCATGCGGTCGACCGCGGACTTGGCCGTCCCGAAGACGACGCCGAAGGTATAGGAGACCGCCGCATAGCCACCGATCGCCACGATCAGTCCCGACTTCTGCGGGACCATGATCTTCGCCGCGTGCCAGGCCGCGACGAAGCTGGACTTCACCCCGACCTGCCACATCTCGAGGTTCGAAAG
Source organism: Novosphingobium anseongense (assembly GCF_037482895.1). Classification (NCBI taxonomy): domain Bacteria; kingdom Pseudomonadati; phylum Pseudomonadota; class Alphaproteobacteria; order Sphingomonadales; family Sphingomonadaceae; genus Novosphingobium; species Novosphingobium anseongense. The sequence goes on along the minus strand of NZ_JBBHJZ010000003.1, from coordinate 301,591 downwards.
CGGCTTTTCCCAGAACGGCTGCTTGACGATCAGATCGTCCGAAAGCTGGAAGGCGTTGTTGACGAGCAGGTCGAGCCGGCCTTGTTCGGCATTCACACGTTCGAACAGAGCCGCGACCTGTGCGTCGTCGCCGTGATCACAGGCGACGGCAATGCCCTTGCCGCCCTCGGCCGCGCCGCGCTCGGTGCATAGCGCCGCGGTCTCGCCGACCGTGCCCGGCAGGTAGTATTCGCCCGGGGTCACCGTGCGGCCGGTCACGTAGACCGTCGCGCCCTGCTCGGCCAGCACGAGGGCAATGCCCTTGCCGATGCCGCGGCTGGCGCCGGTAACGACCGCGACCTTGCCCGTGAGCGCGCCCATCAATTCGATCCCTTGAAGAAGTCTACGCTACGATCGCCATTGGCGCGGCCCGAGAACCATTCCTGGCTGAAGGGCATGCCCATGACGCCCTGCGACCAGTCGATCGACTGCCCCCAGTCCTGATACCAGTCGTAGAGCATCGTCCGGCCGGCGATCCGCCATTCGCCGTCGCGCTTTTCGAAGAGATCGAGGTAGCGCCCGCCGATCACGGTATCGCGCTCCTCGGTGCCCATGTCGACGCGGTGGTAGGAAACGACGTGGGTCTCGACCCTGGCGCTGTCGCCGTCGAGCTCGGTGTAGGACTGGCCGAGCACGTGCTGGGTGTTGGTGATCGCGTCGCTGCCGGGGATCACCCAGGCGTAATAGGCATCGAAGTCGCCTTGGAACACGCCGTAGTCGGTGACCGAGTCGGGCCAGTAGGCGGCCTTGATCATCGCCCCGTCGCGCCGGTCCTCGCCGCGCGCCAGGCGCTCGATGCACTGGCGAATGCGATCCCGATCTAACAGCGCGCGCAGGTCCTCGCTGGTGGCATCCATTATGTGTCTCTCCCAAGCGTCGGCACCGACTCCGGACCGCGACGTCGCGAGAGCTTACGCGCAGCCGCACAGGCAACGCTTGACCGATTTGGACAAATCGGCTCGGACAGCGGCGAGGATGCCCCCAGTGATGCCTGCCACCGTGACCGACCTGTTCGACACCGTCCACGCGCAGATGCTGCGCCATTTCCCCGAGCTCGTCACCGAGCTCGGCGGGGATCCGCAGGATCTGCTACGCCGCGCCGGCATCGCCGCGCCCGAGGCGACCTATCGCCAGGCGATCCACCTGCTCGAGCTCGCCGCCGTCGAGCTGCGCTGCCCCGACCTCGGCCTGCGGCTTGCGCACCGGCAGGGCGGCGGTGGCATGTTCGGGCCGCTGGGCCTGGCGATGAAGAACTCGCGCACGTTCGGCGAGGCGCTGACCTATGTCAGCGAGCACGCCTATGCCCACAGCCTCGCCGCGCGGATCCGGGTGACACGGCTTGCGGACGGCGGCCTGTTCTCGGCGCACGACATCCTGCTCGAAGGCGTGCCGGTCAAGACCCAGCTCGTCGAGCAGATCATCCTCATCGGCCATCTCGCCGCACTGGAAATCACCGGTGGCCATGCGCGCGTGCGCCGCGTCCATTTCCGCCACCAGCCGCTGCTGCCGCTGCGCGCCTATCGCCGCCATTTCGGCTGCGAGGTGCGCTTCGGCCAGAACGAGGACGGCGTTCGCTTCTCCGCCGCCGATCTCGCCGCGCCCGTGGTCGAGCCCGATGCCGAAGCCTTCGCGCGCGTCGCCGCCTTCATCGACAGTGCTTTCCCGCGCCAGCACCCGCCCCTCCACGCCGAAGTGCGCGGGCTGGTCATGCAGCACCTGGGCACGGGCCTCTGCACCAACGAGTCGATCGCCGCCGCGCTGCACCTGCATCCGCGCACCCTGCACCGCAAGCTGCGCGCCGAGGGCACCGCGTTCCAGAAGATCAAGGACGAGGTGCGCCGCGACATGATGCTCTATTATCTGCAGCAGACGCGGCTCGACTTCCTGCGGGTGTCCGAGCGGCTGGGTTTCGCCGAGCAGTCGGTGATGACGCGCAGTTGCCAGCGCTGGTTCGCCGCCTCGCCGACGCGGATGCGTCAGGATGCGACAGCAGGCTGAGCCTGACTCTTTCCCGTCACCCCATTCCCCGATAGACGGCTCCGCACATTTCCTTGCTGAGGAGCACTCCATGTCTTCGAGCCCCTGGTCCCATCACAGCCGCAACGCCAATGTCTCGGACGATATCGATTTCGAGATCAAGGGCCAGGAGCTCCAGTTCCTCGAGATTGAACTCGATCCCGGCGAGAGCGCCGTGGCCGAGGCCGGCGCCATGGTCTGGAAGGACGCTTCGGTCGCCATGACCACGGTGTTCGGCGACGGCCGCGCGCAGGAAGGCGGCTTCATGGGCAAGCTGCTCGGCGCGGGCAAGCGACTGGTCACGGGCGAGAGCCTGTTCACCACGGTCTTCACGCACCAGGGACAGGGCAAGGCGCGCGTCGCCTTTTCGGCCCCGGTCCCCGGCGCGATCCTGCCGATCAAGCTGTCCGACTACGGCGGCACCCTGATCTGCCAGAAGGACTCGTTCCTTGCCGCGGCCAAGGGCGTGTCGATCGGCATCCACTTCCAGCGCAAGATCCTGACCGGCCTGTTCGGCGGCGAAGGCTTCATCATGCAGAAGCTCGAAGGCGACGGCTGGGTCTTCGTCCAGATGGGCGGCACGATCGTCGAGCGCGAGCTGGCGCCGGGCGAGGAGCTCCACGTCGACACCGGTTGCATCGCCGCGTTCACGCCCTCGGTCGACTTCGACGTGATCGGCGCGGGCGGCGTGCGCTCGATGCTGTTCGGTGGCGAGGGCCTGTTCTTCGCGCGGCTGCGCGGCCCGGGCAAGGTCTGGATCCAGTCGCTGCCCTTCGCGCGCCTGGCCGGCCGCATGCTCGCCGCCGCCGGCTCGAGCGGAGGCCAGAACCGCGGCGAGGGTTCGATCCTCGGCGGTCTCGGCAACCTGCTCGACGGGGATTGATCAGCCGGCCGGCGGCACCCATTCCGACACGACGTCGGCGAACTCAGGCCGCGGGCGTTCTTGCAACTCACGCCCCGGCGTGCCGAGGAACAGGAACCCGGCGATCCGCCCACCGGGCGAAAATGCCACGCGCACCGTATCGGAAAAGGCCGGCCAATCGGTCAGCCAGCTGCCGACGAAGCCCTCGGCATGGGCGGCGTTGAGCAGGTTCATGCAGACCGCGCCGGCGGACAGCTCCTGCTCCCAGAGGGGAATCTTCGAACCCACATCGGGCACCGAGACCGCGACCACCAGCACCGGTGCCTGCCTCGCGAACTCCTCGGCCGCGGCAATCTCGCGCTCGCTGGGATCGGGCTTGGCTTCGCGCAGCGCGCGCTGGAGCAGCGCGGCGAAAGCGTCTCGCTTGTCGGGGCCGATCACGACGAGCCGCCAGGGCGCGAGCTTGCCGTGATCGGGCACGCGCGTCGCGGCGGCGAGGATGCGGTGCAGTTGCGCCGCATCGGGCCCGGGCGCGATCATGTCGCGCGGCTTGCCCGAACGGCGGGTGGCGAAGAAGGCGGGGAGCGAGGAGAGATCGTTGAACATCGGCCCTCTATAGGCATTGCGAGCGGCTCGCAAAAGAGGCGAGGAGCCCATTGACGCTTCCTCAACCCAGCCCGTCACCCTGAACCCGTTTCCGGGTCCATCGCGCGGAAAGCGCAGGCAGGTCGGAGATCCTGTGCGGCACGGCCTTGCTGCCGAGTAGCGCTCCGATCTCGACCGGGAAATGGCCCCTGAAACATCTTCAGGGTGACGACGAAGGGATCAAAAACTACCCCGTCGGGTTGAGCAGCATCGCGCCGTGGGGATTGGCCTCGGGCATGCCGTGCTCGTCCTCCCAGGCCTGGGTCGCGTCGTAGCAGGCCTCGACCACGTCCGAATAAGTGCTGCGGAAATGCACACGCTGTTCGGGATGGTCGAAAGCGAAGGCACGATTGTGCTTCACCGCATCGAGCACGATCGGCGCCACGGCCTCGGGCGTGTAGAATGGCTGGCTCGCGGCGACGTCGGTCGATTCCTGGCTGACATGGACCTCGCCCTCACCCGGCCCGCCGAACTTGGCCGGACGATACTTGGCGTTGTTGACCTTCATCCCCGTGGCGACGCCGCCGGGGCAATAGGAGGTCGTATGAATGCCGTGTTCCTTGAGTTCGAGCGACAGGTTCATCATCAGGCCGATGATTCCCGCCTTCGCCGCCGAGTAGGGCGCGTGGGTCGGGATCCAGCCGGGCAGCAGCCCCGCCATGGAGGCCGTAGCGCAGACATGCCCGCCGCCCGCCGCGATCATGTCGGGCAGGAAGGCGCGGGTCGTGCGCATCACGCCCATCAGGTTGACGTCGACGATCCACTCGATGTCGTCCTCTGACATCTCGACCAGCGGATCGAACGAGGTCGCGCCGGCATTGGCGAAGACGAGCTGGATCGGCCCGAAGGCGGCATTGGCCTGGTCCTTCAGGCGGCGGATCGAGTCGCGGTCGGTAACGTCGCACTCGATCGCCACGGCCTTACCGCCCGCGGCCTTGATCGCCTCGGCAACCGTCTCGGCATTGGTCAAGATGATGTCGGCGATCACGACGGAAGCGCCCTGCCTCGCCAGTTCCTTGGCCAGTCCCATGCCGATGCCGCTGCCGCCGCCGGTGACCACTGCCGCCTTGCCGCTGATATCCGTCATTGCCCGCATCCTCTCGCTTTATGATACGCATACGACCTTTAATCGGTCACACGCGCATGTCCATCGTCGCGGATCAGGATGGGCAGAAACGCGGAATCGCACAATGCCCGTATCGTGCGAAAGCTTGCCTCTAGCCGAGGTTGGCCGGACCGAAGGCGTGCGGCAGCAGGTCTGACAGGCGCAGTTCGAGCACCTCCGCCCCGCCCGCGCACCAGATCACGGGATCGGTGCCGCCAAGTTGCGCGAGTTCATTGAGCACCTGGCGGCAGCGACCGCAGGGCGTGACCGTGGCCGGCGCACCGCCCGGCTTGCCGCCGATCACCGCGACCGCGACGAGGCCGCCGCGCGTGCCGGCATTCATCGCGCTCGCCACGGCCACCGTCTCGGCACAGAGCGCGAGGCCGTAGCTGGCGTTCTCGACATTGCTGCCGGTGACCACCGAGCCGTCGGCAAAGGCCAGCGCCGCGCCGACGTGGAAGTCCGAATAGGGCGCATAGGCCCGGGTCGCGGCGTCGCGCGCTGCGGCGATCAGCGTGTTCTGGTTCGGCGTCACGGCTGCAGTACCACCCATCGCAAATCGGCTCCGCTGGCCTCGTTGGAGAAGGCGTCGTTCGCGGTCCACAAGGCCCACGGCCGCCCGGCATAGTCGGGTTGGAAGCGGTTGCGCACCAGCCAGACGTTGCGGTCGATCGTGTTGGCGACCTGATAACGCGTCTCGAACCGCTCGGTAAGCTTGAGCAGCGAGGGTTTGCCCGTATGCGTCTCGACTTGGTTGAGGAAGGTCGTCAGCTCGCTCTGAATCGCGGCATCGCTGACCTTGACCGGGCAATCGTCGGCCAGCCGATCGAGCTCGACCGCGGGGGGCAGCATCGTCGGATCGCGCGGCACGACGGTGACGAAGTTCGCCGCCTGGCGATCGGCCGGCTGACAGGGATCGTAGCGGTGCAGCGCGCCGACCTGCAGCTTGGCGCCGCGCGCGCCGGTCAGGTTGCGCGTGAAGGCGGGATCACGCGCAAAGGCGCTGGCGCTGGCATCGATATAGACGAAGTCGGCGCCGATCGCCTTGATCGCGCGCCAATCGACCTCACCGTCGTCAACGCCGATCTCGACGCCCTGGACGCGGTAGATCGACCGCTCGGGGCGCCAGTGATGCAGATGCCACCAGCCATAGAGGCCGCCGACCAATGCGATCAGTATGAGCGCACCCAGCACCCGCAACTGCGTGCGGCTGCTCGCCTTCCTGGCCATTCTAACGTCCCGTATTCGATCCCTAACCCCTGATATGCAGGACGCAGATCAGGGTAAAGAGGCGTCGGGCCGTGGCGAAGTCGGTTTCCACCTTTCCATCGAGCCGTTCGAGCAGCATCTCGGCCGCCTCGTTGTGGATGCCGCGGCGAGCCATGTCGATCGTCTCGATCTCGGTCGCGGTCGCCTTGCGGATCGCCTGGTAGTAGGAATCGCAGATCGCGAAGTATTCGCGGATCGGCCGGCGGAAGCGACCGAGGCCGAGTACCAGCGTCTCGATCGGCAGGCCCTGCTCGTTCGAGATTTCGAGCACCAGCCGCCCGTCATTGACCGAAAGCCGCAGGTGATAGGGCCCCTCCTGCCCCGCGGCATGGGCACGCAAGGGCCGAAAAACGTTCTCTTCCTTGAGATCGAAGATCGCGATCCGCCGTTCCTGCTCGATATCGGCGTTGCGCCACAGGATCGTGGCCTCGTCGAGTTCGATGTGCGTGATGCGCGTCATTCCACGCGCAGCATTCGCAAATGCAGCAAGGCGCGGCAAGAGTGCGCTTCATCGGGACGGCATGAAGCCTGTCATGGTTTTGCACAGGGCTATCCCGCGTGGCCTGCAATGCCCCCACTTGCCCGCGAGTCAGCAAGAGCGCATTGACGGCGGCTTATGACCGACCTGGCGACCCTGACCCGCGAACCCGATGCGGCGCTACGCACGCTGCCCGCGAACATCGAAGCAGAGGCCGCCTTCCTCGGCGCTGTGCTCATCGACAACCGCGTGATGGAAGAGCTTCCGGTGCAGATCAGCCCGGCGCATTTCTTCGAGCCCGCGCACGCACGCATCTTCGAGCGGATCACCCAGCTGATGGATCGCGCCGCCATCGTCACCCCGGTGACGCTGCGGCCCTATTTCGAATCGGACGAGGGGCTCAAGGAGCTCGGCGGCCTCTCCTATCTCGCGCGATTGACCGCCGACGGCCAGGGCCTGCTCGCACCCCGGGAACTGGCCGAGCAGATCTATGATCTCGCCCTGTTGCGCGAACTGGTCTCGGTGGGGCGCGGGCTGGTCGAAGGCGCGATGGACACGTCCGAATCGGTCGCGCCGATGGAGCAGATCGAGCGGGCCGAAGCCTCGCTCTACAAGGTCGCAGAGGGCGCGGGTACGAGCAATGAGGCCAAGGGCTTCGCCACCGCCACCCGCGTTGCCATCGCCGGCATCGAAAAGGCGCTCAATTCGGGTGGCCATGTCTCGGGCAAGACCACGGGCCTCACCTCGATCAACCAGAAGATCGGCGGCCTGCACGATTCCGACTTGATCATCCTCGCCGGTCGTCCGGGCATGGGCAAGACCTCGCTCGCCACCAACATCGCCTTCAACGCCGCCGACCGCATGCGGCGCGATCGCGCAGACGGCATTGACGACGAAAAATCGATCGGCGCGGCCACGGCCTTCTTCAGCCTGGAAATGAGCGCCGACCAGCTCGCCACGCGTATCCTGGCCGAGCAGTCGGGCATCAGCTCCGAAGCGCTGCGCATGGGCAAGATCAGCCGGGAGGACTTCCAGCAGCTGTCCTATGCCAGCCAGCGGCTCGCCGAACTGCCGCTGTTTATCGACGATACCCCGGCGCTGACGATCGCGGGCCTGCGCACGCGTGCACGCCGGCTCAAGCGTCGGCACAACATCGGCCTGATCGTGGTCGACTACCTCCAGCTGCTCCAGGGCACGGGCCGCGCCAACGACAACCGCGTCAACGAGATCTCGGAGATCAGCCGCGGCCTGAAAACGCTGGCCAAGGAGCTGTCCTGCCCGGTGATCGCGCTGTCGCAGCTCAGCCGTGCGGTCGAGCAGCGCGAAGACAAGCGGCCGATGCTCTCGGATCTTCGCGAGTCGGGCTCGATCGAGCAGGACGCCGACATGGTCTGGTTCGTGTTCCGCGAGGACTACTACGTCAACGCGACCGAGCCGAAGTATCCGGCTGAAACCGATCCGCCCGACGTTCACGCGAAATGGGAAGAATGGCGCGCGAAGATGGAGCAGGTCACCGGCCTTGCCGAACTGATTGTGGCCAAGCAGCGCCACGGTTCGACCGGTCGTGTGCGCATGCGCTTCGAAGCGCGGATCACCCGCTTCTCCGACCTCGCGCCCGACGACATGCGCGGACAGGTGCAGGACGATGGTGACTGAGCCCCTGTCGCGCCCGGTCATGCTCGTGACCGGCGGCACCGGCTCGGTTGGTGAAGCGATCGCACGCGAAGCGGCTGCGCAGGGCTGGGCCGTGGTGATCCAGGGTCGCGACGCCGCGAAGCTCGCCGCGTTCGCCACCTCGCTGCAGCACGTCACGGCGGCGGACTTTGTCGCCGAGGACGTGACGAAGGCTGATGCCGCGGCGCGGATCGTTGCCGAAGCCAAGGCGCGGTTCGGGCGGCTCGACGCGGTGGTCGACTGCGTCTCGACCGGGCCGCGCGAAGGCCGGCTGACCGGGCTGTTCAAGGACACGACGCCCGAGCACTTCACCGCCTTCTACGACCTCTCGGCCGCCTGGTTCCAGCGCCTGGCCCATGCTGCCTACCCCGCTCTCGCCGAGCGCGGCGGCACCTTGATCGGTTTCATCTCCGACGCCGGCAAGTTCGCCGCGCCACGCCAGACGATCATAGGGGCCGCGCGGGCGGCGGAGATTGGCTTCGTCCGCAACCTCGCGGTCGAAGCCGCGCGCGATCTCATCCGTGTGCACGCGATCGCGCCGAGCTACGTGCTCGAAAGCCGCACCGCCGAACTGATGGGTTCCGAACGGATGGAATCCGCGGCCAAGCGCGCGGGTCTGGATCTGCCGACGCCGGCCGACATCGCGCCGATGGCGGTGTTCCTCTGCGGCCCGGGCGCGGCGAAGATCACCGGCCAGATCGTCAGCGTCAACGGCGGGCTCAACGCCTGATCGGCTAGTGCCGGCAGCCGGGTCCGTGCACGTGACCACCGCCGCTCGCGGACTGGATCGCCGGTGCGGAAACCTGCTTTTCCACGCCTTCGCGGCCACAGGCCGGGCATTCCCGCGGCGCAGGGTCGCTCAGCTTCTGCAGCACCTCGAACCGGTGATCGCACGACAGGCAACTATAGTCGTAGAAAGGCATGTTTCGCTCCTGCCACCGGGATCGGACTGACTATTTCACGGCTCGCAGCCGACCCAGACCCAGTTTCGCATCGCTCGCCGACGCTCCGTCGAGCGCCTCCTCCATCTTCCGCACGCCTTGGGCGGAAAGATTGAGGAAGGTGCGCCGCCGGTCCTTGGGATCGCGCGAACGCGTGACCAGGTCTCGGCTCTCGAGGATGCTGATCCACCGCAGCGCCGTCGTCGCGGGTACGCTCGAAGCGATGCAGGCATCGCTGATCGTTCCGCGCACGTCCTGGGCATGACAGATGTAGAGATCGAGCAGGATGTCCCAGGCGGGATCGGCGAACAGCGAAGAATCGAGAACCCGATTTCTGGCCTGCCGCGCAGCGACCCAAGCCAAGGCAATGGTCAAGCGAGACGGCGTCGGATCATTGCCGGGCGTGTCCGCATCGACACTCGCCCCGTAAGCGACCTCCCTCATTCCTCTGTACGCCCCCTTCTGTCGGGATTTCCGGCTAACAAGCTATTGTAAATCTTGCCCACGCGCCAGCGCCTTAACCCTGTTTTGCGACGAGTTCGCGCCGGAAGGTCGCCAGCCGCTCGACGGCCGCGTCGAGCACGGCATCGGGCTTGGTGAAGCAGAACCGCACGACATGCCGCGGTCCGCCGAGAGCGCCGACGTCATCGAACAGCGCGGAGACCGGGATCGAGGCGACGCCCGCCTCGCGCACCGCGCGCTCGCTGAAGGTCCGATCGTCGAGCATCACGCCCGAAGCCGCCAGATCGACGCAGAGGAACCAGGTCGCGACACTCGGCAGGACGGCATAGCCCGCCGCCGTCAGACCTACCTTCAGCCGTTCGCGCGACGCGGCCCAGGTTTGATTCTGCGCGGCAAACCAGTCGTCGGGCTTCGTCAGGCCCTCGGCCACGGCCCATTGCAGCGCCGGCGGCGACGTGAAGGTCAGGAACTGATGTGCACGCGCCAGGGTCAGCGTCAGGTCGCCGCGGGCGCACATCCAGCCGATCTTCCAGCCGGTGAGCCCGAAGATCTTGCCGGCCGAACCGATCTTGACCGCGCGTTCGCCCATACCCGGAAAATCGAGCAGCGAGCGATGCCGCACACCGTCGAAGCGGACGTCCTCCCAAACCTCGTCGCAGATCGCGTAGAGATCGTATCGCCCACAGAGCTCTGCAATGGCAGCGAGCTCTGCCTCGCTGGCCGCAGATCCCGCCGGATTCAGCGGATCGTTGAGAATCAGGATGCGTGTCCGCTCCGTTAATGTCTCCTCAAGCTTGGCCGCATCATAGGCCCAGGCGGGCGGGGTCAAGGCCACCGAGACCGGCACCCCGCCCGCCCTTTCGACCAGCGGCGCATAGGCATCGTAGGCGGGCTGGAACAGCACGACCTCGTCCCCTGGCCGCACCAGCGCGAACAGAGCCGCCGCCAGCGCCTCGGTCGCGCCCGAAGTCACGATCACCTCGTCCCGGCGCAGCACCAAACCCTGCCGCCGTGCATAGAACGCGGTCACGGCGTCGCGCAGTTCGGGGAGGCCGGGGCTCGGCGGATACTGGTTCGATTTCTCGGCCAAGGCCCGCGCCGCGGCCGCGATCAGATCGGGCGAGCCGGGCTCGTCCGGGAAGCCCTGCCCGAGATTGATCGCGCCCAGTTCGCGCGACAGGCCCGACATCTGCTCGAAGATCGTCGTGCCCATGGCGGCATAGACGGGGTGGATCGGAATCACGCGGCGCTTCTCCTGTCTGTCGCGGAGCCATAACCCACGACTTCACAATCTGCCTATCGCGCCGCGCGCTCTGTCGAGAATGCGCCCCGCGTGGTAGCTATTCGCCGGGAATAACCGTGGCGTGAAGCGCCCGGGAGAGAGGATCACACGCCATGTCCTACGAGCTCAATCGAAAGCTTGCCGCCAAGCGCGACCCGCTGCCGACCGCGGTGACGATCGATCAGGTCACCGCCGACATCATCCGCGGCGCGTTCGAGACCGTCTGCTTCGAGTCCGCGACCTTCCTCGGCCGCGCCGCCTCTTCGCCGATCATCAACCAGTCGAACGAGCGCAACGCCGCAATCGTCGACGCGAACGGCCGCCTGGCGATGGGCGCGGTGGGGACCCCGCACCTCACCTTCGTCAACCAGATGGAAACGCGCTGGGGCCTGATGAACCAGGACCGCTACGACTGGGGCCCGGGCGACATCTTCGTCGCCAACGACCCCGATCACGGCGGCGGCCACCTGCCCGACTATTGCGTCTATGGCCCGGTCTACGACGACACGGGCGAGCTGATCTGCATCCAGACCCTGCAGGCGCACCAGGGCGACACCGGCGGCAAGGATCCGGGCGGCTTCTCGCTCGACGCCAAGGACATCTTCACCGAAGGCCTGGTCCTGCCCTGCCTCAAGCTGGTCCACCGCGGCGAGCTGCGCCGCGACGTGTTCGACATGGTCACGCGCAACAACCGCTTCGCAACCTTCGCGGGCGACCTCGCGGCGATGATCGGTGGCGTCCAATATGCCAACCGCATGCTGCAGGAACTGATCGGCAAGTGGGGCTCGGACACGATCAAGGCGGCGATCAACCACTCGATCGAGCACACCGAGAAGCGCGTGCGCGAAGAGGTGACGAAGTGGGCCGACGGGTCCTACGAGGCCACCGTGCTGATCGACCACGACACCGCCGGCACCAAGGACATCAAGGTCCACGTCACCTGCACGATCAAAGGTGACCAGCTCACCGTCGACCTGACGGGCACCGACGACCGTCAGGACCTGATCGGCGTGTGGAACACCTTCGCCAACAGCCGCTCCTACGTGATGACCCAGGTCGTCGCGGCGATGGACCCGACGATCGTCAAGAACGAAGGCTTCTTCGACGCGGTCGAGATCGTCATTCCCGAGGGCTGCATCGCCCAGCCGCCGCCGAACAAGCCGGCCGCGCTCGGCTCTTTCCACCCGGCCTGCGAGATCACCGAGGCGGTCTGTCTGGCGCTGAGCAACGTCGCGCCCGAGCGCTCGCAGCCGCAGCTCTACAAGATCGGCATGCCCAACGCCGTGATCGGCTTCGACGACGAAGGCATGATGTGGATGGACCAGGGCGTCGACTGCCGCTCGATGGACGTCTCGGCCGTACAGGGCATCGACGGCTGGGGCTCGTGCCCCAATGCGCTCGGCAGCCTGATCCTGTCCGAGGCCGAGGACGCCGAGAGCCGCTTCCCGATTCTCAACATCAGCCGCGAGATGACCACCGACGGCGGCGGCGCCGGCCAGTGGCGCGGCCAGGCGGGCAGCCTCAACGTCAAGCAGGTGCTCAAGCCCACTTCGGCGATGGCTTGGATGGTCTCGGCCGATCACCCGCTGCGCGGCATGTGCGGCGGCGACGATGCGATCCCCTATTCGAACCACTTCGAGGTCGGTTCGGCGAACGAGCGCAAGATCGAGCACACGGCGCAGGACCTGCTGCCGACGGGCGCGGTCATCGCCTACCAGCACGGTGGCGGCGCCGGCTTCGGCCATGCCCTGCTGCGCGACCCCGAGCAGGTGAAGGAAGACGTGCTCGACGAGTACGTTTCGGTCGAGGCCGCGCGCGCCAAGTATGGCGTCGTGCTGACGGGTTCGCTGGCGGAATATACGCTGGAGGTCGACTGGGACGCCACCGCGGCGCTGCGCCGCGAGATGGGTGTGGACGATCTGCTGCCGCAGGCGGCCGAGTAACAATTATCCTCCCCGGCACGGGGAGGGGGACCATCCGCAGGATGGTGGAGGGGGTTGGCAGGCGGGCGCCGCATTTCGCGGAAAGCCCCCTCCACCACGCTGCTGCGCAGCGCGGTCCCCCTCCCCGTTCCGGGGAGGATCAGGGGTAAGGGATTACAATGAGCTATCGCGTTGGCATCGACATCGGCGGCACCTTCACCGACTTCGCGCTCCTGAAGGGCACGGAAGTCATCCTCCACAAGAACCTGTCGACGCCCGAAGACCGGTCGGTCGGCGTTCTCGAAGGCCTCGGCAAGCTGGCCGAGAAGGAAGGCCTGTCGCTGCGCGATTTCCTCGGCCAATGCGAGGCGATCGTCCACGGCACGACCGTCGCTGACAACACGCTGATCGAGATGAACGGCGCGCTGACCGGCCTGATCACCACCGAGGGCTTCCGCGACGAGATCGAATACCGCCGGGGCTTCAAGGAAGACATCTGGGACGTGCGTCTGGCGCCGCCCAAGCAGATCACCCCGCGTCGCCGCCGCCTTACCGTGCCCGAGCGCATTCTCCACGACGGCTCGATCCACCAGGCGCTCGACGAGGACGCGCTGCGCGAACAGTGCCGCAAGTTGCGCCTCCAGGGTGTCGAGGCCGTCGCGATCTCGTTCCTGTTCTCCTTCGTCAATCCCGAGCACGAGAAGCGCGCCAAGGAGATCGTCACCCAGGAGATCCAGAACGCCTACATCTCGGCGAGCCACGAGGTCCTGCCGCGCGCGCCCGAGTACGATCGCACCTCGACGACGATCGTCAACGCCTACTGCGGCCCGCGCGTCACCGCCTATCTCGAGCGGCTGGTCACGCGCCTCGCCGAGGGCGGCTACAAGAACCAGCTGATGGTCATGCAGGCTTCGGGCGGCGTGATGACCAAGGAATACATCGACGGCGCGCCGATCCGCGTGCTGGCTTCTGGTCCTGCGGGCGGCGTCATCGGCTCTGCCCACGCGGGCCTGGCCAAAGGCCACGAGAACCTGCTCTGCGTCGACATGGGCGGCACATCCTACGACATGTCGGTCGTGGTCGGGGGACAGGCCCCAGCCGAGGCCGGCTGGAACATGCACCACCGCTACCTGATCGGCGTGCCGATGGTGAAGGTGGAGACGCTCGGCGCGGGTGGCGGCTCCATCGTCAACGTCAACAACGGCGCGCTCCAGGTCGGCCCGAAGTCGGCCGGCTCCGAACCCGGCCCGATCTGCTACGGCCGCGGCGGCACGAGCCCGACCGTGACCGACGCTCTGGTCATGCTCGGCATCCTCTCGACCGACGAAGGCTTCGCCGGCGGCTCGTTCCGTCTCAAGCGCGACGGCGTGGAAGAAGCCTTCTCCCAGCTCGGCGCCGAGATGGGCTATGGCGCCGAGGACGCGGCCTTCGACGCCTGGCGCGTGGTCAATGCCAACATGAGCCAGGGCGTGCGCCGCACCACGGCGGGCAAGGGCATCGATCCCAAGGACCTCGTCATGCTCGCCTATGGCGGCAACGGTCCGGCCTTCGCCGCCATCCAGGCCGAGGACCTGGGCATCAACAAGGTACTCGTTCCCAAGGCCTCGCCGACCTTCTCGGCGCTCGGCACGCTCGTCGCCAATCCGACGATCGACGAGGAACGCTCCTACATCGCCAAGGCCACCGAGCTCGATCTCGACAAGGTCCGCACGCTGTGGACCGACGTCGCCAAGCGCGCCGATCACTATTTCCGCGGCGCCGGCTTCGATCCGGCCGACCTGACGATCCAGTACCAGCTCAACATGCGCTATCCGGGGCAGAACTTCTCGCTGACCTTCGACTACAAGGCCGAGGGCAAGCTTCACGACCTGTCGTTCATCGACGAGGGCTTCGGCGCGCAGGCGATCGAGCTGTTCAACCAGCGCCACATGGCCGAATACAACCACATCCGCGAGCACGAGGTGCCCGAGATTTCGGGCGTGCGTCTGGTCGCGCAGATCGCGACGCCCTCGCCGCAGGCCAAAGGTGGCTTCACCCCTTCGGGCGCCACCCCCAGGCCCGCCAAGACCCGCCGCGCCAATCTCGGCCAGGGCTTTGCCGAGACGCCGATCTACCTCGGCTCGGACCTTGCCCCGGGCACCGAGGTCGCCAGCCCGGCGATCATCGAGGAAACCTTCACCACGATCGTCGTCTACCCGGGCTGGAAGGCCCGCGTCGACGATGCCGGGGATTACGAGCTGATCAAGGCCTAAGCGGTGGGGTGCAGGTCTTCCACAACGGTCTCACACCCCACCAGCCAACAGCGCGTCTGCTCGAACCAGCGGGCCTCGTCCTCCTTGATCCGGTCATGGTTAGCCAGGGCGATCCGGCCCATTTCTTCAAGCGCCGCCGCATCGCGCAGGACGAATTCGGAGACGGCATCGAAACCGATCTCCTCGGGCCCGCCCGTTCCGTCACCGCTTCCCGGCTCGAAGCTGTAGCCGCTCGTGAGGTAGTTGCGCCGATATTCGAGCCATAGGTGGCCGAACAGTTCGACCGCGATGCGCGAATGGCTGTTCTCGTAGCCCTCGCGGAACTGATCGGGCGTGAGGCCTTGCTTGCGCTTGACCATGACGATCCTCTTGATGGACATCCGCGAGTCCCCTCAGGCTACCAGCATCGCCGAATCCTGTCGCTGGATCAGCCAGCCCTCGCCGCTGCGCACCAGTTGCGCTTTCGACATGGCCATGACCGTCATCTTTGCACCGTCGGCCCAGTTGGTGACGTAGTTGTAATAGCTGGCGTGCACCCTATCGCGACCACCCTGGTAGTCGCACATGAGGTTCGCGGCGACGTGGCGCGTCTTGCCCGGACCGCTGGCCTGTCCCATCCGCACGATCTGGCGCAACGCCTCACGGCCTTGCACGGGTTCGGGCGTGACACCCGCGAAGACCGCGTCCTCAGCCCAGAGCGCGATCCAGCCTTCTTCGTTCCCCTCGTCGACGTGCCAGCAATAGCGCGCGAGGTGATCGGCGATGGCGACATAGTCCTCGGTCGTTACCGGCATCAGGCGCTCTCCCTTCGTGTTTCCGCCAGAATAGCGCCGGGCACAGACGCTGTCTCGCTTCGCCCCGATCATTCGCCCGGACGATGACACTGATCGCCCCGCGCTAACTTGCCATTCAGTCCTTGTGGCCTACATTGGGACACGAAAAGGATTCCACGCGCATCATGAACGACGACCAGCCCACCGGTAACCCCTGGATCAAGAGCCTCCTCGTCTGGGGCGGTATCTTCCTTGCCCTCCTCATGGTTGTCTCGATGTTCGGGGCTCGTACCGACGTCGGTACGGCGGTCCGCTATTCGGATTTCCGCACCAAGGTCGCGGAAGGCACGGTCTCCGAAGTCCAGATCGGCGAGGACCGCATCGTCGGCAAGTACAAGAACGGCGACAGCTTCAGCACGATCCCCATCCCCAACGACACGACCCTGCCGACCCTGCTGCAGGACAACGGCGTGAAGTATGCGGGCAAGGCGCCCGAAGAGCCGAACCTGCTGCTCTACATCCTCGTCCAGGCCTTGCCCTTCATGTTGATCCTGGGCGTCGCGTTCTTTGCGCTGCGCCAGGTCCAGAAGGGCGGCGGATCGGGCGCGATGGGCTTCGGCAAGTCGAAGGCCAAGATGCTGACCGAGCGCCAGGGCCGCGTGACCTTCAACGACGTCGCCGGCATCGACGAAGCGCGCGAGGAGCTCGAGGAGATCGTCGAATTCCTGCGCGATCCGCAGCGCTTCTCCAAGCTCGGCGGGCAGATCCCCAAGGGCGCGCTGCTGGTTGGCTCGCCTGGTACCGGCAAGACTCTGCTCGCCCGCGCGATCGCGGGTGAGGCCGGGGTGCCGTTCTTCACGATCTCGGGCTCGGACTTCGTCGAGATGTTCGTCGGCGTCGGCGCCAGCCGCGTGCGCGACATGTTCGACCAGGCCAAGAAGAACGCGCCCTGCATCGTCTTCATCGACGAAATCGACGCGGTTGGCCGCCATCGCGGCCACGGCCTCGGCAATTCGAACGACGAGCGCGAGCAGACCTTGAACCAGCTGCTGGTGGAGATGGACGGCTTCGAGGCCAACGAAGGCATCATCATCATCGCCGCGACCAACCGTCCCGACGTGCTCGATCCCGCACTGCTGCGTCCGGGCCGCTTCGACCGCCAGGTCGTCGTGCCGATCCCCGATATCGAGGGTCGCGAGAAGATTCTTTCGGTCCACATGAAGAAGGTGCCGCTCGCGCCCGACGTCAATCCGCGCGTCATCGCGCGCGGCACGCCGGGCTTCTCGGGCGCCGACCTCGCCAACCTGGTCAACGAGGCCGCGCTGCTCGCCGCTCGCCGCAACAAGCGCCTCGTCGCCATGCAGGAGTTCGAGGACGCCAAGGACAAGGTCATGATGGGCGCCGAGCGCCGCTCCATGGTCATGACCGAGGAAGAGAAGAAGATGACCGCCTATCACGAGGCGGGCCACGCGATCGTTTCGGTCAACGAAGACGCCTCGGATCCCATCCACAAGGCGACGATCATCCCGCGCGGCCGCGCCCTCGGCATGGTCATGCGCCTGCCCGAGCGCGATTCCTATTCGTACCACCGCGACAAGATGCACGCGAACCTTTCGGTCTCGATGGGCGGACGCGTCGCCGAAGAAATCATCTTCGGCTACGACAAGGTGTCCTCGGGCGCCTCGTCGGACATCCAGTACGCCACGGGCCTCGCGCGCAACATGGTCACCAAGTGGGGCATGTCGGACAAGCTTGGCCCGCTCCAGTACGAAGAGCAGCAGGAAGGCTACCTCGGCATGGGCGGCTCGGCCCGCCTGTTCGCCTCGGACGAGACCAACAAGCTGATCGACACCGAGATCCGCGGCCTGGTCGACGGCGCGCATGCCCGCGCCACCGACATCCTCAAGACCAACGAGGACAAGCTGCACCTCCTCGCCAACGCGCTGCTCGAGTTTGAGACCCTGACGGGTGACGAGATCAAGGAACTGCTCGACAACGGCAGGATCGACCGACCCGAGACGCCGCGTGGCCCGAACAAGACTGCGCCCGTGCGCGGTTCGGCCGTGCCGAAGTCGGGCAAGCGCTATTCGGGCGACGCCTCGCCGCAGGGCGTCTGAGCCTCCCGAACCTGAAGGCCGAATCAAAAAAGGGCTCCGGATCGCTCCGGAGCCCTTTTTCGTATCAGGAAGGACAGTCGGCTCAGCCGTCGTAGTCGCCGCCGATCGAGGTGTTGCGCACCGGTGCCGCAGCGGTGATACGCAGCGCTTCGGCCGACTGGCTGAGCGAGCCGATCTCATCGACCTCATCGTCGTCGTCGGGCAGGACGCGCTGGAGCGAACCGATCAGCGTCTCATGCAGATGCGTCGGACGCACGGTCTCGTCCGCGATCTCACGCAGGGCGACGACCGGGTTCTTGTCGCGGTCGCGATCGATGGTCAGTTCGGCGCCGCCCGAGATCTCACGCGCACGCTGTGCGGCAAGCAGGACGAGATCGAAACGGTTGGGAATCTTGTCGACGCAATCTTCGACGGTAACGCGCGCCATGGGCACTCCACTGGCAAGAATCTGCGGAAGACAGGCGAGCTAGGCACTGGCCGGGTTAAAGTCAAGGAAACTCGCGCCGGTCGGTCGTCTCAGCCCTGGCTTGCCGGGGTGCGGACCACCAGGCCATCGAGATCGGGCGTCACCACGATCTGGCACGACAGCCGCACGCCGGGCGTCTCATCGCCCGAGGCTTCGATCATCGGCAGTTCGATGTCACCTGCTTCGCCCAGCCTGCCCTGCCAGGCCGCATCGACGTAGACCCGGCATGTGCCGCAATAGGCATTGCCGCTGCACACGGCCTCGATCGCCTCGATCCCGTTGCCGACGGCGTTTTCCATCAGCGAGAGATCTTCGGACGCGTCGATCGTCCGCTCCGCGCCGTCCGCGGCGATGAATGTTATCGCGACCATGGCTGGCGTCAGGCAGGATCGCAGGCGACGACGCAGCCGCGCAGTTCGTAGCCCTGGATCTGCGGGCTCCACAGGATTTCCGGCTCGCGCTCCATGCGGATACCCGGCAGGCGGAACAACGTATCGAGGAAGATTCGCGTCTCGTGCAACGCCACCTGCGCGCCGGGGCAGCGGTGCGGGCCGTCGCTGAAGCTCATGTAGGGGCCGACGACCTTCATCCGCTTGGCCCGATCGGGATCGAGCTCGAACGGGCACGGGCCGGTGATCGCCTCGTCGGTGTTGGCATCGCGGATCGACACGGCGACGACCTCGCCCTTCTTCACCGAGGCTCCGTCCTTTGTCTCGATGTCCTCGGCCGCGCGGCGGTGGATAAGCGAAGCGACCGGCTCGAGCCGCAGGATCTCCTCGAGAATGGCGAACTGATCCGCTTCCTCGCCGGTGAGGAAGCGCTCGCGCAGATCGGGTTTCTCGAACAGGTGCCAGGCGCACATGACGATGAATTCGCGCGTGGTCATCATCCCGGCGCCGCCATAGCTGAGCGCCTCCATGATCATGCCCTTCTTCGAATAGTTCTCCTTCACCATGTAGGAGATCACGTCGTCCTTGGGCTCCACGCGTCGCGCGGCGATCGCGGGGACCATGTCCTTCTTCCAGAAGCGGCCGACGCGCGTCAGCATCTGGATCATGAAGACCACCTTGCCGAGCGGACCACGGCTCTTGCTCAGCGACGAATCGAGCACGGCCTTGACGCGGTTGGCGAGATTCTCGGTGCTGTCGCTGTCGGTCAGGCCGATGATGTCGGCGGCGACGACCACGGCCATGTGCCAGGACAGTTCGTCGAGCGGGGCCGAGCCCGTGGCGCATAGCTTGGCGACGATGTCGTCCATCGTGCTGGTCATCACCGCCTGGTGGCGCGTGACGATCGTCTTGGGCGCGAAAAGACCGGCGACCGCGGCGCGGCGCTTGCGGTGCTCCTCACCGTCGAGGAAGAAGAACGAGACCTCGCCGGGGTTCTTGATCTCGGCATCGTCGGTCGGCGAACCTGCGGGACCCGCCTGGCGCACCTTGGGCGAACGCAGGAGGTCGCGCGACAGGCCAAAGGTCCCGACCGGACGCGCACCGTGCTGCGGCGCGAGATTGGCCTCGGCGATCTTCGCCGATTTGCGATCGTCGCGCCCTTGGTGAACCGGGCATCCCTGCGCCACTGCGGTCATTCGGCATTCCTCTGTTTGTGGTCGGTCGGCGTTTGTTCACGCGACCATACCGTGTTAGCTTATGATCCATGATATATCATGGATCATTGATAAATGACTAGCGCAATTCGTCTTTCGGGCGACACCCGCAAGCGCAAGACGCGCGAAGCGCTCTGCGCGGCCATGCTCGACCTGCTCGCGGAGAAGCCGTTCGACGAGATCCAGATCCTCGAACTGACCGTCCGCGCCGGGGTCGGTTACGCCACCTTCTTCCGCCACTATGCGCAGCCGGTCGAGGTGCTCGACGAGGTGGCGGGCGAGCTCATCCGCGAACTGCTCGCCATGACCGTGCCCGCCTTCGAGCGGACCGACAGCGCCGCCGGCCTGCGCTCGCTCTGCTCCTACGTATTCGAACGCCGCGCGCTCTGGCACACGCTGCTCACCGGCGGCGCCGGCTACCGCGTGCGCGCCGAATTCGTGCGCCAGGCGCGCGAGTGGAGCCGGCACGGCGACGGCGGACCAACGTCGGTGCCGGTCGATCTCGGCACGGTCTGCGCCGCGGGATCGGCGATCGACGCGCTCGCCTGGTGGCTCGACCAGGGCGAGGCCTATTCGGCCGAGGAAATGGCCGATTTCATCGACCGGCTGATCATCTCGCCCTTCGTCGGGAGGATGGCCGCGGATCAGAGCGCGAAACGCTCGACGTAGTCCTTGAACTCGGCGCGGATCGACGCGTCGGTCAGGCCGTACTCCTCGGCCGTATAGCGGTGCGCGCCGAAATTGCCCGGCGCGTTGCGGCTGTTGTAGTCGTCGAGCCGCGCGCGCAGCGCGGGGTTCAGATCCATGCCGAGATGGTCGTAGATTCGCTCGAAGGTCTCGATCGGGCGCTGGACCACCTCGTCGTTGCGCACGTCGACGAAGCGGTGCTCGCCGATCTCGGCGCGTGCGGCCAGGGCACGACGCATGCCCTCGGCCCAGATCGCCAGATGGCGCGGGCCTACCGCCTTGCGATCGATCGTGCCGGGCAGGCAGCGCTCCTCGTGCAGCGCCGAATGCAGGCTCGCGACCGAAGCGATCACCTTGCGCGGATCGCGGTGCGTCATGACGAACCTGGCCTTGGGATAGCGCGCCGCGATCTCCTTCAGCCGGAACAGATGCGGCGGCGACTTGAGCAGCCAGAGGCCGGGCTTGCGTCGCGACTGCAGCAGCTTGAGCAGGCGTTCGTGCAAGGCGTAGAACGAGGTGAAATCGGCATGGAGCCACCAGGCGACGTAGTCGTCGGGCATCGGCAAGACGCCGTGATAGGACTTCATGTCGAAGCCCGCGAGGATCGCGAGATCCTCCTCGGGTCCGTCGACGTCGCGGATATGCATGTGCGCCATCGTGTAGTCGACCGCGCCTCGCGCTGCGACGACGCGCGGGTCCGTGTCTTCCTCGCCCGCCACGGGCGGCGGGATCGGGCTCGCGCCCTCCCAGGCGCGCAGAAAGCGAAAGCGCTCGTCGAGCGCCATCATGCCGACCATGGCCGTGGTGCCCGTGCGCGGGAGGCCGACGACGAAGACCTGACCGTCGAGCTGCTCGTCGGCGGTCTCGGGATGATCCTGATACCACTGCTCGATCTTCAGCCGCATGACGAGATCGTGGACCAGCTTGCCATGCTGGGTGGCCAGTGCCTCTTGTGTCATCGGCACGCGCGCGAAACCTGCCAGCGAACGCGCCAGCCCCTCCTGCCAGCCATCCGCGCCGAAGTCGTCCGAGCCCGCGACTTCGATGGCCCGCGCAACGATCTGCTCGGATGAAACGCCGTGCTTCATATGCTTTCGCGCGTCAGCCATCGCGCCCAACCACCGAAGTCGAGGAGCGCTCGACCATGCCTCGCGCGACCACGCCGTCCCAGGTGTAGCGCGCGCCGCTCTGGCTGAGCGCCAAACCCCAGAGATGGCCGCGCGCGACCTGGAAGGTGGTCAGTTCGGTCACGCCTTCGATGCGCGTCGTGCCGAGTTCGGATTCGAGTTCGAACGAGACGTCGTCGCCGCTCTCGCGCAAATGCGTGAGCCAGGGCACTTTCGTGGCCTTGGCCGGATACATCTTGCCGTCTTGGTAGACGAAGCCCTCGTTCCACGGCTCGTTGCCGTCATCGTGCACGGGCCGCGCCTCGTAGCCGGCGGCGCGCCCGTCTGGAAAGACCACCGCTTGCCAGGCATGACCGCGCAGGAACAGACCGTCGGTGCGCACGCTGCGCCGCTTGATGCGGCTGCCGTTGACCCTCGCGGTGAATTTCGTGCCGTCGACCTCGACCACGCCTTCGCCGCGCAACATCTGCTCGAAGCGCCAGCCGAGCCCGACCGAGGCGGCGTCGCGCTGCTTGCCCTTGCCCCAGGTGAAGAACTTTTCGGGCGAGATGTCCTGCTCGTTCGGCGGCACGACCATGTCGAGTTCGAACTCGTACTTGAGCGGGATGAGCTTCTCTGGATCGACGGTCTGAGCGATCTGATGCGACACGTGGGTATCGGCGACCATGCCGTCGAACTGGACGAGCCAGCGCTTGAACGGCTCGATGCAGCGATAGGTCAGCGGACCGGCGCCCATGATCGCCGGACGCCCCTCCGCATCGAGCGTCGGCACGGCCGTGCCGCTGCCCGAACGCTGAAGCACGCGGCCGTCGGGAAAGGCGAAATTGGCCTGGAAGCGACGGCTGTCCCAATTGTGCGGCTCCGCCTCGACGCCATTGCGTGGGATACCGAACGCGCCGTTCTCCTCGAACAGCCAGTACGAGGTACCCTCGCGCACCCAGTCGAACGGCGCCGGCGGCGGCGACTCGAACATCAGGTCAGCCTCGATCGGCAAAGAGCCCAGCATCTCCAACTCCTCGTGATTATGGACGGAGAATAGGACCGGCGGAATTTGTTCGCAATTGCAAACGGTAATTTGTATATGCAAACTTATGACCAGACCGTCACTAGGCACCCAGCGTGTTGTCGCCCTGCTCGATCTTCTCGCCAGCAATGCCGGCCGTGCCTTTTCGCTGACCGATCTGATCACCGCGCTGAAGATGAACCGCGCGACCTGCCACGCTCTGGTCAACGAACTGGTCGAGGCCGGCTATCTCTACCGCACGCGCGACAAGCTTTACGTCCTGGGACCGGCTGCAGCGGCGCTGGCCCGGGCGGCGAGCCTCGGCACGACCGCGCTCGACCTCGCGCTGCCCGAGATGAAGGTCCTGGCGCATCGCCACGACGCGGTCTGCGCGGCGATCTTCCGCGATGGCGGCGACGTCGTGCTGCGTGAGCGCGCGATCTCGAGCTCGCACACCAACCGGCTGGCCAATCGCGAGACGCGCTGGCCGCTGCGCCCACCCTTCGGTTCGGTATTCCTCGCCTTGGTCGACCGAACGCCAGGTCAGCGCCTGGTTCGAATCGCTCGACCCGCGGCCGAGCCTCGAAGAGCAGGAGCGCACACGCGAGGGCATGGCTTTCGCGCGCGAGAACCGCTTCCAGTTCGTGGTCCACCGCTTCCCCGATACCCGTCTGGATGGTGGCATCGACTGGCTCTACGTCCGCGATCCGACGCAGCGGCCGCTCGAGATCGAGACCTCGCTCGACCCGCAAGGCTCCTACTGGATGACCTCGATGTCCTCGCCCGTCTTCGACAGGCAGGAGCGCGTGGCCTTCGTCCTCTCGCTGATGGGGTTCTCCGGGCCCATCGCCGGCGAGCGCGTCATCGCCGTGGCGCAGGAACTCAAGGACGCCTGCGCGCGCATCGGCGCGGCGGCGGTGTTCTAGGCCTCAGAACCGCTTGATCGACAGCACGTCGAAGGTCTGTCGCAGCGCATCGGTCGAGCGGTCGTAGTCGGCCAGGGCGAGCGCCGCGATCAGCGCGTCGATCACGCAGAGTTGCGCGATGCGGCTGGCCATGGCCTCGGTGCGAAAGCGGGTTTCGCGCGCCATCGTGAACAGGACCGTATCGGCATAGGCCTGGATCGGCGAGCGTCCGAAATTGGTGATGACGATCGTCTTCGCGCCGGCTTCGCGCGCGAGCCGTGTCGAAGCGACGGTCTCGTTGGTAGCGCCCGAATGCGAGATCGTCAGCACGGCGACGTCGGAAGTGCAGCGCGAGGCCGAGATCGCCTGGACGTGACTGTCGATGACCACGCGCGCATCGAGACCGATGCGCAGCATGCGGTAATGCGTGTCCTCGGCGATCGGCGCCGACGAGCCGATGCCGTAGATCTCGACGCGCCTGGCCGCGCGAATCGTCTCGACCGCCTGGGCCAGCGCCGCCGGATCGAGCACCGACAGCGTGTCGCTGAGCGCCTGGATGCCCGAGTGGAACACCTTGCGGCAGACCGTACCGGTGGCGTCGTCGCGATCGAGGTCTTCGTGAATGAACTGAACCGGCTGGACGATTTCCTGAGCCAAGCTCAATTTCAGCTGCTGAAATCCGCTGAGCCCGATTCCCCGACAGAAATTGATCACGCTGCCTTCGCTGGCATCGACGGCATCGGCCAGCTCGGTGATCGACATGCCGACCACGTCCCGCGGATGGGCCAGGACATACTCGGCGACTCGCGTCGCGATCTTCGACATTTGCGGCAAGGAAGTGCGGATTCTCGCGAGCGCGTTCTCCACCGGGCGGTGGCCCGTGGCCGGTTCGAGCGGCACGATCTGGCTATCAATCGACACTGTTTCCGAAGACCTTTCCCGTGCAGCACCCGCGCCCTCAACGAGGCCATGCAGCATAGCTTTGTGTCAGGATAGTGAAAACAGCGGTACGACAAGGTTAGAAATATGAAACTCAAAAATGAGTGAATTTCATTCATCCGTCACAATCGCTGCCTAGGTCGCACTCCGACAGCGGCGAACGAGCACCCTCGGATCGGGCGGCCGCCGCTGAAACAACGGAAACGGGGACTAGAGACCATGAAGACGCCAAACCTGCGTTTGACGGCGCTTGCGCTGTTGCTTTCCACCAGCCTGCTGCCGGCCGTGGCCCATGCGACCGCCGATGAGGCCGATGCCGCTGCAGATGCCGCGGCCGACGACCAGGGTCGCGAGAGCATCGTCGTGACCGGCCTGCGCGAGAAGGCCACGCAACAGGCGGCCGAGGCGATCACCTTCGGCAACAACGTCCAGATCGTCGACCGCGCAGCGATCGAGGCCACCGGCGCGACCAACTTCGCCGAGATCGCCCAGTTCCTGATCAAGGGCGCCAACGTCGGCTATTCGCCCGATGAAGGCGAATACACGATCCGCCTCGACGGCGGCGGTGACCGCGACACGCTCGTCGTGCTCGACGGCGTGCCGCTCTACGATCGCGGCCCCGCGCTCGAGGACATCTGGGGCACGACGACGATCGATCCGCACATGATCGAACGCGCCGAGGTCTATCGCGGCGGCAACAGCCTGTTCTTCGGCTCTAACGGCGGCATCGGCGTGATCAGCCTGGTCACCAAGCGCCCCGACGGCACCGATCGCGTCGAGCTCGGCGCGCAATACGGCGAATTCAACACGCGCGAGATCTGGGGCAACGCCCGCTTCGCGATCGATGCCGACAAGCGCCACAGCTTCATGGTCTATGGCAGTTCGATCCAGACCGATGGCCCGCGCATTTTTCGTCCGCAGGACATCATCGACAACGTCGCGGCATCGGGCGGCATCCAGAAGTATCCGCTCAACCGCGGCAACGTGGGCGTGAAGTACCTGTTCCAGCCCGACGAGAAGACCCAGTTCCGCGTCAATGCCCAGTACACCCAGATCGAGTTCCAGGATCCGTTCCCCGACACCGAGACCTTCTCGCCCAACCGCGTGCGCTATCCGATCGTCGATTTCACCTTCGAACGTCGCTGGTCGGACAAGCTGTTCACCGAACTGGCCGGCTACTGGTCGAACCCGAAACTCAACAACACCGAAACCTTCCCCGAAATCTGCATGATCCGCACGGGCTGCGTCGATCCGACCAACGCCGCGCGCACCGTGCAGTTCGGCTTCTCGACCGGCCGCTCGGTGCCATTCCCCAACAAGGGTTTCGGCGAGGCCTCCAAGGTCGGCGGCTTCCGCGAGATGGGCCTCAACTTCCGCAACACGATCAACCTGCCCAACGCGCTCGAAGTCGTCGCCGGCGTTCAGGTCGTTTCCTACAAGGACGATTCCGACCCGGTCTTTCGGATCGGCAGCGAAAGCCAGACGGTGACCGGCCTTTACGCCGATTTCCGGCCGGTTATCCCGTTCAGCCCCGACACCAAGCTGTCGCTGGCGATCCGCACCGACTTCTCGGAGAGTTTCGGCAGCAAGACGATCTGGAAATTCGGCTTCCGCCAGCCGATCGGCGATTTCTACCTGCGCGGCAACGGCGGTACCTCGTACAGCCTGCCGCGGACCAACGAGCTGTTTCGCCAGGAACCGACGATCATCGGCAACCCCGACCTGAAGACCGAGCAGACCAAGACGTTCAACTTTGCCGCCGGCTTCGCCAAGGACTTCGGCGGGCTCTATTTCGACGCTGAGTTCGGCTGGTTCAAGACCGATATCACCAACCGCATCCAGGCGACTTCGGGCCTGACGCCCAACACCTATTTCAACAACACCGCGGTGACCCAGATCCGCGGCCTTGCCGCAGACGTCAATCTGCGGATCGGCGAAACGCTGTCGGCCAACGTGAACTTCACCAAGCAGCAGGCCCGACTTGCCGGCAGCAGCCTTCAGATCAACGAGACGCCGGAATATATGATCGGCGGCAACGTGGCGTGGCACAGCCCCGACAAGACCTTCCACGTCACGCTGTTCCCGCGCTATCAGGGGCCCGAATATTCGACCGGCGGCCTCAACAACTCGCTGCGCTACAACTTCGGCAACTACTTCGTGATGAACGCTTCGATCGGCCTGTGGCTGGGCGAGGACCGCCAGCACAAGTTCCAGCTGCGCGTCGCCAACGTTTTCGACAAGGTCTATGCCGAGCGTTACGGCTTCGGCAACCGGCGCTATGACTCGCGGTTCATCCGCGGCGAGATCGCGCTGAACAGCCCGCAATACTTCTACGGCTATCCCTTCGAGGGCAAGCCGCGCGCCTTCTACGTCTCGTACAACACCTCGTTCTGACCACCCCTGACCCGGCCTGCCCGGATCGGGCGGGTCGGGTGCTTCTTCGGCTTCACAGTCATGTCACAGCCGCCGCGTAGGCGCCCGCGGACTCGATATGACGGGAAGCCGAAAACATCAGGGAGTGGTGCTCGCGTTTCTCGGGATCGCGGCCCTGTTTCTGCTCGCCCTGGCAACGGGAGCCTGCGGAGGGGCCGGGACCGCGGAAGCGGAGACGCCGATCCGGGTCGTGCTGATCCCGGCAGATGGCGGAACCGCGTCCGGAACGCTCGCCGATTATCGCCCGCTGTTCGCCACCCTGTCCCGCTCCACCGGCATGAGGTTCGAGTTGACCGTCACGCAATCCTACGGTGCTGCCGTCGAAGGCATCTGCAACGGCGTGGCCGACCTGGCCTTCGTCGGGCCCGCGACCTATCTGCAGGCGCGCGACCGTGGCTGTGCGCAATTGCTCGCGGTCGGCATCAAGAACGGCCAGCCGCGCTACTACGCCGCATTCTTCGTGCGCGACGACGCCGCAGCGCAAAGCCTCACGGACCTGCGCGGCAAGCGTGTGGCCTTCGGCGACATCAATTCGACCTCGTCGTTCCTCATGCCCGTGGCGATGCTGATGGAGACCGGGCTCGATCCCGCGCGCGACCTTTCGGCGGTGCGACTGACCGGCAGCCATCCCAACAGCCTCAACGCGTTGCTCCAGGGCCAGGTCGATGCCGCCGCGCTCTCGCTCGATTCCTACGATCGCGCCTTGCGCGCCGGCGTGCCCGGTGCCGAACGCCTGCGCGTGCTCGCGCGCAGCGAGGCGATGCCCTATCCGCCCTTCATTGTCTCCACGCGCCTGCCCGCGGCCAAACGCGAAGCGCTGCGCAAAGGTTTCGCGCGGCTCGCGCGGGACGCGGCGATCTCCCAAGGGCGCATCACCGGCTACGGCGGCGGCGCGATCGAGGGCTATGCCACCGACTTTTCCGATGCCCCGTTCGACAGCATGGCGCGGCGCATCGCGCGCGTGACGCCGGCGCTCAAGGCCGCGCTGCTCGAACGCGCGGCACAGCGGTGAGCGCCGGGTGATGCAGATCGAACTCGACCGGGTCTCGCTGGCCTACGCCGATAAAACCAGGCCGCTCGACGACCTCACACTGACGATCCCGTCGGGCCAGTTCTGCGCGGTGCTCGGACGCTCGGGCGCGGGCAAGAGCAGCCTGCTGCGCCTGCTCGGCGGCATGGTGGCGCCAACCGGCGGCGCGGCGCGGATCGACGGCATGGCGCTGTCGCCGGCCATGCCCCGTGCGCTGCGCCGGCGGATCGGCCAGGTCCATCAGGACGGCGCGCTGGTCGGCGAGGCGAGCGTGGCCGAGAATATCGTTGCCGGTGCCGCCGCAGCCATGCCGCTGTGGCGCGCGCTGATCGGGCTCTATCCGGCCTGGACGCGCGAGCGCGCGGTCGCGCTCCATCTGGAACTCGGGCTCGATCCCGCCTTTCTGGCCGCGCCCGTCGCACGGCTCTCGGGCGGGCAGCAGCAGCGCGTCGGCGTCGCGCGTGCGCTGATGCTCGAACCCGCGCTGGTCCTGGCCGACGAGCCCGTGGCCAGTGTCGATCCCGATACCGCGCGCCAGGTGCTGAGCGTGCTGGCCGCACACCGCACGCGGCTCGGTGCGACGGTTGTCTGCGCGCTGCACCAGCCCGAACTCGCCTGCGCTTTCGCCGATCGCATCGTCGTGATCGACGAGGGTCGGATCGCCTTCGACGGAAGCCCCGAACTCTATCGCCGCTCGCACCGGGTGGAAACGACATGAGCACGGCGACCGCCTTCCCGCGCAGCTGGAGCCTGCGGCGGATCGCCGTGCTCGCCGTGGTGCTCGTCCTGCTCGCGGTCAGCGCGGTGCGGGTCGACGTGCCGCGGCTGTTCACTCAGGCCGGCGCGAGCCGCGCGCTCGCCGGCATGGCCGCGCAGATGTGGCCGTTGCAGATCTCGGACCGCCAGGACGTGGCAGAGATCCCCGGCTTCGATCCCGCGCATCTGCCGCTTTTCGCCTATCTGCAGACGACCGACGAGACCACGCGCGAACTCGATCGCGATCGGCTCGCACCGGCCACAGTCCGGCATCGCAAGGTCTGGCTGGTCCAGCCTTTCGGCTATGTCACGCAGGTGGCGAGCAAGCTGCTGGAGACAATCGAGATCGCGATCTGGGGCACGCTGATCGCGGTCCTGCTCGGCCTGCCGCTGGGGCTCGCCGGTTCGGCGTCGCTGGTGCGCAGTCCCACAGTCCGCCAGGCCGCGCGCGCCGCTTCTGCGGGACTGCGTGCGGTCCCGGAGCTTCTGAGCGCACTGGTCCTCGTCACCGCTTTCGGCTTCGGCCCGCCCGCGGGCATCCTCGCGCTCGGGCTGCACGCCGCGGGCTTCCTCGGCCGGTTCTACGCCGACGCGATCGAGGATGCGAACCAGGCGCCCGTGCGCGCGCTGCAGGCCAGCGGCGCCGGCCGGCTCGCCACCTTCCGCTTCGCGCTCTGGCCGCAAGTCCGCGCGCCCTTCGTCTCCTCGACCTTCTACATCCTCGATCGCAACGTCCGCATGGCCACCGTCGTCGGCCTCGTCGGCGCGGGCGGGATCGGCCAGGAGCTCAAGGGCCGGATCGACATGTACGAATATGCCCACGTCGGCACGATCCTCGTCGGGATCCTGATCGTGGTGCTGCTGCTCGACCACATCGCCGCGCGCCTGCGGCGGAAAAAGACCTGACAGATCAGACCAACGGGAGACCACCGATGTCCAACACCCGCCGAGACTTCCTCAAGACCGCTGCCGTTGCCGGCGCCCTGCCCGCCGCGATCGGCCGCGCCCTGGCGATCCCCGCCAACCGCCGGACCGGCACGATCAAGGACGTGCGCCACATCGTGATCCTTATGCAGGAGAACCGCTCGTTCGATCACTACTTCGGCACGATGCGCGGCGTGCGCGGCTTCGGCGATCGCCACCCGATCCCGCTCGCCTCGGGCAAGGACGTCTGGTGGCAGAGCAACGGCGCGCGCGAACTGCCGCCGTTCCACCTAGACACCGCGAAGACCAACGCGCTCAAGGTGCCCGGCACGCCGCACAGCTTCGCCGACGCCCAGGCCGCCTGGAACCAGGGCAAGTTCGGGCTCTGGCCCAAGTACAAGACCGACTACTCGATGGGTTACTACAAGCGCGAAGACGTGCCTTTCCAGTTCGCCCTGGCCGAGAGCTTCACGATCTGCGACGCCTATCACTGCTCGATCACCACGGGCACCGATCCCAACCGCATCGTCTTCTGGTCTGGCGGCAATTTCGATCCGGCGATGCGCGCCCAAGGTGTGAATTGCCGCGACGACAAGTCCGAACCCAACAACCTGCGCTGCTGGATCAAGGGCGCGCTGCCCGAGCCTGGCTATACCTATGCCGGCAACGACCTCGAATGGGCGACGATCCCCGAAGTGCTCGAAGCTGCGGGGGTCGACTGGAAGATCTACCAAGACCCCAACGACAACTGGACCGGCGCGATGCACGGCGGCCTGGCCTTCAAGGGCTTCCGCGAGGCCAAGCCCGACAGCGGGCTCTACAAGCGCGGCATGAGCCACTTCTCGCTTGAACGCCTGGCCGAAGACGTCAAGAACGGCACCCTGCCGCAGGTCTCCTGGGTCCTGCCGCCGATGCCCTGGTCCGAGCATCCGTCGACCTCGTCGCCGCTCGAAGGCGCGGAGTTCACCGCCAAGGTCCTCGATGCGCTGACCGCCAATCCCGAGGTCTGGGCCGGCACCGTGTTTCTCCAGACCTTCGACGAGAACGACGGCCTGTTCGACCACCTGCCGCCCCCCGCGCCGCCTTCGTACAACGCCGACGGCTCGCTGGCGGGCAAAGCGACCTTCGATCTCAAGGGCCACTATTTCGACGATCACAAGGACGCCTACACCTCGCGCGACGACAATATCAGCGGCACCACGCGCCCCTGGGGCCTCGGCCCGCGCGTGCCGCTCTACGTCGTCTCGCCGTGGTCGAAGGGCGGCTGGGTCAACAGCGAGGTCGCCGACCATACCTCGGTCGGCCAGTTCCTCGAAAAGCGCTTCGGCGTGACGGTGCCGGCGATCAGCCCTTGGCACCGCGCGGTCTGCAGTGACCTGACCTCGTGCTTCGACTTCGCCGCCCCCGCCGATGCCCAGTTCCCCGACTTGCCCGACGTCAGCAATTCGCCCAAGACCGTGGCAGTCCACCAGAAGCGCGACAAGCTGCTGCCGCCGCGCCGACCGCAGGACCTGTTCCAGGAACCCGGCCTGCGCCGCTCGCGCGCGCTGCCCTACAAGCTCGCGGTCGATCTCGCGGCAGAGGCGGCAGATCGCCGCGTGCGACTGACCTTCGTCAACGACGGCAGCGTCGGTGCGGTCTTCCAGGTCTACGATCGCAAGCAGCTCGACCGCATCCCGCGCCGCTACACGGTCGAGGCGCGCAAGCGCATCGACGACAGCTGGGACCTCGGCGCGGGCGGCGAGTTCGATCTCTGGGTGCTCGGCCCCAACGGCTTCGTGCGGCACATGCATGGCAAGCTGGAAGACGGCGCGCCATTGCCCGCCGTGACGATCCGTCCGCACACCAGCCGCGCCGCGCTGACGGTCGCACTGCGCAATCCGGCAAAGGCCGAAAGCCGCGCGACCTTGGGCAAGGACGCCTATGGCCATGTCGAGAGCTTCCAGACCGCGCTGCCCGCGGAAGGCAAGGCCGAGGCGGCCTGGCCGACCGACAAGAGCCAGGACTGGTACGACTTCACCGTCACGCTCGCGACGGTGGAAATCCGGGCCGCCGGCAGGCTCGAACGCGGCCGCCACGGCGTCAGCGATCCGCTGATGGGCCGCGAGGTCTAGGTCGTAGCGGGTCGTTTCAGGATCGCGGCGGCAGCGCCGACGAGGAGCACCAGCGCGGGTGCCGTCAGCGATGGCCATTCGGCCGGCTGAAGGCTCCCGGGCCGGCTCTCGCCGAGCGAGGCGACCGCGAAACCGTAGCCGGTGGTGAACCACGAGAGCAGCAACAGCCCGGTCAGTTCGCTCGAGCGAGCGCGGGCGATGACTGCAGGAAGTACGAAGGCGATCGCCAGGCCGAGGATCGTGAGGTCGTAGTCGTAGTTGTAGGGGCTGACGAAAAGCGACATCGCGCAGGCCGCCGCCGCCACGACCCGCGGCTCGCCGCCGCCGTGCCAGAGCCGCAGGAACAGGCCGATCGCGATCAGCGCGCCGAGGCCGTGCAGGACGATCGCGAGCGAGGCCGGAGCCCCCAGGCTGCGGACGCAGGCATAGACCGAACTCATGCGGAACAGCTGGTAGTATCCGGCAGCGAGGAAATCCCCGGCCTCGCGCACACCGCTAAGGAAGGCCCCCCACACGCCAGGGCTGAAAGCGAGGGTAGCGGCCGCTCCCGCGGCAATGACCACACCCGCCGCAGCGGCCATGGCGCTCCAGCGCCGCCCGATCAGCGCGAGCAAAGCGATCCCCGCGGCGAGGTGCGGCTTGATGCACATCAGCCCCAGCGGCAGCCCCGCGCCCGCGCGCCCTGCCGGAAAGGCCAGCAGGAAAGCACCGATGAGCCCGGCGGTCAGGAATCCGTTCTGACCGGTGCGGACCGTGAGCAGGACCGCGGGCAGCGCCGCAATCAGGGTGCCGGGCAGATGATCGCCGGCGATCCGCCGCAGGACCGCAAGGTAGAACAGCAGGCTGCCCGTCACGAACAGCATATAGGCCAAGCCGATCGGCAGTTGCGCCAGCCCGGCGACGAAGAGCATGTAAGGCGGCGGATATGTCCACGGAAACAGCAGCTGATCGTTAGTAATCGCCTGCTGCGCGGCCAGCATCTCGGCCGCCTGGTAAGTTTCGTTCGCCTCGCCGTGCGCAGCCATGGTCCCAGCGATGTAAAAGGCGTCGAAGTCGGTCAACACCTTGTCGCGCCCGAGCAGGCCGGGCGCCTGGAACAGCACCGCAGAGACCAGCGCGAGTACCGCCGCGACCGCCAGAATGGCGATCAGCACGGGCTTGCTCGTCGCCAGTCCGGGCGGCGACGGCTGGATCAAATGCTCATGCCCTTGAAGATCCGCTCAGGAATGGCGCGGATGATCGTCATGATGACCCACCAGATCGGCTTGACGTAGAGCACGTTGCGCCGCGCGCCGACCGCCTTGAACACCGCGCTGGCAACTTCGGTCGGCTGGGCAGTGAGCTTGGCCGGCAGGTCCATGCCCGCGGTCATGCGCGTGTCGACGAAGCCCGGCAGGACGCTCAGTACGTGGACGCCCTTCTTGGCCAGGCGATTGCGCAGGCCCGACAAGAACGCCGTGTAGCCGGCCTTGGCCGAGCCGTAGACGTAGTTGCTCGCACGGCCGCGTTCGCCGGCGACCGAACTGATGCCGACCAGGGTGCCGCTGCCGCGCTGTTCGAAGCGGTTGGCGATCAGGCCGGTCAGCAGCGCCGGTCCCTCGAAATTGCTGCGGAAGGTCAGCGTCGCGGCTGCGGGATCGCTCTCCGAGCGCGCCTGGTCGCCGAGCAGGCCGACCACGCAGATCGCCGTGCCCGGCAGAGCGGGAAGGCCGTCGAGGAACGGCGCGAAGCTTTCGGTCGCAAGCACGTCGATCTCGTGCAGGGTTACCGCGACGCCGTGTCGCAGCTCGATGTCGGCCTTGTCGGTGGCCAGCGCCCCAACGTCGCGCGCGGCGAGCTGGATCGGGTGACCGGCTGCGGCGAAGCGGTGTGCGAGGGCGAGGCCGATGTCGGACTTGCCGCCGATGATGAGCACGGGGTCTGCGGTCATAGCTCCAGTCTTTCCGATTGGCTCGAGGCGAAGGCGCCGGCGCCCTCGGCCTGGCGCAAGGCGAGGAATTGGGGAACGCGGGCGTCGCTCGCGCGCAAGGTGGCGGCGCTCATCCGGCTGTCCTTGGCCAGATAGAACCGCCCGCCGTGCGCGAGCACGATCGCGTCGAGCCGCTCCATCAGCGCGAGCGTCTTGGCGGAGACGGGGAAGTCGAGCGCCAGCGTGTAGCCGTCGAGTGGAAACGAGAAGGCTCCCCCCGGCAGCCCGCCGAGCCGCTTGAGCACGGCCAGGAACGAGCCCTGCCCGCTTTTCGCGATCGCCTCGAGCAGTTCGATCAGCCCGGCCCGGGCGGAGGCGAGCGGCAAGGCGCACTGGAACTGCAGCAGGCCGCGCCGGCCGTAGATCCGGTTCCACTGGCCGACCGCGTCGAGCGGATAGAAATAGCTGTCCCAGTCGACGAGCTGGAGCCCGCGCTTCATCACCTGGCGGCGATAGTAGGCGGCGTTGAACGCCTTGACGGTCAGGCCGTTGAGCAGACTCGCCGGCGCGTCGAAAGGCAGCGTGCGCAGCTTGCGGCGGGGCGTGCCGAACGGCGCAGCCTGCAGCGGTTCGGGCAGGTCCGCGACCGATGCGTGCTCGCCGAGCATGATCGCCGAGCGGCCGAGACTCCGCCCGCCGGCGAGGCAGTCGATCCAGGCGACCGAATAGCGGACCTCGGCGTGGTCTTCGAACAGCCGCATCGCCGTGTCGAGATCGGGCGCGGGCAGCGTGGTCTGGCGGATCCAGCCGCTCTCGACCCGCTGCAGGTGAAAGGCGATGCGCAGTATCACGCCGGTGAGCCCCATGCCGCCGATCGTTGCATCGAACAGGTCGGGATCGCTCGTCGGGCTGCAGCGCCGCACTTCGCCCGTGCCGTCGAGCAGGTCGAACCAGGCAACGAAACGGCCGAAGGCGCCGTCGCGGTGGTGGTTCTTGCCGTGGACGTCGGCCGCGACCATGCCGCCGATCGTGACGAACTTGGTCCCCGGGGTCACGGGTGGGAACCAGCCGCGCGGGAGGAAGGCATCGATGACCTCGGCCAGCAGCACGCCGGCCTCGACGACGAGCAATCCCGTATCGGCATCGAAGGCGAGCATGCGGTTGAGGCGCAAGGTCGACACGGTGCCCGCCGGCTGTTGCGCGCAATCGCCATAGCCGCGCCCGTTGCCGCGCGCGATCAACGGACTCTGCCCGATCAGCCCGCGCAGATCGTCTGCGGACCGGGGATCATGGACGACGCAATCCTGCCGCGGATAGCGCCCCCAGCCCGAGATCATCATGTGGCGTGCCCTGCCCCTGCGCCGCCGGTGAACACGTGGCGGCGATCGAGGTGATACTTGACGAAATAGCCGATCGAAAGCCCCAGTATCGCCCCGATCTCGCGCGCGGTCTGGGTCTGCCAGGAAAGCCAGAACAGCGTCTCGGTGCCCCAGAAGATCACCGTCGTGACCACGCCCATCAGCGTGTAAAGCGTGAAGCGGCGCCCGTGCGCCACCAGCCCGCGGGCCGGATCTGCGAAGATCCAGCGCTTGTCGAGCAGGTACTTGATGACGAGCCCCACGGACGTGCCGGCCAGCAGCGCCGGATAGTAGGCGACCTGGTCGTCGTCGAGCCCGAGGACCAGGCGCTGGGTTGCGAGATTGCTCGCCGTCGCGACCAGGGCGAAAACCACATAGCGCAGCGCCAGCGTCAGTGGGCTCACAGCAGGGTTCCAGCCAGGGCCAGCAGGCCGACCGCGGCGACGCAGCCGTAGCTGACCCGGTCGCGCGCGGCGAAGACGAGCGGATCGTCGTGCATCTGCCCGCGATGGGTCAGGATGGCGATGCGGCTGTTCCAGAACAGCAGCACCAGGCAGATTCCCCAGAGCACCTCGGGCGTCGAGTAGAGCTGCCGCACCGGCTCCGAATTCGCGTAGAGCGCAAGCACCAGCACCGAGACGAAGCCCGATGAAACCGCCATGTTGCTGACGATCGCGAGATCGTCGACATGATAGCCGCGACCGTGCGCACGCACCGTTCCCGAGGCGATGCCGTCGACGAGCTCGGCCTGGCGTTTCACGCTGGCGAGCGAGAAGAAGAAGAAGGTGGAGAAGGCCAGCAGCCAGACCGAGGCGGGCAGCCCCGTGGCCACCGAGCCCGCCAGGATGCGCATGGTGTAGAGCACCGCGAGCATGCAGATGTCGATCACGACCATCCGCTTGAGCCAGAACGAATAGGCCGTGGTCAGCGCGAAGTAGCCGGCGAGCATGGCGAACAGTCCGGGTCCGGACAGCAGTGCGACGGCGCCCCCGGCCAGCCCCAGGACGGGCGCCATCCAGGTGCCGTGGCTGACCTTGACCGCGCCCGAGGCGAAAGGCCGCCGGCACTTGCGCGGGTGTGCGCGGTCGGCCGCGAGGTCGAGCAGATCGTTGAGCACATAGGTGCTCGAAGCGACGAGGCTGAACGCGATCACGGCGAGCAGCGATTGCCAGAGCGTCGCGGGCGTCAACTGATGCGCGGCGAGCATCGGCAGGAGGATCAGCGCATTCTTGAGCCACTGATGCGGACGCAACACGCGCAGATAGTCGCGCACTTGCGAAGGTAAAGCCTCGAGATGCGTGGTGTCCTTGCCCAAGGCGTCGACGCGGGCGCGGAAAGCCGCGCTGGGGTTGACCGTGACCACGCCCGCCGAATGCTCCCAGACGGGCAGGTCCGCCGGTGCATCGCCGATATAGCTGTAGCCCCCGGCGCCGAACCGCTCCTGCAGGAACTGCGCCTTGTTGGCCCCTTTGAGATTGATCCCGCCGCCCGATCCGTGCGCCTCGTCGAACAGGTCCAAGTGAGCGGCGATGGCATCGGCCGTGGCCTGGAGCGAGGCCGTGACGAGCGCGACGCGCCCGCCGCGCGCGCGCCAGTCGCGGACGAGGTCGAGCACTTCGGCGTTGTAGGGCAGCCGCGCCGCATCGAGGCTGGCGATAGCCCCCAGCCGCTGCTTGAGGGCGAGCGGCCCTTTATGAAGCACAAAGGCGGCGACGAAGGGCGTGTACCATTTTGCCGTGCAGGCCGACCAGAAGGTCTCGAACAGCGAATCCGTCTGGATGAGCGTGTCATCGAGATCGACGACCAGCGTCAATTTGGCGGGATTCCAGTTCGCGATGCTCATCGGCGGCTCCACGTCAGCAAGCGAAGCCCGCGACGAAGGGAAAATGCAGCTCTGCGGATTATGGTTAACAACCTAAAGAACCGTAAAAATTCCGAACATTCGCGGTAACCGATCGCACCGGATCGGGGGCTTCGCACGGTCATTCGCGCATCCGCGCCATGGCCGGGACAATCAGTTGACCCCAGCCCTGCAGCATTATATGCGACACACTATCGCACATAATCGAGAGCGTAGCCCATGCCCCAAGCCGTAGCCGACGTCTCCGCCCGCTCGATCGCCGAGCTCGTTTCGCTCGCGGGACGCCGCGCCGTCGTCACCGGTGCCGCCTGGGGCCTGGGCAAGGCCACCGCGCGGCGCCTCGCCGAAGCTGGCGCCACGGTACTGATCGGCGACATCGATGCCGAAGCGGCCGCGGCGACCGCCGCCGAGCTGAGCGCCACCCATGGCACCCGCGTCCTGTCGGTACATATGGACGCCAGCAACGCCGCATCGATCACCGCCGCAGCGGACCTCGCGGTCGCCGAATTCGGGGGCATCGACATCTGGGTCAACAATGCCGGCATCCCGCTGCACAAGCCGCTGCTCGACCTGACCGACGAAGAGTTCGACAGGGTCCAGGCGATCAACCTGCGCGGCACCTTCGTCGGCGCGCGCGAAGCGGCGCGACGCATGATCGCCGCCGAAATCCCCGGCGTGATCGTCAAAGTCGCCTCGCTCGCCGGCCTGCGCGGCATCGCGCCGGGCCAGGCTGCCTATGTCGGCTCGAAGCACGGCGTCGTCGGCCTGACCAAGACGATGGCGCTCGAGTTCGGCCCGAAGGCCATCCGCGTCCTCGGGATCGCGCCGGGCGTCTGCCTGACCGAGAAGACCATGCACCTCGCCAGCCTCGACGCCGAAGCGCTCAAGCGCATTCCCATCCCGGGCATCGGCGGCAGCCCCGTCGGCCGGCTCGGCGTCGCCGACGACGTGGCCCGCGTGATCCTCTTCGCGGTTTCCGACCTGGCGATGTTCATGAGCGGCTCGACCTTGATGGTCGAAGGCGGCGTCGCCGCCTGATCCCCACGCGCCGTCTCGAGGCCTCTGGACGGCGGGCCGTGCCGCTCTACTATACCAGGGTATGAGCGCGCCGAGGCGCCAGCCGGCTATAGTGCGGATCACGAACAAGCGGAGCCAAGCCATGGGAAAGAGTCGAGCGATCAACATCGGTCTGACCGAGCAGCAGCGGGCGGACATCGCCGAGGGCCTCTCGAAGCTGCTGGCCGACAGCTACACGCTCTACCTGATGACCCACAACTTCCACTGGAACGTCACGGGGCCGATGTTCAACACGCTGCATCTGATGTTCATGACGCAGTATACCGAGCAGTGGAACGCGCTCGACCTGATCGCCGAGCGCATCCGCGCGCTGGGTTTTCCCGCGCCGGGGACCTATGCCGAATTCGCCGAACTGGCTTCGATCAAGGAAGTCCGCGGCCAGCCCAAGGCGCTCGAGATGGTCGAGCATCTCGTCGCCGCGCAGGAAGCCACGGCGCGGACCGCGCGCGGCCTGTTCGACTTGGTCGACGAGGCCAACGACCAGCCGACCGCCGACCTGCTGACCCAGCGGCTCGACGTCCACGAGAAGACCGCCTGGATGCTGCGCAGCCTGCTCGAGGAATAGGTCGAGGCTATCGCCGGAGCGCGACGATCGCAGCTCCGGCGCACAGCGCGGCGAGCGCGAACCAGGTCAGCGCATAGACCAGATGGTTGTCGGCGAACCGCACGACGGTGAGCCCGCCCAGCGGATAGCCGCCCGGATTGGGCGCTGCGTCGGCATCGACGAAGAACGGCGCGACCGGGCCAAGCCTTTTCGCCCGCGCGATCGCCGCGACGTCGCGCGAATACCAGCGGTCGGCGGCGGGATCGTTCGCGCGCAGGAAGCCTCCGCCGGGCTCGCTCGCGCGCATAAGCCCGGTCACGGTGACAGGCGATGTGCTCCGCCCCTCGCGTCGGCTTGCTACCGCGCGATGCTCGCCGGGCACGAAGCCGCGGTTGACGAGGACGATGCCCTCGGAGGTGCGCAGCGGCGTCAGCACCCAGAACCCCGCGCCGCGCTCGGTCAGCGCCTGGACCAGTGCTTCGCGATCGTGGAGGAACATGCCGCTGAGCCGCACCTTGCGATATTCGAAGGCGGACGGCTTCAGGCCCGGCCATTCGGTCTCCAACGGCAGGGCCGCCGCCGGCGCGTGGATCCGCGCTTCGACACGCGAGATCAGATCGTGCTTCCAGGCGCGCCGCTCGACCTGCCAGATGCCCAGCGCCGCGAACAGGCCGGCGCCGAACAGAGCCAGCGCCACGAACCCCCGTTCCTTGGCCAACCGCTTCAGGATGGGCCGCCCATCTCGGTCATCGGCATCATGTTGGTGTTCAGGTGGTACATGATCCACAGCGAGCCGGCGATCACGATCAGGACGATCACCGCCGCGAAGGCATAGGCAAGCAGAGTCCAGCCGCCTTCGGACTGCGTGTTGACGTGAAGGAAGCAGACCGTGTGAACGAGAATCTGCACCACCGCGAGCGCGATGATGATCGCCGCGACGGTCCCGACGTCGGCGATCGCCCCGGTCATCACCAGCCAGAACGGCACCGCGGTCAGCACGGCCGACAGCAGGAAGCCGATCAGGTAACCGCGGCGCGAACCGTGCGGGACTTCCGCGTGATCACTCATCGCAGGACTCCTAGCAGGTAGACGAAGGTGAAGACGCCGATCCAGACGACGTCGAGGAAGTGCCAGAACATCGACAGGCAGAGCAGCCGCCGCTGGTTCTCGGCATGAAGCCCGCGCTGGCCGAGTTGGACCAACATCACCCCGATCCACAGGATGCCGAACGAGACGTGCAGTCCGTGCGTGGAAACCAGCGTGAAGAAGGCCGAGAGGAAGGCGCTGCGCTGCGGCGTCGCGCCCTCGGTGATGAGGTTGCCGAACTCGAACAGCTCGACCCCGACGAAGGCCAGCCCGAGCAGGCCGGTGATCGCGAGCCACAGCCTGGTGCCGCCGAGCTTGCCCTCCTGCATGGCGATCATCGCGAAGCCGTAGGTGATCGACGAGACCAGCAGGATCGCGGTGTTGAGCGCGACCAGCGGCAGCTCGAAGATCTCGCGCGGGGACGGGCCGCCGGCATAGCTCGTGCTGAGCACGCCGTAGGTGGCGAAGAGCGTCGCGAAGATCAGCGCGTCGCTCATCAGGTAGATCCAGAACCCCAGCAAGGTGCCCGAGCCGGGCTCGTGGTGGTGTTCGTGGGGGTCGAGGACGTAGAAGGCCGGTGCCG
The DNA here is from genome assembly GCF_037482895.1 of Novosphingobium anseongense. Taxonomy (NCBI): domain Bacteria; kingdom Pseudomonadati; phylum Pseudomonadota; class Alphaproteobacteria; order Sphingomonadales; family Sphingomonadaceae; genus Novosphingobium; species Novosphingobium anseongense. Next base: position 261,349 of record NZ_JBBHJZ010000003.1, on the reverse strand, counting down.
CGTCTGCGGGTTGTTGCGCGTCTGCCATGGTCACGCCCCCGCCGCGAGCAGCCGGCTGCGCTCGTCCTCTGCCTGCGCCACCGCATCCGCCGGGATGTAGTAGTCGCGGTTGTAGTTGAACGTATGCGCCACGCCGTAGACCAGCAGCGCCACGGCCGAGAGAGCCGCGAGCCACCAGATGTACCAGATCATCGCGAAGCCCAGCACCATGGCGAGGGCCGAAAGGATCACCCCGGCCCCGGTGTTGCGCGGCATGTGGATCGGCGCGAAGCCGGCGACGGGCCGCTGCGCGCCGCGGTCCTTCATGTCGTACCAGGCGTCGAGCGCATGGACCTGTGGGGTGAAGGCGAAGTTGTAGGCCGGCGGCGGCGAGGCGGTCGACCATTCGAGCGTGCGACCATGCCAGGGATCGCCGGTGGTGTCGCGCAACTGGTCGCGGCGCATGATGCTGACGGCGATCTGGATGACGAAAGCGACGATGCCGACGAGGATGATCAGCGCGCCGATCGCCGCGAGGACGAACCAGATCTGTAAGGAAGGATCGTCGAAGTGGCGCACGCGGCGCGTCGTGCCCATCAGGCCGACCACGTAGATCGGCGTCCAGGCGACCCAGTAGCCGATCACCCAGCCCCAGAAGTGGATGCGCCCCCAGAAGCGATCGAGCTTGAAGCCGAAGGCCTTGGGGAACCAGTAGTCGAGCCCGGCGAAGAGCCCGAAGACCACGCCGCCAATGATCACGTTGTGGAAGTGCGCGACGAGGAACAGCGAGTTGTGCAGCACGAAATCGGCGGGCGGCACGGCCAGCAGCACGCCGGTCATGCCGCCGACCACGAAGGTCAGCATGAAGGCGATCACCCACATCATCGGCAGCTCGTAGCGGATGCGGCCGCGGTACATCGTGAACAGCCAGTTGAAGATCTTCGCCCCCGTCGGGATCGAGATGACCATCGTGGCGATGCCGAAGAACGAGTTGACGCTGGCGCCCGATCCCATCGTGAAGAAGTGATGCAGCCAGACGAGATAGGACAGGATCGTGATGACCACGGTCGCGTAGACCATCGACGAATAGCCGAACAGCCGCTTGCCGGTGAAGGTCGAGGTGATCTCCGAATAGATGCCGAAGACGGGCAGGACCAGCACGTAGACCTCGGGATGCCCCCAGATCCACACGAGGTTCCAGTACATCATCGGGTTGCCGCCGAGATCGTTGGTGAAGAAGTTCGTCCCCACGTAGCGGTCGAGCATCAGCAGCGCGAAGGCGCCCGTGAGCACCGGGAAGATCGCGATGGCCAGGACGTTGCTGCACAGCGCGGTCCAGCAGAACACCGGCATCTTCATCATCGTCATGCCCGGCGCGCGCATCTTGATGATCGTCGTCACCATGTTGATCGCCGAGAGCGTCGTGCCGACGCCGGCTATCTGCAAGGCCCAGAGGTAGTAGTCTGGCCCGGTGTCGGGACTGTTCGCCAGATTGGTGACGGGCACGTAGTTGAGCCAGCCCCCGCGCGAGAACTCGCCGACGAACAGCGAGACCATGACGAGCAGCGCGCCCGCCACGGTCAGCCAGAACGACAGGTTGTTGAGGAAGGGAAAGGCCACGTCGCGCGCGCCGATCTGCAGCGGCATGACGAAGTTGATCAACCCGACGACCAGCGGGATCGCCACGAAGAAGATCATGATCGTGCCGTGCGCGGTGAAGACCTGGTCGTAGTGGTGCGCGGGCAGATAGCCCTGGCTCGCGCCGAAGGCCATGGCCTGCTGCGCGCGCATCATCAGCGCATCGGCGAAGCCGCGCAGCAGCATGATGATGCCGAGGATGATGTACATGATGCCGATCTTCTTGTGATCGACGCTGGTCAGCCATTCGCGCCAGAGCCAGCCCCAGAGCCGGTACTTGGTGACGGCGCCGACGATACCGAGGCCGAGCAGCACGACGACCGCGAAGGTCACCATCAGGATCGGCTCGTGGATCGGAAACGATTCCCAGCTCAGCCGGCCGAATATGGCGCTGGTGACGGTCTCTCCGGTCATGCGAAACTCCGGCCGACGGACAGCAGGTTGAGCGAGGTCTTGCCGGTCTTGGGCGACCCCGGCGCGGTGCCGTCGGGCGCGCGCGGCTGGGTCACGTTGGGGCCTTTGCCCTTCTCGTCACCTTCCTTGAACAGCGCCCCCTCGGGCTTGGTACCGGGCGGCGCCGGATTGTTGCGACCCGAGGGCATGCCGCCGCCGACGTGCGTGTCGTGCGGCGCGCCACCCGCGCGCTGGTCGTGGCGCATGACATCGCTCATGCAGGGCGTGCCGGGCTTGACGCAGCGGTTGTAGATCCGGTCGAACAGCTTCGCCTCGACCGCCGAATAGTACATCGCCGGCACTTTCTCGCTGGGCTTCTCGAGCGCGAGGAAACCCGGCGTGTCGAGCTTCGGTCCCGACCGGACCCGCGCCACCCAGGCGTCGAAGCCCGCCTGGTCCAGCCCCTTGAGCTTGAACCGCATGTCGGAGAAGCCCTCACCCGAATAGTTGGCGGACATGCCCTCGTATTCGCCGGGCCGGTTGAGCACGGCGTGCAGGGTCGAACGCATGCCGGGCATCGTATAGATCATGCCTGCCAGAGTCGGCGCGTAGAAGGTGTTCATCATGTTGGTCGAGGTCAGGTCGAACTTGACCGGCCGATCGACGGGCAGCGCGAGTTCATTGACCGTCGCGATGCCCTGTTCGGGGTAGATGAACAGCCATTTCCAGTCGAGCGAGACCACCTGGACGGTCAGCGGCGCGACCTTGGGATCGATCGGCTTGCCCGCGGCGATGCGGTTGAGCGGCCGAAACGGATCGAGCAGGTGCGTCGACCACCAGGTCAGCGCGCCCAGGCAGATGATGATCAGCAGCGGCGCCGACCAGATGACCAGTTCGAGCGAAGTCGAATGGTCGAAATCGGGGTCGTAGGTCGCCTGCTTGTTCTTGGCCCGATAGTGCCAGGCGAAGACCACGATCAGCGCCATGACCGGCACGATGATCAGCAGCATGAGCGCGGTCGAGATGTAGATGATGTCGCGCTGCTGGACGGCGATGTCGCCGGCAGGATCGAGCACCGCGCGGTTGCAGGCGGCAAGCAGAACCAGCGGCACCAGCGCAAGGCACCGTCGCAGAATCGATACCGACTCGTCTTCGCGCATGGACCTCGCTTGCCCCCGGCGCCTGCGCACCGACGTTTGAGAATTGTCCTCCCGCCGCGGAGCTTTTCTGGTGCAATGCGCGTTCGATTGCAATACCATCGCGCCCAAGACCGCCGGAGCGAACTGCATGACAGGATCGATCGCCGCGTCGAATTCGACGCCTCTGGAACGCGACGCAAGGGCCCTTCACGCCCACGATCGCCCCATCGCGCCGGGCGAAATCGCGATCGGCGTGATCATCGGGCGGACCAGTGAATTCTTCGATTTCTTCGTCTACGCAATCGCATCCGTTCTGGTCTTTCCGTCGCTGATCTTTCCTTTCGTCGATGCCATCACCGGCACGCTCTATTCGTTCGCGCTGTTCGCGCTGGCCTTCGTCGCGCGGCCGGTCGGCACGCTCGTCTTCATGGCGATCGACCGCGCGCACGGGCGCGGAGTGAAGCTGACGATCGCGCTGTTCCTGCTCGGCGGCTCGACCATGGCGATCGCTTTCCTGCCCGCCTATGCCCAGATCGGCAGCGCCGCGATCTGGCTGCTGGCGATCCTGCGCATCGGCCAGGGCGTCGCGCTCGGCGGTGCCTGGGATGGCCTGCCCTCGCTGCTCTCGCTCAACGCGCCGGCCGACCGCCGCGGCTGGTACGCGATGATCCCGCAGCTCGGCGCGCCGCTGGGCCTGATGGTCGCCGCCGCGCTCTTCGCCTTCTTCATGGCCTCGCTCTCGACCGAGGACTTCCTCTCCTGGGGCTGGCGCTATCCGTTCTTCGTGGCCTTCGCGATCAACGTCGTCGCGCTGTTCGCGCGGCTGCGCCTGGTGGCCACGCCCGAATTCCAGGAGCTGTTCGAAAGCCGCGAGCTCCAGCCCTCGCCCGCCTTCGCCACGCTGTTCAGCCAGTGGCGCACGATCGTGCTGGGGGCCTTCGCGCCGCTGGCCAGCTTCGCGCTGTTCCATCTGGTTACGGTCTTCCCGCTCTCCTGGGTGACGCTCTACGGCCGCGAGACTCCGGTCACCTTCCTCGTCATCGAGATCGTCGGTGCGGTGGTCGGCGTGCTGGCCATGCTGGCTTCGGGGCTGATCGCCGACAGGGTCGGCCGGCGCGCGGTGCTCGGCGTCTCGGCCGTGCTGATCGGTGCCTACAGCGGCTTCGCACCGCAACTGCTCGGCGCGGGCAGCCTGGGCGAGATCGTCTACATGATCGCCGGTTTCGCTCTGCTCGGGCTCGCCTTCGGCCAGTCGTCGGGCGCGGTGAACGCCAGCTTCCCCGCCGAGTACCGTTACACCGGCGCCGCGATCGTCGCCAATTCGGCCTGGCTCCTCGGCGCGGGCTTCGCACCACTGGTGGCGCTGTTCCTCGCCAGCGAGTTCGGGCTGTGGTCGGTCGGCGCCTACCTGCTTTCGGGCGCCGCCTGCACGCTCGCCGCGCTCGGCATCAACAAGGAATGGGCGCGCCGGGGGCAGTGACAGTAGATCCTCCCCTGCAAGGGGAGGTGGCATTCCCGCAGGGAATGACGGAGGGGTGTCCCCCCTCTCGATAGCGCGACACCCCTCCACCACTCGCTTCGCGAGCGGTCCCCCTCCCCTTGCAGGGGAGGATCTAGCGCACAAAAAACCCCGCGACGACCGGAGCCATCGCGGGGTTCTTCCTAAAGCCGTCCGATCAGTAGCGGTCGGCGTTCATCACCTTGGTCCAGGCGGCGACGAAGTCGTTCGCGAACATCTGGCCGGCATCGTCCGAACCATAGACCTCGGCCACGGCACGCAGTTCCGAGTTCGAGCCGAAGATCAGGTCGACCGGGGTCGCCGTCCATTCGAGCTTGCCGCTGGCGCGATCGCGGCCCTCGTAGAGCCCCTGATTACTCGCCGACTTGGCCCAGACAGTCTTCATGTCGAGCAGGTTGACGAAGAAGTCGTTGCTGAGCTGGCCCGGCCGCTTGGTGAAGACGCCGTTCGACGATCCACCGGTATTGGCACCGAGCGCGCGCATGCCGCCCACGAGCACGGTCATTTCGGGCACCGTCAGGTCGAGCGCGTCGGCCTTGTCGACGAGCGCCGCGGCGGGCGCGAGCGTCGCATCGGCCGCGTGGTAGTTGCGGAAGCCGTCGGACTTGGGCTCGAGGAAGGCGAAGGAGGCGACGTCGGTCTGCGCCTGGGTGGCATCGACGCGGCCCGGGGTGAACGGCACCGAGACCGCATAGCCGGCCTTGCTCGCCGCCTGCTCGATCGCCGCACCGCCGCCGAGCACGACCAGGTCGGCGATCGACACGCGCTGACCGTCCTTGGCCGCCTTGTTGAAGTCGCGCTGGATCGTCGCGTACTTCGCGAGCACGCGGGCGAGTTCGGCCTTGTCGTTGACCGCCCAGTTGCGCTGCGGATCGAGCCGCAGGCGACCGCCGTTGGCCCCGCCGCGCATGTCGGTGCCGCGGAAGGTCGAGGCCGATGCCCAGGCCGTGCGCACCAGTTCGGGGCCGGTCAGGCCCGAAGCCAGGATCTTGCGCTTGAGATCGGCCACGTCGGCATCGTTGATCGTCGCATAGTCGGCCTTGGGCAGCGCGTCCTGCCAGGCAAAGGTCTGGGTCGGAACGTCCTTGCCGAGATAACGCGCCTGCGGCCCCATGTCGCGGTGGGTCAGCTTGAACCAGGCGCGCGCGAAGGCGGCGGTGAACTCCTCGGGGTTCTTGTGGAACCGCTCGGCGATCCTGCGGAAGCCTGGGTCTTCCTTGATCGCGATGTCGGTGGTGAACATGATCGGCGCGTGGCGCTTGCCCTCGACATGGGCGTCGGGAACGAGGTTGGCCGCGTTCGGATCGGTCGGCGTCCACTGCGTCGCGCCCGAGGGCGCCTTGCTCTTCACCCATTCGAAGCGGAACAGGTTGTCGAGATATTCGTGGGTGAACTGCGCCGGGCTCGAGGTCCAGGCGCCTTCGAGGCCGCTGGTCACCGCATCCTCGGCGTTGCCCTTGCCGCACTTGTTGGCCCAGCCGAGGCCCTGCTGCTCGATGCCCGAGGCGGTGGGATCGGCACCGACGCAGTCGTCGGGCTTGTGCGCGCCGTGCGCCTTGCCGAAGGTGTGACCGCCGGCGATCAGCGCCAGCGTTTCCTCGTCGTTCATCGCCATATTGCCGAAGGCGCGGCGGATGTCGGCGGCGGCGGACAGCGGATCGTGGTTGGCGTTGGGGCCTTCGGGATTGACGTAGATCAGGCCCATCTGCGTCGCGGCCAAAGGCCCGCGCAGGCCGCCCTTCGCGTCGCGGCGCCGGTCTTCCATGAACTTGCGCTCGGGGCCCCAGAAGACGAGGTCGGGCTGCCAGGCGTCGACGCGGCCGCCGGCGAAGCCGACGGTCTTGAAGCCCATGTCCTCGAGCGCGACATTGCCCGAAAGCACCATCAGATCGCCCCAGGACAGCTTGCGGCCGTACTTCTGCTTGATCGGCCAGACGAGCCGGCGCGCCTTGTCGAGGCTGGCATTGTCGGGCCACGAATTGAGCGCCTCGAAGCGCTGCTCGCCACCATCCGAACCGCCGCGACCGTCACCGGCGCGATAGGTGCCGGCCGAGTGCCAGGCCATGCGGATGAAGAAGGGACCGTAGTGACCATAGTCAGCCGGCCACCACGGCTGCGAGGTCTTGAGGACCTTGCGGATGTCCGCCTTGACCGCCTCGAGATCGAGCGTGGCGAACTCCTTGGCGTAGTCGAACTGGTCGCCATAGGGATTGGCGTGGGTTTCGTGCTGGCGCAGCGCCGAGAGATCGAGGCTCTGCGGCCACCAGTCGCGGTTGGTCATCGGCGCGGGCTGGGGCGCGGTCTGGGGCGTTTCCTGCGCTGCAGCCGGGCTGGCCATCATGGCTGGCGCCAGCGCCGCCGCGAGCAATGCGAACAGCGATACCGATGTCTTCGTCATGAAACCCCTCCTGTGCCTTATCGAGGCGCGAAGGGGTAAACCGCGATCACTTCATCGCAAAACCGATGAAAGCGCTCAGAGTTATAGGCGAAATCGATTTGTCGCGAGAACGGCGAAAATCGGGCTAGGCCATTGCCTGGACATTGAGCCGCTCGGCCATCTTCACCAGTTCGGCAAAAGTCCGCGCTTCCATCTTCTTCATCGCCGAGGCGCGATAGAGCTTCACCGTGATCTCACTGAGGCCGAGATCGAAGGCCACTTGCTTGTTCAGGCGCCCGGCGGTGACGAGCCGCATGACCTGCTTTTCCCGCACCGAGAGGGCATCATGCCGAGCGACGAGTTCGGACAGCCCGGCGCTGGCATGGCGTAGCTGGCTGTCGCGCTCGATCGCCGCGCTCACGGCGTCGAGCAGATCCTGATCGCGGAAGGGCTTGGTCAGGAAGTCCACTGCACCCGCCTTCATCGCCCGCACCGACATGGGGACGTCGCCGTAGCCCGTCATCATGACAACCGGCATCGCAATGCCGTGCGTGCTGAGCTGGCTCTGGAATTCTAGCCCGCTGAGCCCCGGAAGGCGCACGTCGAGCAGCAGGCACGAGGGCACGTCGGGCGGGATAGACTGGAGAAATTCGCCGCAGGTCCCGTAACTTATCGCACCGATGCCGACCGATCGAAGCAATGTCGAAATCGCGCCGCGCAGCGACTCGTCGTCGTCGATGATGTGAACGACCGGTTGCTCCATATGCACGACCTATCATCATCCGTTGGTACGATGAAACTGTACCTTGGTTTGTTCGTGACCGCGCCGCGTCAGACCAGGGCGCGCTCGACGCAACCGAGCAGTTCCTCCGCATCGAACGGCTTGGCCAGGAAGCAGATCGCCCCGGCGCCCAGCGCGCGATCGCGCACGGCGGGTTCGGGAAAGGCGGTCATCACGATCACGGGGAGCGCGGGCCACATCTCCGCGAGGATCGCCTGGAGTTCGAAACCGCTGAGCCCGGGCATCTGAATGTCGGTGATCACGCAGGCCGGGGCGACGGCCGGAGGATCGGCGAGGAAATCCTCCGCGGACTTGGCCAGCGCCACGACATAGCCGGCCGAACGAAGCAGATTGGAAAGGCCGGTGCGGATGGCAGGATCGTCGTCGACGACCAGGATAAGAGGCTCGGTAATCATGTCAGGGGGTCGGGCAGCCTTATCTCGAAGCAGGTTCCCATGCCCAGCGTGCTGCGGGCGGAGAGCGTGCCACCATGTGCCTCGATCGCGGTCCGGCAGATGGACAACCCCATTCCCATGCCGCCAGTCCTCGTCGAATAGAATGGCTCGAAGATCCGCCGTAGATCCTCGGCCGCGATGCCGGGCCCCGTGTCCTCAACGGTGATCCGGAACAGGCCCTCGCCGCGCGCGGCCGCGATCATCAGGCGGCGTTCGCGATCGCTCGCACCCATCGCCTGGATGGCGTTGATCATCAGGTTGACGAAGGCCTGTTGCAGGCGAACCGGATCGCAGACGATCTCGCCGAGGTCATCGGCGAGCACCAGGCTGATGCACACCTCGTGGCTGTCGGCCTCGCGGTCGACGAGTTCGAGCGATTCCCGGATGAGGGCCTTGAGGTCACGCCTCTCCTGCGCACGGTCGGCCTTCTGCAGATAGCCACGCGTCCGCTCGATCACCGCGCAGACCCGCTCGACATCGGCGATGACCGCCCCCACCGCGTCCTTGGCTTCGGCGAGATCGGGCGCGGGGCGGTCGAGCCAGCGGCGGCAGGCCGCCGCGTTGGACGAGACGGCGGCCAGCGGCGAGTTGATCTCGTGCGCGATAGAGGCGGTCAGCGCGCCGACCGTGGCGATGCGCTGGGCACGGGCGATCTCGTCGCGCGCCTCGGCCAGCCGCGCCTGATCGCGCTTGTAGCCGGTGATCTCGATCACGCTGACGATGATCTCGCGAAAATCGCCGGTTTCCTTGGGCAGCGCCGCGGTCACGAAACAGTCGAGCGGTTCGCCGTCGCAGCGCTGGATCACGCTTTCGCCGACATAGACCGTGTCGCCGCGCGCAAAGGCGGCCAGCCAGCGGCCGAAGGACGCGATGGAGCCGGGCAGGATCTGAGCCAGGCTGCCGATCAACTGCGCTTCGGAATGGGCGCGCATCAGTCCCACGGTATAGCGATTGACGCCGGTTATCATGACCTGCGCGTGCAAGGCGCGGGCCTCTTCGGGGCGCACGTCGAACCAGGCCGCGATGTCGGTCACGCCGCGTTCGCGCAGCCGCGCGATGGCATCGCCGACCGCCGACCAGTCTTCCTCCCAGATGCTGATCCCGGCACGCCCATAGACCTCGCCATACTTGCGCTCCATCCGTTCGAGCTCGCGCTCGACCTCGAAATGGATGCGCCAGGCGCGGCGGAAGAACCCGATCGAGGCGCCGGCCGCGGCGATGATCGCGAAAAGCGAGGCGACGTGATAACCGTCGGTGTTGAGCAGGACAGCGCCGACCGTGGCGGCGATGCACAGCGAGACCACACCTGCCAGGCTCCAGGCTTGGTGCGCCCACATCGACGGGCGGGTGGAGGCAGCCGTTGTCGTCACCGGATACTCCGAAGGACCGCGCGGCCGCTCACCATAGCTCGCCAGGTTCGATGCGGCTTCGCCGACTATGGCGGAGTCAGCGTAGATAGTCACGGCTTGCGCCGGCATAGGACGGCAGCCTCATAGGAGCGCAAAAGCGCCAACTCGCTGCGATGGACCCGAACGACATAGCCTCTCTCTGGCCGCATCATGCGACAATGAGCCGCCGCGAAGGTATTCCGGTTCGCCGGGGCCGAGCGACTATACGATAGTTTAGTGGACTATGGGCCTTGGAACGGCCCGAGTGAAATCCGGGAAACGCGAGCAATGGTGGACTTCGGATGAGGCAGGTTTTCACGCTTTGGCCGAGCGAAGAGGCCATCACCTCGGACGGCGGCCTCGACGCAGACGGCATGCCGCTGTGGGCCTCACGCAACAAGGAACGGCCCCGCCCGCCGCGCTGGACCAGACCGGACACGCGACGCCTTGCCGTCTTCGCCCTGATCCTCGCGGCAAGCGCGCTGCTGGCCCCGCAGCTGTCCGACGCCCCCCTCGCCACCCTGCTCGTCGCAGGCGTGGCGATCGTCCTCGCCGCCATCGGCCTGCGCGCCCACCGGCGCGCGATCGGCGCGCTGAACGAACAGCTCGACGGCAGCAGGCGCTGGAACGAGATGCTGTTCGAACGGACCGGCATCGCGCTGTGGCGCGAGGACTGGACCGTGGTCCGCGACGAGGTGCTCAAGCTCCTGCGATCGGGCGTGAAGGACATGCAGGCCCATTACGCCACGCGGCCCGATCAGCTTCGCGCCTTGCGCCGGGCGGTGATCATCAACGACGTCAACCGCTTCGCCGCGATCCGCATGGGTGCGCCCGACAAGAAAGACATCGTCGGCCCGCTCGATCGGATCCTGCCCGATACCGACGGCACTTTCGTGCAATGGCTGGTCGCCTTCGCCCGCGGCGACGCGCTCTATCGCTCCGAAACCCACCTGCAGACGCCCGAGGGCCCGGTCAACACGCTGTTCGCCGCCGGTCTGCCGCGCGACATGGACGACTTCGAGAACATCATCGTCAGCGATCTCGACATAACCGAATACAAGGCCGCCCAGGCGCGACTGGCGCAGGCCGAGCTCGAGGTCGCCCGCGCCGCGCGCGTCACGACCATGGGCGCTCTGTCCGCCTCGATCGCGCACGAGGTCAACTCGCCGCTCGCCGCGATCATCGCCAATGCCGAGGCGACGTTGCGCTGGCTGCGCCGCGACGATCCCAACCTCGCCGAAGCGCTCTCGGGCGTCGAGCATATCATCGAGGCCGCGGTGCGCGCCAAGGGCGTGGTCGAGCGGACGCGCGCCTTCCTCGGCAATTCGCCCGCCGACATGCAGCCGCACGACGTCGCCGGGCTGATCCAGGACGCGATCATTCTGGTCGATCGCGAGTTGTGCTCGATGAAGGTGTCGATCCACGTCGATACGACCGATCGCCTGCCGCGCGTGCTGGCCGACCCGATCAACATCCAGCAGGTGCTGATCAACCTCCTGCTGAACGCCGCGCATGCCATGGACGACCGCTCCGGCCCGCGCGACATCACCGTCACCGCCCGGCAGGACGGCGCGCGCGTGCGCATGGAAGTCGCCGACCGGGGCCCAGGCATCGATCCCGAAACGATGAAGCTGATGTTCGAGCCGTTCTATTCGACCAAGGCCGGCGGGATGGGCATGGGCCTGGCGATCTGCCGCACCTGCATCGCCGCGCACGGCGGACGGCTCTGGGCGACGAGCACGGTCGGCGAAGGCGCCCGCTTCCACTTCGACCTGCCGATCGCGGAAGCCGCGCCGGAGCCCGGCGCTACGTATTCGGCCGCCGCACCGGCATAATCCATACTTTGGTTTGGTCTCAGGACCAGCGGGTACAATCGATCCGGCTCGAACCGGCGGTCTATCCTGGCGGCGCACCTCAGACAGGAGCCCGCAATGCCGAGCGACCAGCCTCTATCGCACGCCAATGGCGCACCGGTGGTGGACAATCTCAACACGATGACCGCCGGCGCGCGCGGCCCCGCCCTGCTCCAGGACATCTGGCTGATCGAGAAGCTCGCGCATTTCGACCGCGAAGTGATCCCCGAGCGACGCATGCACGCCAAGGGCTCGGGCGCCTATGGCACCTTCAAGGTCACACACGACGTCTCCGCCTTCACCAAGGCCAAGCTGTTCGCCGAAATCGGCAAGCAGACGCCGATATTCGTGCGCTTCTCCACCGTCGCCGGCGAGCGCGGCGCGGCCGATGCCGAGCGCGACATCCGCGGCTTCGCGATCAAGTTCTACACCGAGGAGGGCAACTGGGACCTCGTCGGCAACAACACGCCCGTGTTCTTCTTCCGCGATCCGCTGCGCTTCCCCGATCTCAACCACGCGGTGAAGCGCGACCCGCGCACGGGCCTGCGCAGCGCGCAGAACAACTGGGACTTCTGGACGCTGCTGCCCGAGGCGCTGCACCAGGTGACGATCGTCATGTCCGAGCGCGGCATTCCCAAGTCCTATCGCCACATGCACGGCTTCGGCAGCCACACCTTCAGCATGATCAACGCCGCCGACGAGCGCGTCTGGGTCAAGTTCCACTATCGCTGCCAGCAGGACATCGAGAACCTGACCGACGCCGAGGCGGCGACGCTGATCGGCGGAGACCGCGAGAGCCACGGCCGCGACCTGCTGGAAGCGATCGACGCGGGCGACTTCCCCAAGTGGACGCTGTTCATCCAGGTCATGACCGAGGCCCAGGCCAAGACCCATCGCCACAATCCGTTCGACCTGACCAAGGTCTGGCCCAAGGCCGACTATCCGCTGATGCCGGTCGGCGAGTTCGCGCTCGACCGCAATCCCGACAACGTCTTTGCCGAGGTCGAGCAGGCGGCCTTCTCGCCGGCCAACGTCGTGCCGGGCATCGGCTTCTCGCCCGACCGGATGTTGCAGGCGCGGCTGTTCTCCTACGGCGACGCGCAGCGGTACCGGCTCGGCGTCAACCACCTGCATATCCCGGTCAACGCGCCCAAGTGCCCGTTCCATTCCTATCACCGCGACGGCGCCATGCGCACCGACGGCAATCTCGGCGCGACGCTGAGCTACTATCCGAACGGCGCCGGAGTCTGGCGCGACAGCCCCGAACTGTCCGAGCCCGGCCTTCCCCTCGACGGCCCCGCGGCGCACTGGGATCACCGTGTCGACAACGATCACTGGGAGCAGCCCGGCGATCTCTTCCGGCTGATGACGCCCGGCCAGCAGCAGGCGCTGTTCGAGAACACCGCGCGGCAAGTCGGCGGGGCCTCGCTCGAGGTGCAGCAACGCCACGTCGACAACTGCACGCGCGCCGATCCCGCCTATGGCGCCGGCGTCGCTCGCGCGCTGGGCCTCGATGTCGCCGTCGCCGCCGAATGATCGCCGAAATGCCAGGGAGCCTGCCATGAAACGCCTCCGTTCCACAATGACCGCAACCCTCGCGCTGGCGAGCGTCCCCGCCTTCGCCCAGCACGCCGGGCACATCGCTTCGCCCCCGAACGAGAAGATCGACGCCGCCTTCGACATCGTCCGCACCGAGGTGAAGAGCGAGGGACCCGACGTGGTCTTCCGCGTGCAGGTGCGCGGCAAGGCCGGGACGATCCGGCCGAAGCCGACCGGGCAGTTCGCGGGCAGCGCGGTCTATTCCTACGTCTGGCCGACCAGCCTCGACAGCGCCGGCGTCGGCTTCGAGAGCAAGCAGGGCATCCTCGCCCTGGCGGTGACCTTCCATCCCGATTTCGACGACGCGGCAGACGGCGGCGCCAATCGTCATGTCTGGCACCCGCACTGGGTCGTGCTCGTGCCCGACGACGCCTGCGGCAAGGGCTCGCTCAAGGTGAAGGACATTCCCGCCGGAACCACGCCGAAGGTGCCGGCCACCTGGCCCAAGGTGCCACTGCTGATCGACAGCCCGACCTATCCGACCACGCTGGCGACCGACACCGTCGAAGTCCGGGTTCCCGCCCCGGTGATCGGCGCGACCGCCGGGGTGAAGTTCGACGGGGTGACCTCCGCGCTCAAGGTCAACGCCAACCTGCACGCACCGCTGCTGTGCATCTCGAACGTGTTCGACGTCGCCTCGGGCGACCTCAGCCTGCCCGGCACGATCGCGCGCTGAACACGCGCGCAACTGGAGACCGACCATGGGAGACTATCTGACCATCGCCGTCGCCGACGGTTCATTCCAGGCCTTCGTCGAGCGACCGGCCGCGGACACCGCACCGATGGTGATCGTGCTCCACGAAGTGTTCGGCGTGAACGACGACATCCGCGCAAGCTGCCGCGAACTGGCCGACCGCGGCTTCATCGCGCTCGCGCCAGACCTGTTCTGGCGCCAGGAGCCGGGCCTGGCGCTTTCGCACTGGACCGAAGCCGAATGGCAGAAGGGCCTCGCGCTCTATCAGGCCTATGACCGCGATCGCGGCGCGCAGGACATCGCCGACGTGATCCACTTTGCGCGCGCGCTGGACGGCGCCTCGGGCAAGGTCGGCGTCATGGGCTATTGCCTCGGCGGGCTTATGACCTTCCTCACCACAGCGCGTCATGGCGCCGACGCGAGCGTCGCGTACTATCCGGGTTCGGCCGAGGACTACCTGGCCGAGTCGGACAAGGTGGAGACACCGATGATCGTGCATCTGGCCGAGCAGGACGAATTCATCACCCCCGCCGCGCAGACCGCGATCCACGGCGCCTTCGCCGACAATCCGCAGGTCGAGGTCTTCGCCTATCCCGGTTGCCACCACGCCTTCGCGCGTCACACCGGCGTCCATTTCGACGCCGATGCAGCCGCGCTCGCCAATGGCCGCACCTGGAGCTTCCTGCGCGAACGCCTCGCCTGAAAATCCCGAGCCGCCTCCCCCTTCGTCACACAAGGACGCAGACCATGCCTTTCATCGAAACCGCCGACGGCACCGAAATCTACTACAAGGACTGGGGACCGAAAGAGGCCACGCCGATCGTGTTCCACCACGGCTGGCCGCTGACCGCCGACGACTGGGACAACCAGATGATGTTCTTCCTGGCCGATGGCTATCGCGTCATCGCGCACGATCGGCGCGGGCACGGGCGATCGACCCAGACCTGGACGGGCAACGAGATGGACACCTACGCGGCCGACGTCGCCGCGCTGACCGACGAACTCGATCTCAAGGGCGCGATCCACATCGGCCATTCGACCGGCGGCGGCGAGGTCGCGCACTATGTCGCGCGGGCCAAGCCCGGCCGCGTCGCCAAGGCCGTGCTGATCGGCGCGGTGCCGCCGGTCATGGTACGGTCGGACGCGAACCCCGGCGGTCTGCCGATCGAAGTGTTCGACGGCTTCCGCAAGGCGCTCGTCGACAACCGTGCACAGTTCTTCCTCGAGATCCCGAGCGGGCCGTTCTACGGCTACAATCGCCCCGGCGCGAAGGTCGACCAGGGCGTGATCCAGAACTGGTGGCGGCAGGGCATGATGGGCGGCGCCAAGGCGCACTACGACTGCATCAAGGCCTTCTCCGAGACCGACTTCACCGAGGATCTCAAGACGATCGAGGTGCCGACCCTCGTCATGCATGGCGATGACGACCAGATCGTGCCTTACGCCGATTCCGCGCCGCTCTCGGCCGAACTGCTCAGGAACGGCACGCTCAAGACCTATCGCGGCCTGCCGCACGGCATGTGCACGACCCATCCCGACGTGGTGAACGCCGACCTGCTGGCCTTCGTCCGCGGCTGACCGAGCCCCCCGCGCGGGCCCGGCCGCATCCCCGGCCGGGCCCGCCAAAGCTTGCCGACCAAACCTTCGTCTAGGCGTCTTGAGCCAAAACGAACGGCTAGCATGCGCCGCTGCCGAATTCGGGCGGCGTCCCCCGCGCCGAGGCGCGCGACAGGAGAACTACGATGTCGAAGACGATCGTCCTCATCCACGGCGCCTGGCTGAATTCGCGGAGCTGGGAGGGCTTCAAGGCGCGCTACGAAGCCGCCGGCCATACGGTGATCGCGCCCGACTGGCCCTATGACGATCGTCCGCCCGAAGAGCTGCGCCAGTCTCCTGCTCCCGAGCTCGCGCGGCTGTCGCAGCGGCAGATCGTCGACCACTACCAGCGTATCATCGAAGCCCTGCCCGAGGAACCGATCCTGATCGGCCACTCGCTGGGCGGCGTCATCGTCCAGCACCTGCTCGACCGCGGGCTGGGCCTGGCCGGCGTCTCGATCGACCCGGCGCCGACGCCCGGCGTGCCACTCCATCCCCACGCGATCCGCTCGGCCCTGCCGGTGTTCATCGACCCGCTGTCCTGGCGCAAGGCCAAGGTCATGTCGCGCAAGTTCTTCGCCACGCGCTTCGCGCAGACCGCACCGGCCGCGCGCGTCGACGCGCTCTACGATCGTTACATCGTGCCGACCCCGGGCCGGGTCTACTGGAACGGCGTGATCGGCGCGATGTCGATCCGCTGGGACAATCCCGACCGGGCCCCGCTGCTGCTGATCGGCGGCGAGATCGACCTCATCGCCGACGCCTCGATGACCGAGGCGATCTACGACAAGCAGAAGCGCGCACCGTCGAAGACCGAGCTGCGGATATTCCCCGGCCGGTCGCACTGGACCTGCATCGACGATGGCTGGGAAGAGGTCGCCGATACCGCCCTGAGCTGGGCCCTCGCCCATGCCCGCGCGCCCCGATCGGCGCCGATCGCCGCCTGACCCCACCAAGGAGCCACCATGAGCAAGATCCTCGTCCTCTACTATTCGACTTACGGCCACGTCGAAGCCCTTGCCAATGCCGTCGCCGAGGGTGCTCGCCAGGAAGGCGCCCACGTCACGGTCAAGCGCGTCCCCGAAACCGCGCCGATCGAGGTCGCGCGCAATGCCGGCTTCAAGCTCGACCAGGACGCCCCGGTCGCGACGATTGGCGAACTCGAGGACTACGACGCGATCGTCATCGGCGCGCCGACGCGGTTCGGCCGCATGCCCTCGCAGATGGCGGCCTTCCTCGACCAGGCCGGCGGCCTCTGGGCGCGCGGCGCGCTCAACGGCAAGGTCGGCGCGGCCTTCACCTCGACGGCGACGCAGCACGGCGGGCAGGAGACGACCTTGTTCTCGATCATCACCAACCTGCTGCACTTCGGCATGACGATCGTCGGCCTGCCCTACAGCCACCAGGGCCAGATGAGCATCGACGAGATCGTCGGCGGCGCGCCCTATGGCGCGACGACGGTGGCAGGCGGCGACGGCTCGCGCCAGCCGAGCGAAATCGACCTCGCGGGCGCGCGACACCAGGGCGGCATCGTCGCCCTGGTCGCCGGCAAGCTGTTCGGCTGAGGCGGCCATGATGAAAACCGCCATACTCGCGACGCTGCTAGCCTTCGCTGCGACGCCGACCCTCGCCTGGGCCGGCGCGGTCGACGCGCCCACCCGCTTCGTCGAGGCCGAGGGTCGCCGCCTCGCCTATCGCGCGGTCGGCACCGGCCGGCCGCTGATCCTGGCGCTGCGCTTCCGCGGGACGCTCGATTCCTGGGATCCGGCCTTCATCGACGCACTGGCCAAGGACTTCCGCGTCATCACCTTCGAATACAGCGGCATCGGCCGCTCGACCGGCGCACGCGCGGGGACGATGGAAGCCATGGTCGACGACGTCCGCGACCTGGCCGACGGGCTCAAGATCGACCGCTTCGTGCTCGGCGGCTGGTCGATGGGCGGTGCCGTGGTCCAGGAAGCCGCAACGCGGATGCCCGATCGCGTCTCGCATCTCGTGGTCATCGCCGCGGGACCGCCGGGGCAGGCGTTCTGGGTGCCCGAGAAGGCCTTCCTCGACGCCGCTTCCAAGCCGGTCAACGATCTCGCCGACGAGGAAGTGCTGTTCTTCCGCCCCTCGTCCGAAGTCAGCCGCGCCGCAGCCAAGGCCTCGTGGGACCGGATCCACGCGCGCACCGGCGATCTCTCGCCGCCGGTCATCCCCGCCGCCTTCGCCGACCAGGCCAAGGCAGTGGCCGATTTCCGCGCCGATACGCACGGGGTCAGCCAGTTCCTCTTCACCACGCGCATGCCGATCCTGGTGGTCGCCGGCGATCGCGACGTCTGCTGCCGGGTCGAGGACTGGTTCGCGCTCAGCGGCCGGCTCGCGACCACGCGATTGCTGGTCATGCCCCAGGCCGGCCACGGGCCACAGCATCAGTATCCCGAGGAAGTCGCGGCGCAGATCGCGGTTTTCGCCAAGCCCTGACCCGCGATCATTCACCCTTGAGGCGACGGTCCCAGTCTTCGACTTCGCCGCGCTGCAGCCGCGCCTGGCCGATCTCGCGCCAGCGTTCGGGCAGGTGTTCGAGCGCGATCATGGCGGCCAGCGCCTCGCGGTCCAGCACGTCTACGTAGAGCAGGCGCCAGAGCCGCGCGATCGTCCAGTCGGGCGCGCGCCGCTCGACCAGTTCCAGCGCATCGCCGGGCGCGACCAAGCCCGGCTCGATCACGCGATAGTACCAGCCCGTGCGGCCCGACTGCTGCATCCGCAGCGCCATGTCCTTCACCCCGAAGCGCAGGTTGAGGCGGAAACAGGGCTGGCGACCCTGGCTGACCTCGACCAGCGCCGTGCCCAGGCGAAAGCGATCGCCCACCGCGACCTCGTTCTCGGTCAAGCCCGACGTCGCGACGTTCTCGCCGAAAGCGCCCGGCCGAGCGAGCAGGTCCACCGCCTCGACTTCGTCGCGCCAGGCCGCATAGTGCTCCTGCGGATAGTGGTGCACGGCCTTGTCGGGTCCGCCATGATGGCGGGTGTCGCCCTGCTCGTCGCCGACGAAACCCAAGGTTTCGAGGCGGATCTGCCGGTCGACGGCCTGCTTGGCGATGCCGCTCGCGATGCCCTTGGGCCCCAGCGGGCGCACCGCCCCGATCAGAACATCGTCCACCCGGATCATTTCGGTCCTCTTGTGCACCCGAGCCTAGCCGTGGCCGCCCTCCGCGGCGCCGAACATGGTCTTGGCATAGACGATGCCGATGCCATAGCCCCCGGCATATTTGCGCGCGATGCCCGTGGTCAGCCCATAGGTTTCGCCGCGCGCCCAGTCGCGCTGGAGCTCGAGCAGGTATTGCAGCGCCGTCAGCGGCCGCGCGCCCGCCTGGATCATGCGATCGATCGCGCGATCGTGCGCTTCGGCCGAAACGTCGCCGCAGATGTCGCTGACGAAATAGACCTCGAAACCCTGTTCGAGCGCGGACAGCACCGGGCCGACGATGCAGACCGAGGTCCAGAGCCCGCCGATCACGACTCTCGGCTTGCCGATGGCGTTAAACGCCGCGACGAAATCGGCGTCTTCCCAGGCGTTCATCGTCGTCCGGTCGATCACGCGCCGATCGGGAAAGGCCGCAAGGATCTCGTCGAAGATCGGTCCCGAAAAGCTCTCCGCCGCCACTGTCGTCAGGATCGTCGACACGCCGAAGCCCGCCGCCGCTTCGGCGACCAGGCCGGCGTTGAGGCGCAGCACGGCGACGTCCTGCGAGCGCACGGGAAAGGCCATCTGCGATTGATGATCGATCAGCACGAGCGCGTGATCGCCTGGCGTGAGCAGCGACTTTGCGGGCGTGGCGACGGCGGTGACGGTCATCGGGCTCTCCTCGCGGGTCGGAAGCGCCCCCGCGCCAGGATGATCGATGAGAGCGCCCGATGCGCCAACCTGTCCCCGCGCGTGGGATCGGCATACCTTGGTATGGGAGATGCGCCGGCTGCTAGAGCACCGCTTCGATCAGCCCGAGCCGTTGCGCCTCGCTTGCTTCGATGTACCAGTTCGACGGCGCCTTGCGCAGCACCTCGTCCATCGTGACGTTCGATCCGTAGATCAGGTTCCGGAAGCCTTCGTTCTGGATCTTAATCGACGCCTGGATCTCGTTGAGCGTCGCTTCGACCGAGGCGATGCAGGTGGTCAGCGGCCCCTCGATCTGCAGCGTCTTGGTCAGCTTTCGCTCGTGGATCATCAGCCGCGTACCGCGCGTGAGATAGCGGTTCTCGCGCGCGAAGAACGACATGAAGGTCGTGCCCGCCGAATAGATCGCGGCCTTGCCCAGGAACACGATCCGCCGCTGTGGCGAAACTTCGCTGTGGAAGCGGACGTCCTCGCCCATCATGCGCGCCACTTCGGGATCGCCGCCGAGGGTGGAAAGCTCGATCGTCACCAGGCCCTCCTGGGCGCAGAGGTCGAGCTGCTGCCGGAAGGTCTGATACATGGCATAGTCTACCGTGCCGGACAGCCGGACCGACGGCGCCCGGAAATCGACATTGGTCAATCGCACGGGAGTGCCCGTCAGCCGCAGTTCATGCCGGAGATCGGACTGCCGACCGCCAGGGCCGGAAGCAGCCGCCGCGGCGCTCTGGCCGCCATCGGCTGCTCGGATCCCTTCGCGGCATCGAGCGCCACGGGAACGCACTGCGCTTCGAGGAAAGCCTGACGCACGAGCCGTTGCTCGGTCTGGACGCGATGCCGCGCGATGGCTTGGCAGAGCGGGCCATCGTCATCGAGCCGATACCAGAAACCCGAAATGTCGGCCAAGGCCTCCCGCAAGGCCAAGGCGGCTTCTCTATCGGCGGTCGTCACAACCTGCATTCGCGCTCACTCCGTCGGGTATGACGGAATAACTCGTTGAACTGCAGGCAGTTCCTCCGCTCGTCGCAGCGACTGCCTGCGACGATCAGGCGGCCTTTGCGAGGGCGAAACGGCCGACCAGCTCGGTCAGATTGTTCGCCGCGTGATCGAGATTCCGGGCTGCGGCGTGGCTCTGTTCGACCATCGCGGCGTTCTGCTGGGTTACGCGATCCATCGCCGACATGATGCTGTTGGTTTCGCGCAGACGCGTCGACTGCTCGCTCGCCGCCTGCGAAATGTCCATCACCGTCCCGGTCACGCTTTCGACGCTGCCGCTGATCCGCTCGAGCACGCTGCCCGCGCGCCGCACCATCGCGACGCCGGTGCCGACCTGCTGGGTGCTGCTCTCGATCAGCGTGCGGATGTCGGTCGCCGCGTCGGACGAACGCTGCGCGAGCGCGCGCACTTCGCTGGCCACCACGGCGAAGCCGCTGCCTGCCTGGCCCGCACGCGCGGCCTCTACGCCGGCGTTGAGCGCCAGCAGGTTGGTCTGGAATGCGATGGAATCGATCACCGAGATGATCTGGCCGATCTGCGCGGTCGACTGTTCGATGTTGGACATGGCGCCCACCGCCTGGCGGACGATGTCGGTGCCCTCGCTGGCCACGGCCACGGCGTCGCAGGTGCCCTGGTGGGCCATCCGGGCATTCGCCGCGGTGCTGCCGACGGCCGTCGTCAGCGCGTCCACGGCCTCGGCGGCACTGGCCAGTTCCGATGCGTGGTGTTCGGTGCGCTGCGCCAGATCGGCCGAAGCCTGGCTGATCTCGCCCGAGCCGCCGCGGATGTTGTTCGCCGCTTCGGCGACCGCGATCATCGTATCGTGCAGGCGCGTGATCGCCGCGTTGAAGTCCGAGCGCACGCCTTCGTAGCCGGCGCCGAGATCGGGCAGGTTGACCGTCAGGTCGCCGCCCGCGAGCTTGCGCAGCGATTGCCCGACGACGTCGACCATGCGCGCCATGTCCTGGTCGGACTGGACCTTCGAGCGGCTGGTCTCGCGCAATTGCTCGGCCGCGCGGGCAAGTTTGCCGAGTTCGTCCTGACGGCTCGAATGCAGCACCTCGACGTTGAAATCCTGGCGCGAGATCCGCGAAATGGCTTCCGCCATGATGCCCAGTTCGCTGCCGATCGTGCGCTTGATGACGCGCGCCAGCACGAAGGAGGCCATGCCCGCGAGCGCGGCGATGGCGATCGTGATCGCCATGGTCAGCATGGAGAGCTGCTCCTGCTGCTTGGCGATGACCGCCGCCTGCGCAATAACCGGCTTGCGGATCTCTTCGATCTTGGCATCGACGACGTCGCCGGCAGCGACGATCGCGGCGGCGCCTTCGGCATCGGCCGGACCGGCCGCCATCACACCGTCAACGGTCTTCACATATTCGGCGGCGCCGGCTTCGACCTCGCGCACGAGCTGGTGCTCGGAGGCGTCGAGAACGGTTTGGGTTTCCTTGAGCGACGTGCCGAAATCGGTGGCATTGCCGCGATAGCTTTCGAGCGTTTCGGGGCTGCGCAGCAATGCGTAGCGGAAGGCGTCGCGCTCAAGCGAGGTGAAGTCCTTTTCGAGCAGCGCGATCTTGAGCGCCTGCTCGGCAACGCGGTTGTCTTCCTGGCCCATCCGCCAGCTCAGCCCCGCACCCATCGTAATCGCCACGATCAGGCACGCGCTCAGCACAAGCGCCGCGATCACCTGGAAGTTCAGCCGCTGCGCAATCGGCATGCGGACGAACCAACGGTCGAGGAAGTTGTCGGATTGCTGCACGATATGAGTGTCCATCTGCCTGGCCGCGCCGCGCGCAACACCGTCATCCCATAGACACGAAGATGGTTAACGAATCGCCGTCCGCCCGCCCGCGTGGACTCCCTAGGACATCCCAGCCCGACGCGAGAGCCCCGAAGCCGTGCTGGGTTTCGCCATTATGAACCACATGTCGCAAAGGTGATTTTGGTTAATGCGCGACTTCGGAGACCTTGGCCTCGGCGGGATCGAACGCGATCGGTAGCCCCTTGATCCCCCAGGTGCCCGGATAGGGCCGCCAGCCGGCCGGCCCCGTCGAGCGCAGGTTGGTGATGCGCTGGGCGATCAGGTGCAGGCCTTCCTCGAGCTGCGCCTTGGCGATGTATTGGCCGAGGCAGATGTGCGCGCCAAGACCGAACGGGATCGGCGGGTTGGTGTGGACGCGGTCGGGATCGAAGGTTTCCGCATTTTCGGCAACGCGGGGATCGCGGCCGATAACGTTGAGCGGGAACCAGATCATGCTGTCCTTCGGCAGCACGACGCCGCGGTATTCCCAGTCGCGGCCGAGCATGCGCAGCGCCGGCGCCGTGCTCATGTGGCGGAAGGTCTCGCGGATGACCTTGCGGCAATAGTCGATCGATTCGCCGCAGCGCGCGAACATTTCGGGCCGGTCGGCGAGCAGAGACATCATGATCGTCAGGATGTTCTTCGAGGTGTCATAGCCCGCCACGAACAGGAAGATCAGGATGTTCTCGAGCTCGGCATCGTCGAGGCCGCCCTCCTCCTGGTTCTTGAGCAGCAGGTCGAGCAGGTCCTCGGTGTCGGACAGGCGCTTGCCCGCGCGGCGGTCGGCGACGAACTGGCCGACGAACTTCTCGAGCACGAGGGTCGCTTCCTCAAGCTGCGGCAGGAAGTTCGGATCCATGCAGACGCTGAGCCCCAAGGTCTCGAGCGAGGAACGGATCGGCTGGATGGCTTCGGGGGATTGCCCGATCAGCCGGCACATGACGGTGATCGGGAAGTAGGAGGCGAATTCCTCGAAGTCGAACCCACCCTTGGGCACCCATTCGTCGAGCAGGTCGGAGATCACCTCGCGCATCACGTCGCGGTTCTTGTTCGCCTGCCGCGGGGTGAACGAGGGCGCGAGAATCGCGCGCAGCCGCTGGTGCTTGTCACCGCTGATCGCCAGCATGTGGTTGGTCTGGAAGCGCCCCCAGGCCGTGCCGTGCGCCTGCATCACGTCGAGCAGGCCGCCATAGGGCGGCGCGTACTGGTCCTCGCTATGAAAGAACTCGCGGATCGCCTTGTAGTCGTTGATCAGATAGCCGAACGGCGAGGTCGCCAGCCAGGGGTGCTGTTCGCGCGCCGCGGCGAAGTGCGGATAGGGATCGGCGGCGAACCAGTCCTGGCCGATGTCGAGGAAAGGCAGGTCGAGTTCGGTCGCGCGGGGCATGGGATTCACCTCTTCCAAAGTCTTGTGCCACCACGCTTAGCCCGCCGATTACATGTAACCAGATTTACATTTGCGCGGGCCGCACGGTATCCCGCACGCGGGAGACGCAGCGGACATGCGCATCGTAGATCACGAGCAGCGGCGGCAGGAGATCGCCGAAGTGGCGATGGACCTCATCGCGCACGAAGGGCTCGAAGCGACGACGCTCAACCGCATCGCCCGGCAGATGGGCGCGAGCATCCGCGTGATCACCCACTATTTCGCCGACAAAGACACGCTGCTGCTCGCGGTCTATCGGATCCTGGCGCTGCAGGGCCAGGCGCCGATCGCCGAAGTGCTGGCGCGCGATCCCGCCGATCTCGCCGGCGCACTGAACGTGCTCTGCGGCAGCGACGAGGCCACGCTTAAGCGCTGGCGCGTCTACGTCGCCTTCTGGGACAAGGCCGCGCGCAGCCCTCGCTTCGCCGCCGAGCAGCGGCTGTGGATCGAGAAGACCCTGGCCCTGATCGGCGAGGTCATCGTCGC
Source organism: Novosphingobium anseongense (assembly GCF_037482895.1). Lineage (NCBI taxonomy): Bacteria > Pseudomonadati > Pseudomonadota > Alphaproteobacteria > Sphingomonadales > Sphingomonadaceae > Novosphingobium > Novosphingobium anseongense. The sequence goes on along the minus strand of NZ_JBBHJZ010000003.1, from coordinate 237,355 downwards.
GCGCACGGGTAGCGCCGGCGAGATCCGCCCGCTGGCGATGGAGCTGATCTCGCTGGTCTACGGCATGTCGGTCCAGCGCACGCTCGATCCCGAGAGCTGGGCGCCCGAGGCGATCGCCGCGGTGATCGATCGCAAGGTGCGCGAGGTCGATCTGCTGCGCCCGTCCTAACCGGCTTCGGCAAGTTCCGCGAGCAGGGCGGCAGCGCTGTTCGAGCGTGGCTGCCAGAGCCCGCGTTCGAGCGCTTCGGCCAGTCGCGCCGCGGTCTCGCGCAGCGCCGCGGGATTGGCCTCGGCCATGAACAGGCGCACCGCCTCGTCCTCGATGAAGGCGGCGTGGACCGCGTCGAAGTGATGATCGCGCACCGCGTGCGTCGTCGCAGCGAAGGCAAACAGATAGTCGACCGACGCGGCGATCTCGAAGGCGCCCTTGTAGCCATGGCGCATGACCCCGGCGATCCACTTGGGATTGGTCACGCGGGCGCGGACGACGCGGCCGATCTCGTCCTCGAGCGTGCGGATCACCGGCTTTTCGGGGCGCGAGTGATCGTTGTGATAGGACTGAGGCTTGCGGCCTGAGAGGTGCTCGATCGCCGCGGCGACGCCGCCCTCGAACTGGTAATAGTCGTCGCTGTCGAGCAGGTCGTGCTCGCGGTTGTCCTGGTTCTGGATCACCGCCTGGGCCTGGGCGAGCCGCGAAGCGAAGAGGTCGCGCTCGCTGTCGCCCTCGACCCCGGCGCCATAGGCATAGCCGCCCCAGTCGAGATAGACCGCGGCCAGATCGGCGCGGCTGTGCCAGAGCCGCTCGTCGATCATTGCCTGGAGGCCCGCGCCATAGGCCCCGGGCTTCGAGCCGAACACGCGCGCTCCGGCGCGGCGCGCGGCCTGGGCCGGATCGGCGCCATCGGCCACCAGCGCAGCCAGCTCGGCGCGGTGGCGGGCGGCGGCGGGGTTGTCCGCCTCGTCTTCGTCGAGCGCCATGACCGCGCGCGCGGCGCTGTCGATCAGGTCGATCTGCTCGGGGAAGGCATCGCGGAAGAAACCCGAGACGCGGAAGGTGACGTCCACGCGCGGTCGGCCGAGCTCGGCCAGCGCCATCATCTCGAAGCCGACGACGCGGCCAGAGGTCCATTCCCAGCGCGGCTTGACGCCCATCAGCGCCAGGGCCTGGGCGATGTCGTCGCCGCCGGTGCGCATGTTGGCCGTGCCCCAGGCCGAGAGCGCGACCGTCTGCGGGTATTCGCCCTCGCGTTGCAGATAGTCGGCGACGAGCAGTTCGGCCGACTTGCGCCCGAGTTCCCAGGCGACCGCGGTGGGCACGGCGCGGGTATCGACCGAATAGAAGTTGCGCCCCGTCGGCAGCACGTCGGGACGACCACGCGTCGGCGCGCCCGAAGGACCGGGCGCGACGAAACGGCCGTCCAGCCCGGCCAGCAGGGCCGCGCGCTCGGCCGGACCGCAGGCGTCGATGCGCGGGGCGAGATTGTCGACGATCTCGGCAAGGACACTCGCAACCTTCTCGCCGTAACCGTCAGGAGGAGATGCGGCTTCCACGAGACTCGCCACCAGCAATTCCAGCCGCTCGATCGTATCGCCCATGGTCCGCCAGGGATCGTCCGAAACCGAGGCCAGTCCCGCGGGCCGCGGCCCGTCCCAGCGATCGCCGAGCTTGCAGTCGAGCGGATCGAAGCCGAGCGCGAGGTCGTCAGCCAGCGCGCGCAGCAGCGAGGCCTGCCCGGGCCGGTCGTAGCCGCGCGGCGTACGCGCCAGCGCCACGATCAGGTCGCGGCGCAAACGGCCCTCGGGCGATGCCGTGAAGATGTGCAGCCCGTCGCGGATCTGCATCTCCTTGAGCTCGCAGAGATAGTTGTCGATCGCTGCGAGGGCATCGTCGTCGTCGCCGACGGCGCCGGCGTCCTGGTCGAGCCCCTGCCCGCGCGCGAGGTCGAGGATGTCGCGGCGCAGCCGGTCGAGCCGGCGCGGGTCCATACCGGCGGCGAGGTAGTATTCGTCGACCAGCGCCTCGAGCTGCTTGAGCGGACCGTAGCTTTCGGCGCGGGTCAGCGGCGGGGTCAGATGATCGACGATCACCGCGCCGATGCGGCGCTTGGCCTGGGTGCCCTCGCCCGGATCGTTGACGATGAACGGATAGAGCTGCGGCAGCGGTCCGGCGCAGATCTCGGGAAAGCAGTCGCGCGACAGCGACACGGCCTTGCCCGGCAGCCATTCGAGATTGCCGTGCTTGCCGACATGGACCAGCGCCTGGGCATCGAAGAGGCGTTCCAGCCAGACGTGGAAGGCCAGATAGGCGTGCGGCGGCGGCAGCGCCGGGTCGTGGTAGCTTTCCTTGGGATCGATGTTGTAGCCGCGCGCCGGCTGCACCGCGACGACGGTATTGCCGAAGCGATGGACCGCGAGCCGGAACGCCCCGTCGCGGACGAAGGGATCGGCTTCGGGCTCGCCCCAGCGCTCGGTCATGCCCGCACGCGCCGCTTCGGGGATCGCGGCGAAGGCCTCGCGGTAGATCGTCAGAGGCAAGGCGATCTCGCCGGGCCGATCCATAGAGGTCAGATCGTTGGTCACACCGCCGGTCATCACCGCCATCAGCCCCGCGCCGTCCTCGGGCGCGCCCGCCGTATCGTAGCCCTCCTCGCGCAAGGCGGTCAGGATCGCCGCTGCGCTCGCGGGCGTGTCGAGACCGACGCCGTTGCCGATCCGTCCGTCGCGGTTGGGATAGTTGGCCAGCACCAGCGCGACGCGGCGATCGGCCGCCGGTGTGCGCCGCAACCGCGCCCAGTTCCAGGCGAGATCGGCGACGAAATCGACGCGATCCTGCGCCACCTGCGGCACGATGATCCCGCATTGCGTGCGTTCGTCGAAGCGTTCGGCCGCCTTGAAGGCGATGGCGCGGGTGAACAGCCGGCCGTCGACCTCGGGCAGCGCCACGTTCATCGCCAGATCGCGCGGGCCGAGGCCGCGCGCGGCCGCCTGCCATTCGCTCTCCTCGATCCCCGCGAAGGCGGTCTGGAGGATCGGGCAGTCGGCGCGTTCGAGCACGCCGGGCAACCGCGGTTCGCCCGAGGGCGAGGCGGCGAAGCTCGTGGCGTTGACCACGACCTGAGGCGAGACCGCCTCGATCAGCCCGCCGAGCAGGTCGATCGCGAAAGGCTCGCGCAAGGCGCGGACGTGGACCGCGGCGACGTTGAAGCCGCGCGCTTCCAATGCCGCGATCACCGCATCGGCCGCGCCGAGCGTACCGGCGATCATCAGCGCGCGGTAGAACACGAACAGCGCCACCGGTCGCCCCTCGACCCAGCGCGCCCCGAGGTCGGCAAGGCCCGGCCGCTCGACGCCGGCGAGATAGAGCCCGGCATCGGCGATCGGCACGGGATCGTCGGGCAAGCCGACATCGTGCCCGATCAGCCGCGCGGCCTGGCGCAGGAACGACAGGGCATTGGGCACCCCGCCCTGGCGCAGGTATTCGCGCAGCTTCTCGCGGACCTCGGCCGGCACCGTCGAGGCGCGGTCAAGCGCGGGATCGGCCTCGCGCCCGTCGGCGATCGCGGCGAAGGCAATGCCCTTCTCGCGCGCGACGAGCGCGATCTCGTCGATGCCGTAGGGCCAGTAGGACTTGCCGCCGAGCAGGATCACGCAGACGAATTTCGCCTTGGCGACGACCTTCTCGACATAGAGATCGACCGAATAGGGATGCTTGAGCTGGAGCAGGTTCGCCAGCCGAACCGACGGCGCGCCATCCGGCAACAGCGCGGCGGCACCGGCGAAGCAGGCGAGTTCGCTGTCGGCCACGGTCAACACGACGATGTCGCCCGGCGCCTGATCGAGATCGATCGCCTCGTCGCCGTTCGAGACGGTGCCGGGGGTGGCGGAGAGCAGGTGCATTACGGCAAGATCCTCCCCTGAAAGGGGAGGTGGCGCGCGCGTAGCGCGTGACGGAGGGGTGTCCCGCTATCGAGGGGGCGACACCCCTCCACCACGCGCTGCGCGCGCGGTCCCCCTCCCCTTCCAGGGGAGGATCGGGACTGCTCCATCATAGCCCTCAGCCCACCACGCCGCGCAACCCCGCCTCGATCGCCGCCTGGTCGAGCCCCTTCTGGCCGATCACGACGAGCCCCGTCTTGCGCGCCTCGCCCGGCTTCCAGGCGCGGTCGAAGAAGTGCTGCACGCGCGGGCCAACCGCCTGTATCACCAGCCGGCTCGGCTTGCCCGCGACCGCGACCATGCCCTTGATCCGCAGCACGTCGTGCGCGGCGATGACCTCGCCCAGCTTGCTCACCAGCGCGTCGACATCGGCCACTTCGCCGCCGTTCAGCACGAAGCTGTCGAAGTCGTCGTGGTCGTGCTCCTCGGCGCCGTCCATGTGCGACTTGCGGCTGTCGAGATCGTCCTCGGCGGCGGCGGTGATGCCGAGCAGCGCGGCGATGTCGACCGCGCCGTGGTTCGCGTTGACGATACCGACGCCGGGGCGCGTCTCGGCCTCGACCTGCTGGCGCACCGCGGCCAAGGTCGCGGCATCGACGAGGTCGGTCTTGTTGAGCACGACCATGTCGGCGCAGGCGAGCTGTTCCTCGAACAGCTCCTCGAGCGGGCTGTCGTGATCGAGATTGGGATCGGCCGCGCGGGCTGCGGCCAGCGCCGCCTCGTCATGCGCGAAGCGGCCCGCGGCCACGGCATCGGCATCGATCAGCGCAACCACGCCGTCGACCGTCGCGCGGGTGCGGATGTCGGGCCACTGGAAGGCCTTGACCAGCGGCTTGGGCAGCGCGAGGCCGGAGGTCTCGATGATGATGTGCTCGGGCGGGTTCTCGCGGTCGAGCAGCTTCTGCATGGTCGGCAGGAAATCGTCGGCCACGGTGCAGCAGATGCAGCCGTTGGCCAGTTCGACGATGTCGTCCTCGGGGCAGGCTTCGTCGTTGCAGCCCTTGACCAGCTCGCCGTCGACGCCGACGTCGCCGAACTCGTTGATGATCAGCGCCAGCCGCTTGCCCTTGGCGTTCTGCAGCAGGTGGCGGATCAGAGTGGTCTTCCCCGCGCCGAGGAAACCCGTGATGACTGTGGTCGGCACCTTGCTCATGCGCATTCTCCTCGTCGCGGACCGCACACGCGGCCCGTCCGCGCGCACCGGCCCTGGTGCGCCGCTCAGACGGAGAAATACCGTGCCATGGCCAGTCCCTGGACCGCGGCAAGAGCGACCGGTGCGCCGGCAGGTCTCCTGGCTCGCGGGTCGTCACGCGATGCACGAGCCTTCCCGGACCGTGCTCGGTCCAGTGGCCGCTTCCCGGAAACCGGGAAGCCAGTGCAGCGCGCTATCCGCTTACAGTTGCAGGGACAGCCTGGGTTTTGAGCGGCGAACGCCCGCACCCCGTTCCCGATTAAGCCCCTCGCGGGGCACCGGCGCGATCTGCGGGCGCTCTAGAGCGGCGGCGGTGGCAGCGCAAGCATTCCTCCCCCGCCGGGGGGAGGGACTAGGACCCTAGCCCCGCTTGGGCCCGCGCGGGACCTCGCGGAAGGCGACGCCCTTGTCGCCCGAGGCCTCGCGCGGCATGCCGAGCACGCGCTCGGCGATGACGTTGCGCGAGATCTCGGTGGTGCCGCCGCCGATGCACGAGACCTGACGCATCAGGAACTCCATGCCCTGCACGCCGACGCCGTCGCTCTCTTCCTCGGTCCAGCCGGCCGCACCGGCGCCGGCGAGATCGAAGGCGATCGTGCGCTGGCGGACATTGGCCATGCCGCGGAACAGCCGCGCGACCGAGGACATGTCGGTGTTGCCCTTGCCCGCTGCCGCGCCCGAGGCGAGCCGGCGCTGCAGCTCGTTCGCGACGAGGCCGAGCGCGCGCGATTCGCCGATCAGCTCCTGCGCGGCGGGATCTTCGAGACGCCCCGCCTGGCGCGCGATTCCCACGGGCGTCACCTCGCTGCGGCCGTGCGACAGGCCCACGGGCTGCGTCACATAGGGCGAGTTGTGACCCATGCGCTCGTGGAACATCCAGCGCTGGCCGACGGTCCAGCCGCCGTCGATCTCGCCGACGCGATCGCTGTCGGGGATGCGGACGTCGGTCATGAACTCCTCGCAGGCCTCGCTCTCGCCGTTGAGGCGCTCGATCCGGCGGATCTCGACCCCCGGCTGCTGCAGCCGCATGAGGAACACGGTGAGCCCCTGGTGCTTGGGCACGTTCCAGTTGGTGCGTGCAAGGACGATTCCCCAGTCGTGCCACCAGGCGCGCGAGGTCCAGACCTTGGCGCCGTTGAGGATCCAGTCGTCGCCATCACGCACGGCCGAGGTCGTCGCGCCGGCAACGTCGGAACCGCCGCCGGGCTCGGACAGCATCTGCGCCCAGAACTCGTCGCCCTTGAGGATCGCGGGGATATGCGCGGCCTTCTGCTCGGGCGTGCCGAACTCCATGATGACGGTCGCGCAAGGCGTGAAGGTCGGCACGGTGAAGCGCGAGGGGTATTCGTGGCCCGCGAGTTCCTCGTTGAAGGCACGGTTGTGCTCGGGGGTTAGACCCTGGCCGCCGTATTCCTTGGGAAAACAGAGCCCCGCGAAGCCGGCGTCGTAGAGCTTGCGCTGCAAGGCGCGGTCACGCGCCACGGCGACGAGTTCCTCTTCGTCGTCGGCACAGTCCTGGGTCAGGTCGAAAGGCTGGATCGGGCCGAGATTGGCCTTGATCCAGGCGCGCGCGCGCAGGCGGAAGTCTTCGACGCTTTCGCCAATGGCATTGTTGCCCTCGCTCATGCCGCGGCCTCCTTCTCGATCTGGATTTTGGCGAGCAGCCGGCGGTGGTCGGCCGGGGTGCCGTAGAGCAGGCGGTTCAGCGAAACGCGCCGCAGGAAGAAGTGCAGGTCGTGCTCGTAGGTCACGCCGATGCCGCCGTGAAGCTGGACGCAGTCCTGCGCCAGTTCGGGGCCCTGCTCGCCGATGTAGGACTTGGCGGCGCTGGCCTTCTCGGTCGCCGATGCGGTCCGGTCGGCAACGGCCTCGGCCGCGGCGTCGGCGATCGCATGGCTGCCTTCGAGCCAGGACTTCATGTCGGCGAAGCGGTGCTTGAGCGCCTGGTACGAGGCCAGCGCGCGGCCGAAGGTGTAGCGGTCGAAGGCCCAGTCGAGCGTCATCGCGAAGGCCATGTCCATCGCGCCGACGGCCTCGGCCGTGAGCATGACCGCGGCGTTCTCGACCTGGCGCGAGACCTGCGCGCCGGCCTGGCCGTATTCGCCGATCAGCGCAGACGCAGGCGCGCGAACGCCGTCGAAGGAGACCGCGCCGAAGCGGCGCGTCACGTCGATGCCCTTGAGTGCGGTGACCGTGACGCCCGGCGCATCGGCGGGGACGAGCACCTGGGTCATGCCGCTGTCGCTGCGACCGGTGACGAGGAAGTATCCCGCCTGCTTGGCCGACTCGACCGGACGCAGGGTGCCGTCGATCACCAGGTCTTCGCCGTCCTTGCGGATCGTGATCGCGGCCTCTCCGGGGTTCTGCCAGGGCGCGTGGCCGAGAACGCTCGTGGCGATAACGCCGCCGGTCAGCACGTCGCCGAGCACGCCGCGCTGAAGATCGCCCGCCTGGCCGCTCAAGGCCGATGCGACGACGTTGCAGTCCACGAGCGGCCCCGGTGCGGCGTTGCGGCCGAATTCGTAGGCGATCAGCGCGAGATCGACCGCACCGCGGCCGCTGACGCTGCCGCCGCCGTCGTCCTCGCTCACCAGCAGCATGGTCCAGCCGAGTTCGGCGCCCGAGCGCCAGTAGGCCGGATCGAAGCCCGCCGGATCGTGGCGCAGATCCTTGCGCTGCCGGCTCAAAGGTACGTGATCGCCCAGAAAGCGCGCGGTCGTGTCGCGCAAGAGCTCCTGGTCAGACGTCAGGACATGCCACATAGATTCGTTCTCCCGCCGCGAGGGCTAAATGCTGCGGGAGAGCTTGGCAATCCAGCATGCCGAACAAGTGTTCAGCATATCGCGGGGCCGAAGTGCCTATTCGTGGCGAAGGGCGTCGATCGGATTGAGCGAGGCGGCGCGGCGCGCGGGGAAATAGCCGAAGACCACGCCGATCAGCCCCGAGATGATGAAGGCGACGACGTTGATCTGCACATCGAAGGTCCAGGGCACCTGCATCAAGGGCGTCGCCACGGCGATCACGACTTGCGCCAGCAGCAGCCCGATCACTCCGCCGAGGCACGAGAGCACGATCGATTCGACGAGGAACTGGAGCAGCACCTCGTTGGCCACGGCGCCGATCGCCAGGCGGATGCCGATCTCGCGCGTGCGCTCGGTCACCGAGACGAGCATGATGTTCATGATGCCGATGCCGCCGACGACAAGGCTGATCGCCGCCACGGCGGTGACGATGCCCGTCAGCAGGGTCGTCGTGCCCGTCAGCGTGTCCGAAATCTGCTTGGTGTCGAAGATGTTGAAATTGTCCTCGCGCCCGTCGGTGATCCGCCGGCGTTCGCGCAGCAGGTCGCTGATCGAGGCCTGGACCTGGCTCGTCGAATAGGCCTGGTCGACGCCGACGAGCATCAGCCGGACGTCGGTGCTGCCGGTGAAGCGGCGCTGGACCGCCTTGATCGGCATGATCACGACATCGTCCTGATCGCCGCCGAAGCCTGCTTGGCCGCGCGTCGAGAGCACGCCGATGACGTCGCAACTGACATTGCCGATGCGGAAGCGCAGTCCCACCGCGCCGCCGCCGCGGAACAGGTTCGAGCGCACCGTATTGCCGATGATGCAGACCGCCTTGCCCGCGGCTTCCTCGGCCGGGGTGAAGTACCGCCCCGAGGCGAGCGGCCAAGGCTGGACCTTGAAGTAGTCCGAGGTCGTGCCGTTGATCGTCGTCGACCAGTTGGCGCCTTCGTAGATCGCCGTCGCAGTCGATTGTGCCTGCGGCGCGACCGCGGTGACGCCGGCGATCTGCTGGGCGATCGCGGTGACGTCGCTGGGATCGAAGTCGGGCGGGCGCGGTCCGCCGCCACCGCGGCCGAAGCCCTGGCCCGGGCGGATCTGCAGGACGTTGGTGCCCAATGCGGAAATCTGCTGCTGCACCGCCGCCGTGGTCGCCTTGCCCAGCGTGGTCATCGCCACGACCGCGCCGACGCCGATGACGATGCCGAGTATCGTCAGGAACGAGCGCAGCATGTGCCGGCGGATAGACCGCAGCGCGAGAAGGAAGATCGTGCCTAGCATGGGAAATCCTCCCCGGAACGGCGAGGGGGACCGCCACCGAAGGTGGTGGTGGAGGGGGTTCTCGTCCTTTCGCAACGTCGCGCGATGAGGAGAGCCCCCTCCGTCAGCGCTTCGCGCTGCCACCTCCCCGTACCGGGGAGGATGAGATGCACACCGCTCATGCCGGTGCCCCCGCACTCTGGCCTTGGTCGATGCGGTCGACGAGGCCATCCTTGAAGTGGACGATCGTGTGCGCGAAGGCGGCCATGTCGGGCTCGTGCGTGACCATCAGCACGGTGATCCCGGCCTCGCGGTTGAGGCTGGTCAGCAATTGCATGATCTCGACCGAGCGCTCGCTGTCGAGATTGCCCGTGGGCTCGTCGGCAAGCAGGACGTCGGGGTTGGTGACGATCGCGCGCGCGATCGCGACGCGCTGCTGCTGGCCGCCCGAGAGTTCGGCCGGAGTGTGGTCCCACCAGTCCTTGAGCCCGACCTTGTCGAGCGCCGCCAGCGCCGCCTCGCGCCGCGCCTCTTTGTCGTCGCCGCGATAGACCAGCGGCAACTCGACGTTCTCGAGCGCCGAGGTCCGCGCCAGCAGGTTGAACCCCTGGAACACGAAGCCCAGGTACTTGCGCCGCAACAGTGCGCGCTGGTCCCGGTCGAGCGCCTCGACCGGGCGGCCCTTGAACAGGAAGGTGCCGGCGCTGGGCACGTCGAGGCAGCCGAGGATGTTCATCGTCGTCGACTTGCCCGACCCCGAAGGCCCCATGACCGCGACGAAATCGCCGCGCTGGATGTCGAGGTCGACGCCCTTGAGCGCCTGGAACGCGGTGGCGCCCTCGCCGTAGACCTTGGTGACGCCGCGCAGCCGGATCAGCGGGTCGGGATCACTGACCACCGCCGCCGCCTCCGCCGCTGCCACCCTGGCGCCGGCGTTGGCCGCCGCCCTTGCTCTGGTTGTCGCCCGCGCCGGCCAACTGCCCGGTGATGACCTGCATGCCCGGCTTGAGCCCGCCCGAGATCACCTCGGTCTGCGAACCGTCGCTGTCGCCGGTGACGATCTGCACGGCCTGCGGCTTGCCCTCTTCCCCCTTGATGTAGACGGTCTGCGTCGCGCCTCGGCTCAGGGTCACCTGGCGTTCGGCGCGGTTGCGCCGCGGCGGGCCCATCGACAACTGCTTGGCGATGCCGCCCTGGTCCTGCCCGCTTGCGGCCGAAGCCTGCGGCGTGAAGCGCAGCGCGGCGTTGGGCACGAGCAGCACGTTCTGCTTGTCGGCGGTGACGATGTCGGCTGTCGCGGTCATGCCGGGGCGCAATTGCTGGTCGCCATTGCTCACCGAGAGATCGGCCGCATAGGAGACGACCTGGCCCGTGGTCGAAGTGGTCGAGGTCGTAGACGAGGAACTGGCCGCCTGCGCGCTCAGGTTCGAGCCGATCTCGACGCGCGTGATCTGGGCGGGGAAGGACTTTCCGGGGAAGGCGTCGACGGTGAAGGTCGCGCGCTGGCCCTGCTTCACCGCGCCGACGTCGGCCTCGTCGATCGCGACCTCGAGCTTCATCGCCGACAGGTCCTCGGCGATGACGAAAAGGGTCGGCGTGTTGAACGAGGCGGCGACGGTCTGGCCGGGATCGACCTGGCGCGCGAGCACCACGCCGGCGACGGGCGAGCGGATGATCGCGCGGGCGCGTTGCGTCTGGCTCTGCGACAGGGTGGCCTGAGCCGCGGTGACGTTGGCCTGCGCGACCCGGAGCGCGGCGACCGCGCGCTGGGCATTGGCGCGGCCGGTCTGGAGTTCGGTGCCCGAGGGAACCTTGCCGTTGGACAGGCGATAGACCTCTTCGAGCCGCGCGAGCTGCGCCTGTGCCTCGGCCACCGTGGCGCGCGCCTGGCCGACCTGCGCCTGCTGCGCGGCGACCTGGGCCTGACCCTGGCGGATCTGGTCGTCGATCTGTTCGGGGTCGATCTCGGCGAGCGCCTGACCCGCTACGACCCGGTCGTTGACGTCGACCAGCACCTTGACGACGAGGCCCGACAGCTGCGAGCCGACGGTGACCTGATTGGTCGGCGCAAGCTTGCCCGTGGCCGAGACCGTGGTGACGAGGTGGCCGCGCTCGACCGCGACAGTGGTATATTCAGGCTCGCTCGAACCGCCGACGCAGCGTGCGAGGACGAGCACCAGGATCAGCACAACCACGACCACGCCGCCCCACTTGGCATAGCGATACCAGGCCGGCTGCGGCTTCACGCCGAGGAATTCGTCGAGGTTTTCATCTGCCATGGTCAATTCGTCCCTGCCGGCCCGGGAGCCGCGCTTGTCGCGTTAAATTCCGGCGTCGTATCCACGGTGGGCGTCACCGCCGGATCCCAGCCGCCGCCGAGCGCGGCATAGAGCGCGATCAGCGCCGTCGCCTTGTCCGAGCGCGCCTGGACCAGCCCGTTACGCGCGGAGATCAGCGAGGCTTCCTGCGTGTTGAGCGTGGTGAAGTCGGTCAGGCCCGAGCGGTACTGGCTGCGCGCGAGCAAGGTCGAATTGCTCGCCGCGTCATAGGCGATGGCGAACTGGCGTTCGCGCTCCTGCGCCGATTGCACCGCGACGACGGCGTTCTCGACATCCTCGAGCGCGGTCAGCACGGTCTGCTTGTAGGCGGCGAAGGCGGCATCGGCGCCGGCGCGGCTCGATCGCACCTGCGCGTTGAGCCGGCCACCGTTGAAGATCGCCTGGCTGATCCCGGCGAAGAGCCCGCCGGTGATCGTGTCGAACAGGCCGCCGATATTGCCGGCATTGGCATCGAGGCTGCCGCTGATGCTGAGCGCCGGGTAGAGCTGCGCCTTGGCGACGCCGATCTGCGCGGTCGCGGCGGCCAGGTTGCGCTCGGCCGCGCGCACGTCGGGGCGCTGGCGCAGGACATTGGCGGGAATGTCGGCGCCGACGCTCGCCGGGCCCTTGGGGATCGGCTTGACCGCCGCGAGCAACGGCTTGAGCGCGCCGGGCGCCTGGCCGGTCAGCACGCCAATGCGCGAGACCGCGGCGTTGTACTGCTGCTCGACCTGCGGAATGTTCGCCGCGGCCTGCGCACGGCTGGCACGGGCCTGCTCCTGATCGACCGACGAGACCAGGCCCGCCTGAACGCGGAAGCCCGCGATCTCGAGATTGTCGTCCTGGATCGCCAGGCTCGCCTTCGCATTCTCAAGCTGCGCCTGATAGGCGCGCGCCAGCACGTAATTGCGCGCGACCTCACCCTGCACCGAGAGCAGCGCGGTGGCATAGTCGAAGCCCGCGGCTTCGTATTGCGCGCGGCTCGCCTCGACACCGCGGCGAATGCCGCCGAACAGGTCAAGCTGATAGCTCGCGTCGAGCCCCAGCGAGAAATTGCTGCGACCGCCGCCGCCGGCCGTGGTCACCGTGCCGTCGGGCAGGGTCAGGGTCGAGCCGCCGCCGCGGATCGCCTCGCTGCGGCTGAAGCCGCCCGAGCCCGAGATCGTGGGAAACAGCGAGGACTGGCTGACCACGAGTTGCTCGCGCGCCTGGCGCAGCCGCGCCACGGCCTGAGCCAGATCGAGATTGGCCGCGGCCGCCTGCTCGACGAGCTGGCCGAGCACGGGATCGTCGAAATTGCGCCACCAGCGCGTCAGGTCCTCGCGCGTCGGCGCCGCGGTGACCGACCAGGCATCGGGAACGCCGAGCTCGGTCGCGCTCCTGGGCCGATAGTTCGGCCCCACGCTGCAGCCCGACAAGACCGCAGTCGCGAGCAGGATATGTACAATACGCTTCACAGCGCTTTGGATGACTTTGGCATGTTCCCGCGTCCAGTCGCAATTTGTCGCTGTGTGCACCCGCGACGCTAAACTCACGGTCGCGCGATCGGTTGCGCCGTGAGGCCGCGTGTCGGTTCCGGATAGACGGTCGGCCGACAATCCCACCGTCGCAAAACCCGCCCTATCCGTCGCCATAGCAAAGCTTTGCATTGACTTTCGGCGAGTCAACCGAATAAGTAGACATTAATCCGCACGGCAATGGGCTGGTCAGGCTCGCAGTGCATCGAACGGATCCTGACCCGCGGCTTTTGATCGGGAAGCAGCTTGCTCCGCGTTACCAACGGCTAAAGCGCGCGATGCTCAGGCGACAGCGCCAGGCCTCGTGTTCCCCTCAACGATGAGGTGATGCGATGCGCATGTGTTCTACCAACAACTGATCCCCCTCTGACGGGGCGCAGGACGGCCGCAATGGCCAATCCTGGCGCCGGCTGATCCCCAGCCCCCGCGGGCGGACATGCGACGTCCTGCACCCTTTCGTCAGCTCTCGTGACCTCGTCACGCCCCGTGCGGCGCCCTGCGTCCGCCGGAACCTCTTCCCGTGCCCCCTTCCCAAGCCATGACAGGAGCCCCCCTATGGTCACCGCAATCGACCGTTATCCGAATTCCAAGGACCCCGCCTCGCCGCTCGACATCCGCCCCGTGACCGGCCGCATCGGCGCCGAGATCCGTGGCGTCCAGCTCTCGGGCGACCTCGATGGCGCCACGGTGCAGGCCATCGAAGCCGCGCTCGTCCGCCACAAGGTCATCTTTTTCCGCGGCCAGACCCATCTCGACGACGCCGAGCACGAAGCCTTCGCCGGCCTGTTCGGCGATCCCGTCGCGCACCCGACCGTGCCGGTAGCCGAAGGCTCGCGCTACCTGCTCGAACTGGACAGCAAGGAAGGCTACGCCGCCTCGTCCTGGCACACCGACGTGACCTTCGTCGACGCCTATCCCAAGGGCTCGATCCTGCGCTCGATCACCGCGCCCGAAGCCGGCGGCGACACGGTATGGGCCAACACCGAGACCGCCTATGAAGGCCTGCCCGAGCCGCTGCGCCAGCTCGCCAACAACCTCTGGGCCGTGCACACCAACGACTACGACTATGCCGCGCAGTTCGGCCTCAAGCGCGACACGTCGGACCCCGAAGCGGCACAGCAGAAGCGCGCCGAGTTCCAGAAGGCGGTGTTCGCCTCGACGGTCTACGAGACCGAACACCCCGTGGTCCGCGTCCACCCCGTCTCGGGCCAGCGCAGCCTGCTGCTCGGCCACTTCGTGCGCAACTTCGTCGGTCTGAACAAGGCCGACTCGGCGAAGCTCTACGACGTGCTGCAGGAGCACATCACCAAGCCCGAGAACGTCGTGCGCTGGCGCTGGGAGCCCGGCGACGTGGCCTTCTGGGACAACCGCGCCACCCAGCACCGCGCCGTCGCCGATTTCGCGCTCCAGCGCCGCACCTTGCGCCGCGCGACGGTCAACGGCGACGTTCCCGTGAGCATCGACGGCCGCACCAGCCGCACCACGAAGAAAGAAAAGGCGGCGGCCACCGAGGCTGCCTGACAACCGCCGCCTGGGCCGGCGGCGCTAGCGCTGCCGGCCCCTCCCCTGACTTCAAGCTTCGGATACCCCCATGGCCACGAGCTTCGCACCAACCTTCGCCGAAGCGCCACCGCGCGCCAGCAAGACCGCAGGTCTTCCCACCGCGCGGCTCGCCGCCTTCTCCACGCTCGCCGCGCCCGTCGCGGCCGCGCAGGTGCCGATCACCAATTTCCTGCCCGCTTTCTATGCGCAGACCTTCGGGATCTCGCTGGCGGCGCTCGGGATGATCTTCCTGGCCGAGCGGCTCTGGGGGGCCTTCGCCGATCCCTTCGTCGGCGTGCTGAGCGACCGGACGCGCAGCCGTTTCGGCCGGCGCCGTCCGTGGATCGCCGGCGGCGCCGCGATCTACGGCCTTGCCACCGCGGCCCTGTTCTTTCCACCCGCGGGAGTGACCCCGCTTTATCTCGGCCTGGCGCTCTTCGCCTTCTATCTGGGCTGGGCGATGATCCAGATCCCCTATCTCGCCTGGTCGGGCGAGATCTCGGGCGAGTACCACGAGCGCACGCGCATCGCGACTTTCGTGACCGTCGCCAGCTCTGTGTCACTGCTTCTCGTCATGCTGCTGCCGGCACTGATCGACCAGTTCCGCCCCGGCGACGACCGCTTGCGCATGGCGGGTATGGGCGCGGTCATCCTGGCAACGCTGATCCCCGCGGCTTTCCTGACCTTGCGCGCCTTTCCCGAAGCCCCCGCTCCTTCCGCGCTGCGCCAGAAGGGGCCCGGCCTCGTCACGACCTTGCGGCTGATCGCACGCGAAAAGCTGCTGCTGCGCGTGATCTTCTCCGACATGGCCGTCACCTTCGGCCAGGGCGTGCGCGGCGCGCTCTTCATCTTCGTCGTCACGTTCTACATGGAGCTGCCCAAGCTCGGCGCGGCGCTGATGCTCGCACAGTTCATCTTCGGCATTGCCGCCGGGCCGATCTGGATGACGATCGCCAAGCGCTTCGGCAAACACCATACGGCGATAGCCGGCGAACTCGTCCAGGTGGCGATCAATTTCGCTCTCTTGCTGCTCGCCCCAGGGAGCGTCGGCCTGCTGATCGCCCTGACCCTGGCCCAGGGCCTGGCCCAAGGCTCGGGCAACCTCATGCTCCGGGCGATGGTCGCAGACATTGCCGACCGGCACCGGCTCGAGACCGGCGAAGATCGCACCGCACTGTTCTATTCGGCCTTCAGCATCTCGATGAAGGCGGGCATGGCGCTCGCAGTCGGTGTCGCCCTGCCGCTGGTCGGTGCCGCCGGCTTCGATCCCGCCGCCGCGCATAACAGCCCCGCCGCCCTGCAGGTTCTGCTGATCGTCTTCGCGGTCGGTCCGGCACTCGCCCACCTCGCTTCCGCGGCTCTGCTGCGCGGTTTCACGCTCGACCAGGAAACGCACGAAAAGGTCCGCCGCGAACTCGACCGCCGCGCCGCCGCTACCGCCTGAACTTCCTCCCCAGCCCCTCAGGAGAACGCCGATGAACGCCGTCACCACCATCGAGATACCCCGCACGCAAGAGATCGGCGCGGTCGAAGTGATCCGGGTCGAAGCCAATCTTGGCGCCGAAGTGCGCGGGCTCGATCTGACCGCGCCGATCACGTCCGAAGTGACCGACCTTCTGCGTCGGCTGCTGTGGGAACATCAGGTCCTGTTCTTCCGCGACACCGGCATCGACAATGCCCAGCAGGCCGCGATCGGCCGCGTGTTCGGCCCGCCGGTCGCGGACTCGATCGCCAAGCGCCACGGGGTCAAGGACGAAGACATCCTGCCGATGAACACCGGGCCTTATTCGAACGCCTACTACGGCACGCCTTGGCACGCCGACGCGACCTATCTCGAACAGCCCTATCTCGTCTCGGTCCTGCGCAGCGTGATCGCCCCCGAACTCGGCGGCGACACGGTCTGGTCGAGCGGCATTTCCGCCTACGAGGCGCTGTCGCCCGAGGTGAAGGACAAGATCGACGGCCTGACCGCGATCCACCGCCCGAACTCCAAGGCCTACAAGCTGATCGACGACAAGTCCGAGCTCGACACCTATCTGCACCAGTACAGCGGCGTGCAGCACCCGGTGGTCATCACCCATCCGTTCAACGGCAGGAAGGTGCTCTACGTCAACGAGGGCTTCACCGAGGAACTGGTCGGCCTGCCCGAGGACGAAGGCCGCGAATTGCTGGCCCATCTCAAGCAACAGTTCTCGCGGCCCGAGAACCAGGTGCGGTTCAAGTGGCGCCCCGGCTCGCTGGCGATCTGGGACAACCGCGCGACCCAGCACAAGGGCGTCGCCGACTACGGCAACCAGCAGCGCCAGCTCGTGCGCGTCGTCGCCGCCGGCGAACGCCCCAGCCGCTGAAAGGAGATTCGACCATGTCCCTCAAGCTCGGCGACACCGTGCCCGACTTCGCGCAGGACTCCACCGAGGGTCCGCTCCACTTCCACGACTGGGCCGGCGACAGCTGGGTCGTGCTGTTCTCGCATCCCAAGGACTATACGCCGGTCTGCACGACCGAGCTCGGCACGGTCGCGCGGCTCAAGCCCGACTTCGACAAGCGCGGGGTAAAGGTGCTCGGCCTCTCGGTCGATCCCGTCGACAGCCACGAGGGTTGGGCCAGGGACATCGCGGAGACGCAAGGCACGGCGCTCAACTTCCCGCTGATCGCCGATCACGATCGCAAGGTCTCGAACCTGCTCGACCTGATCCATCCCAAGGCCTCGGACACGACCACGGTGCGCACCGTGCTGGTGATCGATCCGACGAAGAAGCTGCGCCTGACCCTGACCTATCCCGCCTCGACCGGACGCAACTTCGCCGAGATCCTGCGCACGATCGACAGCCTGCAACTGACCGACAACCACAAGGTGGCGACGCCGGCCGACTGGCGTCAGGGCGACGACGTGATCATCGTCCCCTCGCTCGACGACGAGGCCGCCGAAGCGCTGTTCCCGCAGGGCTGGACCGCGCAAAAACCCTATCTCCGCCTGGTCCGCCAGCCCGAAGCAGTCCGCTAAAGCTTCGCTTGCGCGTCGCGCAGGAAAGCTACGTTGCGACAATACTCAACCGATTTAGTGGTAATTCATCGGATGGTCCTCCGGCTGGCTTCCAGCGAACGGCCCGCGGCTTTTGACGAGATGCAGCTTGCTCCGCGTAATCAAAGGCTAAAGTGCGCGGTGCCCAGGCGACAACGCCAGGCATCGTGATCTCCCAGGGGACCAGGAGAAAACGATGCGCACTAAACCTTTCGGCCACTGACCGGAACCGCCCTCCGGCGGACCTCAAGGCCAACAGCCCAGCCGGCAACGGCAGGCACTTCACAGATCGAAAGCGGGGCCGGCCAGCGGCCCGCGACCCCATGCGCGCAACGTCCTTGCGAAAGCGACGACGCTTGCCCGCGCGGGAGGCTCAGGGAAAATACATATGAATTCTGCTCGTCTGCGCGCCGCCCGCGGCGCCATCGTCCTTCATTCGACCACGGCCGCGCTGGCGCTGGTCGCCGCCACTCCGGCCTTTGCCGACACGGCCGCCGAGACCGCCGACGTCGCAGCCGCCGAGGCTGCCGATGCCGCCTATGGCGAACCCATCCTGGTCACCGCGCGCCGCCGTGAAGAAAAGTCGCAGGACGTGCCCGTCGCGATCAGCGTCGTCGATGCCGGCACGCTTGACCGCACGGGCAACTTCACGATCAACCAGATCCAGCAGCTCGTGCCGAGCCTGCAGGTCACCTCGACCAATCCGCGCAATTCCAACATCAACATCCGCGGCCTCGGCGCCAATTCGGCGATCGCGGTCGACGGCCTCGAATACGGCGTCGGCTTCTACGTCGACGGCGTCTATTTCGCGCGGCCCGGCCAGTCGCAGTTTGATCTGGTCGACCTCGCCCAGGTCGAAGTCCTGCGCGGGCCGCAGGGCACCTTGTTCGGCAAGAACACCACAGCCGGCGCGCTCAACGTCACCACGCGCCTGCCCAGCTTCGATCCCGACCTGACCGTGGAGGGAACGCTCGGCAATTACGATTACCATCAGATCCGCCTCTCGGCCTCGGCACCGATCGTCGACGACAAGGTGGCGTTCCGCATCAGCGTGGCCGACACCCACCGCGGCGGCTTCCTGCTCAACCTCACCAACCTGACCAAGGCGCAGGACTACGACAACTTCACCGCGCGCGGCCAGCTGCTGATCAAGCCCAATACGGACGTCAGCATCCGCCTGATCGGCGACTATTCGAAGCAGACGCTGCATTCGAACCTGACCCTGATCGACGGCTATTTCACGACCTTCGCCAATGGCGCGCCGATCGCCAACAACATCTTCGACCGCGCCACGCGGTTCAACTACACGCTGCCGACGACCAACGCCTTCGCGCGCGTCGGCGATGCGGACTCGCCCTACCAGGCGAACATGGAGAGCTACGGCGTCTCGGGCGAGCTCAACTGGGACTTCGGCAAGGCGACGCTGACCTCGATCACCGCCTACCGCTGGTGGGACTGGTATCCG
Organism: Novosphingobium anseongense; assembly: GCF_037482895.1. Lineage (NCBI taxonomy): Bacteria > Pseudomonadati > Pseudomonadota > Alphaproteobacteria > Sphingomonadales > Sphingomonadaceae > Novosphingobium > Novosphingobium anseongense. Next base: position 218,317 of record NZ_JBBHJZ010000003.1, on the reverse strand, counting down.
GCCAACGACATCGACGGCACCTCGCTGGCGATCAACACCCTGGCGCAGCAGCAGAACTTCCAGCGCCAGTTCACCCAGGAACTCCGCCTCGCCTCGAACGGCCGCAACACGGTCGATTACCAGGTCGGCCTGTTCTACCTCTACCAGATCATCCGCGGCTATGGCCGCACCGGCTACGGCAAGGACTTCGCCGCCTGGAACCTTCCGCCGACCACGCCCGCCGCGACGATCGCCGCGGTGTCGCAGGCGCTGACCGGCTTCGAGGCCGATTCCTACTCGGACCCGCGGACCAAGAGCTACGCGGCCTTCGGCCAGGCCGACTGGCACATCACCGACACGCTGACCCTGACCGCGGGCCTGCGCTTCACCCATGAGGACAAGGAAGGCTCGTTCACCCGCTTCCAGGTTCCCACCAGCGGGCTCAATCTCTCGACCCTGCCCGCGGCCCAGGCCGCCGCGCTTCAGGCCATCCGCGACAGCGCCGCCTATCAGCTCGGCAATCTGACATTCTCGGCCAAGACCAAGTCCGATGCGCTCTCGGGCCTGATCACGCTCGGCTACAAGATCACCCCCGACGTCCTGCTCTACGGCTCCTATTCGCACGGCAGCAAGTCGGGCGGGCTCAACGTCACGGCGGGCGGCGCCGCCCGGCCGGTGGTCGATCCCGAGAAGGTCGACTCGTTCGAGATCGGCCTCAAGTCGCAGTTCCTCGACAACCGCGTGACCTTCAACCTCGCGGCCTTCCTCACCGAGATCCGCGACTACCAGACCACGGTCTCGGAGCTGATCACGGGCACGGTCTATACCCAGTACATCGACAACATCCCCAAGGTGCGGTCGAAGGGCATCGAGGCCGACCTCGCCTATGCGCCGACCGACTGGCTGCGCTTCACCGCCTCGGGCGCCTATACCGACGCCAAGTTCGTCTCTTTCGCGAACTCGCCGCAGGCCCCCGACAAGAGCAACCAGGGCGGCATCCAGGATCTGTCGGGCCAGCGTCTGCCGGGCGTGTCGAAGTTCGCCTATTCGCTGGGCCTCGACGCCTCGCAGCCGCTGACCGAGAACTTCGAGGCCTATGTCCACGCGGACTACCTGCACCGCTCGTCGTTCAACTCGACCGCGACCCTGAGCCAGTACGGCGTGATCCCCGCCTATGGCCTGCTCAACGGCCGCATCGGCCTGCGCACCGCCGACGGCAAGTACGACTTCGCCTTCTGGGCCCGCAACCTGACCAACGAGGATTACTACATCACCCGTGCGCCGGGGACCTTCGGCCTGCTCACCGGATCGGTGGGCGAGCCGCGGACGGTCGGCGCGACGCTCCGTGTGAAATATTAAAGTCACCTCCCGATCGGGCTGCCGTGTGCACCTGATCCCCTAGGGCCGGGCCGCTCCGGCGGCCCGGCCACTTTTTCGCTGCCAGGATTGAAGGGGACGATCGATCCCCGCACCAGGAGAGAGCCAATGCGGAAACTTTTGCGGCCCTGCCTCGCCGTGCTGAGCTTGCTGGCAAGCGCCACGCCGGCTCTGGCAAAGGACGCCCCCAGGCGCCCGAACTTCCTGATCATCCTCGCCGACGATCTCGGCTTCTCGGACATCGGCGCCTTCGGCGGCGAGATCGCGACGCCCAACCTCGATGCCTTGGCCGCGCGCGGGCTCAAGCTGACCGGGCTGCATACCGCGGCGACCTGCTCGCCGACGCGGGCGATGCTGCTCACCGGGCTCGACAACCGCGAAGCCGGGCTGGGCTCGATGGCCGAGGCGCTGACCGCCAACCAGCGCGGCAAGCCCGGCTACGAAGGCCACCTGCGCCCCGACGCCGCCTCGCTGGCCGAACGCCTCGGCGCCTCCGGCTATCGCACGCTGTTCTCGGGCAAGTGGCACCTCGGCCTGACGCCCGCGCAGGATCCGCACGCACGCGGCTTCCAGCACAGCTTCGCGATGCTCCAGGGATCGCACAACCATTTCGGGCGCGACGTCTCGACCGATCCGAGCAAGATCGGCGGCTTCACCTATCGCGACAACGGGCAGACCCTGTCGAGCCTGCCCGCCGATTTCTATTCGTCGGATGCCTTCGCCACGCGGCTGATCGCCGACCTGCGCGCGAGCAAGGCGGGCGTCGACGCGAAGAAGCCGTTCTTCGCCTACCTCGCCTTCACCGCCCCGCACTTCCCGCTGCAGGCGCCGGCCGAGACGATCGCCAAGTACAAGGGGCGTTACGACGCCGGCTACGAAGCCCTGCGCACCGCGCGGCTGAAGCGTCAGGTCGAACTCGGCCTGCTCGACGCCAAGACCATACCGCACGACCTCGACCTCTCCGTCCCCTGGGCCTCGCTGACACGAGACCAGAAGGCACGCGCGGCACGGCGCATGGAAGTCTATGCGGCGATGGTCGACCGGCTCGACTGGAACGTCGGCCGTGTGGTCCAGGCGCTCAAGGACAGCGGCGAATACGATGACACGGTCATCCTGTTCCTCGCCGACAACGGCGCCGAAGGCTCGGCGCTCGACGACCGCTCGATCCCGCGCGTGATGGCGCGCTACGACGCGGCCGACAACCGGCTCGAGAATGTCGGCGCGGCCACGTCCTACGAGTCCATCGGCCCCGGCTGGGCCGAGGCCGCGACCGCGCCCTCGTGGCGGTTCAAGGCCTTCGAGACCGAAGGCGGCACCCGCGTCATATCCTTCCTGGCCGGCCCCGGCGTGAAGCCGGGCATCAGCCATGCCTATGCCAGCGTCGCCGACGTCGCGCCGACCTTCCTGGATCTGGCAAAGGTGCCGGCCACGACGCCGCTGCGCGGGCGAAGCTGGACCGGCCTGCTCGGCGGCAAGGCGCGCACCGTCTACCCGGCGAGCCAGCCGATCGGCGCCGAACTGTTCGGCGGCCGCTCGCTGCGCCAGGGCGACTGGAAGCTGCTCGACACCGGCGACGGCGTCTGGCGCCTGTTCGATCTCGCGCGCGATCCCGGCGAGACGCGCGATCTCGCCGGGCACGAGCCTGCGCGCAAGGCCGCATTGCTCGCCGCCTACCAGGCCTATGCCCGCGAGGTCGGAGTGGTCGAGCCCGACACGCGCCAGCCCTTTCTGAACCAGCCCTCACCCCGACAGCAGCCTCATCAGGGAGAATAACATGAAACGAAACTTCGTCCGCATGGCGACCGCGCTGGTCGCGCTCACCGCCGTGCCCGCCATGGCGCGCGACGCCGCGCCAGCGCCGCAACGCCCGAACTTCCTGATCATCGTCGCCGACGATCTCGGCTTCTCCGACATCGGCGCTTTCGGCGGCGAGATCGCCACACCCAATCTCGACGCCATCGCCGCGCGTGGCCTGAAGCTCGCCAACTTCCACACCGCGCCGACCTGCTCGCCGACGCGCTCGATGCTGCTGACCGGGCTCGACCACCACGAGGCCGGCCTCGGCAACATGTCCGAGATGCTGACCCCCAACCAGGTCGGCAAGCCGAACCACGAAGGCTATCTCAAGGCCAATACCGCCACCTTGGCAGAAATCCTTTCGGCCAGCGGCTATCGCACGCATCTTTCGGGCAAGTGGCACCTCGGCGTCACCGCCGATCAGGACCCCCACGCACGCGGCTTCCAGACCAGCTTTGCGATGCTCCAGGGCGGCCACAACCACTTCGGCCTCAACGTCGCGCAGAACCGCAGCCTCTATGGTGCGACCTATACGGTGAACGGGCAGCAGATCACGACCCTGCCCCAGGGGTTCTATTCGTCGGACGCCTTCGCCGACAAGCTCGTCGATCAGCTCAAGACGGCCAAGACCGGCGCCGACGGCGCCAAGCCGTTCTTTGCCTACCTTGCCTTTACCGCGCCGCACTTCCCGCTGCAGGCGCCGGCCGAGACGATCGCCAAGTACAAGGGCCGCTACGACGCCGGCTGGGACGCCTTGCGCGAAGCCCGGCTCAAGCGCCAGATCGACCTCGGCCTGCTCGACGCCAAGACCGTTGCCCACGACGCCGATCTCGCGCCGCTGTGGAACACCCTGACGCCCGAACAGAAGCTGCGTGAGACGCGCCGCATGGAAGTCTTCGCGGCGATGGTCGATCGCATGGATTCGGCGATCGGCCGGGTGGTCCAGACGCTCAAGGACACGGGCGAATACGACAACACCGTGATCCTGTTCCTCGCCGACAACGGCGCCGAGGGCTCGAACCTCTACGAGAAGTCGATGGGCATGCTCAACCAGGTCTATGCCAAGGCCGACAACCGTGTCGAGAACATCGGCGCGGCGAGTTCCTACGAAGCGATCGGCCCCGGCTGGGCCCTCGCCGCAACCGCGCCGTCGTGGCGGGTGAAGGCCTATTCGACCGAGGGCGGCACGCGCGCGGTCTCGTTCCTCTCGGGCCCCGGCGTGCGCCAGGGCGTGGGCAGCGCATATACCAACGTCGCCGACGTGGTGCCGACCTTCCTCGACCTCGCGCACGTCGCCAAGCCGGGAGCGCAGTTCGCCGGTCGCGCGGTCACGCCGATCCGCGGCAAGTCCTGGGCCGGCTGGCTCCAGGGCAAGGCGACGCAAGTCTACACCGCCCAGGACACGATCGGCGAGGAGCTGTTCGGCGGCCGCGGCCTGCGCCAGGGCGACTGGAAGATCGTCGATAACGGCGAGGGCCAGTGGCACCTGTTCAACGTCGCCGCCGATCCCGGCGAGATCCGCGACCTCTCGACCGCCGAGCCCGCGCGCAAGGCGGCGCTGGTCAAGGCCTGGGACGCCTATGCCCGGCAGGTCGGCGTCGTGCTGCCCGAAGGCCACCAGGCGATCATCGACCGCCCGATCCGCCGCTGACCTACTGAACCGCTCTGCCCGCTTGCGCCGTTACGAGCGCGAGCGGGCAATTCGCGATTGGTTAACGCCCCGCCGCTATGGCCTTTGTGCAACGTGTCCGCGATATAAGAAGAACGCTGTTCTCAAATCGCTTGCATAGTACATAATCTGAAGGAATACCGCTGCCCGTCCTACGCGACGTCCTGACGAAAGATCCTGCCGAATGAACTCCGCGCTGTCCTCGCTTGCCGAAAACTATCAGTGGCTGGCCACGCTCTATGCGATCGGCGGACTGATCTTCACCACGCTCGCGGGGAAGCTGATCACGCAGCTGGTGCCGACCTTGAAGGCGGCGAACAGGCTGAACAAGGACACGCTCGCCAAGAAGATGGAGCGGCCGAGCTACGCCGAGAACCAGGCATGGAACCGCAAGTGGGGCGCGATCTTCATCCTGCCGATCTTCGCGGTGATCGTGCCCTTCACGCTGACGCTGCAGGCGCAGCCGTGGTGGCAGATGCTCGTCGACATCGTCGTGATCCTGTTCTTCTACGACTTCTTCTACTACCTGATGCACCGCTTCCTGTTCCACGATAGCAGCTTCCTGGGCGGGCCGCTGATGTGGGTCCACGCCGTGCACCACCGCCAGCACAACCCCTGCCGCCAGGATTCGAGCTATATCCACCCGCTCGAAGTGGCGATGGGCCTGGGACTGTTCGTGGCGTCGATCTTCGTGCTGTCGCTGCTGATGGGTCCGTTCCATGTCGTGACCTTCGTCGTCACCTGGACCGCCTTCTCGCAGATCAACCTGCACAACCACACGCTGTGGACCAGCGACCGCTTCCCGTTCAAGTACATGAACTACCTGTCGCGGATGCATCACAACCACCACGCCAAGTTCACCGGCGGCAATTTCGCGACGATCACGCTGCTCTACGACTGGATGTTCGGCACGATCGACGACGGCAACGGCTGGCAGAAGCGCGCCGCCGCCCAGCGCAAGGCCGCGACCGAAGCCAACGCGCAGGGGTAATGGGAAGGCTCGGATCCTCCCCCAGAGGGGGAGGATCTGGGAAATCACGCAATCGCCAGAACGCTGCGGTGGATGAACCGCACGAGATCAGCCTGCCCGCGTGCGCCGGTCTTGGCGTAGATCCGCTTCGAATAGGTCCGCGCCGATTCCACCGTCAGCCCGAGTTCGCCCGCGGCCTCGGCGATCGACATGCCGCGGCTGAGCGCAAGCGCGAGCCGCGCCTCGCTGGGGATGAGGTCGAAAAGCTCGCCCAGCTGATCGCAGCGGTCGGCCGATGACCAGTCGTCAGCGTGAATATAGGCGACCACGGTCGGCGCCGGCCGCGTCGTGCCCGCGCCGATGCTCGACGGCACGAGGAGCATGTCGAGCCAGGGGTCCCGGCTGAGCACCACCGCGCGCGGGCGCGCCTGCGGGTCGCCGGCGAGCGCCTGGACCGCCTGGCGGATTTCGCGCGCGACCCCGGGATCGCGCGCGACGAGGTGCCCGTCGCGGCCCTTTCGCAGCATGTCGGAGGCCGCGAGCATGCCCGTGGCGTGGGCGTCGCCGTCGAGCACGCGCCCAGCCGCGTCGAGCGTCAGCCAGCCGAAGTTCAGCCGGCGGATCGCTTCCTCGGCGACCGAGGCGGTGACCCGCTCGCGCTCGAGCGCGACATAGCTGGTCAGCGCCGCGCGCCAGAACGGCGCGATCGCGGCGATCAGGCCGTCGTCCGTGGCGGCGAATTCGTGGTCGGCGCGCGCCACGGTCAGCCAGGCGCTAACACCGCCGGCTTCCTCGATGCGCATCATCCGCATGAAGCGCATGCCGCCCGGCGCGAGCAGTTGCAGGCGGTAGCGATCGTGCTCGGGATCGCCGAAGCGGAGCAACTCGTTGAGCGCATAGACCCGGTCCGCGGTGAGTTCGTGGTAGGACATCGGGTCATTTCCGCCCAGGCTTTCGCGGAAATGGCGGTTGACCTCGTCGGGCCAGGCCTGGCCGGCATAGAGATGGATCAGCCGATTGCGCGGTGCGCCGTCTGGGAGCGGCCGGAAAACGATGGAGACATAGTCGGCCCGCAGCCGCAGACGCAGCCGTGCCAGGAAGGCCGACCACAGCGGATCCTCGACGATCCCCTCGATCAGCGGCGGGATCAGTTCCGCCAGATCCGTATCCATGCCTTCTCCCGAGGCCATATCCCCAAATGGGAATTTATCTCGCCCCGCCTCTAACCGACTAATCCATCACAGACAACGCGCGGCCTGTCGGTACGCCGGGGGAGAGATATCCGATGAAAGTCCAGCCCGCAGCCTTCCTGCGCACGACCCTGCCGCTCGGCATCGACCTGGCCGAGCAGTACGATTCGGGGCGCTACCACTCGATCTGGCTGCCCGATCACATGGTTTCGTTCTGGCCCGATTCGATCTGGACGCCCGAGTTCACCGACCTCGCGCTGTCGTCGCCCAGCCCGCATCGGCACCTCGACGGCATGGCCGTATCGGCCGCGGCTGCGGTGCTGACCAAGAACGTGCCGCTCGCCACCTGCGTGATCGACACCGTGCGGCGCCACCCCTCGCTGCTGGCGCAATCGGCGCTGACGATCAGCCACCTGTCGAAAGGGCGCTTCATCCTCGGCCTCGGCTCGGGCGAGCTCGAGAACACGGTCCCCTACGGCTTCGATTTCGAGAAGCCCGTCAGCCGCTTCGAGGAATCGATCAAGGTCATCAAGCTGCTCTGGCACTCTGACGGCCCGGTCGACTTCGAAGGCCAGTTCTACCGGCTCGAGCACGCGCGGATGGACACCGAGTTCTACGAAGGCAAGGCGCCGCCGATCTGGACCGGCTGCGTCGGCCCGCGCATGCTCGGCATCACCGGGCGCGAGGCCGACGGCTGGTGGCCGGCCGGCGTCTACACCCCCGAGGACTATGCCGCCAAGCTCAAGGTGATCCTCGATCACGGCGATTCCGTCGGCCGCGACATGAGCCACTTCGTCCCCGCTCTGAACCAGATCTGCCTGATCGGCGACGAGGACGAAGTCGCCGAGATGCTGCAGCAGCCGATGGTCAAGTCGATCATCCTGATGCAGACGTCGAAGGACCTCGAACAGTTCGGCTACAAGCACCCGATGGGCGATAGCTGGCGCGGCATCCACGATTTCGATCCGGTGCGCCTCAGCCGCGAGAAGATCATCGAGTTCTGCGACGCGCTCGACACCCAGGCGATCCGCGACATCTTCCCCGTCGGCACGGCCAAGGAGGTCGCCGCCAAGTTCAAGGGCTTCGCGGAGGCCGGCATGCGCGTGTTCAAGGTGATGGACTACGGCGGCATGGCCGGCGCCAAGTTCGCCGCCCGGTCGGCGCAGAAAGTGCGCGAGGTCGAGGACGAAGTGCTGCGCCTCTGCGGCGACATCGCGTGACCGAGCCGCTCGATCCCCAGACGCTGCTCGCCCGAGCAAAGGCCGAGACCGGGCTCAACGACTGGGGCGATCCCAGCTTCGAGGAGCGGCTGGGCCTGGCCGTCGCGCACATCAACACGATCCCGATGGACGCGGCCGGTCGCCAGGCCGCAGCGGACAACATCGACTGGCTGCTGACCGATCGCCTGCGCTTCTTCGAGGACCGCAAGCGCTATCCGCTGGCCGACGAGGTGATCGAACGCCCGATGTTCGCCACGGGCGAGCCACGCTCGGGCACGACCCTGATGCACGCGCTGATGTCGGTCGATCCCGATGCGCGCGCGCTGCGCTTCTGGGAGGTCATGCACCCCTCGCCGCCGCCGGGCACGGTGGCCGGGGTCGATCCGCGGATCGCTCTGGCCGATGCCGAGTGGCAGGAGATCAATGCGAAGATGTGGAAGTGGCTGCACTGCCACCCCTACAACGACATGCTCGGCGATGGTCTGCCCGAGGACGAGCGCACCTGGGCCTTCGACTTCCGCGTGATGACGCCCACGGCCTGGTGGCGCGTGCCGATGCAGAACCTGTCGATGGGCCTGCCGACCGACAGCGCCGCCCAGAACCGGCTGCACAAGATGATGCTCCAGGCGCTGCAGTACCGCCGGCCGAAGAAGCATTGGGTGCTCAAGGGCTTCCACGGCCACCGGCTCAAGGAGTTCTTCGAGACCTACCCCGACGCGACCCTGGTCTGGCTGCATCGCGATCCGGTGCAGGTGGTGGTGTCGAGCGCGGCGATGATGCGCGACATCATGGAAGGCATCGTCGGCCCGATCGACATGATCGCCGAGGTCCAGCAACATCTGCTGCGCACGCGGATGAGCAACCGGAACACGATGGCGAACCCGCTGATCCACGATCCGCGGATCCATCACGTGCGTTACAAGGATTTCGTCGCCGATCCGATCGGCACGATCCGCGGCTACTATGCGTTCGCCGGGCGAGAAGTGACCCCACAGGCCGAGACGGCGATGCGCGACTACCTGGCGAACAACAAAGGCGATCGCCACGGCAAGTTCGAATATTCGACCCGGTCGCTGGTCGACGCCGGGCTCGACATCGACGCGCTGAACGAGGAATTCCGCCCCTTCCGCGAACGCTTCGGCGTCGAGATCGAGACGCGGTGATGGACGGGCTTTTCAGATCCTCCCCCCTAGGGGGAGGGGGACCGCCGCCACAGGCGGTGGTGGTGGGGTGTCCCGCTATCGAGAGGGTGACACCCCTCCGTCACGCGCTCCGCGCGCGCCACCTCCCCTTGCAGGGGAGGATCTAGGCGATGCACCCCCGCGTGAACCTCCATCAGGTCGCCTTCGTCCGCGAGAGCACCGCCAGCTTCATCGACCACTGCCGCGACATCGGCGTCGAGCACGTGACCCTGGTCACGCCGGTGCTGATGCAGCCCGGCGGGCTAGACGATGCCAAGGCCGCGCTCGCCACGGGCGGCGTCGCGGTCGAATGCGTCAACCACCCTTTCGCCACCTATCCCGACCTCGATGCGGACACCGGCCAGGCAACCGCCGGCCTGCTCCGTGCCATCGAAATCGCGGGCGAACTCGACGCGCGCTCGATCTACATGCTGACCGGCGCGCGCGGCACGCTCGATTGGGAACAGGCGGCGGCACGCTTCGCCGAACTGGTCGCGCCCTGCCAGGCCGCGGCCGACGCTGCCGGCGTGCAGCTGTTGGTCGAGAACGCCAATTCGCTCAATGCCGACCTGCACATCGCCCATACCCTTGCCGATGCCGCGACCCTCGCAGAGATCGCCGGGATCGGCCTCTGCCTCGAACTTCACGCCTGCTGGATGGAGGCCGGGCTGAGGCCTTTGTTCCGCCGGGTCATGCCGCTCGTGGGGCTCGTCCAGGTCAGCGACTACGTGCTCGGCGATCGTGCGACGCCATGCCGCGCGGTGCCCGGCGACGGCGCGATTCCGCTCGAACGGCTGCTTGGCGACATTCTCGCCGCGGGCTATACCGGCGTCTTCGACCTGGAGCTGGTGGGCCCGCGCATCGACGCCGAGGGTAACCGCGCAGCGACCCGGCGCGCCGCCGAGAACCTCTCGGAAATCCTCACCAAGTTGGGAGCCTGACATGGCCTTTGGCGACAGTCCCGCCGACGAACCGCTCCGCGAGGCCTGGCATGCCTTCTGCGACCAGCTCAAGGCCGCGGGCGACAAGGCGTTCAAGGAGGCGAATCCGGCGCAGTCGTTGCTGCGCGCCGACGCCTTCCGCTTCCTCACGCAAAACCTCGGCCAGGCCTTCCCGCTGGCGCTCGAAACGGCCGATCCCGCCTTTCCGCAGATCCACTATTTCACCCATCCCTACATGAAGCTCGGCGGCGACGTTTCGGACTTCACCTATCGCCAGGCCTGGATCTCGGGCGACCACGCCTACCGGATCACCGGCCGCAAGGGCACGGCGCGCTGGTTCAACCTTACCGTCCAGGGGCCCAAACCCGCGAAGATCCCCGGCACCCAGTTCGCGCCGCTGCACGAGCCCTTCGGCGACGTGCCCGAGAACAACCTGTTCGGCCACCAGATCGAGGCCGATCCCGACGGCTTCTTCGAGCTGTTCATCGGCGGCCCCGAACGCCCGAAGAACTGGCTGCCAACCACGCCGGGCAGCCGCAAGCTGTTCATCCGCGAAGCCTTCGACAAATGGTTCGAGACGCCGACCACCCTGTCGATCGAGCGGATCGGCATGGACGCACCGCGGCCGATGCCCACGCCCGAACGCATGATCGAGGCCTTCGAATGGGCAGGCCTCTTCGTCACAGGCGTGATGCGCGACTGGCCCGAGCATTCGTGGATGACCTCGGGCGGGGTCTGCGATCCCGAGCAGCCCAACGTCTTCCCCGCCGACAAGAACGCCAACGACGCCGCCGATGCCAAGCGCGGGCGCATGGCCGCGAACATGATCTGGCGGCTCGCGCCCGACGAGGCGCTGGTGGTCGAGATGGACAATCACGACGGCTTCTGGCTGTTCGGCATGAACGCGGTCTTCGTCGAGTCGATGGACTATCTCTACCGCTCGACCTCGTTCTCGCCTGCGCGAACCAAGATCGACAGCGACGACGTGGTTCGCTTCGTCATCGCCCATGACGATCCCGGCGTGCACAACTGGCTCGATACCCAGGGCTTTTCCGAGGGCAATCTCGGCTACCGCAACCTCATGAGCCAGAACCCGGCGACCTTCCGCACGCGGCTGGTCAAGCGCGCCGAGCTGCTGAGCGCGCTGCCGAAGGATACCGTCCTGGTTACCCCCGAAGAGCGCGCGCAGCAGTTGTTGGACCGCTATCGCAGCATCAAGCTCAGGTTCGGGATCTGAGGCTAGATCCTCCCCTGCAAGGGGAGGTGGCAGCCCGCAGGGCTGACGGAGGGGTGTAACCATCTCCGAGACGGGGACACCCCTCCACCACCGACTACGTCGGCGGTCCTCCTCCCCTTGCAGGGGAGGATCTGACTAGAGCGCCAGTTCGAGCCCTTCGAGCGCGAGCAACCGCTGCTTGGCCGCGAGCCCGCCGGCAAAGCCCGTCAGCGCGCCGTTGGTGCCGATCACGCGGTGGCACGGCGCGACGATCGAGATCGGGTTCTTGCCGTTGGCGGCGCCGACCGCACGGCTCGCGCTGGGCTGGCCGAGGGCTCGCGCGATCTCGCCGTAGCTCCGCGTCTCGCCGAAAGGGATCGCCAGGAGTTGGTCCCAGACGCGTTTCTGGAATTCGGTGCCGTGGAAATCGAGCGGCAGATCGAAGGCCCAGCGCTCGCCGGCGAAATACTGGCCGAGTTGCCGTTCGGCTTCGACGAGTACGGGATTGTCGCGATCCTCGGTCCGCGGCCCGAGCCGGACACGATCGGGATCGTCGTTCTCCCACAGGATCGCTGCCAGCCCTTGCGCGCTCGCAATCAGGGTGAGTTCGCCGACGGGCGACGGCATGGTCTTGAAAGCATAGGTCATGGAAACCTCCTTATCGGCTCCCGACCTATCGCCCAATCGCCGCGATCGCTTCCCGGGGATTGCGATCAATGCAGTCGTCACAAGATACTATTCCGCCATCAGCCGGGCTTGTATGTCGCTTCCCGGCGCAACCCCGGCTGACGGCGGCCGGCGCGAGGGTCAGCGCGCCGAAGCCAGACTGTTCTTGGCGGTCGTAGCCGCGGCCAGTGCCGACTGGCGCAGCGCCGCGACCGAGGCCTGCTTGGCCGTGCGGCAGGATGCGATTTCGCGCAGGCGCGTCACCTCGCGCAGGCCCGCATCGCTGGGGCAGGAAGCCTCCACGGCACTAGCCAGACGACGGTCGAACGTGCGGACTGCGGCGGGGTCGGCCAGATCGAGGTCGCCGTAGTAGACGCGGACATCGGGCAGGTTGTCCTGCGCGAGAACCGGAGCCGGAAGCGCGGCTGCGAGAAAGGCAGCCGAAAGAGCGATCTTCAACATGATGGGTCCCTTCCCTTTGGATGCCCCGCATGTGACTCAGACCGCCTGCCAACTCCAACAAAAGCATGGACGCAATAGACAAGCCCAGCTTATGATAATGACATGTCGCTCCCACCGCTCGCCGCCGTCCGCGTTTTCGAAGCCGCCGCGCGGCACGAAAACTACAGCCGCGCCGCCGAGGAACTGGCGCTGACCCAGGCCGGCGTCTCCTATCAGATCAAATTGCTCGAAGAGCGGATCGGCGCGCAGCTGTTTACCCGCAAGGGCCGTGGCGTGGCGCTGACGAGCCTCGGCAAGCGCATCGCCCCGCGCGTGAGCGAGGCCTTTTCGCTGCTGGGGGAGGCCTTCTCCGCCGCCCAGGCCGAGAACGAGGCCGTGCTCTCGATCACCTGCTCGCGCACCTTCGCGACCAACTGGCTGGCCGAGCGGATCGGCGCGTTCAATCTGACCAAGCCCGGCCTCGCCGTGCGGCTGCACGTCTCCGACGAGGTCGTCGATCTGGCCGCAGGAGAAATCGACGTGGCGATCCGCGGCGTGATCGATCCCGGCCCCGGGGTCGTGACGCATTTCCTGGTGCGGCAGATCATCACGCCCATGGCGAGTCCGGAATTCCTGGCCCGCAACCCGATCTCCACGCCCGCCGATCTGCGCAAGGTTACGCGCCTCTCGCCCAACGACGAGTGGTGGGACACGTGGTTCGCTTCACTCAGCGATGGCTACGACGGCGCGCACGATCCCGGACTGCGCTTCGATTCCCAGGTGCTCGATGGCCAGGCAGCGATTGCCGGGCACGGCGTGGCGATGATCTTTCCGCCGATGTTCCCCGATGCGATCGCCGCAGGCCGGCTCGTCGCGCCGTTCGATCACTACGCCGTGGAAGCCCGCACGATGTGGCTCGTCTATCCCGAGCACAAGCGCAACCTCGCCAAGGTCCGCGCCTTCCGCGACTGGCTGCTGCCCGCGATCCGCGAGTCGCTCGGCGACGATCCGCTGGGCGCTCTCGTCCATCCGAAAGACGCGTGAAGCTCAGTCCGGCAGATCTTCCGGAATCCAGCGCGGCGGCCGCTTCTCCATGAAAGCACGCATGCCCTCGCGCGCTTCGCTGGTCTCGCTCATCAGCGAGACGAACATCGTCTCGTAGTCGATCGGCGGGTACTGCTGGTTGAGCATGCGCTTGACGTGGGCCCGCGCCTCGGGCGCGGTCTGGAGCACTTCGATCGCAGCCTTGCGCGCCTCTGCCTCGAGCTCTTCGTGCGCGCAGATGCGTGAGACCAGGCCGATGCGATAAGCCTCGGCCGCATCGATCTTGCGCGCGGTCAGCAGCAGGTCGCGCGCCTGGGCCATGCCGACATGCACGGGCAGGACCGAGGCATAGGTCGCGTCGATGATGCCGCGCAGCAGTTCGGGCACGCGGAAGCTCGCGCGCGCGCTGACCACGGCAACGTCGGCCATCATCGCGATCAGCAGCCCGCCCGCCTGGCAGATGCCGTTGACCGCCGCGATCACCGGCGCCTGGCTCTCGCGGATCGTGACGAAAGGCAGGGTTTCCTGGGCCAGACCCTCAGGGACCGGCGCATCGCCCGTCTCGCTGCGCCCGCCGAGATCGCCGCCAGGCGCGAAGACGTCGCCGCTGCCCGTGATGATCAGCGCGCGGACCTGCTTGTCGGCATTGACCCGACGCACGGCCTTCTTGATGCCGAAATACATCGCCGGGGTGAAGGCGTTGCGCGCCTGCGGGCGGTCGATCGTCAGCCAAACGAGCGGCCCCTCGCGCTCCACGCGCAGGTTGTTAGTGCCCAGATCCCAGTCGAGCGGTTCGCGGTTCATCGTCATCCTCTCAGCGTGCTTTCGTACTGCCGCCGTCGATACGCAGCAGCGCCCCCGTGGTGAAGTCCGACCGCGGGCTGGCGAGGAAGGCCGCGGCGGCGGCGATTTCCTCGGGCCGGCCGAGGCGCGGGACCGGCTGCGGGCTGAAATCCTGCGTATAGAGCCGCTCGCGTGTCGCGAAATCCGGGGGCCAGCCGTTCTGCTCGGCCAGGGTGTCGATCCAGCGTTCGGCCTGCGGCGTCAGCACGGTCCCCGGCACGATCGCGTTCACGGTGATGCCCTGCCCCGCCACCGCACGAGACAGGTTGGCGGTCAGGTGATCGAGCGCCGCCTTGGCCGCGCCGTAATCGAGCAGGCGTCCCGAAAGCTGCGTGCCGCCGACGGAGGAAATGTTGATGATCCGGCCCCAGCCGCGCTCGGCCATGCCCGGGGTCAAACGCCTGGCCAGCCGGATCACCGAGATAACATTGAGGCTGAAGCTCTGCAGCCATTCGTCGGAAGTTACCTCGGTCCAGTCCGGATTGTCGCCGCGGACCGTGCCGCCGGCGGAATTCACCAGGATATCGATCCCGCCGAATGCCGCGAGCGCCTGGTCGGCGACGCGATCGGCTTCGGCATCGTCGGTGATCGCGCCGAGCGCGACCGCGGCAGACGCGCCCAGCGCCTCGCATTCGCGCGCGACGGCCTCGGCGCGCGCCCGGTCGCGGCCGTGGACGACGACTGCGCAACCTTCGCGCGCCAGCTCGCATGCGATTGCCGCGCCGATGCCCGAGGAGCTTCCGGTGACGAGCGCGCGCTTGCCGGCGAGTTGCAGGTCCATCGCGTCAGCTGCGCGACTTGCTGACGGCCGTGCCGAACAGGCTGTCGGGCGAACGCCAGTCCTCGCGGACCAGCCGATGCGCGATCAACCAGTCGCCGCCGACCTTGCGGAAGGTGTCGAGGTAATAGCCCGCGTGGTCGGGGCCGATATCGGTCCAGGCGACCCAATAGGTACGCGCCCTGGCGCTGTCCGGCCCGGTCAGGTCGATCTTCGAGGTCGACAGGTGGTGCCGCGCGAAGCTCGCGTCGTGCACCTTCTCCCCGGCCAGGGTGCGTTCGAGCCAGCGCGCCTGCCAGGCGCGGATCGCCTCTCGGCCTTCATAGCGGAAGCGCCGGTCGGCCTGCTCGTGTTCGGCCTCCATCACCCCGTCCTCGGTGAAGCAGTCCGCGTAGTCGTCCACCTTCAGCCGGTCGCCGGCGGTGGTGTATTGGGCCATCGTATCGCGGATCGCCTCGCGCGCGAGCAGGTCTTCGAGCGTCATGAGGTCAGCCGGCTTCCAGCGGCCGGCTCTTCTCGCCCGGCGCCGCGCCCGAACGCGTCTTGAGATCGAAGCCGATCGGATCGACGCCGTCCTCGACCGGAACCCCGAAGGTCGCGATCGCCCAGCCGAGCATGACGTAGTTGCCGACGGTGAAGACGAAATCCATGAGCTGCTCCTTGCCGAAATGGGCGGCGAGCGCGGCATAGGTCTCATCCGACATGCGCGAGGTCTGGATCAGTTCGTCGACCGCGCGCAGCACGGCGCGATCCTCGTCCTTGCCGTCCCAGACCGGCGACTGCCAGCCGTCGCGCACCGCTGCGATCTCGTCCATCGTCAGCCCGGCCTTGAGTCCGTAACCGACGTGGTAATGCCACTCGTAGGCCGACTTCTGCAGCCAGGCCGCGCGCAGCACGATCAGTTCGCGCGGCCGCACCGCGATCGTCGAGGCGAGCAGCAGATGCTTGCCGAAGGTATGATAGGCGTTGGCGAGCGGTGGGTGATTGGCGAGGACCATCGACATGTTGGTCTTCGAGCCGTTCTCCCAGGCGTCTGGCTCACCCCAGAAAGCGAAGACCTCGCGCGCGGCGTCGGTCCATTCCTCGCGCGGCAGATTGCCGATCCGCCGCTTCAGTTCCTCACCCATGACCTCTCCCGATTCTTATGCTGAACCATAGTTCAGCCCCCATAGTTTAGATGGGCTCGGGAGAGGTCAAGCGGCGAGTGTCAGAGCCAGCGGCGCTTGCGCACCAGGGTGCCGCCGTCGGCAACGACCGTATCGCCATGAACCGTCTCGACCGGCACCGCATGCGCGGCTTCGGCGGCACCTTCGGCGCGGGCCGCGCGGACCTCGGCATCGTGCGCCTTGGCCTCGGCGCGCAGTTCGGCCACTTCCGCGCGGCGGCGTGCGCGCATCGCGTCATAGGACCAGCGCACGTTGTCGAGCGCGGTGAGCGCGAACAGGCCACCGGCGATCGCGAGGTTCTTGAGCAGCATCGCCGCCTGCATCGGATCAGTGAAGTTGTTGTGGAAGAAGAAGGCCGTAACCAGGCAGAACCCGGCGAGGATCACCGCGGTCAACCGCGTCGCCACGCCGAACACCAGCGCCAGGCCGGCGGCGACCTCGAACAGGCCGACGAGCAGCGCCAGGCCGCCGGGCAGACCGGCCGCGCGGATCATGGTGTCGGTACCCGAGATGTCCATCAGCTTGTTCGCTCCGGACACGATGAACAGCAGGGCGATCAGCAACCGACCGATGAAGGCAAGCAGAGTAGTCATGGCGCTCTCCCATGATGGGCGCATTGTGACTGCAAAGCGCGCGAGCGCGGGCTTGGTTCCCTAACCCGCAACCACCGGCAGGCGCCGCCTGGCCGCCTTGGCCAAGCTGGTGCGGTCGAGCACGGCGAGGAAGGCTGCCAGCGCCTCGGCCAGCAGCGGGCTGGTGTTGCAATCGCCTTGCAGCGCGCAGCCCGCGCAATCGGCCAATTGCATGCCGCGCTCGAGCACGCGCACGACCTCGCCGACGCTGATGTCCGCGGGGTCGCGCGCCAATTCCACCCCGCCGCTGCGACCGCGCCGGCTCTTGATGAAGCCCTCGCGCACCAGCGCCTGCGCGACCTTGGCGACATGGTGGTACGACAGCCGCTGTTCTGCGGCGAATTCGGGCAGCGCGATCGGGCCACCCAGGCGCGTCAGGACGATCAGCAGGCGCAGGCCATAGTCGGTGTGCTGGGTGAGTTGCATGCAACCCTCCATGTGCGAAAGGCACTTGCGAGAATCAAGTAAAACAAATACCGGTATTTTATCTACCGGATTTAGGAGACATCATATGCGCACCGCTTCCGCCCAGGCCCGCGAGATCGTCAAGGCTACGGCCCCCGCCCTCGAGAAGTACGGCGTGGAGATCACCACGGCCATGTACGCGCGGCTGTTCCAGAACCCCGAGGTGAAGGCGATGTTCGATCAGGCCGCGCAGGAAAGCGGCGAGCAGCCCAAGCGCCTGGCCGGGGCGATCCTCGCCTATGCCAAGAACATCGACAAGCTCGAGAACCTCGGCGCAGCGGTGCAGCGCATGGTCGCGCGCCACGTCGACACCGGCGTAAAGGCCGAGCATTATCCGCTCGTCGCCGAGGCCCTGCTGCCCGCGATCCGCGACGTGCTCGGCGCCGAGGTCGCGACCGACGAAGTGCTCGGCGCCTGGGGCGAAGCATACTGGATGCTCGCCGACATCCTCATCGCCGCAGAAGCCGAGGAATACGCCAAGGCCGCCTGATGTTGCACCGCCACCCGCGAGGACCTAGTCCTTGCGGGTGGAGGACTGCATGAACGAACAGATCGACAGCGTCGACAAGCTCGAAGCGGTGATCGGCAAGCGGCCGCCGGTCGTCGACCTCAAGGTCATCGATCACCTCGACGAGACGGCCTTGCGCTGGCTCGCAGCCTCACCGCTCGCCTTCGTCACCACCGGCGATGCGCGCGAGATCGCGATAACCCTGGCCGGCGGCGCGCCGGGCTTCGCCACGGGCGACCGCGAGACACTGCGCCTGCCGCTGGCAACGATCGACGACCCGGCCCTGCTCCGCCCCGGCGCCGCCTTCGCGTCGCTGTTTCTCGCGCCCGGCATCGGCGAAACGCTTCGGATCAACGGGACGGTCACCGCGATCGACGCCGACACGGCGCTGGTTAGGGTCGAGGAATGCTACGGACACTGCGCCAAGGCGCTGATCCGGTCGGACTTCTGGTCGGCCGGCCGGCTGGATGACGCACCGGCAACCGCCACCGGCTTCGTCGATGCCGGGCGTTTCCTCGCGCTGGCAACGATCGACGACAACGGCCATGCCGATCTCAGCCCCAAGGGCGATCCGGCCGGTTGCATGACACGGATGGACGGCGCCGCGCTGTGGTTCGCCGATCGCCCGGGCAATCGCCGCACCGACAGCTTCCGCAACCTCATCGCGCAGCCGCGGATGGCGGGCGCGCTGCTGATCCCAGGATCGATGCAGATCGTGATCCTGCGCGGTGAAGCGCTGCTGACCAGCGACGCCGCCGCGCGCGAGCGTTTCACCGTGCGCGACAAGGCGCCGCTGCTCGCGGTCCGCATCGCCGAACCGGGCCTCGAACTGCGCGCCAGCCCGGCGCTGGAGCGTGCGGCGCTCTGGCCCGCGGGCGAGAAGGCCGAAGGCATCGATCCGGCCCGGATGTTCACCGCCCACGTCAAGCTCAACAAGGACAAGGGCCTGACCGCACGGCTCGGCGGCCTGGTCATGTCGATCCCCGGCCTGATGCAGAAGGGCCTCGACAGCGACTACAAGAACAACCTCTACTGAAGACCGCCCCTCAGAACTTGAACTCGGCCCGCAGGCCATAGGTGCGCGGCTCGGCATAGGAACCGCCGAGCACGAACTGGCTGCCGAGGAAGCTCGCCAGATAGTCCTTGTTGGTCAGGTTCTTGCCCCAGACCACCAGCCGCAGCCCCTCGACTCCCGCGGGCGAGAACGAGAGCTGGCCGTCGAGCAGGGCATAAGCGGATTGCCGCACGTTGGCGGCAACGTCGTAGTTGAGCCCCGAATTGTAGTTGCCCGCCAGATAGAGCCCGAAAGTGCCCGCCTGCCAGGTCGTCTCGTAGCTGATCGCGGCATTGGCGGTGAACTTGGGCGCGCGCTGCATGCGCCGGCCGCTGGCATCGAGCCCCACCGTGTCATAGCCGAAACCGAAGGCGTTCGGCTGGTAGACCACGGCATCGGGGAAGCTGCGGTACTTGCCGTCGACATAGGAGGCGCCGGCGGTGAGCGTCAGCCCCGGCGCGGCCTGGATCGTGACGTCGCCATCGATACCCTTGATCCGCGCCGCCGCGGCATTGCGATAGAACTGGTTGGGCGGCGAGTAGACGTAGACCTGAAGGTCTTTGTAATCGTACCAGAAGGCCGAGAGGTTCAGGCTGATTCCAGGCGCCAGCCGACCTTTGTAGCCGACTTCGTAGGCGAAGACCTTTTCCGGCTGGACGGGTTCTACCAGCGGGCTGGCCGCGGGATTGTCGCCCGAGTTGACGTAGCCGCTCTTGAAGCCCTGCGAATAGGTCGCATAGACGTTCGAGCCATCGTCGATCGCATAGCGGATCGTCGCGCGCGGCGTGAAGCGCTTGAACGAAACCTTGCCGCGCGGATCGGCGCTCAAGGTCGGCCCCTGCGCTCCCGTGAGCGACGAGTAATTGTCCGCGGTCTGCTGCGTTTCGTAGGAGTAGCGGCCCGCGAGCGAGACGGTCAGCCGATCGGTCAGGTCATAGCCGAACTCGGCATAGGCGGCGTAGGAGCGCTTGCGGTTGTAGGCGTACTGGTTGATCCGAAACAGCGGGTTGGGCTTGGTCGGATAGGCCGTGACCGGGCTGGCCAGGCTGGTGAAATAGCCCGAGAAGGTGTTGGGCGCGTAGCTCTCCTCGAGCGCCATGTAGAACAAACCGGCCGAGAAGGTCGCCCGGCCCCATTTGGTCGAAGCGAAGTTCAGTTCCTGGATGAAATGGTCGTTGAAGATGTTGAGATCGACGTCGCCGAGATTGACCGCGGTATAGTCGGCATCGGCGACGTCGCGGACCTTGACGTTGCCATAGGCGGTGACCGTGCTGAACGTGCCGAAATCGGTGTCCAACTTGCCGAGCAGATTGAAGCCGTAAGAGCGGATCAAGGTCAGCGGGTCGACGTTCAACGCATAGGACTGCGGATCGTTCGCGCGCGGTACGTTGAGCCCGACGAGCCCCGCCAGCGCGTAGCCGAGCGGCGTGCCCGGGCCGACCGGCTGGCCGGCATATTGCCCGCCATCAGAGCGCCGCGAATAGTAGCCGCCGACGGTGAACGAGACCCGGTCCGAGGCCTGGAACAGCAGGCGCGCGCGGATCAGCTCGGACTGCAGACCCGAATCCCGTCCCCCGGTCAGGACGTTGCGGCGAAAGCCGTTACGATCCTCGAAGCTGCCGGCGACCGAGATCGCGACCCGGTCCTCGACCAAAGGCCCGCTGACATAACCGCGCACCTGCCAGTGATCGTAATTGCCATAAGAAGCGCTGAAACGGCCGGTGAGATCGAAGCTCGGCGCGACCGAGGTGAGGATGATCGCGCCGCCCGCGGCGTTCTGGCCGTAAAGCGTGCCCTGCGGCCCCTTGAGCACCTCGACCTGCTGGATATCGGGCAGGTCGACGAGCTGGCCCGACTGCGAGGGCTGGTAGATCCCGTCGACGTAGATCGCGACGTTCGAACTGTCGCCGAGCCCCGCGCTGGCCGAGGAGATGCCGCGGATCGACGGCTGGAGGAAGCCGCCGTAGAGCGGCAGTTGCACGCCCGGCGTGACGCGCGCGATGTCGAGCGTGTTGTTGATCCCCGACTGCACGAGCGTCTCGGCGGTGAGCGCGGTGATCGAGATCGGCACGTCGCGCAGGCGTTCGGATCGGCGCTGCGCGGTGACGATGATCTCGGAAGGCTCGGCGCTGGCCGCGTCGTCGTGAACGGCCGGAACGCGATCCTGCCCCCAGGCCACCGTACCCACCGAAGCCGCGCCCGCCAGCGCGCCAGCGATGATCGAAATCCGCACCCGTCCGGTCATGCCATTACCTCCCCAATTCCTTATCGGCGGAGGTCTAACCAACGCTTGATAAAACGCAACAGCACAAGTGCATTTTATTGATCCGCATCGGCGGCGCGATCAGTCCCGCGTCAGAGCGCCCGGCCTGTGTGCGGCACGCTTGCCCTCGTCGGTCTCGACGACGAATTCGGGATTGTCCGGCGAGGCCGCGACCTTGTGCCCCTTTATCTGCATGGGCCTCGTGATCTTGCGCACGACCTTGCCGTGCGCCTCGCCGCCGTGGCTCTTCCAACTGACGCGATCGCCGCGCTTCAATGTCTTGGTCATCGCCGATCTCCTTCCAACCAAGGAGAAAAGCCCCGCCGCAGGCCAAGCGTTCCCGCTTCCCGCGCTCATTCGAGCGCCGCGAGCACGCCGATCGTGTCGTTGTCGACCATCGCCGCGCTGAACCGCGCGGTATAGGCGGTGTTGATCGCCTCGGGCTGGAATGCCGAGGCGTTCACCAGGAAGATGCAATAGCCGAAGGCGAGGAAGGCCGCGTAGTGCCGCATGGACTCCTCGAGCGAAGGCGGGGTGACGCCGCTGGCGGCCAGTTCGTCGAGATAGAGCGCGACCAGTTCGCGCTCCGCCTGCCGCCGCTCGATCGGATCAAGTGCGCCCGCGACGTGATAGGCCACCTCCTGGATGCCCGGCCAGCGGTGCGGCAGCGAGTCGAAGAAACCAGGCGTGCCATCGGCCTCGCGATAGAGATTGCCGAGATGGGTGTCGCCGTGGAGCAACGCATGCGGCAGCCGCTTGGCGAGCCGGTGGAGCTTGTCGAGCGCCTCTGCCATCCAGCGCGGATCGTGGAAATGGACCGATGCGGCGCGGCCGCGCGACAGGTCGACGAAGCTCTGCCAGACGACGGGATCGAGGAACTGACGCATGTGCCCGCCGGTCTCGGGAATGCAGACGCCGAGGAAGCCCCATCGGCCACCGGGATCGAGTTCGGGGCTGCCCCAGGTCTTGGCATGGAACCGCGCGAGTTCGATCAACCGGCGCGACACCTGCTCGACGCCGTTCGGCACGAGCGGATGGCAGAACTCGACCCCGCGCAAGGTCAGGTCCTCCAGGATGACGATGCCCTGCTGCCGCGCTTCGTCGAAGCCCGCGAAATAGGCGGCCGGGGACGGCAGCTTGAGCACGGGCAGCACGTCGGCATAGGCGTGGACCTCGAAGCCGTGCATGTAGTGCATCTGCCGGCTGTGCGGCTCGAACCCGCCCTTGAGGATCACGCGCTCGGCGATCCCGGCCGCGCGCGCCGCATCGTCGAGATCGAGCGCGATGCGGATCTTGGTGCAGGTGCCGTGATCGACCTCGACGATCTCGAAGCCGCGCAGCCCCGCCTCCGGCGCGTGCGTGCGCAAGGCGCGGGTAAGCCAGGCCAGATCGATCTCGTCGATCGTCACGGGCAGCGGCAAGGCGGGGCTCGGGTCGATCGTCATGCCGCGATCCTCGGGTCGATGTGAACCTTGCGCAAGGCCGCGCCCGCGCGCAGCCGTGCGATGACCTCGCCCACCGCCTCGAGCGGGAACACGTCGCTGACCATCTGCTCGGGCCGGAACCCCGCCTGATCGAAAGCACGCGCGGTCTCCTCGAACTCGGCCTCGGAATAGCCGAGCGGGAAGATCAGCCGCGCCTCCTTGAAGGTCAGGCCGATCGGCAGGATCGGCTCGGGCGCCATGCACATGCCGAGCGACAGGATCGTGCCGCCGGGCCGGACCTGTTCGACGGCCTTGGCGATCATGCCCGGCTTGCCGACGCATTCGGCCACGACATGCGGCGCGCCGCCCAATGACGCCGCGATCACATCGGGATCGTCGTCGCTCAGGCTGACGAAAGCGTCGGCGCCGAAATCGTGGCAGATGTCGCGACGATGGTCCGATCGCGCCGCGACGACGACCTTGGCGGCGCCGAGCCGGCGCGCCCACCAGATCGCCGAAAGCGCCAGCGCCCCCGCGCCCAGCACGAGCACGCGATCGCCCGGTCGCAGCGCCGCGGCGCGGAAGGCGCGCAACCCGCAAGCCATCGGCTCGATCAAGGCGCCGTCGGCGAGGCTGAGGCTCTGCGGCAGGCGCACCGCGGCCTCGACAGGCACCGCGACGAACTGCGCGAAGCCCTTGCTGAGATGGGCGCCGCCCGGACAGAGCAGGAGATGCCCCTCGCGGCAGAGGTCGCAGGCACCGCAGGCGGTCTTGGGCCGACAGGCGACGCGCTCGCCGAGCCGCCAGCCCGAGACGCCCGCGCCGATCTCAACCACCGTGCCCGCATACTCGTGCCCGAAGCATCGGCCCGCGGGATAGTCGAACGCGCTGCCCGAGGTCATGGCCACATCGCTGCCGCAGACCCCGCAGAAGCCGACTTCGATCAGCAATTCGCCCGGCTGCGCATACGGATCGGCCAGATGCTCGATCGCGATGCCCCGCTCGCCCCCGTGATAGACCGCCGCGCGCAAATGCCCTCTCCCGACCTGTTATCCGGCCAGTCTGGCAAAAAGCGCGGCGCCTCGCCAGCGTCCTAGAGCGGGCGCCCCGGCGGGCCGGAAATATCGAGCGGCGCCTGCCGGATCCACTTAGAGAGGATCGTCTTGGTTCCCGCCACCACGGGCTTGCCGGCGTGGCGTGCGGTCGGCGCGGGATGGCCGCGCTCGTCGACATTGGCGAAGACCAGCGCCTCGCCCACCTGCCCGCGCCAACGGATGCCGAGATCCGGAAATTCTGTCTCTCCTCCGGTGAAATCGTCGGTCAGCGTGACGAGCACCGTGAGGACGCGCTGGTTGACCGGGCCTGGCAGGACGTCGCTGTGAAGCTTGTACTGCTCGCCCGCGCGATAGCTCAGCACCTGCAGCGGTTCGCCCTGCTCGTAGCGCGTTTGCGTCAGGGCGGCGATGCGCCGGTTGAGCGCATGCAGGACGGGATTTTCGAGCACGAAGGGAAAGCCGGCCGATCGGGCGAGGCGCACGGGGTCAGTGATGAAGCGCTGGCTGACCGGATCGACCACGACCGAAGGCTGCAGGTAGGGCTGCGCGAGTTCGGTCAGATAGCGGCACTCCTCGGCAGCCAGGAAACCCGGTGCGCGGGCGACGAAAGGCCGTTCGTTCAAGGGCTCCAGCCTGGGCAGGCCTGCGGGATCGCCGGCCTCGGTGAGCGTCATCCCGTCGAGCAGCGCCGCCTGCCGCGCCGCCTGCGGATCGGAGGACGCCGACTTCGCGAGAAGTTCGCGCGCCATTGCCCAGTCGCGCCCCTTCCCGCCGGCCCCGCTGGCGAGGAGCGCGACGTGCATCGGCAGCGCCTCGCGCAGGCCGAGTTCGGCCGCGCGGCCGAACAGATCGCGCGCCAGGCCAATGTCGCGGCGGACGAGATGCCCCGCCATGCGCCACTCGGCCAGGGTCCCGGCGGCGAGGCCGTCGCCCGCTGTCATGGCCTGCTCGAGCAGGCGATAGGCGGGAACCACGGAACCTTGGGCGGCCAGAGCCATGGCGCGATCAAGGGGATCGGGTGAAGTCATGGGCATCAGGCTAGCACAAAAAAAGGGGGCGGAACAAAGTCCCGCCCCCGGTATTCGGCCGATCGCCGGTGTCAGAAGTTGGCCTTGAAGCCCACGTAGAACTGACGCCCACGGATCGAGTAGATGTTGCCGCCGTCGCCGCCGGAAGCAACGCGTTCGCCGGTCGCGGTCTGACCGAGCGGCGGGATTTCGTTGAACAGGTTGTCAACGCCGCCGAAGAAGCTGAACCGGTTGCCGCGGCTGTCCTCGTCGAGCTTATACTCGAAGCGGACGTCGTGGTACCAGACCGCCGGATACATCGGGATCTCCGAGTAGTCGGCATCCTGCGGCGCACGATCCTGCAGCGGCACGTAGTTTTCGGCGAAGTTCACGTACATCGGGCTGATGTACTGGACCTGGTAGCCCAGGGTGAACCGGCGGAAGGTCACGTCCGCGTTGATGCGGAACTCATCCTTCGGATCGCCCAGTTCGCTCAGGATCCGGTTTTCGAAGTTCGGGATCGCCGGGTTCTGGTAGTTGCTGTTCTGGAAGTTGTGCGTGTAGATCGCACTCGCGCTGACCTTCCAGTCGCCGCCCAGATCGGTCGTGTAGTTGACCTGGGTATCGATGCCGCGGCGGACGCGCTTGGCGAAGTTGAGCGGCGCGCTGATCAGGGTATTGCCCAGAACTTCGCCCGGAACTTCGGTGAACGGCCCCGCACCCGGTCCCTGGAAGCGCTGGAACAGGCCACAGAACACGTTGTCGAGCGTCGGCTGATCATAGCAGCTGTTGACGATCTGCTGCGCGGTGAGCGCGACGATCACACCGTCCACCTTGATGCTGTAGTAGTCGACCGCGACCGACAGACCCGGCACGAAGCGCGGACGGAAGACCGCACCCAGAGTCAGCGACTTCGAAGTTTCCGCCTTCAGGTCGGGGTTCACGCCGCTGAGGATCGGCAGCGAGTAGGCACCCTTGCTGGCGATGTTCGCGAGGTTCGCGCCCAGCGCCTGACGGCAGTTTGCGCCACGGAACTGCGTACCCGCGCCGATGTTGGCGGTGGTGCAGGGATCGGTGAACGCCGGAGCGAAGTTCGGGATCAGCTCGCCGAAGGTCTCCGTCTGGTTCGGTGCACGGACCGCGCGGCTGTAGTTGGCGCGGAAGCGGATGTCGGGGATCGGAGCCCAGTCGACGCCGCCGTTGTAGGCCCAGACAGTGCCGACCGCACCCTGATACTTGGCGACGCGCGCGGCACCCGAGAGCGTCAGTTCGTGGAAGAACGGACGATCCTCGAAGATCGGGATCTGGACTTCGGCGAAGGCCTCGCTGACCTTGAAGGTCGGCGGATCGAAGCTGCCGAAAGCGACGGCGGTCGAGTTGCCGGCAGCCGCGAAGTCGTCCTGCGCGTAGTGCGCGTCTTCCTCGCGGTGCTCGACACCCAGAGCGAAGCGGACCGGACCGCCCCACAGCTTCAGGTTCTGACCGAGGTCGCCCGAAACGAAGGCCGAGAAGACCATCTGCTCGGCCCAGGACTCATTCGTATAGTCGCGCTGGAAATAGGCAGCCGAAGCCGCGTTGTTCGACGCGCCGAACGGATTGTAGGGAACGCAAGCCGCGATGTCGGCGGCCAGACGCGCGCGGTTGAACGCGTTGTTCGGACCGGCGACAGCGGAAGCAGGATCGAACTGCGAACGGCACTGGATCGCGCCGGTAACCGGGTTGCGGCCAGCATCCATCGCCAGGTTGAAGCGCTGCTTGTCGATGTAGCCCTTGGCGAGCGTGTTCTCTTCGGTCCGGCCATAGTTTGCCGAAACCTCGTAGCGCCAGTTATCCCAGAACGAACCACGCGCACCGAGCACGGCA
This sequence comes from Novosphingobium anseongense, assembly GCF_037482895.1. NCBI lineage: Bacteria > Pseudomonadati > Pseudomonadota > Alphaproteobacteria > Sphingomonadales > Sphingomonadaceae > Novosphingobium > Novosphingobium anseongense. The sequence goes on along the minus strand of NZ_JBBHJZ010000003.1, from coordinate 191,568 downwards.
CGATAGGTCTGGCGCTTGAAGAACTCGTCGCGGTTGCCGATGTCGGCCAGGTTGCGCGAGACCACGAAGCGATAGGTGCCAGCGGCGATCGCCGCGATCTGCTGCGGGGTGAGCACGCCGAACGACGGATTGGTGTTCGTCAGATCGGTGTTGACCGTCGAGCAGGCCGAAGCAACGCTCGGGTTACAACCCGAAGCGAGCAGCGCATTGGTGATCGTCGCACGTGCCGAGGGGCTCAGGAACGGGTTGTCCAGACGCACGCGCTCGCGCGAGTCGAACTGCGTGAACTGGCCCTGGATGCCCGTCGGACCGGCGTTGCCGCCAACCGTGTTGATCCGCGAGTACTTGCCCTCGAAGAACAGGTCGAACGCCGGCGAGAACTCGTAATGCGCGAGGATGTTGGCGTTGTAGCGCTGCTGCTTCGGCAGGACGGAGATCAACTGGTCTTCACGGCCGGTCTGGCCGTTACCACCGACGATGCTGCCGATCACGCCGGAACCGTAGCGGGTGCCGGTCTGCGCGACGAGCGTGCCGTCCGGCTGGAAAAGATAGGTGCAGTTGTAAGGAACGCCGTTGACGCCGGTGCCGCAGGCTGCCGAACCGACGCGCTGATTGATCGGCACGAGGCCGAAACGATTGATGTTCGCCTGACGGATGTCGCGAACGAAGATTCGGTCCGGGTTGCCGTCGCTGCCGTTGGGCGTGCCGGCCGGATCGATGTCGTTGACGACAAGGCCGTCGACGCGCTTCAGGAACGAAATGTCCGAGCCATAGACGCGCTCCTGGTTCGAATATTCGAAGGCCAGGGTGACGTTACCGCGGCCGTCGGCGAAGTTCTTGCCGGCGATGGCCGAGAGCTGCTGGTTCGCGCCATAAGCGCCCGGGGTCGAGATGCCCGCCTTGCCGGTTAGCTGCAGGCCGTCGTAGTCCTTCTTGAGGATGAAGTTGACGACGCCCGCGATGGCGTCCGAACCGTAGATCGCCGAATTGCCGCCGGTGACGATGTCGACGCGCTCGATCAGGTCCGAGGGGATCGTGTTGACGTCGACCGAGACGCCGTTGTTGAGGATGTCGGCGGCGACGTGGCGGCGACCGTTGACCAGCACCAGCGTGCGCTGGGTGCCGAGGCCGCGAAGGTCGAGCAGGTTGAGGCCGGCGATGCCGACGCCCAGACCGGGGTTCTGCTGGCTGAACGACGAGCGCAGCTGCGGCAGGTCGTTGAGCGTGTCGCCGAGGTTGTTGTTGCCCTGCTTGAGGATCGCATCGTTGCTGACGATCGAGATCGGAACCGTCGATTCCAGATCAGGGCGCGCGATGCGCGAACCGGTGACGACGATGGCTTCCGCGTCCGCGGCATCATCCGATGCCGGAACGTCCTGGGCCATGGCGGTGGTCGAGGTAACGAGCGCGATCAAAGACGCGCAGGTGGCTGCCCGAAAGCGAGCCTTGCCGAGTGGGGACATCAAATGTGGACTCCTTCAAATGGGACGAATCGCCGGTTGCGGCCGATGAGGCGCGTGGCCTCGCTCGTCCCGATCCCATGGTCCGAATGCTAACCAAGTAGATGTTCATCTGCCATACAGATTTTGCTTACACCAAAGTGAGTTGGCTAACGTGATAAAAATGTCACGGAACTTTCATTCAGCAATGCCATGGGCATGCGTTTTTTCCCGAGCACGGGCACGGCAGAAACGGCGGTTTTCCGGCCTTTCCAACCCTTCACCCTGAACGCAGAGCGACCCCGGTCACGAATGACCGAGGTCGCCCGCTCGAGCCGAGCGCATTGCCGCTATCGCGGGTGCTTCAGCGGCGGATCGGCTCAGAATGCAAAGCTGACGCCGACGCCGAACTCCTCGCGCTGGACGAACTTGACGCTGTCGCCGCGGGCATTGGGCACATAGTCCGTGCGATAGCCGGCGTCGGTCACGTTGTTGCCGAAGACCGAATAGGTCACGCGGTTCTTGGTCCAGGACAGGCGAAAATTGACGATCGCATAGGGATCTTCCCGCGAGAGGTTCCCCGGCTGCCAGTAGAACGCGCCGGTATAGGCCGTGTTGACCGAGCCGTTGAACTCGCCGCCCCAGAGATCGGCCTCGTAGCTCAGCCGCAGGTTGCCCGTGACTTCGGGCGTGCGCACGGTGCGGCTGCCCGAAGCGTCGAAGGGCACGACGGTCTTCTGGATGATGCCCGGCGCCGCGACCGCCAGTTCGGCGGCGGTCAGCGGCACGGTGACCTGCGCGGCGGTGAAGGCCTCGTACTCGGCCTTGGGCTCCCAGCTCAGACCGGCGGCGAACGAGAAGCCGCCGCCCAGCTTGCCGTCGGCGGTGAATTCGAGACCGCGCATCTTGGCGCGCGCGGCATTGCTCAGGGTCAGTTGCAAGGTCGGCGGGTTGCCGACCTGGGTGTAGGAGCTGACCTGGATGTCCTTGTACTTGTAGGCATAGCCCGCGAGCGTCAGGTTGATCCCGCTGACCCGCGCCTTTGCGCCGAGTTCGAAGGCGGTGATCTTCTCGGGGTTCACCGGGATGCCCAGCGAAGAATAGGCGTTGTAGACGCCGCTCTTGAAGCCCGTGCTGGCCGAGAAATAGACGTTGGCGTCTTCGGCCAGGTCGTAGCGCACGACACCGCGCCAGGTGGCACTGTTCCAGGTGCGCTCGCGATCGACCTGCGCCGCCGCGAGGTTGACCAGGTTCTGCCAGTGGAAGGTCTTCTTCTCCGAATTGTAGCGCACGCCCCCGGTGACGTGCAGGCTTTCGCCGAGGTTCAGCGTCGCTTCGCCGAAGCCCGCGAAGACCTCGCTCCTCATCCGGTTGGTGAAGTTGGCGGCGATCGTGCCGCCGCGGACGGCGTCGCCCGAATAGGTGCGGAAATAGGGATTGCCGGCCTTCGAGTTGTAGTAGTAGCCGCCGACCAGCCAGGTGAGCATGCCGTCCGCCGGGCTCGACACGGTCAGTTCCTCGCTGAAGCTCTTCTGGTACTGCGAGATCTGGTTCGAGCCCGAGACGGCGTTGCCCGTGCCGATGCTCGTGCGGTCGGTATCCGACTGCGAGTTCACCGCGACGTGGCGGTAGGCGGTCAGCGAGCGTACCGAGATCCCGCTCGCGCTATCCCAGTTCAGGTCGAGGCTACCGCCGAAGCCCCGCAGGCGCGCCAGCGGATCGGTCGAGCCGGCGTTCTCGTAGGGGCGGTTCGGCACGGTACCCGGCACGTTCGGATAGGGATTGATGCCGTCCTTGATGTGGCTGATGAACACCGAATTGTTCTGCTGGCGCCAGACGTCGCCCGAGAGCACGGCCGAGAAGCTCTCGGATGGCTGCCACAGCAGCTTGCCACGCAGCACGTAGTTGTCGGCGCCGCCGAAATCGCGGCCGACGTTCGGACCGGTGCCCTTGATGAAGCCGTCGCTGGTCCGGTACGAACCGCTGAGCGAGCCGGCGAGCTGGTCGGTGATGCCGCCGGTGACGAAGCCCGTCACCTTGAGCTCGTTGTAGTGGAAGCCATAGTCCGCGGCGACCGAGCCCGAGGTCTCGAACGAGGGCTTCTTGGTGACGATCTTGATCGCGCCGCCCGTGGCGTTGCGGCCGTAAAGCGTACCCTGCGGCCCCTTGAGCACCTCGATCCGCTCGATGTCGGCCAGGTCGAAGAAGCCGGCGATCGGGGTGCCGATCGACACGTCGTCGAGATAGATCGCGACGTTGGTCTCGTCGCCCGGCGAGGTGCCGGTCGACTGGATGCCGCGGACGACGGGCAGGAAGCCGAAGCCGTTGTTGACCGTGACGATGCCGGGCGCGGCCTGCGACAGGTTGACGGTCGAGTTGATGCCGTTCTGCACCATGTCTTCGCCCGACATCACCGAGATCGAGATCGGCACTTCGAGCAGGCGCTCCTCGCGCTTCTGCGCAGTGACGACGATCTCGCCCGAATTGTCGGCCTCGGCCGCGCCGCCCGCTTGGGCCGCTGCGATCGTGGCGTGGCTTGAGCAAGCCAGAGCCAATACGAGAGCCAACTTACGCATGATCCAATCCTCCACCCTGTAGGAACGCCGGCGTCGCAGCGCCGCTTTTCTGGCCTCCGTGTGATCCGACTTTATCATATTGTCCATACAAAATGACCGATCGCGAATTATTGTACGGACTCAGTTGCATTCGCCCTCAAAGCGTGCAGGGCTCTGCGCGATGACCACCCCCATTCCCCCCCTCGACCACCTCGATACCGGCGCACTGCGAGAGAAGTACCGCCTCGAGCGCGACAAGCGGCTGCGCGCCGATGGCAACGATCAATATGTCGAGATGGCCGGCCAGTTCGCCGCCTTCCTCGACGACCCCTACACCTCGGCCACCAAGCGCGAGCCGCTGTTCGACGATACCGAGGTGATCCTGATCGGCGGTGGCTTCGGCGGCCTGCTCGCCGGCGCGCGGCTGCACCAGGCCGGCTTCCGCGACGTACGCGTGATCGAGAAGGGCGGCAATTTCGGCGGCACCTGGTACTGGAACCGCTATCCGGGCGCGGCCTGTGACGTCGAGAGCTACATCTACCTGCCGCTGCTCGAAGAGATGGGCTTCATGCCGCGGCGCAAATATACGCCCGCGCCCGAAATCCTCGACTATTCGCACCGCGTCGCCGAGCGCTTCGACCTCTACCGCAAGGCCTGTCTGCATACCGAAGTGACCGAACTGCGCTGGGACGAAGAAGCGCTGCGCTGGATCGTCTCGACCAACCGCGGTGATCGGATGCGAGCGAAGTTCGTGGTCATGGCCAACGGCCCCGCACACAAGCCGCGGCTGCCCGGCATTCCCGGCATCGAGAAATTCGAGGGCCGTATCTTCCACACCGCGCGCTGGGACTACGACTATACCGGCGGCGGTCCCGAGGGCGGGCTCGATCGCCTGGCCGACAAGCGCGTCGGCGTGATCGGCACGGGGGCGACCGCGGTCCAGTGCATCCCGCATCTCGCCCAGGGCACCATGCGCCTCTTCGTGTTCCAGCGCACGCCCTCGGCGATCGACGTGCGCAACGACTATGCGACCGATGCCGACTGGTGGCACGCGCAGCAACCCGGCTGGCAGAAGCGGCGGATGGAGAATTTCACCGCACTCACATCAGCGGCGCAGGTCGACGAGGATCTGATCCAGGACGGCTGGACCCAGGTCATGAGCAAGTTCCTGCGGGTCAACACGCTGGGGACCAACGGCACGCTCTCGCCCGAGGCGGTCGAGGAGGCCGACTTCGTCAAGATGGAAGCGATCCGCGCGCGCGTCGAGAATGCGGTCGAGGATCGCGACACGGCCGCGGCGCTCAAGCCCTGGTACCGCCAGTTCTGCAAGCGCCCCTGCTTCCACGACGAGTACCTTCCCGCCTTCAACCGCTCCAACGTCACGTTGGTCGACACCGGCGGCCAGGGCGTCGAGGCGATCACCGAGACCGGCGTGGTGGTCGCGGGGGAACACTATCCGCTCGATTGCCTGGTCCTCGCCACGGGTTTCGAGATCGGCACGGCCTATACGCGCCGCTCGGGCTACGACGTGATCGGCATCGGCGGCGAGCGGCTGTCGGAGAAATGGTCGCGCGGCTTCGCCACCCTGCACGGCATGCACGTCCACGGCTTTCCCAACCTCTTCGTGTTCAACCGCGACCAGTCGGCGCACACGGTCAACTTCACCCACTCGCTCGACGAGTTGTCGCGCCACATGACCCATATCCTCGCCGCAGCCAGGGATCGCGGCGCCACGCGGATCGAGGCGACGGCCGAAGCCGAGCAGGCCTGGGTCGACACGATCGTCGAACTCTCGACGATCAACCGCGACTTTCTCGAAAGCTGCACGCCCGGCTACTACAACGGCGAAGGGCGGATGAACGTCGAGGCCGCGCGCCGCGGCGCCGGCTATGGTCGCGGGCCGCTGGCATTTTTCGAGGTTCTGGCTGATTGGCGCGAACAAGGCGACCTGTCCGGCCTACGCCTCACGGCCGAGGGAGAGGCATGACGCAAGCCGGCGACGACGAGGCGAACGACACGGGCCTGCCGCTCTACCTGCAGGTCGCCTCGACCCTGCGCACCGCGATCCTGCGCGAAATCTATCCCGTCGGCACGCGGCTGCCGACCGAGGAGGCGCTCTGCGAGCGCTTCGCGGTCAGCCGCCACACGATCCGCGAAGCCCTGCGCCAGCTGCGCAGCGACGGGCTGATCACGTCGCGGCCGGGCAGCCGCCCGATCGTCGCCTCGCCCTTGGTGCGCGCGCCCGAAGTCCTGGCGCGCGATATCGGCGCGGACTTCTTCGACTATACGATCGGCACCCGCCTCGACATCGCGACCATGGATACAGCGCGGATCGCACCTTCGCTGGCCCAGGAACTCGGCCTGCCCAGCGACGAGGAATGGCTCTGCGTCAAAGGCTATCGCGTGAATGTCGAAGACGGGCACGCGACCTGCTGGAACGAGTATTTCATCCGCCCCGACTACGCGCTGATCGGCCGTCTGCTCAAACGCCACGTCGGCCCGGTCATCCCGCTGCTCGAAGATCTGTTCGAGACCCGGATCGCGCGCATAACCCGCTCGATCAGCGCGGTGGCCATGCCGTCCGGAGCCTGCGAACGCCTCGATGCCCAGGTCGGCGCGCCGGCGCTCCGCATCGTCGTGCGCAGCGAGACGTCCGACGGTACGGTGGCCTTCGTCAACCGCTCGCTGCACCCGCGCGGCGTGCTGACCTACGCGATCCAGCGCTAGCGCAGACGTCGACGCTCAAGGCGGGCCAGCAGATGGCGCAGGGTCAGCCCGGTCAGCGGATCGCGCCAGGTGGGCGCGATCTTCACGGCCGGCGCCAGCACGAAGCGGCGCGCGCGCAGCGACACGTGCGGGATCGTAAGACCGGGCGAGGCCCAGGCGCCGCCGCTCCACAGCGCGATGTCGAGATCGAGCACGCGCGCCGACCAGGCCTGGCCACCGCCCCGCCGGCCGAAGCGGCGCTCGATTGCCTTGAGCCGCTCGAGCAGCGCATCGGGCGCGAGATCGGTCTTCACCAGCGCCGCGGCATTGGCATAGCGGCGACGCGACGGCCCGAGCGGCGCCGAAGCGACGACCGGCGACGCGGCCTTGAGCTTGAGCCCCTTGCGATCGAGCGCCGCGAAGGCCGCGCGGACCACGCCGCGCGGATCGCCGTGCCGGTGATGCCGCCGATTGGAGCCGAGCGCGATCAGGTAGCGCTGCTTCACTCCGCTCAGACGTCCTGGCAGATGCGCGTGTAGAGCTCGGGCCGGCGGTCGCGGAAGAAGCCCATGCCGGCGCGGTGCTTGGCGGCGCGGGCGAGATCGATCGTGGCGGTGAGCACGCCGGTTTCCTCAGCGCCGAACTCCGCGGTGAAATCGCCCCATTCGTCGGTGATGAAGCTGTGCCCGTAGAAGCGCTGGCCCTCTCCACCATTTTCGGCCTCGGTGCCGATCCGGTTGGATGCGATCACCGGCATGCAGTTCGACACGGCATGGCCGAGCATCGCCCGGCGCCACATGCGGCTCGTGTCGAGGCTGACGTCGTAAGGCTCCGACCCGATCGCCGTGGGATAGAACAGCAGTTCTGCCCCCATCAGCGCCATCACCCGCGCGGCTTCGGGATACCACTGGTCCCAGCAGATGCCGACGCCGATCTTCGTGCCGGCGACCTGCCAGATCTTGAAACCGTCGTTGCCGGGACGGAAGTAATACTTCTCCTCATAGCCCGGGCCGTCGGGAATGTGGCTCTTGCGGTAGGTGCCGATGATTTCGCCCTCGGCGTCGATCATCGCCAGCGTATTGTAGTAGTGATGCCCGTCACGCTCGAAGAAGCTCGTCGGGATGGCGATCTTGAGCTTCTTGGCCAGCGCCTGCATCGCGATCACCGAGGGGTGCTCGGTGGTCGGCCGCGCCAGCGCGAAGAGCTCCTCCTCCTCGACCTTGCAGAAGTAGGGGCCCGAGAACAGCTCGGGCGGCAGCACGATCTGCGCGCCGCGACCCGCAGCCTCTTCGACCAGCGCGGAGACTGCGGCGATGTTTTCGGCTTCGTCGGTGGAACCCAGCGCGAGCTGGAGCGCGGCAACGGTGACTTCGGTCATGATCTCAGGGGCGCTTGCGGAACAGGAGGGTCATGCGGTCGCTTTCGCCGATCGCGGCGTAGCGGTCACGGTCTTTTTCGCCGAGCCGGAAATTGGGCGGCAGCGTCCAGACCCCGGCATCGTGGTTGGCGGGATCGCGCGGGTTGGCGTTGATCTCGCTCTTGCCGACGAGCTGGAACCCCTGCGCCTCGACCGATGCGATCACGTCCTTCTCGCGCAGGTAGCCCTTGCTCCCATCGGCATAGGCGTCGGGCGCGTCGGCCTTGGCGCGGTGCTGCTCGATGCCGAGCAGGCCGTCGGGCTTGAGCAGCGCGCGCGCCGTGTTCAGTTCGCGCGCCAGCCAGCCCTCGCTCTTGAGGTTGTGCAGTTCGCGGAAGATCAGCACGCGGTCGACCGTACCGTTGAGCGCAGGCGGCAGGCCGTCGGTGTTGTAGGCGCCGATCCGCGCGGCGGGCACGCCGGTCCAGCCAGCGGCTTTCTCCGGCAGCGTGCCGGCAAGGTTGGCGTAGCTCTTCCAACCCTCGCTGGCCGCGGTGACGTCGGGATTGAGCCCGATATAGCTCCCGGTCTCGCCCAGATAGGGTACGAGCACGCGCGTCCACCAGCCGCCCGAGGGCATGTAGTCGACCACGGTCATGCCCGGACGCACGCGGAAGAACGACAGCGTCTCCTGCGGATGACGCCAGGTGTCGCGCGCCCGATCGCCCTCGCGGCGCGGATTGGCCAGCGCAAGGTCGAGCACCGCCTCGCAGGCTGCGCAATTCTCGACCTCGTCGGCCACGGCCGCGTCGGCGGGCAGGCTGGTGACGGCAAAGCCCAGGGTGGCGGCCAGTGCGAGCAGGTATCGGCGCATTGATCTCACTCCCGTGACCTCGTCCCCGACATCGGGCGACGAAGCTATTCTAGGGTGCGGTCCGCCCATGACAAGCGCGCCGCGCCACCCTATCTTGTCGCGGTAACGCGTGATGAAGGCAGACAGATGAACGGTACGGAAACGGCAATCGTGGCGGGCGGGTGCTTCTGGTGCACCGAAGCGGTGTTCCGCGACGTGATCGGGGTGAGTGCGGTCGAGAGCGGCTATATCGGCGGCTCGGTTCCCAATCCCACCTACAAGGCGGTGTGCAGCGGCTCGACCGGCCATGCCGAGGCGATCAAGGTCCACTACGATCCCGCGACGATCTCTTACGCGGAAATCCTCGACGTGTTCCTGGGCACGCACGATCCGACGCAGCTCAACCGCCAGGGCAACGACGTCGGCACGCAGTATCGCTCGGCGATCTTCCCGCTCGACGACGCCCAGCGCGCCGAGGCCGAAGCGGCGATCGCGCGCGCAAACCAGGACCACGACGGCAAGGTCGTGACGACGATCGAGGGTCCGGCCGAATGGTATCCGGCCGAAGACTACCACCAGGAATACTGGGACGGCGAAGGCCAGCGGAACCCTTACTGCCTGGCCGTGATCCCGCCCAAGCTCCTGAAGCTGCGCAAGAGCTTCGCCAACCGGGTCAAGACCTAGTCGGGTCTCGACCTCGGTGCGAAGCGCGGCCCCGTCGCCTCGGCGCGGGCCAACAGGCGCGCCGTCAGGGCCAGCAACGCCGAGACCGGGAACGGCTTGATCAGCACGTCGACGTGCGAGAACTGCGGGACGATGAAGCTAGGCGCATGCGCCGTGGTGATCGCCCAAGGGATCTTCAGCTCGTCGAGCTTGCGACCGACGTCGAACGAGACGTGCTCGTCGATCTGAAGATCGAGGATGGCCGCGTCGATCTCGCGATCGTCGAGGATCGCCAGGGCTTGCGTGATCGTCTTCGCGGGCCCGACCACCTCGTGCCCCGCGAACTGCAGCGTATCTTCGATGAACAGCGCGTTGAGCATGTCGTCCTCGAGGACGAATATTCGGGCCGGGCGGGGAACCGCCGCGGCGTCTTGGGCAAGCATGGGGACCTCCGCAGGGTCTATGGACCGCCCTTGCCGACACGAGACGGCTGAGCAGCGCGACGAGGTCAGCGCTGGACGGCACCGCCGGCCGCCGAAGCGGCCGGCACGCGTTTACGAATGGGCGTGGGCAGTCTGTCGCGCGGCCATCCGCCGCGTCTGCTGCGAACAGGTCACGCGCAGTCCGGCAACCCCGTCGCGCTCGGTCGCGCGACGCCATTCGTCGAGTTCCTCGGCGCTCAGGCCGTACCAGTTGCAGGCGTCCTCGGCCGTCACCAGTTGCGCCTCGACGGCGGCGATGATCTCTGCCTTGCGGCGCGCGGTCCAGCGCACGGTATCGCACGGCGGCAGGCCGATCAGCGCCAACAGCTCCCCGACGGGAACTTCGTTACCCGCCGCTATGATGTTCGGGCTGTAGTGCATCGTATGGCTCCTTCCATCCCCCTGTGCACGAGGAGAAGGGCGCCCGGCCTACCTTCCGAGACCTAAACGAAATTGGTTAACGTCGGCGGGTCGAGGTGGAACCGCGATGGAATACCCTGAGCGTTCAACGCTGCGCGAAGGTCGAGGCCGATATCAGGCGATGCAGGATGTTCGAGACCTCGCTTGCGGAATAGGCCTCTTCGGGCTGGGTCAGCCACCAGGCGATCGTCTCGACGATCAGGCTGGTCGAGCAGATCGTGCCCAGTTCCTTGGGCAGCCAGGTCGTTACCGAATCCCGCGATTCCGAAACCATGCGCGCATGGCGCAGCCATTCGCCGCGCATCGTCGTGCCCGCGCCGCCGTTGAGCAGGACCGCCCAGAGCTGCCGATGCTCGGCGACGTAGGCGCACAGGGCGTCGAGCGAGCCGCGGTCGTCGCCCGCGTCCTTGATCGGCAGGGTCAGCTCGACCGAGGTCGCGATCTGCTCGGCGGCTATATGATCGAGGAGCGCTTCCTTGCCCGGATGATGCCGGAAGAAGGTGGCGTAGTGGACGCCCGCCTCGGCACAGATGTCGCGCACCGTGATCTGATCGAACGACTTGCGCTCGAGCAGATACAACAGCGCATCGCGCAACGCGGCGCCCGATCGCACGGCGCGCGCATCCTTGGCAGTTGACCCGCGGGGGGCTTTGCGATTATGCGCCACTGTAGCGCACAAATCGAGATTCGGATCGTTTCGCTCGCTCATGCCACTGTCGAAAGCAGCAGGAGCCTGTCCGAAGCAAGCCATTTCGCGGGAATGCGAGCAAACCCTGGGAGCCGAGAAAATGCAGGCCTTGGTCGAACGCGACTATTTCACCGACTACGAGATCCTCAAGGAACCCTATGCCTTCTTCGACGCGCTGCGCGAATATGGGCCGGTCTATCAGCCGCCGGGCAAGGACTACTACATCGTCACCGGTTTCGAAGAAGCGCTCGAAGTCCTGCGCAACCACGATGCCTTCTCGGCGATCATCGCGCTGCAGGGCGCCGGCGCACCGCTGCCCTTCGTACCGCACGGCGCTGACATCAACGCCCAGATCGACGAGCACCGCCAGGCGTTTCCGGGCTGGGACCAGGTCGTCAACATGGACGACGATCGCCACACCAAGCTGCGCGCGCTGATCAACACGCTGTTCGTGCCTTCGCGCCTCAAGGCCAGCGAGGCCTTCATCGAGGACTATTCGGACGACATCGTCCGCAAGGCCGTGGGCGAGGGCAAGGTCGAGCTGATCGGCGAGATCGCCACGCCCTTCGTCACCGTGGTCGTCGCCGACCTGCTCGGCGTGCCGGTCGAGGATCGGCAGATCTTCATGGACGCCATCGCCAAGGCGCCGCCTCCCGGAAGCCTCGACGGCGGCAATCCGATGGAAGGCGAGGAGCATCCTTTCGCGGTCATGGGCAAGTACTTCTTCGGCTATATCGCCGATCGCAAGGCCAACCCGCGCGAGGACATCCTCAGCGAGCTGACCCACGCCAAGTACAACGACGGGACCACGCCCGAGGTCTACGACATCGTCCAGCTCGGCATGTTCATGTTCGGCGCGGGTCAGGACACGTCGGCCAAGCTGCTCGGCAATTCGATGAAGTACCTGGTCGAGCAGCCCGAACTGCAGGACCGGCTGCGCGCCGATCCCAAGCTGATCCCCGCCTTCCTCGAGGAAGTGCTGCGCATCGAGGGCTCGACCAAGCAGACCGCCCGCCTCGCGCGCAAGGACACGAAGATCGGCGACGTCGAGATCCCGGCGGGCAGCCGTATCCTCGTCGCGCTGTCGGCCGCCAACCGCGATCCCAAGCGCTGGGAGAACCCCAACGAGCTCGAGATCGGCCGCAAGAAGGTGATCGAGCACGTCGGCTTCGGCCGCGGCAAGCACGTCTGCGCCGGCGCCCCGCTCGCCCGCGTCGAAGTCCGCGTGATCTACGAGAAGCTGCTCGAATATACCTCGAAGATCGAGCTCGACCTCGACAAGCACCCCAACGGCGTGGCCGACCTGTCTTACGAGCCGAGCTTCATCATTCGCGGCCTCGCGACGATGAATCTCAAGCTTACGCCCTCGGACAAGTTCAAGGCCTGATCGGCGGTAGCGTCCGCTGGAAGAAGCGCACCACGTCGGCGTTGAACGCGGCGTGGAAGCGCGCACGATCGAACTGGCCGGGATCGGAGCAGATCGCTTCGGTCCCGAACCAGTGCAGGACCGTGATCATCACGCGCATCTGCCCATTGCACGGTTCGAGGAACGCGAAGTGCCCGGCGCCCGCCACGGCGTGGAACTCGGGCGCGAGCGGCAGATCGCGGCGGATCGTAACGCCGCTGTCGTCAACCACCTCATCGTGCTCGGCCGCCCAGAGCTGGATCGGGATGCGCACCGCCGCCAGGTTCGCGCGATCGAACCCGTAGCCGATCGCCGGCGCGGCGACGACCGCCGCCTTCACGCGCGCATCATGTAGCCATCTCGTCGGGGGCCGCCGCGCCAGGTCGGCGATGCTGTAGCCGCGGCCCCGCAGATAGCGGCAGGTCCAAGCCTGCGGCCGCGCGGTGCAGAAGGCGCCCCCGCGCGAAAGATCGGGCTCGGCACCGCCAAGGACCAAGGCCGTGAAACCACCCGCCGAAAAGCCGAACATGCCGATCCGCTCCGGATCGATCGTCGTCCGTTGCGACCAGCGGCCGAGCATGTAATCGAGCGTGCGCATGACATGGCGCGGGCGCTGGTCGAGATGGACACCGCGCCCCACGGCGCCAAGATCGCGGAAGTTGTCGCCGGTGTGGGTCAGCGCGACGACGACGAAGCCAGCCTGCGCCAGTGCCACGGCCGTATCGGCGTGCCCCGTCTTGCCACCGCCGGTGCCATGCGAAATGACCACGAGCGGCCGCGTCGCACGCGGCGGAGCCGCCGGATACCAGATCCGCAGATCGAGCGGCGCGGAACCGGGATCGGAGGCCTCGGCATCCTCGACGACGACACCCGCAGGTGCCGAAGCCGGCCAGAGCGCAGCGGCTGCCAGTCCGACGAGCACGAGCGCGAAAGCGAGCAGCGCGCGCCTCATCGATCGGCCACCGGAATCCAGATCTCCAGTTCCTCCCCTGCTGGCGGCGAACGCGTGAAGCTCGGCGTCGTGCGCAAGACATGGCGCGAACCGGGCATCCAGGTGCCGAAGATGTAGTCGTAGGCCTGGGCGATTTCAGTGGGAGCACCCTCGAAGTCGAAGACGAGATAGGCGCCGCCCGGAACCGCACGGCTTGCAAGGCCTGGACAGAGGCTCTCGCCCGGTGCCTGCCGCAAGGCCGCGATATATTCGAGCAGACCTTCGAGGACGGCGCCGTCGCCCTCCGAAATGCCGATACGATCGCTCGCCGCGAAGCGCTCCAGGCCGACATGCTCGGCCAGTTGATGCCAGAGCTTCGGAATGTGTCCGCGCCCTTTCCCCTCGAGCGTCGCGCCAAGCCCCATGACGGAAAAGCCGTCGATCGTCTCGCAGCGCGGCTGGCTCTTTCCCAGACCGGGCAGCAGCGCGAGCACGGCTTCGCTGATCGGTGCGGCCGACAGCCAGGGCACGTCACGGCTGCGCGCGCGATAGGCGGCGGGCGAGGTGCGGTAGACCCGGCGAAAGGCGCGCGTGAACGCTGCCTGCGATTCGAAACCCGCGGCGAGCGCGACATGGAGGATCGGCTCGCGCGTGGTCAGCAGCAAGGTAGCCGCGCGGGCGATCCGCCGGCGGCGGACGTAGTCCATCACGGGCATGCCGAAGCGGCTGCGGAACAGCCGATGGAAATGATAGTCCGACAGCGCCGCCGACGCCGCGACATCGGACAGCGAGAGATCCTCCACAATCGGACTTTCGACATGGCGCTCGATATGCGCCACCCCGCGCATCAGGCGCTTCGTGGTCCGGTCGTGATCCCCCATGGGCGCAAGGCATAGCATGCCGCCGGCCTAGCGCGGCAAGGCCCCGCGCGTTTGACCGCGCTTGCTGAAATCAGACCTTGCCGATCGAACGCAGGTAATCGTCGCGAACCTGGCCGAACAGCTCGTTCTGCTTGAGCGTCTCGCCCGCGGTGACGCCGCCGTCGACCGCGATGATCTGGCCGGTGACATGCGCAGCGCGATCGCTGGCCAGGAACATGGCCATGTTGCCGATGTCGCGCGGATCGCCCGTGTGCTTGAGCGGCTGCGTCACCAGCCGCGCCGGCTCGATCGCCGCGATCAGGCCTTTCATCTCGTCGTCGCTGAGCCCGGGGATCGGCAGCGAGTTCATCCGGGTCGGGATGCCGCCCGGCGCGATCGCGTTCACGCGGATACCGTATTCGCCGAGGTCGACCGCGGCGCAACGCGTGAATACGTTGATCCCCGCCTTCGAGGCGCGATAGGTCGGGATCGCATAGCTCGGCTCGAGCGCGGCGATCGAGCTGGTGTTGATGATCGAACCCCGGCCCTTGGTCCGCATGTGCAGCCCGGCGAAGCGCGTAGCGTGCATGACGCTGGCAAGGTTGGTGTTCATCACCGCGTCGAAATCGTCGAAGCCGTCATCGAGCAGTCGCTGGTGAAAGGCACCGGGCATGCCGGCATTGTTGAACAGCACGTCGAGGTCGCCGAATTCGGTGATCGCGAACCGGATCAGCGCCAGCAGATCATCCTTGCGCGCGACGTCGGTCCGCAGGAACCGCGCGTTGCCGCCGAGCGACCGGGCCAGCGCCTCGCCCGCCTCGACGTCGAGATCGGCGATGACGACGCGCGCGCCCTCCTCGGCGAAGACCTCGACCGCGCCGCGACCGATGCCGTGAGCGCCGCCGGTGACGATCGCCACCTTGCCGTCGAGTTCCTGCGCCATCCGTCTCTCCCGTCTTGTGCGGAAGGACTATGGCGGCCGGTGGTCAGGCGCGCCAAGACCCCACGAAGAAGCCGTCCATGCCCCCTGCAGCCATGCCGGGATCGGTGCGCAGCCAGCCTTCGGGCGTGCTCGCGAAGCCGGGCAGGTCGATCGGCTCCGGCGCGAGCGTTACCTTCGCGGCCTGATCTTCGCCTTCCTCGCGCTCGAGCGAGCAGACCGCATAGACCAGCCGCCCGCCGGGCTTGAGCCAGCCGGCCGCGCGTTCGAGCAAGGCGGCCTGGAGCTCGGCCATCTCGGCGATCTGGCGCGGGCCTATGCGGTGGAGCACGTCGGGATGGCGGCGGCAGGTGCCGGTCGCGGTACAGGGCGCATCGAGCAGCACGGCGTCGAACATTTCGGCCGGTTCCCACTTGAGCGCATCGGCGACCACGACCTCGGCCTTCAGCCCGGTACGGTCGAGGTTCTGGCGCAGCCGCTCGAGCCGCTTGTCGCTGATGTCGAGCGCCGTGACCTGCCAGCCCGCCGCGGCGAGTTGCAGCGTCTTGCCGCCCGGCGCGGCGCAGAGGTCGAGAACGCGGCGTCCCTCGCCCGCGCCCAGAATGCGCGCCGGCAGGCCGGCGGCGAGGTCCTGCACCCACCAGGCGCCATCCGCGAAACCGTCGATATTCTCGATCGCCTCGCCGCGCGGCAGCCGGACATGGCCGGGCGTTAGCGAGACGCCGCCGAGCCGTTCCGCCCATTGCCCGGTCTCGGCCGGATCGCGCAGCGTCAGATCGAGCGGCGGCGGCTCAGCCAGCGCCGCGGCGATCGCCGGGCCGCGCTCGCCCCAGCGCGCAGCGACCCGCTCGGGCAGGGTCGGCGCATCGGGCAGGCGCGCTTCGCGCTTGTTCAAGGTCGAGAACACGCCGTGCGCCAACCGCTTCGGGCCGCCCGTCAGCAAGGGGAGCGCCGTGGCGATGATGGCGTGGGGCGGCGTATCCAGCCGCAACCATTGCGCCAGCATCAGCCGCAGCACCGCGCGCGGCTTGGCGTCTTCGGGCAGGACCTGCTGCGTGGCGCTGTCTATCAGCGCATCGAGATCGATCAGCCAGCGCAGCGTCTCGGCGGTGATTGCGCGCGCCAGGGCGCGATCGGCATCGCCACGCACGTTCTGCAAGGCGTTGTGCGTCGCCTGGTCGAGCGTCTCGCCGCGGCGCAGGACGGCATCGAGCAGACGGAGCGCGGCGGCGCGCGCCGGTAATCCGGGAATATCCATCGCCGGCCCCTAATGCAGATTGCATCGGGGGACCAGCCGTCCCACATGAGCCTGATGACCGAGCGAGCGACCAAACGACCCGAAGGCTTCGAGAAGCCCGCGAATTGGACCAACGAACCGGCTCCCGAACCCGAAAAGCCGAAGACCGACGACGATCCCGACGGTCTCGCCCCCACGCGCTATGGCGACTGGGTGCGGAACGGCATCGCCGTCGATTTCTGACGCCCGGCGGAAGGCGAAATGCGCCTGTCCTACAGCTCGCGTTTCCGCCAAGGTCACCGGTACCTTGGCGTTGCCGCGCGGGGGGCGCTGAGGTTCGATTTTTCGATAAGGTGACAGAAAGCGGCGCAAGGGACCCCAAAACGGCGTCACTTTCGTCACCTTTGTCACCTTGAGCGAGCCCTCGGCCGATCTTCCCATGATCAGGGCAGGATATCGATCACGGTTCCATCCGGCACCGCGCTCCACAGCACTTCGATCTCGTCGTCGCTGAGCGCGATGCAGCCGTCGGTCCAGTCGCCGGGCACCCGGGCGCCGTTTTCCCCACCCACCCAGTCGTTGGGCTGGCCGTGGATGAAGATCAGCCCGCCGGGGCTGCGCCCCCGCGCCCGCGCATAGGCGACGTCGGCCGCGTTCGGATAGGATATGTGCAGCGACAGGTAGTAGCTGCTGTTCCGGTTGCCATAGTCGATCGTGTAGCGCCCCTCGGGCGTGCGTTCATCGCCCTGGAAGCGCTTGTGGCCCTGCGGCGCATCGCCGAGCTGGATGCCGGTGATCGTGTGGACCAGCCGGCCGCCGGCATAGAGCTCGATCACCCGCTCTGCCTTGCGCACGACGACCTGCTCGATCGTCGGTAGCCGGAGCGGCACCTCCGCCCCCGCCGCGCCGGCCAGCAAGCTGAGACCGATCGCAGCGAGGCGGAGCGCCTTCATCGCATCAATCCACGAAGGGATCGCGCACGAGGATCGTATCCTCGCGCTCGGGGCTGGTCGAGACCAGCGCCACCGGGGTCTGGATCAGCTCCTGCACGCGCTGGATGTACTTGATCGCCTGCGCGGGCAGGTCGGCCCACGAACGCGCGCCTGCGGTCGTGCCTTCCCAGCCGTCCATTTCCTCGTAGATCGGCTCGACGTTGGCCTGGCCGGCGGCATGGCTCGGGAAGAAGTCCAGAACCTTGCCGTTGAGGCGATAGCCCGTGCAGATCTTCACGGTCTCGAAGCCGTCGAGCACGTCGAGCTTGGTCAGGGCGATGCCGGTCACGCCCGAGATCGCGCAGGACTGGCGCACGAGCACGGCATCGAACCAGCCGCAGCGACGCTTGCGGCCGGTGACCGTGCCGAATTCATGGCCGCGCTCGCCCAGGCGCTGACCGGTCTCGTCCTCGAGCTCGGTCGGGAACGGGCCCGAGCCGACGCGCGTCGTATAGGCCTTGACGATGCCGAGCACGAAGCCGGTCGCGCTGGGTCCGAGACCCGAGCCAGAAGCGGCGGTGCCGCTGACCGTGTTCGAGCTGGTGACGAAGGGATAGGTGCCGTGGTCGACGTCGAGCAGCACGCCCTGCGCGCCCTCGAACAGGATGCGCGCGCCGGCCTTGCGGACGGTGTTGAGGCGGCTCCACACCGGCTCGGCGAACTGCAGCACCGACGGCGCGATCTCGCGCAGCGACGCCAGCAGCGCCTCGCGATCGACCGGCGGCTGGCCGAAGCCGGCGCGCAGCGCGTCGTGGTGCGCGCAAAGCCGGTCCAGCTGCGAATCGAGCGCGTCGAGGTGCGCCAGGTCGCAGACGCGGATCGCGCGGCGGCCGACCTTGTCCTCGTAGGCCGGGCCGATGCCGCGGCCGGTCGTGCCGATCTTGCCGGCGCCGGCGGCATTCTCGCGCATGACGTCGAGCTCGCCGTGGATCGGCAGGATCAGCGGGCAATTGTCGGCGATCGCGAAGTTCTCGCGGCTGATCTTGACGCCCTGCCCCTCGAGCTTGGCGATCTCGCTCTTGAGGTGCCAGGGATCGAGCACCACGCCGTTGCCGATGATCGACAGCGTGCCGCGCACGATGCCCGAGGGCAGCAGGCTGAGCTTGTAGACCTGCTCGCCGACGACGAGCGTGTGGCCGGCATTGTGGCCGCCCTGGAAACGGACGACGGCGTCGGCGCGGCTGGCCAGCCAGTCGACGATCTTGCCTTTGCCCTCGTCGCCCCACTGGGCGCCGATCACGGTTACGTTAGCCATGGATAGAGTCCTCCACCCTGCCAGGAAGATCCGCAAGCGCCCTTCGACAGGACTCGACGCCGGGATGGGACAGGTGGGCCAGAGGCCCAATGCGGGGCGCGGCCTACTTGTGACGGTTCGAGGCGTCAAGGTCCAAAGCCATGGCGGCCCGGACAGTTCATCGCCGGTTAGGACAGACTGTGTGCAATAGGGCGCGCAAGCGGGGAGCGAACGCATGAACAAGACCTTGGCCGTAGCCCTATTCGCACTGGTGGCGGCCTCCGTCCCAGCAGACGCGCAGCGCCTGCGCGATCGACTCGCGCGCGGCGAGGCACCCGCGGCCGATCGCACGATCGCCTATGGCAGCGACCCACAGCAGAAGCTCGACCTCTGGCGCGCGAAGGGCGTCACCGGGCCCGCCCCGCTGGTCCTGTTCGTCCACGGCGGCGGCTGGCAGCGCGGCAGCAAGGACAACGCCACCGGTCGCGCCAAGGCGACCCACTATCCGCACTCCGGCTATGCCTTCGCCTCGATCGACTATCGCCTCGTGCCCGAGGCCACGGTCGAACAGCAGGCGCAGGACGTCGCCCAGGCGCTGAAGGCCGTGCTCGACCAGGCCGCAGCGCTCGGCGTCGACCGTCGGCGCGTCGTGGTGATGGGCCACAGCGCGGGCGCCCACCTCGTCGCCCTGGTCGGCACCGACGAGCGCTATCTGCGCGCGGCCGGCCTGTCCTTCGCCGACCTTGCGGGCGTGATCCCGATCGACGGCGCCGCCTACGACGTCGCCGCGCAGATGGCCGATGCCGGCCGCTTCATGCAGGCCACCTACGAGCAGGCCTTCGGCACCGAGACCGAGCGTCAGCGCCGGCTCTCGCCCACGCTCCACGCCGGAACGCCCAACGCGCCGCGGTTCCTGCTCCTGCATGTCGAGCGCGACGACGGGACAAGGCAGGCGCAGGGCCTCGCCACCGCCCTGCGCACGGCCGGGACCGAGGTGGAGGTCCAGGCCTTCCCCGGCACCGGCCTGAGGGGGCACATGGAGATCAACCGCCGGCTCGGCGACCCCGCCTATGCCGCGACGCCGGTGGTCGACGCCTGGCTCAAGCGGGTGTTTGCGCGCTGACGGGCTCTGGAAGGTTGTAGAACCCGCGCACCGAGACGATCCGGCCCTCGGCGTCGAAGCGGAACTGGTCGACGATCGGAGACAGACCTCGGCGTCGATCGGGCGGTCCCATCTCGCAGGCGAGGATCGCCAGAGCCTCGCTGCCGCAGACGATCACCGTATCGGTCAGCCATATCCTGACTGCGTTGCGGACGATGTCGTTCCAGATCGGCCCGACGACCTGATCCTTGCCGCGGACCTCGCGGATGCCGACGGGGTCCTCGTAGACCACGTCCTCGGCATAGAGCGCGGCCCAGGCCTCGGCATCCTGCTCGGACTGCGCGCGGCAATAGGCCTCGATCGCGGTGACGATCTCCGCGCGACCGGTCATGGCTGCCCCCAGAGCATGCCCCAGACGTGCGGCCCGCCGTCGGGAATGTCGAACTCGTCGATGACCTGGAAACCGACATGCCGGTAATAGCCGAAATTGTCGGGATTCATGACCTCGACGTAGACCGGCATGCCCGCCGCCTGAGCAAGTGCCAGGCCCGAGCGGACGATGGCCCCGCCGAGCCCCGTTCCCTGCGCCGCGGGACGGACTCCGATGAACTGCAGATACCACCAGTCGAAATCGGCCGGCTGGTGCGCCCTGAGCGTCGCGCCCATGAGCTGCGAGCGCTCGGCGCCGGCGCTGAAGGCTCGTGCCATGGCCGTGTGCCAGGGCGCCATCTCGTGAGGCTCGGGATGAATCCGCCCCGGTTGCCGCCACAGCGAGACCGCATCGCTCGCTTCGGAGCGCAATGCCAAGCCTTGCAGCATCGTGCCACCGACGATCGGCTCGAAGAAAAAGGGCAACCGCGCGATCCGGTCCGCGCGATCGGGCCATATCCAGGCCAGGCCGGGATCGTCGGCGAAGGCCTCGCAAAACGATCGCACCATGGCATCCGCATCGCGCGCTTCCGCGCGGGACATCGTCGTTTGCATCAAGCCTCTCCCAAAGCCCGTTCGAGAACAATGTTCTCAATTCGGTCTAACCGAGCCGGCGCGGGAGGTAAAGCGGTGTAATCGGGATTTTGCCGCGCTTAGAGCGCGATGGCCTCGCTACCGCCCAGGCGATGCGTGCAGCCGAGCGCGCGGGCATCGTCGCCCTCGCCCAGCGCCGCGACCGTGCGCCAGCCGATCGCGCGCAGGCGCGCCGCGGCCTCGACGTCGTGGCCGAGCGGCAGGAACAGCGTGTCGCGCCTTGGCTCGATTGCGGCAAGCGCATCGATCAGCGGATCGGGGTAGAGCGAGAAGCCCGTCGCGGACTCGTCCTGGCCCGCATGCTTGGTCAGGATGCGATAGGTGCCGCCGCGGCCCAGCACGCCCGAGACGCCCTCAGCATAGATCGTGAAACCGAACCACGACTGATACTCGAAACCATGACGCTCCGAGGGATCGAGCGTGACGCGCGCCAGGCCCGAAACCCGAGCGGCGATCTCCCGCAGACCCAGGATGCGGCTGGCAAGCGCGCCGCCGGCATCGATCGCCGCCAAGCGCTCTATCGCGGTGTCGAACGGCCCGATAGCGGTCAGCAACGGCAGATAGGCCTCGCCGCCGGCCGCGACGAGGCCGCCGGCGTCCTTGGCGTCGAGCTCACGGCGGACCGCTTCGATCCGGTCGGCCGGCAGGGGCAGCGCCTTCTCGGCCAGGGTGTCGACGAGATCGGGCAAGGTAAAGTCGACCGATACGCCCTGGGCACCTGCGGCAACCAGAGTCTCGATCGCCATGGCGACGAGTTCGGCAGCAGCGGCCACCGAATCGCTGCCGATCAGTTCGGCGCCGAGTTGCAGGCGCTCGCGCGTAGGATCGAGTCCATCGCCCTTGATCGTGACGACCTGACCCGCATAGCAGAGCCGCAGCGGCCGCGCGGCGCCGGCCAGGCTGGTGGCCGCGATCCGACCGACCTGTGGCGTGATGTCCGAACGCAGCGCCAAAGTCCGCAGGCTCGCCGGATCGACGAAGCGGAACATGCGGCGTGGCTGGACACCCTCCATGCGGCTCGCCAGCGACTTCTCGAACTCGATCGAAGGCGGCTGCACCCGGTCGTAGCCGTGGCTCTCGAGCACGTCGATCGCTGCGCGCGTCGCGCGTGCTGCCACCGCGGCACTGCGCGGCAGCCGGTCCTCGAGCCCTTCGGGCAGCAGATCGCGGTCGGTGTCTTCCATAGCGCTCGCCGGTTGGCGGGCATCGCCGCCGAAGTCAATGATATCGGCGCGCGCCCGAACGGACCGATCGCGCCTTCGCAAATAGATCGCGAACGATACCTTATAATATAAATCCTGACGATAAGCGGGTCGCTCAAATGAAATTACCAAG
The DNA here is from genome assembly GCF_037482895.1 of Novosphingobium anseongense. Lineage (NCBI taxonomy): Bacteria > Pseudomonadati > Pseudomonadota > Alphaproteobacteria > Sphingomonadales > Sphingomonadaceae > Novosphingobium > Novosphingobium anseongense. The sequence goes on along the minus strand of NZ_JBBHJZ010000003.1, from coordinate 169,346 downwards.
GCATCTGCGATCTTATAAATGATCCCCCGCCGTGGGGGCGGCCTGACGAATATTGCGTGCTCCCCATGCGAAGGGGAAATTCATGTTCATCAAGTCGATCCGATCGAAAGCGGCCCGCTGGGCACTGTATGCCGGCATTGCACAGATCCTGACCACGCCGACATTCGCCGCGACTGTAACCGGCAGCCTTGACGACACGGGAAGCGAAGCCGATTCCGCGTCGCGCCCGGATCAAGAGATCGTCATCACCGGTCGACGCGACGAGCGTCAGTCCGAAGTGCAGCGGACACCGCTGGCGATCTCGTCGCTCGAAGGCGCCCGGCTCGAACAGTCGGGCATCACCGCGGTGCGCGAGCTCGACAACATCGTACCCAACCTGATCCAGGCGCGCACGGTGGTCTCCTACGTCAACGCACGCTTCTTCCTGCGCGGCGTCGGCGAGCCCGACGAGCAGGGCGAGCCTTCGGTGCCGATCTACGTCGACGGGATCTACATTCCCAAGACTCTCGGCTCGCAATCCGAGCTGCTCGACATCGACAGGGTCGAGGTTTTCCGCGGCCCGCAGGGCCAGGCCTTCGGCCATACCGCCGCCGGCGGCGCCATCGTCATCTCGACGACCGTGCCCGACGAGACACCCAAGCTGCGCGCCACCGCCTCCTACGGCAACTACAACGACTGGCGCCTCGGCCTCGCCACCTCGGGACCGATCGGCAAGGATCTCTTCGCTTCACTCGCGGTCGGCTACCACAGCCGCGACGGCCTCGACCGGCATCTGGTGACCGGCAAGGGCGTCAACACGATCGATCACCTCGAAGGCCGCGCCAAGCTGCGCTGGGTGCCCGACGACAAGCTCGACATCCAGCTCTCGCTCTATGGCATCCGCGACCGATCGAGCGCGCGCGGCGTGCAGAACCTGCTGTTCGACGATCGCGACGCGCGCAACCAGCTCTATCCGGCCCAGAAATTCGACCAGCTGACCGGCAATCTCAAGATCGCCTACGACATCGACGATCACCTGCAACTGCAGTCGCTGACCGGCGCCTATGGCTGGCAGCAGATCGTCCTGTTCGACAACGTCGGCGAATTCTACGGCCGCGGCAGCCAGTGGGTCGACTATCAGGACCGCACCTACCAGGAAGAGCTCAAGCTGACCGGAACCTACGACCGGTTCCAGTTCACCACAGGCCTCTATTACTACCATGAATGGTGGTACACCAATCGCCGCGCCAATACGGCCGCGGCTTTCGTCAGCGGCACGACTTCGATCGCCAGCAGCAACGTCCGCAGCCAGGTCCGCTATCGCCCGGTCTATTCGCTGATCAAGCAGAAGACCGACAACTATGCCTGGTACGGTGAAGGCAAGTTCGAGCCGGTGCCCGCGCTGACCTTGACCGCCGGGCTGCGCCTGAACCACGAATGGCACGAGAACGACAACACCCTGTCGAACCTCTCCGCCACCACCGCCACGGCCGACAACTTCGTGCAAGTGCTGTTCAGCGATCCCACCGACGTGATCTGGTCGGTCAAGCCGAACAAGAGCTGGACCACCTGGCAGCCGCGCTTCTCGATCGACTACAAGTTCACCCCCGACGTCATCGGCTATGCCACCTATTCGCGCGGCGCCAAGTCGGGCGGCTACGAATTCCGCGCGCAGACGCCCACCGCCGCCGGCGCGCGCCAGGCGCTTCTGCCGATCAATCCCGAGAAGGTCACGAATTACGAGATAGGTCTCAAGACCAAGTGGCTCGACGGGCGCGTCACCGCGAACCTCACGGGCTTCTACCTGACCTTCGACGACATCCAGATCACCACGACCGACAGCAATCCGCCCGATGGCTCAAGCCCGATCACGCGGCGCTTCAACGCCGGTCGCGGATCGGCACGCGGGGTGGAGTTCGAAGGCCAGGTGATCCCCGCCGAGGGCCTCGTCTTCGACCTGCAGGGCAGCTATCTCAAGACGCGGCTCGACCGGTACATCGGCGGCGCCAACGTGCCAACGGTCATCCCGGCCAACGCCTATTTCCCCAACGGCGCCACGATCAACAGCAACCCCTTCGTCGGCGCGCCGCTGGTCTATGCGCCCGAGTGGTCGGGCCGCGCCTCGGTCACCTGGGACCTGCCGCTAGCACTTCCCGGCAATCTCGTCGTCAATGCCGACCTCAACTACCAGAGCGAGTCCTATTCGAGCGGCAATGCCGCGATCACATCGCTGATCCCCGGGCAGACCTTCGTCAACGCGCGGCTAGCCTATACCACCAAGGACGAACGCTGGACCGCCTCGGTCACCGCGCGCAACCTGTTCAACAAGCAGTACGCGAACAACCCCGGCTACACGGTGGATGGAAATTCGGGCGCGGCGCGGCTGCCCGCCTGGCGGACCGCGAACTACAACGATCCGCGGACCGTGCTGTTCACCATCGCCTACAAGCGATAGCGACGCAAAAAGGCCGGCGCATCCGATGGGATGCGCCGGCCTTTTCCGTAACGTCTAACCGATCGCGGCGATCAGAACGCCAGCGCCATCACGCGCTTGACGCCCGGCAGCTTGCAGGCCTGGTCGAGCACAGCGGCCGGAACCGCGCTGTCGACCGAGGTCAGCAGCACCGCCTCGCCGCCCGCTTCACGACGGCCGAGGTTGAACGTGCCGATGTTGATGCCGTTCTCGCCGAGCAGGGTGCCGATACGGCCGATGAAGCCGGGCGCGTCCTCGTTGACGATGTACATCATCGGACCGGCCAGTTCGGCCTCGACCTTGATGCCGAACAGCTGGACGAGGCGCGGCTCGGAATTGTTGAACAGCGTGCCGGCCACCGAACGCTCGCCGTCTTCGGTCTTCACCGAAACGCGGATCAGCGTGTGGTAGTCACCCTCGCGCTCGGTCTTGATCTCGCGCACTTCCATGCCGCGCTCCTTGGCTAGGAACGGCGCATTGACCATGTTCACGCTGTCCGACTGGACGCGCAGGAAACCCGCCAGAACGGCCGCGGTGATCGGCTTGATGTTCAGCTCGGTCGCGGCGCCCTCGGTGTGGATCGAGATGCGCGGGATCGAACCCGTGGTGAGCTGGCCCACCAGCGAACCCAGCTTCTCGGCCAGCGCCATGTAGGGCTTGAGCTTGGGCGCTTCCTCCGCGCTCAGGCTCGGCATGTTGAGCGCGTTGGTGACGCCGCCGTTGACCAGATAGTCGGCCATCTGCTCGGCCACCTGCAGCGCGACGTTGACCTGGGCTTCGTTGGTCGAGGCGCCCAGGTGCGGCGTCGCCACGAAGTTGGGCGTGCCGAACAGCGGGTGCTCCTTGGCGGGCTCGGTGACGAACACGTCGAGCGCGGCGCCGGCGACATGCCCGCTGTCGAGCGCATCCTTGAGCGCCGCCTCGTCGATCAGGCCGCCGCGCGCGCAGTTGACGATGCGCACGCCCTTCTTGGTCTTGGCGAGGTTTTCCTTCGAGAGGATGTTGCGCGTCTGGTCGGTCAGCGGCGTGTGCAAGGTGATGAAGTCGGCACGATCGAGCAGCTGGTCGAGCTCGACCTTCTCGACGCCCATGTCGACGGCGCGCTCGGGGCTGAGGAACGGATCGAAGGCAACGACCTTCATGCGCAGCCCCAGGGCACGATCGGCGACGATCGAGCCGATGTTGCCCGCACCGATCAGGCCCAGCGTCTTGCCGGTCATCTCGACGCCCATGAAGCGGTTCTTTTCCCACTTGCCCGCCTGGGTCGACAGGTCGGCCTCGGGGAGCTGGCGGGCGAGCGCGAACATCAGTGCGATGGCGTGTTCGGCGGTGGTGATCGAATTGCCGAAGGGCGTGTTCATCACGACGATGCCCTTGGCCGAGGCGGCCGGGATGTCGACGTTGTCGACGCCGATGCCGGCACGGCCGATGACCTTGAGGTTGGTCGCGGCGTCGATGATCTCCTGCGTCGCCTTGGTCGAGCTGCGGATCGCGAGGCCATCGTACTGGCCGATGATCGCCTTCAGCTCTTCGGGCGTCTTGCCAGTGATCTCGTCGACTTCGCAGCCGCGCATGCGGAAGATCGCGGCGGCATTGGGGTCCATCTTGTCGGAAATGAGGACTTTGGGCTTGGTCATGTCAATGTTCCTTCGTCACCCCGGACCTGATCCGGGGTCCCGCTTGTCGGCGCGGGCGAGGTGAGGAAGCGGGACCCCGGCGCAAGGCCGGGGTGACGCCAATCTTACTTCTTGAGGCTCGCGTAGGCCCAGTCGAGCCAGGGGCCGAGCGCTTCGATATCGGCGGTGTCGACCGTGGCGCCGCACCAGATGCGCAGGCCCGCAGGAGCATCGCGATAGCCGGCCACGTCATAGGCCGCGCCTTCCTTCTCGAGCAGTCCGGCGAACTGTTTGATGAAGTCGGCGTCGGCGCCTTCGACGGTCAGGCAGACCGAGGTCTTCGAGCGGATGGCTTCGTCCTCGGCGAGATGGCCGAGCCACGAGCGCTCGGCGACGATCTTGTCGAGCGCGGCGGCATTGGCGTTCGAGCGCGCCTGCAGCCCTTCGAGACCGCCGAGACCCTTGGCCCATTCGAGCGCGAAGATCGCGTCTTCGACCGCGAGCATCGACGGGGTGTTGATCGTCTCGCCCTTGAACACGCCCTCGGCGAGCTTGCCCTTCGAAACGAGGCGGAACACCTTGGGCAGTGGCCAGGCGGGGGTGTAGCTTTCGAGGCGCTCGACCGCACGGGGGCCGAGGATCAGCACGCCGTGGCCACCTTCGCCGCCCAGAACCTTCTGCCAGGAGAAGGTGGCGACGTCGATCTTCGCCCAGTCGATGTCGTAGGCGAAGACCGCCGAGGTCGCGTCGGCGAAGGTCAGGCCTTCGCGATCGGCGGGGATCCATTCGGCGTTCGGCACGCGCGCACCCGAAGTCGTGCCGTTCCAGGTGAACAGGACGTCGGTGGTGAAGTCGACCTGGCTCAGATCAGGGACCTGGCCGTAGTCGGCACGGATCACCGTGGGATCGAGCTTCAGCTGCTTGGCGGCATCGGTGACCCAACCTTCACCGAAGCTTTCCCAGGCCAGCGTGGTCACGCCGCGCGCGCCCAGCATCGTCCACATCGCCATTTCGAAAGCGCCCGTGTCCGAACCGGGCACGATGCCGATACGGTGCGTCTCGGGCAGCTGCAGCACTTCGCGCATCAGGTCGATCGCGTATTGCAGACGCGTCTTGCCGATCTTGGCGCGGTGCGAGCGGCCCAGCGATTCGGTGGCGAGTTTTTCGGGGGCATATCCGGGCGGCTTGGCGCAGGGACCGGAAGAGAAGAACGGGCGCGCAGGCTTGCGCGCCGGGTACGTTACGTCAGACATTTAAGTCTCTCCTTGCAGAGAGCACGCGCGGCGTTGGGACCGCGTGGCCCAGCGCCGCGTTTAGAGGCACGAGGGCGCAAGTCAAGTCATGCGCACAAGTTCTGCCGGGAACTCATCCGCATCCCGCCTGCAGGCAACGGTTCGCCGCAACGTCAATATCTTATTAACCACGATCGCGGAAATTCCCTGCGTCATGCGGCGAATTCTCTCTCTTCTTCCGCTTCTCGCAGTCCTTGGCGGCTGCATGGACATTCCGCAGGCTTCGGCGCCCAAGCGCCAGGCGGTGCGGCAATCGACGCAGAGCTTCACGCCGCGCCCCGAGGCGCGCCAGTGTCTCGCGAGCCTGGGCATGACCAAGGCCAGTTTCACGCCGCTGCCCGACCAGTATTTCGGCGCCGGCTGTTCGACCGTGAACACCGTGCGGCTCGCCAGCCTGCAGGGCGACAATGCGGCTTTCGCGCTGTCCAACCTCGGCCCGGTCGCCTGTCCTCTGGCCAACACCTTCGCCGCCTGGGCGCGCTTCGGCGCCGATCGCGCGGCCCGCCAGATCCTCGGCTCTGCCCTGGTGCGGATCGAGACGATGGGCTCCTACAATTGCCGCAATGTCGCCGGATCGAGCCGGCGCTCCGCCCATGCCACGGCCGAGGCGATCGACGTATCCGCCTTCGTCCTTGCCGACGGCCGCCGGATCAGCGTGCTCGACGACTGGCGCGGCGGCTCACCCGCCGAACGCCAGTTCCTCCAGACCGTCCACGCCAGCGCCTGCAAGCGCTTCGGCACGACGCTGGGCCCGAACTACAACGCGGCCCATGCCAACCATTTCCACGTCGAACTGAGCGGCAGCAGCTTCTGCCGCTGATACGAAAAAGCCCCCTCCCGACAGGGAGAGGGCTGATCGCGTTCCAGCCTTTCGGCGTGGATCAGAACGTCAGGTTGTAGAACCGCACCGGGTTGTCCTGCAGAACCTTCTTGGCGGTCGCCTTGTCGTAGCCCGCGAAGACGTCCTTTAGGTGCTCCTGCACGCCCGGATAGAGCGAGGTCGGGTGCGGGAAGTCGGTTTCGAACATGACGTTGTCGACGCCGATCGTCTCGAGCAGCAGCTTGGGACCGACCTTCTCGAACCAGAAGCTGCACATGAACTGGTCGTGGAAATATTCCCACGGGCGGCGCTGCAGCGTCTTCGAGAAGCGCGGCAGCATCTCGTTGAACTGGTGTTCGAGCGCTTCGACCGCGAAAGGCACCCAGCCCATGCCGCTCTCGATCAGGCCGATCTTGAGCTTGGGGTACTGGTCGAGACGGCCCGAGACCATCCAGTTGCCGAGCGTGGCGGCATTGCCGATCGAGAACATCGTCGCGACGACCGACAGCGTCTGTTCGAACTGGAAGCCTTCCCAGGTCAACGTGTTGGGATCGACTGCCGAGTTGAGGTGGAAGTTCAGCGAGGTTCCGGTCGACTCGCACATTTCGAGCACGCCGTCCCAGTAGTCGTGGCTAAAGCTGGGCACGCCGACGCGCTCGGGCGTGTCGGGCAGGACCAGGCCCTTGAGGCCCATGTCGATGCAACGGCGCAGTTCCGTTTCCATGTCCTTCTTGTTCCAGAAGGGCAGATGGATCATGTTGAAGATGCGCTGGCCGCTCTCTTCCTGGAAATCGCGCGAGGCGTCGTTGTAGAGCTGGACGATCGTCTTCGCGAGATCGAGATCGCCGAGGCTCATCAGCGAACCGGCCTGGGTGACGCCCGAATTCTGGAAGGCGATCTGGGCGTAGATGCCCATGTCGTCCATCGCCTGGAGGCGTTCCTTGACGAGGTGGCCGCCGGGATGCGCCTGCTCGAGCTTCGGGAAGGCCAGGCGGCCGAGCAGCTTGTTCTTGTCGGCGCGGATGACGTTGCCGCCCATCGAACCGAAGTTGCGGTCGCCGACATACCAACGCTCGACGCCGTCGGCATCCAGCTTCACGTGGGGGACCTTGTCCTTCAGCGCCGCGGGTGCGCGGCTGGTGAAGAGGTCGGGCGCCTCGGTGATGTGGGTGTCGCAGTCGACGATCTTGATGCCGGCGAACTCGGGGAACAGACCGCCCGACTGGGTGGCATAGTCCACTTCGCGGATCACGCCGCCTTCGGTGTAACCTTCGGCAGACCAGTATTTCCTGGCGTTCTGCGCAATCTCCTGAGTGTCGACATCATCGGCCATGACCGTTCTCCCGGAATGAGGAATTAATGGGGTCCATGTCGCAGTCCGGCGCCGCGATTTCAATGGACATGCCAACGCCGAAGCGATGATTCACCGCCGTGGACAGGTAAAATGCTCTATGGAGCGGCGTGATGAAACCCGACTCCCGCCGCTCCGCCCCCGCGACCCAGCGCAATCGCGACCCGATTCTCGACGTGCTCCGAACACTCCTGCCCGAGACCGGGCTGGCGCTGGAGGTCGCAAGCGGCACGGGCGAGCACGTGATCCATTTCGCGCGGGCCTTTCCCTATCTGCGCTGGCAGCCGAGCGATCCCACACCCGACGCGCGTGCTTCGATCGCCGCCTGGACGGAGACAAACGGCCTGATGAACGTGCTGCCGCCGCTCGATCTCGATGCCGCAGCCGATGCCTGGCCGGTCGCGAGCGCTGACGCCCTGCTATGCATCAACATGATCCACATCAGCCCCTGGGAAGCCACGGAGGGGTTGATGCGCGGCGCAGGACGCCTGCTGAACGCCGGGCAGCCGGTCTATCTCTACGGCCCCTATCGCCGCGCCGATCGTCCGCTCGCACCGAGCAACGCCGCTTTCGACGCCGATCTCAAACGACGCGACTCGCGATGGGGCCTGCGCGAGCTCGATGACGTGGTAACCTGCGCCGAAGCCGAGGGGCTTGCGCTCGAAGCCGTGATCGAAATGCCGGCGAACAATCTCTCGGTGATCTTCCGCAAGCGCTAGCGCCTCGTCGCGCGCAGAACTCCGTTCATCGTGGTTTGCAATTTGATGAACAGGTGGCTCCGCAGCCGTTCAGGCGAGTCGAACGATAAGTTCCTCAACGACCGCACAAACGTGGAGGATCTTATGCGTAAGCTCATTCTTGGTGCAGCGATGGCCGCGCTGCTTTCCCCGCTCGCCGCTACGGCGGCCTCGGCCCAGCCCTATGGCTACGGATATCGCGGCGGCAGCAACGAAGTGCGTCGCGAGGTGCGCGAGTGCCAGCGCGAGTTGCGCCGCGCCGACAGCCGCCGCGAATACGAGCGCGAACGCCGCGAATGCCGTCGCGAGATTTCGCAGGCTCGCCGCGAAGTCCGTCGCGATCATCGCGACTGGCGCCGCGATCGCGACCGGTACGGTTATGGCTACAGCAACAACAACGGTTACTATCGCGGCTGGTAAAGCCGCATGACGCAGAGGCCGGAGCGATGCTCCGGCCTTTTTGTCAGAACACCAAGGCCGCGCCTTGGGCGCCGGCCAGAACCTTGCCTGCATCGATCAGCGACTGCTCGGCGGTCAGGAAGTGGGCGTTGCCGGCCTGGATGTCGCGGACGGTCCGCTGGATACGGCTGCCGTTTCGCACCGCATGCGTCGTGCTGGACGCGAAGGCCCTCTGCGCCACCCGCGTCGCAACCACAAAGGCGTGACTGGTCGACAGGCGGCCATCGAGCCGCAGATCGTCGACCAGTGCTTCGCCAGCGAGCGCGGCGGCGTACAACCTCGCGAACGTTCCGCGGAACCAGGCTTCGGCCGCGCGGAGATCGGCGCACGCCACGGCGAAGTCGCGCTGGAAGGCCTCGCTCTCGGACATCGGCTTGCCGTTGCCACGCGGCTTGCCCTTGGCGAAGGCCAGCCATTCGTCGAGCGCGCGCCGCGCCGCGCCGATCGCGAAAGCGCCGTGCGAGATGCAGGGCAGCGCCATGAAGCCCATGCGATAGAGCGCGCCGCCGCGGCGATGCAGGGGCGCCGCCGTGTTGTGGAAGAAGTCCTCGTGGAGGAGCTGCTCGGCCACTTCGAAATCGTAGGAGCCGGTGCCGCGCAGGCCGATCACATCCCAGTTGCCGAGGAAGCGGACGGTCTCGCGCGGCGCCAGACCGATCAGCATGACCGGCGCGCCGTGGTCCGACAGCACCGGCCTGATGCCATCCGGGCCATCCTCGTGCAGAACATAGCCGCCGACGATGAACTGCGCGTGCGGCGTGCCCGATCCGAACGAATAGCGGCCCGAAATCCGATAGTGATCGCCCTCGCGCACGGCCTTGCCCGTCGGCGCGGCCTGGCCGGCGGCGCGGACGAACTTGCCGCCCGGGAAGATCGCTTCCACGGCCTTGTCGCCGAGGAAAGCGCCGGCGACCGAGCCGCCGGTCATCACCGCATGGGCATACCAGCCCGCCGAACCGTCCCAGTAGGACAGCTCCGAAATGACGTCGATCAGCTCGGTCGGCGTCGCCTCGCTGCCGCCGACGTCGCGCGGCGCCATCATCGCGAAGACGCCGAGATCGTCGAGCATTCCGACCACTGCCGGCGACAGCTCGGTCGCCAGCGGATCGTCAGCCGCGGCCTGGTCGATTGCAGGACCGATCGCGCGGACCTTGTCGAGCCAGCTCATGCGGCCGTGAACGCGATCGGCAGGCCCTTCATGCCCCAGACGCCGGGAAACGGCCGCCAGCCGATCTCTCCCGCGAAGCGCGGTTCTAGCATGCGCTTGGCGATCGCGTGGATGCCTTCCTGCAGCTGCGTGCGGGCAATGTACTGGCCGAGGCACATGTGCTTGCCGAGGCCGAAGGCGATATGGCGCTTTTCCGCGACGATGGTGCGATCGGGATCGAACGCGTCGGGCCGGTCGAACACGTTCGGATCGTGCCCCGAAATGCTCAGCGGAAAGAACAGCATCGTGTCCTTGGGGATCAGCACCTCGCGATATTCGACATCGGTGGCGGTGCAGCGGAACGAGGTGCCCGGATTGAAGAAGCGCAGCGTCTCTTCCACCACCTTGCGGCAATATTCGATATCCTCGGCGCAGCGTCGATAGATGTCGGGCTGCTCGATCATCAGCGTCATCATGTAGGTGAGGACATTCTTCGAGGTATCGTAGCCGGCGACGAACAGGAAGATCAGCAGGTCGACGATCTGGCGGCGGGAGATATCGTTCTCGCGCCCCGCTTCGAGCAGCATGTCGAGCAGATCAGGCTCGCTACCTTCAGGCTGCGGATTCGCCTCGCGCTCGGCCAGCAAGGTACTGGCGAAGTCATCCATGTGGAGGAAGGCCTTGTCGAGCGCGGGCACGCGGGTCGGGTCCATGCTGAAGGCGAGGCCCAGGGTTTCCATCGACTGGCGCAGACCAGGAATCACGCTGACCGGCGCGCCGGCCATACGGGCGGTGACCGAGATCGGATAGTAGGAGGCGAATTCCTCGAAATCGATGCGTTCGCGCGGAGTCCATTCGTCGAGCAACCGTTCGATCGCTTCCTGCATCACAGGACGGAGCGAATTGGCATAGCGCGGCGAGAACTTCAGCGCGAAGGCCCGCCGCAGGACTGCATGCTCGCGGCTCGGCAGAGCCAGCATCTGCTCTTCGGCGAAACGGCCCCAGGGCGATCCCTTGCACCCCATGATGTCGACCACGCCGTCGAACGACGGGCGCATGTGATCGTCCTGGATATAGAGCGCCCGGATTGCCTGGTAATCGAACACCACGTAGCCGGCATCGCATTTCGCGATCCACGGATGCTGGGCGCGGGCCTTGGCGAATTCGGGCAGCGGGTCGGCCGCGAAGGCGGGCTCTTCCCAGCGCAGATGATAGAGATCGAGATCGGCGAGCGCCTGCATGGGGTGGTTCCTCCGGCTTCCTCAAGGTCTCGTTTGTGAGACTCGTTGGCTCGGATGTGCCGCAAGCCACGCCCCGGCGAAAGCGCGAATGCACGCAAGGCGGCGTCGGAATGGCGAGACTGCGGCCCGGATCAATCGGCGTGGGCCGAGGCTTCGGCCGGACGCCAACTTGCCTAGCGATCACAAGGCGATAGGATGGCCAAAAGGGGCGGCATCCGCCACCCGCGGAGTGCTTGGATTGACCGCGACCATCGATCTCGAACGCCTGAGAGGCCTGCGCCTCTTCATCGGCACGCCGATGTATTCGGGGCAATGCTGTTCGGTCTTCGCGCTGTCGCTCGCGCAGCTCACGGCGCTCTGCACCCAGATCGGCGTCGAGCTACGCTTCTTCTTCGCCTGTCACGAGGCGCTGATCACCAAGGCGCGCAACGTCACGGCCGACGAATTCCTGCGCTCGGGCGACGACGCGCTGATGTTCATCGACGCCGACATCGGCTTCGATCCGCAGGACGTCCTCCGGCTGCTGGCGTTGCAGACGGGGCGCGAAGGTGCCGCCTTCGACGTCATCGCCGCGCCCTATCCGGTCAAGACGATCGCCTGGGAGAACCTGCGCGAGGCGGCCAAGCGCGGCTTCGCGGATGGCGATGCCGGCGCGCTCGCGCGCTTTGCCAGCCCGGTCGCGGTGAGCCCCGCGCGAGACGCCCCTTTCGCGCTCGACCATCCCGTCGAGGTCAGCCAGGCCGGAACCGGCTTCATGATGATCCGCCGCGCGACCTTCGAGCGCTACCGCCAGGCCTGGCCGCTGCGGCGCTATCGCCCCGAACGGATCGGCATAAGCCTTGACGCCTCGGACGAGATCCCCGCCTTCTTCGAGACCGAGATCGACAGCAAGCACGACAACCTGCTTGCCGAGATGCGCGCCTATCGCGCGCGCTTCCCGCAGGCCACGGCCGACGAACTGGCCGCCTTCCTCGAAAGCGAGGATTCGGCGGTACGCGAATACAGCGCCATGCACGTCTCGGAGGACTATGCCTTCTGCCGGCGCGTGCGCGAGGCCGGCATGCAGGTCTGGTTGTGCCCGTGGATGGAGCTGACCCATACGGGCGAACAGACCTTCGTCGGCCGTCTGGCCGATCTCGCAACGATCGACGCCGTCTGATGAAGATCGGATTGATCGGCGCCGGCCGCATGGGCCGGCCGATTCTCGACCGCCTGGCCGCTGCCGGACACGCAACCAAGGTTCTGGTGCGCCAACCCGAGGCGCGCGAGGCAGCCCTCGCCGCCGAGCTCGATTTCGCCACCACCATCGTCGATACCGTGCGCGAGGCCGACATAGTGTTTTGCGTGGTGCTCAACGACGCCCAGGTCCGTGAGGTCTGCCTGGGCCCCCGCGGTGCGATCGCGGCGATGAAGCCCGGCGCCGTGCTCGTGCAACACACGACCTCCGACCCCGAAACCGCACAGCTCCTCGGCGTGGCGGCGGCGGAACGCGGCGTGCACGTCCTCGACGCCGCGCTCTCGGGCGGACCGCACGACATCGCCGCGGCCCGGCTGACGCTGTGGGTCGGCGGCGACGCGGCGCTGCTCGACGAACTCCGGCCGGTCCTCGCGGCCTATGCCGAGCCGATCCTCTTCGTCGGCCCGCTGGGCAACGGGCAGAAGGTCAAGCTGGTCAACAATGCCCTGTTCGTTTCGCAGGTCGGCCTCGCGGTCGAAGCGGTGCGGCTGGCCGGCGCGCTGGGCATCGACGAAGCAGCGATCCTAGCCGCGCTCCAGCATGGCAGCGGTGCCAGCCGCGGCCTCGCCGTCGTCGCGAGCGGCGGCTCGGTCGCCGCCCTCGCGCCGCGGATCGGCGCGCTCATGGCCAAGGACGTCGCGACGGTGCGCGCGGTCGCGCAGAATGCTGGCGTGGACCTGGGCGTGATCGGCACAGTGCTCGCCTCCGATACGGTCGGACGCGACGTGCTCGGCGGCTGAAGCCTAGTCGGCCGCGGGCGGCAGGTCGAAGCTGTAATCGGGCAGCGATACGAAGGCGCGGCGCAGCGCCTCGCCCCAGGTGGACGAGATCGCGCGGAAGTAAGGATCGCCCACTTCGATGCGGCGCTCGTGCAAGGGCTCGAACTTGTCCTTCTCGATCACCAGCAGATCGAGCGGCAGGCCGACCGAGAGGTTCGCCTTGATCGTCGAATCGAAGCTGACCATCATCAGCTTGACCGCGTCCTCGAAGGTCATGTCGGGTTCGTAGCCGCGCAGGATGATCGGGCGACCGTACTTGGTCTCGCCGATCTGGAAGAAGGGCGTGTCGGGCTGTGCCTCGATGAAATTGCCTTCGGGATAGATCAGGAAGATCCGCGGCTCCATGCCCTTGATCTGACCGGCGACGATGATCGAAGCCGTAAACTGGCCCGATCCGGTCATGCCGTTGTCGGCGTCACGCTCGTGGATCGTCTCGCGCAACAGCTTGCCGACGATCGAGGCCACCTGGAACATCGTCGGCGCTTCGAGCACGGTGTTGTGCCGCTCCGATGGTGCCTTGTTGCGCTCTTCGAGCTTGGAGATCACCGACTGGGTGGTCGCGAGGTTACCAGCAGTCATGATCGCGACGACGCGCTCGCCGGGCATCGACCAGTGGTGCATCTTGCGAAAGATCGAGATGTTGTCGACGCCCGAATTGGTCCGCGTGTCGCTCATCAGGACGAGCCCGCGCTCGAGCATCATGCCACAGCAATAGGTCATGCGCGCGATTCCCCTTTTCGTCCCCCTGGGTTCGCTACTGCCCCATCATCTGCTGCGCAACGGCCAAGCGCACTTCGAGCGCGGTTTGACCGGCGCCGACGCTGATTCCGGTGATCGGTGCGGCATCGCGATAGTCGCATCCCGTGGCCAGACGGACATAGCGTTCGTCGGGGCTGATCGCATTGGAAACGTCGAAGCCGACCCAGCCGAGGCCGGGGATATGAACCTCGGCCCAGGCGTGCCCGGCCTCCTGGTCGATGCGGTCGTTCATCATCAGGTAGCCGCTGACATAGCGCGCAGGCCGTCCCAGCAGCCGCGCCGCGCCGATGAATATGTGGGCGTGATCCTGACAGACACCTTGCGCAGCGCCCAGCGACTCTTCCGCACTGGTTCCGACGTCGGTCGCGCCGATCGTATAGGCCACCGTATCGCGGACCGCCGTGCTCAGCGCGTGCAGCGTCTCAAGCGGTTGCGCGCGAGCGGCGTCGAGCCCCGCGACCAGCGCGCGCAGCCGCGGACCGGGCCGCGTCAGCTCGGTCTGGCCGAGAAAGTGCCAGAGCGGCAGATGGCCGACATGCTCGCCGACGATGCCGGCGCTGTCGGCCGTGTCCACCGTGCCGCTGCACACGACGGTGACGGCAGTGGCTCCCGGCTCCACCGAGACCAGGGCCGTGCGATTGCGGTGATGATCGTCGTACTCAGCCTCGAGCCGAACGCCCTCGAAGTCCATCGTCCAGTCGATCACGCTCTGCCCGTGCGAGCTCTTCGGCGTCAGCCGCAACCGCTGCAGGCCGTGGGCTACGGGCTGCGAGAAGCCGTAGCGGGTGGTGTGGCTGATCGAGAGACGCATGGGCCGGGCTCTACTCTATGAAACGGTATTCGGCGGCGATCGCCTGATTGATACGACCGGTATCGGCGATGAATTCGGTGATGAATTCGTGCAGACCCCGTTCGATCACGCGGTCGATCGTCGCCTGCTGGAGCTTGGCGCGCGCGGCCTGGAGCAGCGCGTGCGCCCGCGTCTCGCCGCCGTACTGCCGTGCGAGACCGGCCATGTTACTCGCCAGCTTCTCGTAGGCAAAGGCGAGACTGCGCGGGAAGCGGCCGTCGAGAATCAGGAACTGGGCAATGCCGCGCGGATCGAGCCGGCCGGCGTTGAGCCAGCGATAGGCCCGGTCGCCGGCGACCGAGCGCAGCACCGTCTCCCATTGCGCATTGTCGAGGCTCGAGCCCACCCAAGACAGCGAGGGCAGCAGCACGTAGTATTTGACGTCGAGGATGCGCGCGGTGTTGTCGGCACGCTCGATGAAAGTGCCGAGCCGCGCGAAGTTGAACACCTCGTTGCGCAGCATCGTGCCGTCCATCGCGCCGCGCACCTGCGTAGTCTGGCCGCGGATCGCCGAGATCACCTCGCCGATATTCCCCTCGCGCACGGGCCGCGCGAGCAGGTCGCGCAGTTGCATCCAGGCCTCGTTGGTCGCTTCCCAGGATTCGCGCGTGAGGCCGGTGCGCACCGTGCGGGCATTGCTCCGCGCATTGTCGAGCATGCACAGGACCGATGCGGGGTTGTCGGGGCCGCGCAGAATGAAATTGAAAACCTGGGTGCCGACATAGTCGTCGAACCTTGCGCGATAGCCGGCGTCCTGGCCGATCGTGACGAGCACCGAGCGCCACTCCTCGCTCGCCGCCTGCGGCCCGCGGGTCAGCGCCATGCGGAAGCCGACCTCGAGCAGACGCGCGGTGTTCTCGGCCCGCTCGAGATAGCGGGTCATCCAGTAGATGCCGTTGGCGCTTCTTCCCAGCATCAGTCTTCCAGTACCCAGCTATCCTTGGTGCCGCCGCCTTGGGACGAGTTCACCACCAGCGAACCTTTCTTGAGCGCGACGCGGGTCAGCCCGCCCGGCGTGATGTCGATCCCGCCCGGCGAGACGAGCACGAAAGGCCGCAGATCGACGTGCCGCGGCGCGAGCCCGGCCTTGGTGAAGATCGGTACGGTCGAGAGCGACAGCGTCGGCTGGGCAATGTAGTTCTCGGGCCGCGCACGCAGCTTCTTGGCGAAGCGGGCGATCTCGCCCTTCGACGAGGTCGGGCCGATCAGCATGCCGTAGCCGCCCGAACCGTGGACTTCCTTGACCACCAGCTCTTTGAGATTGTCGAGCACATAGGCCAGCGAGTCCGGCTCGCTGCAGCGCCAGGTCGGCACGTTCTGGAGGATCGGCTTCTCGCCGGTATAGAACTCGACGATCTCGGGCATGAACGAGTAGATCGCCTTGTCGTCGGCGATGCCCGTGCCCGGCGCATTGGCGATCGTCACGCGACCGGCGCGATAGACGTCCATGATCCCGGCGACGCCGAGCGCCGAGTCCTTGTTGAAGGTCAGCGGATCGAGATAGTCGTCGTCGACGCGGCGATAGATCACGTCGACCGGGCGATAGCCCGTGGTCGTGCGCATGGCGATGCGCCCGTCGACGACGCGAAGATCGCTGCCCTCGACCAGTTCGGCGCCCATCTGGTCGGCAAGGAAAGCATGTTCGAAATAGGCCGAGTTGTAGATGCCCGGCGTCAGCACGGCGACCACCGGCCGCTGGCTCGCGCAACTGGGCGCGCAGGCGGCGAGGCTGCGCGCGAGCCGGCGCGGATAGTCGGAGACCGGACGCACCGCCACCCGGCTGAACAGCTCGGGGAACATCGCCATCATCGTCTCGCGATTCTCGAGCATGTAGGACACGCCCGAGGGCGTGCGCGCGTTGTCCTCGAGCACCATGAATTCGTCGGGCCCGGTGCGAACGAGGTCGATGCCGACCACATGGGTGTAGACGTCGCCCGGCGGGGTGAAGCCCGCCATCTGCGGCAGGAAGGCATCGTTGCCCTGGAGCAGGCGCTCGGGCAGACGACCCGAGCGGACGATCTCCTGCCGGTGGTAGAGATCGTGAAGGAAGGCGTTGAGCGCGCGCACCCGCTGCTCGATCCCGCGCGAGAGCTTGCGCCACTCGTTCGCGGTGATGATCCGCGGGATCATGTCGAAAGGGATCAGCCGCTCTTCCGCCGCGTCGTCGCCATAGACGTTGAAGGTGATGCCGGTGCGACGGAAAAAGCGCTCGGCCTCGCTGTCCTGCCGCTTGAGCCAGCCGCTGTCCTGCGCGTCGTACCAATTGCGAAAGCCGGCGTAAGCTGGCCTCACCGACCCGTCCGGATCGAGCATCTCATCGTACTGCGCGCGGCTGCCTGACTGCATTGCGACTCCCTGATGGCAGGACGATGCCGCAACATCGGGAGCTTGCCAAGCGATTATGCTGCACCTGCGAAACAGGCGCTCCTAGCCACATGAAACGATCGAACGCCGATGGCGTTGCAGATCCGATTCAGCGCTGTCGCATCTGGTAATCGATCCGAATGCGTACCCATTCGCCGACACGGTACTGGCCGCCGACGCGCGGGGGGCGCACGCGGAATTGCCAGGCCGCGGCGAGCACGGCGCGGGCGATGTTCGATCCGTTCGGATATTCATCTACCCTGACGCAATCCTCGACGCGATAGTCGGGCGCCGTGCGACAGGCAATCAGCCCCCAGCCCGGCCCCGTCGCGGTCGAGAGGTAGCCGTTCAGTTCGTCGGGATAGGGCTCGCGATACCAGGCCGCGGCATAGAGCGGCTCGCCGTTCGGCCCCGAACCCGAGACGCGCGCACTGTCGGCCGGCCCGGGGCGGGTATCGACCGGCCCCATGCGCGAGCGCGCCGGCGCCGAGGGCGGGCTCGGTGCGCGGCTGATGTCGGAAGCCGTCATCTGCGACGGCGAAAGCGGGATCAGCGCCGGCGCGGGCGGCTGCGGGCGCGGCTGAGGCTGGACCGGCGTCGGCTCCTCGCGCTCGGGAGTCCGGCTCGCCTGTTCGGCCGGCCGCTGGATCGTTTCCTTGCGCGGCTGCTGCTCTTCTTCGGTAGTCTGCGCCTGCTTCTGCTCGGGCGCGGCGCGGAAGCGGATCGACACCAAGCCCTTCTCGCTGCCCTCCGGGCCGGAGATCGCCGAGCCTATCGACAGGACAACGAGCACGAGCAGCGCCTCGACCGCCACAGCGAGCAGTACGCCCATGGGGCGCACGCGCCTAGGCTTGCGCTGACGATCCGAAAATGCCGCCCCGGCGCGGAATGACTCGAACAGAAAACCTCGACCTTGAAAGTCGCGGGAACCCTGTCGGCACCCGCAGCGGCAGGCCTCGCGTTAGGCCCGCCGCGGATCGAGCACAAGCAACCTTGACGGGACGTGTACCGGTGGACCGGCGCGCCCGCTCAGGCGTCTTCGAAAACCTTGGCCTCACCCTCCTCGAAGGTGAGCGGCAGGCCCTTGAGGCCCCAGGCGCCGTAGAACGGACGATGCCCGACCGTGCCTGCGAGCTTGGGATGCTTCATGCGCTGGGCGATCTGGTGGAGCGCCTCCTGAAGCTGCGCGCGCGCGATGTATTGACCGAGGCACATGTGCTTGCCGAGCGCAAAGGCGATCTGGCGCTTCTTGGGATCGATCGCGCGATCGGGGTCGAAGCGGTCGGGCTCGTCGTAGCTGCCGGGATCTCGGCCCGAGACGCTGAGCGGGAAGAACATCATCTGATCCTTGGGGAAGACGACGTCGCGATAGGTGAATTCCTTGTCGACGAAGCGCGCGACCGTGCTCGGGTTGAAATAGCGCAGCCCCTCTTCGATCACCTTGCGGCAATAGTCGTGATCCTGCGCACAACGTTCGTAGATCTCCGGATAGTCGAGCAAGGTGTACATCAGATAGGTCAGGACGTTCTTCGACGTGTCATAGCCGGCGAGGAAGAAGAACACGATGAGATCGGCGAGCTGCTGGTGCGTGACGTTACCGTCGTCGCTCGTGTTGATCAGCAGGTCGAGCAGATCCTCCTGCTTCTCGTGCGGATCAGCTCGGCGCTCGGCTATGATCCTCTCGACGTAGGCTTCGAGGCGCACCATGCCCGCCTGGATGCGCGGGAAGAGGTCGTCCTGATAGGAGTGCGCCAGGCCGATGACCTCGAGATCGTCGCGCAGCTGGGCGATGTCGTCCTGTGGCGCGCCGACCAGCGCGAACATGACCGAGATCGGGAAGTTCGCCGCGAATTCCTCGAAGTCGATGTTCTCGCGCGGCGCCCACTGATCGAGCAGCTTGGTGATGTTGGCACGCATCAGCGGGCGCAGTTCGTTGGCGTTGCGCGGGGTGAACTTGGCAGCGAAGGTGTCGCGCAGGAAGCGATGGGTTTCCGCCGGCAGCGCGATCATCTGCCGCTCGGTGAAATCGCCCCAGGGCGTGTTCTCCTGGCCGAGCACCTTGACCACGTCGGCATAGGGCGCGCGCAGTTCCTCGCGGCCGAACAGGTCACGCATGGCCTGGTACTCGGTAACGACGATGCCCAGGTCCGTGCGCGCAAGGAAGGGGTGCTTGGCGCGCGCCTCGGCGAAATGGGGATAGGGATCTGCCGCCAGAGCCGGATTGGTATACTCGAGGTAAGGCAGGTCGAGCTCGCCCAGAGTCTGCATTCGCGAATCCTTCTCCCAGCGCCTTCCGAGCGCTTGCTGACCAACTTATTAGCATCGGGGCTGGCCATGTCAATCTGAGGCGGCTAGGCAGGATCAAGGCTAACAGGAGATCGGTACGACATGGCGACGCGCAGGATGGGACTGGAGAATTCCTCCTCGCGCACGGCGCTGATGGACGGCGTCGAAGCGGTGATGCGCGAGGACGGCTATGCCGCCCTCACCGCGCGCAGCGTGGCCGAACGTGCGGGCCTCAAGCACCAGCTCGTCTACTACTACTTCCAGACGATGGACGACCTGCTGATGGCGACATACCAGCGCCACATCGCCCGTGTGCAGGAGCAGATCGAGACGGCATTTCGGGATCCGCGGCCGCTGCATGCCTTCTGGGATGTCTGCTCGAACCCGCACGACGCGCGGCTCAACATGGAATTCATGGCCATGGCCAACCACAACGCCGCGATTCGCGCGGAGACGGTCCGTTTTGGCGAGCACATTCGCCAGGTCGGGCTCGACCAAGTCGGCGCGCAGATCGAGACCTCGCCACATCGTGAGGAAGTATTCTCGCCGCGCGCAGTGACTCAGGCCATCGCGGCGATCGGCAGCACCGTCGGCATCGAGGGTGCACTGGGTATCGCCGGCGGCCACGACGAGACGCGCGCGATGGTCGCATGGTGGCTCGATCGGCTCGAGCCGGAGTGAGCCCTTAGCGCTCGGGCTTCCAGCCCGGCAATTCGGCCGGCCCTGCGCAGGCCGCTTCGGCGCCGAGCGCCAGGCGATCCTGCCATTGCAATTCGTGCCAGCCGAGCACGCGGTCGTCGTGGCCGCGGATGGTGATCTGGCCGATCGGCCGGTGATCGCGCTTGTCGACGAGCACCGGGTTCGACGGCACGCCGAGCCCATGCTTCTCGCCCCATTGGCGCAGGGCGAGCATGGCCGGCAGCAAGTCCACGCCCTTCTCGGTCAGCCTGTATTCGACCTTCCGGCGATCCTCTGGGCACGGCTCGCGACGCATGATCTCGTGCTCGACCAGTTTGGCCAGGCGGTTCGACAGGATGTTGCGGGCAATGCCGAGCACGCCGAGGAACTCCTCGAAATGGCAGACTCCATTGAAGGCGGCGCGCAGGATCATGAACGACCAGCGCTCTCCCATCACTTCGAGAGCCAATGGCAGCCCGCAGGTGGCGCCGATTTCCTCCAGCGGTTCGCGCAATTTCGTCATCCAGCCATCACCCTACTCGATTTCGCGCGCGATGCGCGACCCAAAATACATTTCTAGTTGCAACTTAAAACCTAATATCATAAGTTGCGAATCGCAACTGGTTTAGGGAACCTCCGATGCGCACGAATTTGAAGGCACTGGCCGCGGCAGGCCTCGTCGCGGCGAAGCTGGCGCTTGTCGTCACGCTTGTCGGCCATCATCCGGTCGAGGCGGCAGCGCGTGGCGGCAGCAATGTCGTCTCGCTGACCAATCCGCTCGAAGCGCCACGCCAGGCGATCGTCGGAGGCGTCCTGTGGAAATGCGCGGGTTCGAACTGCGCCGCGCCGGCCGACGGCTCGCGACCGGTGCTGGTCTGCCAGCGCGTCGCCAAGACTTTCGGGCCGATCGCCCGCTTCACCTCGCCCGCGGGCGAGCTCTCGAGCGAAGATCTGTCACGCTGTAACGGCCAGAGCTGATCCCCCAATCGGGACGGTCGCCCCCTCGCCGTTCCGAGCCCCGGCTCTGGTAAGGCCCCCGCCTCGCGGGGGCCTTTTCGTATCAAGCCCGAAAAATCAGGCGATCAGGCCCCGCGCGCGCAGGTCGGCGGCGAGCGTTTCGGCGTCGTGGAAGTGGTGCGCCTGCCAGCCACAGGCGCGGGCGCTCTCGATGTTGTCGCGGTTGTCGTCGATGAACAGCATGGCTTCAGGCGCATGGCCGAAGCGCCTGGCGGCAAGCGCGTAGATCGCGGGATCGGGCTTGACCAGCTTCTCGACGCCCGAGACGACGACGTCGCGGAAGCGGTCGAACACCGGCTGGGTCGGACGGAACACCTGCCAGAACTCGTCGCCGAAATTGGTGATGGCATAGAGCGGCACGCCTGCCGCATCGAGCGCCTCGACCAGTTCGAGACTGCCGGGCACGGGGCCGGGAATGGTCTCGTTGAAGCGCTGGGTATAGGCCTGGATCAGATGACCGTGATCGGGGAACAGCGCGGTGCGCTCGGCCGCCATGTCGGCGAGCAGGCGACCGGCGTCATGCTCGAAGTGCCATTCGACGGTGACGACGTTCGCGAGGAACCAGTCGAGCTCCGCCGGATCATCGATCAGCTTCTCGAACAGGCAGCGCAGTTCCCACTGGAACAGCACCTTGCCGACGTCGAAGACGACGGCTTCGATCGGTCCGCTCGATAGGGTCATGCCCGAGATCCCCGATTGTCTTCCCGGTCCGGAAGCGGCACCAGCCCGCTCCCCCACCTCGCCGCCCGACGTGCCGGGGCCGCGAAATGGGGAAGCGGGCTGGAACTATGCGAGGTCAAAGGCGAAGCCCCCGACCGTCAGCATCAATGGATCAGCCCTGACGCGCCTTGAAGCGGCGGTTGGTCTTGTTGATCACATAGGTGCGGCCACGACGGCGAATCACGCGGTTGTCCCGGTGGCGGTCCTTGAGCGACTTGAGGCTGTTGCGAATCTTCATGACTATCTCTTCCAAGGGCGCGTACCGCCCGAAAATCGAAGCCGGGCCGTTAGGGGGCGAATCGCTCGAAGTCAAGCCGGGGACCGTGCTGCGAACGCATTTGCGGCTGTTCATTCGCGGGCAAGCGGGAAAGGCCTAGCGCCGGTTTCCGGGGAAGGCGATGCCCGCTTGTTGGAGCTTCTATGCGCGATCGATCGATATTTGCCCTCCTCGCCGTCCTGGCCGCTGCCGCCGCTCCGGCCACGGCCATGGCGCGCCCCGGCGGCTGGGACGGACCGAGCTGGGGTGACTCGCGCTGGGACAGGCCCGGCTGGCAAGACAACCGCTCCTCTGCGCGGAGACTCGAAAGCCGCCGCAGCGATGAAGGTCGAGTCCAGGTCGCGCGCTTCGTCGCCGAGGGCGATGCCGCGCAGGCGCTCGGCCACGGCGCAATCGCCGTCGCCTCGGGCACCGAGGGCCAGGACTACGTGCCGCAGGGCAACCGCGCCGCCTATGAGGCCGCGGTCGTCGATCAGCTCGTCCACGCCGGCTACGAGACCGCCAAGGCCAGCCAGACCGACGGCCAGCTCGCCGAGCTCACCGTCACCCGCACCGTGATCCAGCCGGCCGAGGCCAAGCGCAACCCGGTCAGCGGCGAGGCGGCCGTCTCGGTCGGCAATCGCGGCACGGCCTATGGCCTTGCAGTCAACGTCGACTTTACCAAGCCGCTGCCGCCGCTGGTCTCGACCCGGCTCGAAGCCCGCATCCGCGACCGCGCGACCAACACCGTGCTCTGGGAGGGCCGCGCCGAAGTCGCCTCGCGCGAAGGCGCTGACGGCTGGGGCGAGCAGGAGATCGCCGCGCGCCTCGCCGAAGCGCTGTTCGACGGATTTCCGCGCGCAAGCGATTCGCCCCGGCTTGGTGGCTGAGGGCTCGGCGGATGAGCACGCTCTTGCGCTCGCGCGCCGCAGGCCGCACATCTGGCGCCGTAATGACCAAGTCGCTCAGCCTCGCCGCTCTCCTCGCGCTCGCCCTCACCGGCTGCGTCGCGCCGGTCGGCCCGGTCGAAGTGACGCGCTTCGTCGCACCGAACGGCCCCGGCCTGGCGCGCGGCACGATCGCGGTCGAGCCCGCGCCGGGCATGGTGGCCGACAGTCTCGAATGGCGGACCTATGCGGCCGCAGTCGGGCGGCAACTGGCCCTGCTCGGCTATGGCGAACAGGCGCCCGGTAATGGCACGCAGGTGGCGCTCGTCCGGCTCCAGCGGCAGACCTATCGCCCCGAGCGTAGCCGCGGCCCGGTCTCGGTCGGGGTCGGCGGTTCGGCCGGCAGCTACGGTTCGGGCGTCGGGCTCGGCATTGGTTTCGATCTCTCGGGCCCACCTGCCGACGTGGTCGAGACCGAGCTTGCGGTGACGATCAAGGACCGCGCCAGCGGCCAGTCGCTGTGGGAAGGCCGCGCGGCTTTCACGGTCACGGCCAAGTCACCGCTTGCCAACAGCCAGCTCGGCGCGGCGAAGATGAGCGAAGCGCTGTTCAAGGGCTTCCCCGGCCGCTCGGGCGAAACTATCCAGGTGAAATGACCGACATCCAGATCACCAGCGCGTTCGATTCCGGCAACATCGAGGTCGTCCAGATCTCCGGTGCCAAGGCGGTGCTGAACATCCGCCGCGACCAGGATTCGGATTTCTTCCAGTGGTTTCACTTCCGCGTCAGCGGCGGCAAGGGGCGTGAACTCCAGCTCCGCCTCTCGGGCCTGGCCGAGGCCGCCTATCCGATGGGCTGGCCCGGCTATCGCGCCGCGGTCTCCGAAGACCGGCTCTACTGGGGCCGTGCCGAAACGACCTGGGACGAAAAGCTCGACGGCGGCACCCTGACGATCCGCTACACGCCCGGCTCCGACGTCTGCTGGTTCGCCTATTTCGCGCCCTATTCGATGGAGCGGCACCACGACCTCGTCGCCGAGGCCGCGGCGAGCGAGGGCGTCGACTATCGCTGCCTCGGCACCAGCCTCGACGGCCAGCCGATCGACTGCCTCGAAATGGGCGAAGGCCCGACGCAGGTCTGGCTCTACGCGCGCCAGCACCCCGGCGAATCGATGGCCGAGTGGTGGATGGAAGGCGCGCTAGAAGCCCTGACCGATCCGGCCGATCCCGTCGGTCGCCTGCTGCGCAACAAGTGCCGGCTCCATGTCGTGCCCAATGCCAATCCCGACGGCTCGCGCCGCGGCCACCTGCGCACCAATGCGGCGGGCGTGAACCTCAACCGCGAATGGGACAACCCGACCGCCGAGCGCGCGCCCGAAGTGGTCGCGCTGCTGCAGGCGATGGATGCCAGCGGCGTCGATTTCTCGATGGACGTCCACGGCGACGAAGCGATTCCCGCGGTGTTCCTCGCTGGCTTCGAGGGGATACCCTCGATCAAGGAAGAACAGCTTGCGGGCTATCACCGCTATCGCGAGCTCCTGACACGGCGCACGCCCGACTTCCAGATGAAGCGCGGCTATCCGGTGACCCCGCCGGGCCGCGCCAACCTGGCCATGTCGACCAACCAGGTCGCCCACCGCTTCGGCGCCGTGGCGATGACCCTGGAAATGCCGTTCAAGGACAACGACGACCTGCCCGATCCCGCCCAGGGCTGGAGCCCCGAGCGCAGCCGCCTGCTGGGCCGCGAATGCCTGGCCGCGCTCGTCGAATGGCTCGAAACGCGCTGAGCCCGCGGGGTCTGCGCGTCAGACCTTCTTGGCGAACCAGATGGTGTGCTTGGGACCCTTGCCATTGTCGCGGGCGCGAACGAACACCTCGGACACCTCGAACCCGACATCGGCCAGCCGGCGCGTGAACTTGGGATCGGCCTGTGCGGACCAGATGGCGAGGATACCGCCCCGCGTAAGCGCCTGCTTCGCCGCCTTAAGTCCGCGGCGCGAATAGATCCGGTCGTTGGCCTCGCGCGTGATGCCGTCGGGCCCATTATCGACATCGAGCAGGATTGCGTCGTAGTCCTCGTCGCCCCCGTCGATGATCAGCGCGACGTCGGCCTGGAGCAAGGTCACGCGCGGATCGTCGAGGCAGCCGGCGGTGAGTTCGGCCATCGGCCCGCGCGCCCACTGGATGATCTCGGGGACGATCTCGGCCACCGTCGCGCGCGCGCCGGTATCGAGCACTTCGAGGGCGGCGCGCAGGGTGAAGCCCATGCCGTAGCCGCCGATCAGCAGGTGCGGCGACTTGCGCCCGCCCAGCCGCTCGATCGTCATCGTCGCGAGCGCCTTTTCCGAGCCGCTCATGCGCGTGGACATAAGGTCCGAGCGCTGCAGCGTGATCATGAAGTCGCGGCCGTGGCTGTAGAGCTGCAGCTCTTCGCCATCGGGCACCCGCGCGGTACCGAGCAGTTCACGGATAAGCATGGCGGCGCTGATACACGCCCCGGGCAAGGAGGCAAAGGCTGTGCTAATCGGCCTGCGGCACCCGCACGCAGACCGTCAGGCCGCCCGCGGCCGCGGGCACGAACGACAGTTCGCCGCCGAAGCGGCGCAGCAGCAGATGCGCGGTCGGGATTCCCAGGCCGAAGCCTGCGGTCGTGCGGCGACGCGCATCGTCGAGCCGGAAGAACGGCGCGAGCACGTCCTCGAAATGATCGGGCGGGATGCCGGGGCCGTCGTCGCTGATCGCGATGATCCAGTCGCGGCCGTCGCGGTCGATCACCACCTCGGCCTGATCGGCGAAGCGGCTGGCGTTCTCGATCAGCGCGCGCAGCGCGAGCAGCAGCGGCTCGCGATAGGTGCGCAGCTGCGCGTGATGCGGAACGGCCAGCCGCACTCTGTCGCCATAAGGCGCGACGAGGTCCCGCACCGCCGCGCCGAGATCGACCAGTTCGGGCTCGGCGGTCAGGTGCTGCGCGCGGAGGAACTGCTGGAGCGACTGCAGCAACGCTTCCATTTCGTCGGCGCTGTCCTCGACGATCTCGCGGATTTCGGTATCGGCGATGAGTCCGGCGGCGACCTTCTGCCGCGCGAGCGGCGTGCGCAGGTCGTGGCTGATCGCCTCGAACGACTTGGCCTGATCCTCCATCAGCTTGGCGATGCGGTCCTGCATCTCGTTCATTGCATGGGCAAGGTCACGCAGGTCGGCCGGACCGTTCTCGCGAATGGTCACCCGGCGTCCCTGGCCGATCGCCTCGGCGGCTTCGGACATGCGGCGCAGCGGCTGAGTCAGCAGGCGGATCGCGATCAGCCCGACACCGAGGCAGGCCGCAAAGGTCAGCAACGTCATGATCATGGCGCTCAGCGCGATCGGCCACATCGTCGATATGTCGTGCGACTGGAAGTTGAGCCAGGACCCGTCGGCCACCTGCATAGAGCCGACGAGATGCTGTCGCCCGCCACGCTCGCGCAGCAGCGCCAGGTGCAGCGGACGCTTTGCCAGGCCCGGCTCCCAGGCGATGATCTGCCGCGTGATCGGCGCGAGCGATTCCTGCGAATGCGTCACGTTCGGGCGCGCGGCGACGGCAATCCGCAGATGTCGAGATGTCATGATCGCAGCAGCCAGGGTGCCGTCGCGCAGATAGACGCGGTCGCTCACCACCAGCAGTTCGGCGATGCGGCGCGCGTGGTCCTCTCGCAGGGTCTGCTTATCGATCGCCTGGTAGAACAGCAGGCTGCCAACAAGCTGGATCACGCCGACGACAAGAAGGAGCAGCGCTGCATATGCTGACAGCCGCCTAGGTTGCAGCCTGGCCAATCGCTTTGCTTCCTCTCCCAACGCCCGTCCGGCTCTCTTCCGGCGCGCCTGCTTCGTCAATCGCGCCGTACGCGCAGCAACGATTTGACACAGGAGTGCAGCATAGCACACGAGCGGTGCAAAGCCCCGCGATTGTTCCTAGATAGGCGCCATGGCCGATCTCTTCGCCGGCGACATGCCGGCCCAGCCCAAAACCGACGAACCCAGCGCCGACGCTCCACTGGCGGACCGTTTGCGCCCGCGCGACCTGTCCGAAGTCGTCGGGCAGGAGCACATCACCGGCCCCGAAGGCGCGATCGGGCGCATGGTCGCGGCTGGCCGCCTCTCTTCGATGATCCTCTGGGGTCCGCCGGGCACGGGCAAGACCAGTACCGCCCGGCTGCTCGCCGATTCGGTGGGTATGCGCTTCGTCGCGATCTCGGCGGTGTTCTCGGGCGTCGCCGATCTGAAGAAAGCCTTCGCCGAGGCCGAGGTCGCTACGAAGGCCGGCCAGCGCACCCTGCTGTTCGTCGACGAGATTCACCGCTTCAATCGCGCGCAACAGGACGGCTTCCTGCCCTTCGTGGAGAAAGGCACGGTGACCCTGGTCGGCGCGACCACCGAGAACCCGAGTTTCGAACTCAACGCCGCGCTCTTGTCGCGCGCACAGGTGCTGATCCTGCGCCGGCTCGACGCCGATGCCCTCGGCCGCCTGCTCGACAAGGCGGAAGCGCTCGAAGGCCCGCTGCCGATCACGCCCGCGGCGCGCGAGGCGCTGATCCAGTCGGCCGATGGTGACGGCCGCTTCCTGCTCAACCAGGCCGAGACGCTCTATGCGGCGAAGATCAAGGAACCGCTCGATCCCGCGGGGCTCGGCGCGTTCCTCCAGCGCCGCGTCGCGGTCTACGACAAGGACCGCGAGGGGCACTACAACCTGATCTCGGCGCTGCACAAATCCTTGCGCGGCTCCGACCCGCAGGCCGCGCTCTACTACATGGCGCGGATGCTGACCGCGGGCGAGGAACCGCTCTACGTGCTGCGCCGGCTCGTCCGCTTCGCCAGCGAGGACGTCGGCCTCGCCGATCCCGAAGCGCTGGTCCAATGCCTCGCCGCCAAGGAGGCCTACGACTTTCTCGGCTCGCCCGAGGGCGAGCTGGCGATCGTCCAGGCCTGCCTCTATCTGGCGACCGCGCCCAAGTCGAACGCGGCCTATGCGGCGCAGAAGGCGGCGTGGAAGAGCGCGCGCGAGACTGGTTCGCTGATGCCGCCGCAGAACATCCTCAACGCGCCGACCAAGCTGATGAAGGACATCGGCTACGGCAAGGACTATGCCTACGACCACGACGCCGACGAGGGATTCTCGGGCGCGGACTACTGGCCCGAGGACATGGCACCACAGACCTTTTACAAGCCGGTAGAGCGCGGCTTCGAGCGTCAGGTGATCGAACGCATGGCCTATTGGGACAAGCTGAGCGCCAAGCGGCGCGGGGAGTGACGGAGCGCTTCCAGCATTATGCCGCGATCGACTGGTCAGGCGCCGTGGGCGAGCGGCACAAGGGCATTGCTGTGGCGATCTGCGCAACGGGTGATGCGGCGCCCGAACTCGTCCGCCCCGGTCACCGCTGGTCGCGACCAGAGGTGCTGCAATGGCTGACCGAGGACCTGCCCGCCGACACGCTCGTCGGCATGGATCTCGGCATTTCGCTGGCCTTCGCCGATCGCAGTAGTTTCTTTCCCGGCTGGACCGACAGCCCCGCCGACGCCCGCACGCTCTGGGCCCTGATCGATCGGACCTGCGCCGACGATCCTCATCTCTCGGTCTCGAGTTTCGTCGACCACGCTGAGATCGCCCGCCACTTCCGCCGTCACGGCGGGCGCGAGGGCGATCTATTCGGCGGCGGCAGAGGCCGCTTCCGCGTGGCCGAGACCGCGCAGCAGGCGATGGGCTGCAAGCCCTACAGCAATTTCAACCTCGTCGGCGCGGCGCAGGTCGGCAAGTCGAGCCTCTCGGGGATGCGGCTGTTGCATCGACTCGCGGGTCGACTGCCCGTCTGGCCGATCCATCCACTGCCCGAGCGCGGCTCGGTGCTGGTCGAAATCTATACGACGATCGCGGCGATGGCGGCGGGCCGCCGCCCCGAACGCTCGAAGATCCGCACGGTCGAGGAATTGAACCGGGCGCTCGCCGCACTCGGCAGCCGGCGCGTGGCATACGAGGGCGCAATCGACGACCACAAGAGCGACGCGCTGATCACAGCCGCCTGGCTGCGCCGCGACGCCCACCGCGCGGAACTGTGGAACCCTCGCGGACTGACTTCCGAAATCGCGCGGACGGAGGGCTGGACCTTCGGCGCGGAATGACAGAAGTGTAAGCAACAATTCGCGCACCCCGGGGAGAACCATACGATGAACCGCACGCTGCTTTCGGGCCTGGCCGGACTGGCGCTCGCCACGGGCATGGCCGGCCCCGCCCTCGCCGCCACGCCCAAGACGCAGGCCCAACCCGGCCTCGCCTGGAAGGACTACGTCGCCAAGACGATCGCCGACTGGATGGCGATCTCGCCCGCCGATGCCGTCTATCAGGGCGCCCACCAGTACGACGGCAAGATGCCCGACTGGAGCGAGGCCGGGCTCAAGGCCAGCGCCGATTTCTACCGCCAGGCGATCGCCGGCGCGAAGGCCTATCGCAGCCTGACCGGCGCCGAGGCCTTCGAGCGCGACTATCTGGTCCAGGTCTTCGCGGGCAAGCTGTTCTGGATCGAGGATGCCGACCAGCCGCACACCAATCCGGCGTTCTATGTCGGCGGCGGGCTCGATCCCAACGTCTACGTCAGCCGCGACTATGCCGACAAGCCGACGCGGATGAAGGCGATGATCGCCTTCTTCGAGACGATCCCGGCCGCCGCGCGCAACATCCGCGCGAACCTCAACAAGCCCCTGCCCGCCAGCTTCATCAAATACGGCGTCGCCGGCTTCGGCGGCTTCGGCGAATACTATCGCGGCGATGCCCGCGCGGCTTTCGCCGACGTGCAGGACCCGGCGCTGCAGGCGAAGTTCCGCACAACTTCGGAAGCTGCCGGACAGGCGATGGCAGACCTGTCGACCTGGCTCAAGGCGCAGCCCCCCGCGCCCGAGGGCAGCTATGCGCTCGGCGCCGATCGCTTCGCGCGGATGGTCAAGGCAACCGAGGGCGTCGACGTGCCGCTGGCCGAACTCGAGCGCGTCGGCCGCGCCGATCTCAAGCGCAACCAGGATGCGCTCAAGGTGGCCTGCAACCAGTTCGCCCCGGGCGCGACGATCATCGCCTGCTTCGACAAGCTCAACGCCGACAAGCCCAAGGAAGGCCCGGTAGCGGCAGCGACGCGGCAAATCCCCGAGCTCAACGCCTTCGTCCGCCAGCACGATCTGGTGACGATCCCCGGCACCGAACAGGCGCTCGTGCGCGAATCGCCGCCCTACAACCGCCAGAACAGCGCCTACATCGATCCCGCCGGCCCGCTCGAGAAGGGGATTCCCTCGATCTACTACATCTCGCCGCCCGATCCGGCTTGGTCGCAGGAAAAGCAGCTCGAATACATTCCCGGCGAGAAGGACCTGCTGTTCACTTCGGTGCACGAGGTCATGCCGGGCCACTTCCTCCAATTCCTCCACTCGAACCGCACGCCCTCGCAGGTCGGTCGGCTCTTCGTCGGCTATGCCTTCGCCGAAGGTTGGGCGCACTACAGCGAGGAGATGATGGTCGAAGCCGGGCTCGACGGCGGCGCCGCGGTCACCCGGGTCGGCCAGATCTCGAACGCGCTGCTGCGCAATTGCCGCTATCTCTCGGCGATCGGGCTGCACAGCGGGACCCTGACCCAGGCGCAGTCGGACGAGATGTTCCGCAAGGAATGCTACCAGGGCGCGGGCACGGCCGAACAGCAGGCAGCGCGCGGGACCTACGATCCGGCCTACCTGAACTACACGCTGGGCAAGCTGATGATCCGCAAGCTGCGCACCGACTGGACCGCGAAGCACGGCGGGCGCGGGGCGTGGAAGGCGTTCCACGACCAGTTCCTGTCCTACGGCGGCCCGCCGGTGCCGCTGGTGCGCAAGGCTATGATGCAGGAGCCGACCGCGAAGGCGGTGTTCTAGGGGATAACATCCTCTCCGCTCGCGGGGAGGTGGCAGCGGCGCAGCCGCTGACGGAGGGGTGTAACCGCCGGCGGGGACACCCCTCCACCACCGCCTACGGCGGCGGTCCCCCTCCCCTTACAGGGGAGGATCTTTCAGCTCAGAACACCCGCGTCAGCATATAGAACGCCGCGCCCACCGCGGCGGAGGCCGGGATCGTGATGACCCAGGCCACGACCACGCTCTGTGCCACGCCCCAGCGAATCGCCGAAGCGCGCCTGGCCGTGCCCGCACCGATGACACAGCCGGTGATCGTGTGCGTGGTCGAGACCGGGATGCCGAGCAGCGAGGCCGAGAAGACCATGATCGAGCCGCCGGTCGAAGCGGCGAAGCCCTGGTGCTGCGAGAGCTTGGTGATGCGGCTGCCCATCGTCTCGATGATCTTCCAGCCGCCGGACATCGTGCCGAGCGCGATGGCGATGTAGCACGAGATCGCCACCCAGTGCGGCACCTCGAACTTACCCGAGAGATAGCCGGTCGAGTAGAGCAGCACGGTGATGATGCCCATCGTCTTCTGCGCGTCGTTGAGCCCGTGGCTCAGCGAATAGGCGGCCGAAGAGAACAGGTGAAGGAAGCGGAACGAGCTTTCCGCCGTGCGCGAGGTCGAATTGCGGAAGGCCCAGGAGGTCAGCAGCATGATGAACATCGAGAGGATCATGCCGAGCACCGGCGAAAGCACGATCGCGATCAGCGTCTTGTTGAGCCCCGACCACTGGATGCCCTCGATGCCGGCATGGGCCGTGCCCGCGCCGATCAGCCCGCCGATCAGCGCGTGGCTGCTCGACGAGGGAATGCCCTTGAGCCAGGTGACGACGTTCCAGAACATCGCCCCGATCAGCGCGCCGAAGACCACGCCCGGCGTGACCAGATGCTGCTCGATCAGGCCCGAGCCGATCGTCTCGGCCACCTTGTGCAGGGCGGGAAACATGATCGAGAGGAAATAGGCGGCGAAGTTGAACACCGCCGCGAAGATGACGGCCTTGACCGGGCTCAGCAGCTTGGTCGCCACCACGGTCGCGATCGAATTTGCCGCGTCGTGGAGGCCGTTGAGAAAATCGAAGGCCAGCGCGACGAGGATCAGCCCGACAAGCAGCGGGAACGCCAACTCGTGCGTCATGCGTGATCGATCACGATGCCGTCGATCTCGTTGGCGACGTCCTCGAGCGCGTCGACGATCCGCTCGAGATGCTTGTAGACCTCGCGCACGACGATGAACTTCATCGTCTCGTTCTCGCCGCACTGGGAGAACGCCTTCTTGAGGCCGCGATCGTGAATCTCGTCGGCATGGCCTTCCATGCGCACCAGCCGCTCGGTCAGCTCGTGCAGCCGCGGGCCGTTGCGCGCGACGTCGCGCAGCAGCGGAATCGCCTCGGCGGTGACGCGCGCGGCATCGACGATGATCGCGGTCATGTCGCGCATCTCTTCGCTGAAATCGACGAAATCGTAGAGCGCGACCGCACCGGCAGCAGCGTTCATCTCATCCACGGCATCGTCCATCGCACCGATCAGACTGGTGATCGCACCGCGGTCGAACGGGGTCAGGAAGGTCTTGCGGACCGTCTGCAACACCTCGCGGATGATGTTGTCCGCGTCGTGCTCGCGTTCGTGGATCTCGCGGATGTGATCGACCCGCGCGCCGCCACCCTGGAACAGACGCGCCAGCGCATCGGCCGCAGCGACGATCGTCACCGCATGGGCCTCGAACATATCGAAGAAATTACCGGTTTTCGGCAGGAGCCGCTGAAACCACGCGAACATGTTACTCACCTTGGATTTTTGCGCGACGAGGTGGAACACGCCCGTGCGCCTCGCCGCTGCTTTGAATTCCGATGACGCGAAGGTGCGCATGAGGTCGCGCAGGTCGGTCTCGTCGACCGCCTCCGCCGCCTCGGGCAGCGAGAACCAGCGCCGCTCGCGCTGCCCCTGCTCCTTCCACTGGTCGAACTCGTCGGTCACCGCGAGCGGGAACACGTCGACGTCGACCATCAGCGACGCACCATTGTTGCGCCGCTTGCGATAGCGATAGGAGCCGAGCGGAATCGGGCAGACCGATCCCGCGATGCCGGCTTCCTCCTCGGCCTCCAGCGCCGCAGCGGCGTGTGGCGTTACGCCCGTGGGGACGTTGCCTTTGGGAATCACCCACCGCCCCGTGCCGCGCGAGGTGATCAGCAGAATCCGCACCGACGCGTCGAGCGCTGATCCTTCGGTGCGATAGGGCAAGGCGGCAATCTGGCGGATGCGGGTTTCCCGTGGGCGTTGAGTCCCTTGAACGCGCCGTTGCCCCAAACCGTTCAATGTTACAATTTTATTGCAGCATCAAACTGTGCGAAATCGGGCCGGACTGGCGCAGGACGCATCCTGGAGCCATAATGGGTTCAATGGAATCCGATATTGCCACTCTCGGCCTGCTCGACGACGAAGAGATCGAACTCGACAACGCCGCACTTCTGCTCAGCGAGCTCGATCACGACGGCATCGCGCTCGAACCCTACTATGCGATGCTCGACGACATCGGCGATCGCCTCGCCGCCTTCGACATGGCCGATACGCCCGCCGAACAGGGCGAAGCCCTGGCGCAGGTGTTCTTCGACGAGTTCGGCTTCACCGGCGATGCCGACAGCTACGACGCGCCGCTCAACGCCGATCTGATTCGCGTGCTCGACCGCAAGCGGGGTCTGCCCGTCAGCCTCTCGCTGCTCTATGTCGCGGCCGCGCGGCGCATGGGCTGGACCGCGCATGCGACCGATACGCCGGGCCACGTGCTCGTGCGGCTGGGCGACGGCCCGCCCTATCTGATCGACCCGTTCCACGACGGTGAGCCCGTGCCGGGCGATCGCCTCGCTGCGCTGCTCGAGGGCGCGCTTGGGCCTGGTGGCAAGCCGGGTCCGCAGCATGTCGCGCCGATGTCAAACCGCGCGACACTGGTAAGGCTGCTGCTGAACCAGGCGACGCGCGCCGAACGCGGTGGTGACGCGCTGCGTGCGCTGGCGCTTTACGAACGCATGACCGCGGTCGCGCCCGACCATGCCGACGCCTGGTGGGAACTCGCGCGGCTGCAGCTCCAGTTGCAGAATGTCGACGCCGCGCGCGGCAGCCTCAGCGCCATGCTCGAGGTGACGCGCGACCCGAAGAAGCGCGAGCTGATCACCACCACCCTGCGGGCGATCGCCGAAAGCTAGGAAATACGCGGGCCCACCGTGCCGCGCCGGAACCAGAAGCTCCACACCGCGAGGCTGCCGAGCAGGACCAGCGCCAGGCCCACGGCGGTCATCACCAGACGATAGACCAGCCCGCCGACCTTCGCCGCGTGCAGCGGATAGAAGGTGTAATAGCCGCGCACAGGCGCCGGCAGCGCCAGGGCATCGCGCGCTTCGACCAGCCGGCCGCTGTCGGCGGCGAAGTAGAGCATCGTGCGGCCATTGGGCAGCCACTCGCCGGGCTGTTTCATGCGCAGTGTGACGAGGCCGTTGTTCTGGCGCGGCAGACTCAGCGTGCGCAGTTGCGCGTCGGGGAAGCGGGCATGTGCGGTGGCGATCACCGCCTGCCAGTCGTACCGCTCGGCCAGCTCGGTCTTCTCGACCTTCGGCGCCTTGCCGGCCTTGGCGATGGCCGCAGGCGCCGAGGGACCGAGCACCAGCGCGCTCACCGGACGAAACACCATCGCGGCGCCGGTGAAGGTGACGAGCAGGACCAGCGGAGCCACGACGATGCCGAGATCGCGATGCTGGCGCACGATCGCCGGTCGGCTGATACGCCTCGGCCAAAGGCGGAACTCGAAGGTCTTGCGTGTGCGCCACCAGAGGAACACGCCGCTTACCGCGAAGAACACGCCGGCGAGCCCCGCCAGGCCGACCACGATCTCACCGGTATCGCCGGCGAAGAGGTGGTGGTGGAAATCGAACAGCCACAGTTCGGGCCGCTCCCACTGGCTCGACCAGCGCGTGACCAGGTTGCCCGCCTGGTCGACATAGGCGCCAGCATCGTCCTTGAAGGACAGGCGATGCAGGCCGAAGTCGTCGCTCGCGAAGCTGATGCTGCGCGGGCGCGCCGCCGGGTCGGCCATGATCCGCTCGACCGTCGCCGCGATCTGCGCGCTATCGGCGACGCGCGCATCGCCGGCATGCGGGAGCATGATCCAGACGTCCTCGTGCACAAGGATCGCCCCCGACAGCCCGAGCAGCGCCAGCACCAGCCCGAAGATACCGCCGATCCAGCGGTGGAGGAGGTCGAGCGTCTTCAGAACCTGTAGTCCCACGACAGTGTGAAGGTCCGGCCGCGGCCCGCGAAGAAGGCGAGGTTGTCGGTCGGCAGGCGCGTGTCGCTCGAATAGTCGATGTAGAACCTGTCGAACAGGTTCTGCACGCTCAGCGTCAGACCGCCCAGACCCTCGGTCTGATAACGGATCGAGGCGTCGGTGACGTTGTAGCCGCCGAAGTTGTTGCGCTGGTCGGGCCGCGGCTTGGTCGCATCGGCATTGAAGGTGCGCGATAGATAAAACTGCGACTGCAGCAGCGCCGAGATCGGCCCCTTGACGAAAGTCGCCGAAAGATTGACGCGATCGGGCGAGATGTTGACGCCATCGAGATCGGTATCGACGATCCCGTCCGCCTGCGACACGCCGTTGACGACGCGGGCCGCATCGCTATCGAACCGTCCCTTGATATGGGCATAGCCGATGCCGAGCTTGAGCCCGTCGATCGGGGTCTGCGTGCGCAGGTTGACCTCGACGCCCTCGATCTCGACCCGCTGGCGCTGCACGTCGAAATTGCGGTCGGCGCCCTGGATCAGCAG
This sequence comes from Novosphingobium anseongense, assembly GCF_037482895.1. Lineage (NCBI taxonomy): Bacteria > Pseudomonadati > Pseudomonadota > Alphaproteobacteria > Sphingomonadales > Sphingomonadaceae > Novosphingobium > Novosphingobium anseongense. The sequence goes on along the minus strand of NZ_JBBHJZ010000003.1, from coordinate 133,649 downwards.
TTGGCCCTTGTCGCTCGACGACCAGAAATAGGTCGCCGAAGCGTCGAGCGGACCGCGCTTGACCTCCAGGCCGATCTCGCGGTTATTCGAGATGATCGGTTCGATGTCGAGCGCATTGTCGATGTCGATCCCGGTCGTGCTGAAGGCACGGGTGATACGGCCGATATCGGGGACGGTGAAGCCCTCGGCATAGGAGGCATAGGCACGGATGCCTTCCCACGGCTCGACGATGACGCCGCCGTTGATCAGCGCATCAGAGAACTTCGGCTTGCCGCCCGAGACCGCGACGCCGCCATAGGTCGACAGGCCGCAATTCGTCGTGACGGTCGCGGAGCATGCGACATAGGTGGTCGAAGCCAGCGTACGGAAGTCGTCGATCTTGATCTGGACGTTCTCCCAGCGCACGCCGCCGGCGAGGCGCAGCTTGCCGTCGAACAGCTTGAGGTTGGCCTGGCCGAACGGCGCGAGGCTGCGGAAATCGCTCGGCGGCACCCAGACGCGGCCCGTGGCGATCAGCGCCTGCTCGGTCTTGTCGAACAGCGCGTCGAAGCCGATCGTCGTGGTCAGCGCATCGAGGATCGTGCGCTCGTAGCTGAACTTGGCGCCGAGCTTGCGCGAGCGGTTCTGCGACTGGTCGAACAGCGTGTTCTGCGGCGCGATCGTCGGGTCCTGGAAGGTCGCCTGGATCGCCACCTCGCCGCCGAAGGTGTCGCGGCTGCGGTTGAAGAACACCTGGCTCATGAAATTGCCGCCAAGGAAATCGCTGTCGGCATAAGTCAGCGAAACGGACTCGGTGCGGTTGGCCGCCGGCTTGCCCGGAGGCGCGCCCGCCACCGCGCTCGTGGGTACGCCCGTGGTGCGATTGCCCGCAAGCGGGACGAAATCGCCGTCGACCTTCATCTCGAATCGGCTGGCGATCAGGTCGAGCCGCCCGCTCGGCGTCACCTGATAGCCGAGCCGCGCGAACAGGTTCGTCGTGTTCGAATCCTGCGTCTCACCCTGCGTCAGGTTGAGGCCGACGCGGCGGTTGTCGCCGTCGTAGAACACGCCGCGCTTCTCGTAGACCGCACCCACGGTCACGTCGAAAGCGCCGGCCTTGTACTGCAGCAGGCCGCCACCCTTGTAGCCGATGCCGTCGCCGGTGAAGCCGTTGTCCGCCGTCGCCTGGAGCAGGGTGCGCCCCGACAGGCCCTCCTCGCGCGGCGCGCCGACCGTCACCTGGTTGACGATGCCGCCCGTGCCGCCGATGCCCTGGAGCGCGTTCGAGCCGAAGATCAGCTCGACGCGGTCGATGAAGAATCCGTCGATGGTGAAGCCGTCGCGGCTGCCGTCGCGCAGCGGGGTCGACTGCGGGATGCCGTTGATCGCGTAGAGCGGCGAGCGGCCGCGCAGGGTCTCGCCCGCGCCCGAAAGCTTCTGCCGCGTCGGCGAGAACGAGGGCGTCAGGGTCGCGACGGCATCGGTCACCGAGCCGCCGATCGTCATCTGCTGGTCGAGCACGTCGCGGCCGATGATGTCCACGGTCAGCGGCAGCGCGTTGAGCGGCAGCGCTGTCCGCGCGGCTGTGACGATGATCGTCTCGCTGGGCGCGAGCACCGCGTCCTGCGCAAAGGCAGGCGCAGCGGTTATCGCGATCAGCGCGGAGGAGACGAGGAAAGACGAGCGAAGCATGGCGGACACCCCTGGAAATCAGGGGCCGCCTAAACCTCAGCCGATGCTAATGCAATCGACTCTCATTAACCGCCAGCACCACGCCAGCGACTGTGGCAAATTCACAACAATGTCAGCTGCGCGCGCCGAGATCGCCCTGGCCCAAAGTGCCGCTGGCCATCTCCAGCATGGCGTCGAGGCTCTTCTTCGCGGCGAGGCGCAGGCCTTCCTCGATCTCGATCCGCGGCGTCAGGTCGCGCAGCGCGAGGTAGAGCTTTTCCAGCGTGTTGAGCGCCATGTAGGGGCAGATGTTGCAATTGCAGTTACCGTCGGCCCCCGGCGCGCCGATGAAGGTCTTGTTCGGCAGCGACTTTTCCATCTGATGGATGATGTGCGGCTCGGTCGCGACGATCAGCTTGTCGCCGGGCATCGTGTTGGCATATTGCAGGATGCCGCTGGTCGAACCGACATAGTCGGCGTGATCGACGATGTGCGGCGGGCATTCGGGATGCGCGGCGATCGGTGCTTCGGGATGCTCGGCCTTGAGCTTGAGCAGTTCGCGCTCGCTGAACGCCTCGTGGACGATGCAGACGCCGGGCCAGAGCAACATCTCGCGGTCGAACTTGCGGCTCAGATAGCCGCCGAGGTGGCGGTCGGGACCGAAGATGATCTTCTGGTCGCGCGGGATCTGCGAGAGGATCGTCTCGGCGCTCGACGAGGTGACGATGATGTCGCTGAGCGCCTTCACCTCGGTCGAGCAGTTGATGTAGGTCAGCGCGATGTGATCGGGATGCGCCTCGCGGAAGGCCTTGAACTTCTCGGGCGGGCACGAATCCTCAAGGCTGCAGCCGGCGTCGAGATCGGGCAGGACGACGATCTTCTGCGGGCTCAGAATCTTGGCGGTATCGGCCATGAACTTGACGCCGCAGAAGGCGATGACTTCGGCATCGGTCGCCGCAGCCTTGCGGCTCAGTTCGAGCGAATCCCCGACGAAATCGGCTAGGTCCTGGATCTCGGGCTTCTGGTAATAGTGCGCCAGGATCACCGCGTTGCGCTCCTTGCGCAGGCGGTCGATCTCGGCGCGCAGGTCGAGGCCGGTGAGATTCACGTTCTGGACGGTCATCGGAAGCTTTTCATCCCTCGGATCTTTGCCGGGCAGATAGGGACTGACGGCGCGGTTCCCAAGGAGAAAATGCGGCTCAGACGACCACCATGCCCTCGGCCAGCGCGATCCAGGCGGGTATCCGCGCCACGGCTTCGACCACCACATGCGAGAGCGTGACCACCAGCATGGCCGCCAGGGTCGCAGGATGGACATGGCCGAGCACCTTGCGATCGTGCCGCATGACGATGGCGAAGACGCCGAGCTGGATCGCCAGGACCAGCCATTCGCCCCAGGGCATGATGAAAGGCATCGGCAGAAGCCGTCCCAGCGCCGGCTCCATGATCATGATCAGCGCGCCGAGCATCAGCCGGCGATGCCATTCGGTCTGCCGCCGGCGCACCACCGCGAAGGCGACCAGCGCCGCGAAGAAGGCAATGCCGATCTGGGTGAGCGCGAGGAAATAGCCGGGCGAGAAGAACGGCGGCTGGCGCCCCGTCTCGATCGCGCGCAGCCCGGCGTAGGAACCCGTGACGACCACGGCCGCGGCGAGCAGGACGCCGATCCAGCCGAGCCGGCGATGGAGCGCCAGGTTGTCGCGCTGGATCAGCGCGGCCTGGACGATCGACAGCCCCAGCCAGGACAGCATGACGAGGCCGTGCAGATGAACGTGGATCGGCGCCTGCGCGGGCTGGACGAAGCCGCGCAAGGCGAACTGCGCGAAACCGAAGACGATGAACACGGCGATGCCGATCATCATCTTCTGCCAGAACGATTGATCGACGGCCGTTGCCGGCGCGAGCGTTGCCATGATGAAGTCCCCCAACCCCAATTGTGCCGCGGATATTACCGCAGACCGGACCGGAGACAAAGGGCTTTCAGCCGGGCGCGGGCTCGCCGTCGAAGCGCACTTCGACCGTCACCGCGCCGAAGCCCGCGACCTGGAGCGGGATCGCCAGGTTCTGGCGCACGGCCTCCTTGGCGGCGGCGCGGGCGAGGCCCATCAGCACGGGGTTCGCCGCCTCGGCCGCGGCCTGGCGCTCGGCGAGCTGGGTGTTGGCCTTGGTCAGCCGCGCCTGCGCGCCCTGGGTGATCCAGACGCCCTCGCGCAGATACTGGGCGCGCCCCTCGTCGAGATTGGGCCGGCCGATCTGCAAGGCCGGCAGCCGCACGTCCATGCGTTTCGCCTGCGGGTCCCAGGTCAACCGATCGTGGCTCATCACCGAGAGGTCGACCGCATAGTCGACCCGTGTCGGGATCACCGCGACCTGGCGCGACTTGATCAGGCCGAACACCTGCTCGTCGTCGTTCGAGACCACGGGCGAAACCTGCGCCGAGAACACCGTCAGCCGGTTCTGCTTCTCGAAGGCGGTCAGGGTCGTCGCCAGCGGATCGCCCGCCGGCCGGGGACCATAGGCCGACCAGGCCAGCCAGGCGGCGAGCGCCAGTGCGACGACGAAGAGCAGCCAGGGCAGCGCCGCGGCCCGAGCGGGTGGGCGGGCCGCGGCCTTGGGCTGCGAGGAATCCGGGGGCGGGTTCAGGCGGCTGTCGTCCATACGTCATCCGAACGGACGACTCGGCCCCGGCGTTCCAGATCGATCAGATGCGCGAGCACCGAACGCTCGGCCGCGGGCCAGAGCCGCGGGTCGACCGCCTTGTACATCTGCGGCACCATGTCGGCGATCGTGTGCGTGCCGCCCTCGATGTGGCGGACGATCTGGTTCTCGCGCTGGCGGCGATGGCCGATCATGCCGCGCACGAGCTGCTGCGGCTTGGTCACCGCCGCGCCGTGCGCCGGGTAATAGACCCGGTCGGTGCGTTCGTAGAGCTTGGCGAGGCTCGCCATATAGGCGGTCATGTCGCCGTCGGGGGGCGAGACCACCGAGGTCGACCAGCCCATGACGTGATCGCCGGTGAACAGCGCCCCGCTCTCCTCGAGCGCGAAGCACAGGTGGTTCGAGGTGTGCCCCGGCGTCGCCACCGCGGTCAGCGTCCAGCCCTCGCCCGAAATCTGCTCGCCGTCGGCCACCACGCGGTCGGGCGCATAGTCGGGATCGAAGCTCGCGTCGGAGCGCGGGCCGTCGTCCGCGAGCACCAGCGGCGCGCAGCCGACGATCGGCGCCCCGGTCAGCGCCTTGAGCGGCGCGGCGGCGGGCGAATGGTCCTTGTGGGTGTGCGTGCAGACGATCGCGACGACCTTCGCGTCACCGATCGCCGCGACCAGCGCCGCGAGGTGCGCCTCCTCGACCGGCCCCGGATCGATCACCGCGACCTCGCTGGCGCTACCGACGACGTAGCTCTGCGTGCCGGTGAAGGTGAAGGCCGAAGGATTGGCGGCGAGCACGCGGCGCACCAGCGGCTCGAGCGCCTCGGCCGTGCCGACGGGCCAGGGTTTGGCGGGGAATTCCATGGGGTGCGATATGGGGGGATGGGCCGGGGTTGTCGAGGGTGGGGCTAAGACGGCACCAACTGCCCCGACGTTCGCGCTGGACGCCAAAGGAAACCGCGCCGCACGGCCCGCAACATGCACCGCATGTTGCGGCCGGAACTACACTGAATCATAACTGCCTGCCCGGCCAATTGCCATACTCTCCGCAGGCGCATCCGGGCTATCTCCGACATTCGGAGACCAGATTGCCAAGCTCAGTTTACGCGAGATCACCCCCTCATTATCTACAGACGCATCGGGATCGATCCCTGCGACAATCGCGACTGCATGCGACGCCGGAATTTGAAGAAAGTTCACGCCGCCAAATTCGGGTTCGGCGGGAGTGGCAAATTCGATTCCCTCAAGATGCCCGTCATCGTCGTAGTAAAAAAACACCCCTTGCTCATGGTAATGGTCGGATGGGAACTTGCCGCCTCCTTCACCCCTCCCTCCTCTGAAAAACTTCTCCGGTGCGGCCTTCATAATAGACGCCACTTGCTCCGAGCTCATTCCAAATTCGATATTCTGGACGCCCCTCAAGGGATAAATCGTAAATTTCACTTTATGTACCCCTTATCTTTGGAATACTTCAACATTTGCTCGATATATTCATCATATATGTTGCCAAATTTTTCCCGAATATCATCAATATCCATTTGTTGAGCTCCGCGAAAATCGCCCTTGTCAATGAGCTCCTTCTGAAGCTTTCTGTGCCTTTTCGCACTAATCCAACTCCCCCAACTTGCTGTGTCTCTGTGATGCGGGATCGTCATGGGGATTGCGGGGCCTTCACCATATCTTAGGCCATTGACCGAGTCTGGAGGGATATGATTAGCTTCAGAACCCGGTGGTCTTGCCCTTACAACCTGAGCATGCGAGCCGCCTACGGCTCGATACTGGACCGTTGCGACATCAATAGCCTCTGTCGCGACTCTTGTACCAGCCCTCGCTAGGCCCGCTCTGGCGAGCCTACTCGCTATGCCGCCGAATGGAATGAAGTCCGCGAACGCAAGATAGTCACGAAGCTCGCCACGCCCGTTTACGATGTTGATCCCGCTGGCCGCCCAGTTGTACGGAGCCATTCCGGCTCGCAGGACCTCCCCAACTTCTCGGTCGGCAACCTTTGCCCTTTCTTCCAACAACACCCGATTGGCATCGAGTCGAGCCTGAAAATCATCCAGATCGGCCCGAACTGCTGCACTAGGGTTTGGCCCGGCCGCCTCGCGCAAGCGATTGAGTCCCGCCTGCCGCTTGTTCAGTTCGAAATATGTGTCAGCATTGCCAGCTTGCGCCGTGTTATCGCGCATGAACTCGCTGGTATATCCGGCGCTAACCTGCGCTGGTGGCTTGGGAATAGCCGCCTCTCGATCAGGCGAGTTCGACAAGGTTCGCCGCCGATGCCGGGCCCGCAATTGCCTTACCCCGACGGCTTCCTTGCGCTTGCCATCCGATTGGCTATCCCGCGCGACTGTAGCTCCCCAACTCACCGTCACGCCCGGCGCCGAAGTGAAGCGGCCAACTTCGTCGTGATACGGGTTGAACTTGCGCTCTTGTCGAGACAGCCACTCGGCTTTGGTCAGCCGCTGTCCGGTTCGAAGATAGTGATCGAAAGCGAGGCGATTGATGGATTTCTGCTCAGGAATACGGTCGATTGGCATGTGCATGCTCCCAGGCTCAACGGGAACATGACGAGAACAATCCTACATAACAATCGAAATTTACCGTATCGGTTATTTAAACTGGACGAATTGATCCAAAGTTGAGTTTGCAGAGTGCAAATCCCTACGTAAATCCCCAAAAACGGCCAGAGATCGCCCCGTTTCGTCACCCTCGCGAAGGCGGAGATCCATCGTGCGGGTTTCGCCAAGATTTGCAGTCTGGGCCGTCGGGCAACACCCGAGATGGATCCCCGCCTTCGCGGGGATGACGGGGTTGACAGAGCGAGCGTCCGCCACACCGGCCGCCTGCACACGAGAAAGTCTGGCCTTCCCCCGCCAGGAATGCTGAAACGCAGCCCGCAAACCGACGCGCGAGGGAGCAGGCATCATGACTAAGACCGACGACCTGATCCTCGTGCTCGACGCCGGCACCACCTCGACCCGCGCCATGGTGTTTGACCGCGCGGGCCGGCAGCGCGCGCTCGCGCAGCGGGCGCTGACGCAGTTCTATCCGCAGCCCGGCTGGGTCGAGCACGATGCCCAGGAGATCTGGGACGCGACGCTCGCCTGCGCGCGCGAGGTGCTCGGCCAGATTTCCGAGCAAGGGGGCGGTCCGGTAACCTGCCTCGGCATCACCAACCAGCGCGAGACCGTGGTCGCCTGGGACCGCGCAAGCGGCGTGCCGCTGGCGCGCGCGCTGGTCTGGCAGGATCGCCGCAGCGCCCAGACCTGCGCGGCGCTGCGCGAAGCGGGGCACGAGCCCGCGGTCCAGGCCGCGACCGGGCTGCTGCTCGATCCCTATTTCTCGGCGACCAAGATGCGCTGGCTGATCGGCCAGGTGCCCGAAGTCCGCGCCGCCGCCGAGACCGGGCGGCTGGCGCTGGGCACGGTCGAGTCCTGGCTGGCCTTCAAGCTGACCGGCGGAGCCCACGTCAGCGACGCGGCCAATGCCAGCCGCACGAGCCTGCTGCCGCTGAGTGGCGCCACCTGGGACGAAGGGCTCTGCGACCTGTTTGGCGTGCCGCTCGCGGCGCTGCCGCAGGTGGTCGACAATGCCGGGGCGATCGGCATGACCCTACCCGAATGGTTCGGTAATGCCATTCCGATCACCGGAATGGTTGGCGACCAGCAATCGGCGACTCTGGGCCAGGCCTGCCTGTCGCCCGGCGAGACAAAGGCGACCTACGGCACCGGCGCTTTCGTGCTCGCCAACATGGGCGAGACCGTGCCGCGCTCCGACAATCGCCTGCTCGGCACGGTGCTCTGCCAGATCGCCGGCCGGCGGACCTATGCGCTCGAAGGCTCGGTCTTCGTCGCGGGCAGCCTGATCCAGTGGCTGCGCGACGCGCTGGGGCTGATCGCCAGCGCGCAGGAGACCGAGGCGCTGGCGCGCTCGGTGCCCGACAGCGGCGGGCTGGTCATCGTTCCCGCGCTCTCGGGGCTCGGCGCGCCGCACTGGCGGCCCGAGGCGCGCGGGGCCATCACCGGCGCGAGCTTCGCCACGACCAAGGCCCACGTCGTGCGCGCCGCGCTCGAGGCGATGGCGCTGCAGACGCACGACCTGGCCGAGGCCTTCGCCCGCGACGGCGCGCGCTGGACCGCGCTGCGCATCGACGGTGGCATGAGCGCCAACGACTGGATCGCGCAGGACCTCGCCGACATGCTCGCCCTGCCCGTCGAGCGGCCCGACTTCGTCGAGACCACGGCGCTGGGCGCGGCGATGCTCGCGGGGCTCGGCGCGGGGCTGTTCGACTCGCTCGCCGAGGCGGCTGCGGCAATGCGCGGGGCGGTGCGGCGGTTCGAACCGGCGCTGGCCGGGAAGGCGCGCGCGGCGCGGCTGGGGCTGTGGGCCGCGGCGCTGGCGAAGGTGTGAGCCGCTTGATCCTCCCCGGCACGGGGAGGTGGCGCGCGCGGAGCGCGGGACGGAGGGGGTTCTCGACGGAACGCAGCTCTGGAGGATAGCCCCCTCCACCACCCGCTTCCCGGGCGGTCCCCCTCCCCGTTGCCGGGGAGGATCGCCTACCGGCTCGCCATCCGGATGCGCTCGCGCAGCGCGGCGATCGCGCTCGGGGCCTGGACGTCGTGCTCGCGCCAGCCGCAGTCGAGCCGCATCAGCCGCGCATAGAAGCGCTCGGTCGCGCCGATCAGCACGCGGATCTCGGGATCGAGCAGCGCCAGCCGTTCGGGCTCGCCACCTGCCGCATCGGGCGAGAGGCGGCCGTGGCGGCGCAGCTGGAACTCGCTGAGCTCGCCCATGAAATAGGCGCGGTGGTTGAGCAGCCAGGCGATGGCGTGCATCATCCGCGTGGTCGTGCGCAGCGCCTCGCAGGACAGGGCGATCCGCGCGAGGTCTTCCTCGCGGCCCGCGGTCTCGATCCGGCCCGAGAGCATGAAGGCGGCGCGTACCTCGTCCGACAGCACCAGCGCTTCGCTGTAGAGGGCATCGATGATGCGCGGATTGATCGTCACCGGTTCTGTCATGGTCACGCGGGAATAGGCCCGCGCGAGTCCCGGCCGCAACCGGGATTTATACCAATTATCGATTCAATTTGGGACTGTGCAAAAGTGGAACAGCGATGCTGCACGACTCGTCGCTCTGGCGAGTCTGGGCGGCGATCAGGCGATGATGTCGGGAATCAAATAGTCCTCGACGATCGCGATCTGGTCCTTGAGCCGCAACTTGCGCTTCTTGAGCCGCGCGATCTGCAACTGATCGTTCGCACCGGCGCTGGCCAGGGCATCGATCGCGGCGTCGAGGTCGCGGTGCTCGATCCGGAGCGCCTCCAGCCGCTTGCGCAGCTCATCATCGTTCACGCGGGCATTCTCCAAATCGCCGGCCTGGGAACCGCGAGGTTGCCGAGGCCGGAAAAGGCAACATCCCCACTCAACGCAGACTCGCCGCGTTTCGCCGAAATGTCACATTTACCACCTTCGCAAGATAGGCCGATTATGGTTGTCTGACAATCGCGCCGCACCCCTCGGGAACGAGTCGCTTCCCGGATGGTCGGCCCGATAAGGAGGACCAACCCAAATGGACGCATCGCATCTCAGCGCCCTGCAGCACAAGCATGCGGGCCTGGAACGGCAGATCCAGGCCGAATTGAACCGCCCTTTACCGGATGATACGGTCATTCAGTCGCTGAAGAAGCGCAAGCTCCGCATCAAGGAAGAGCTCTCCCATATCTAACGGACTTTTTGCAGCGAGAATGGTTGCGCAGGTCCGTGCCGCGTTTCCAAAGCCGTAGCTTTGGGCTAGTCGAGGCGCATGACCAGCGCAGCCGTCGCCGCCGCAAGAACGATCCTCAACCGCCTGCACGAGGTCATGGCCTCGCGCAGCCACGCCCAGGCCAAGCTCAACACCGTCGTCGAGGTGATCGGCGAGGGCCTCGATAGCGAGGTCTGCTCGATCTATCTGCTGCGCGAGGGCATGCTCGAGCTGTTCGCCACGCGTGGCCTGGCGCAGGAAGCCGTGCACGTCACGCGCATGGCGATCGGCGAAGGCCTGGTCGGCACGATCGCCGACAATATCGAAACGCTGAACCTCGCCGAGGCGGCGGCCCATCCCGACTTCATGTATCGCCCCGAAACGGGCGAGGACAAGTTCCACTCGTTCGCTGGCGTGCCGATCGTGCGCAAGGAGCGCTGCGTCGGCGTGCTCGGCGTCCAGCACGTCGAACCGCGCCGCTACGAAGAGGTCGAGATCGAGGCGCTGCAGACCGTGGCGATGGTCCTGTCCGAGCTCATCGCCAATGCCGAGCTCGTCGACGAGGACGACTATGCCACGACCGGCGCCCACACCGGGCCCGAGCTGCTCCGCGGGCTGACCTTGGTGAAGGGACTTGCCTCGGGCTGCGCGGTCTACCACCAGCCGCGCATCACCATCGAGCACGTCGTCGCCGAGGACACCGAGGCCGAGCGCCAGCGCGTGTTCCACGCCTTCGACAAGATGCGCGAGCAGATCGACCGCATGGCGGCGCAGGCCGAATTCGGCGTCGGCGGCGAGCACGAGGAGATTCTCGAGACCTACAAGATGTTCGCCTACGACGAAGGCTGGGCGCGCCGCATCAACGAGGCGATCGATTCCGGCCTGACCGCCGAGGCGGCGATCGAGCGCGTGCAGCAGCGCACGCGCATGCGCATGCGCCAGATCGACGATCCGCTGCTCGCCGATCGCATGCACGATCTGGAAGACCTGTCGAACCGGCTGCTGCGCATCGTCTCGGGCCAGCTCGGCTCGGCGGCGAGCAAGGGCCTGCGCAACGACACGATCCTGATCGCGCGCAACCTCGGCCCGGCCGAGCTGCTCGAATACGACAAGCGGCGTTTGAAGGGCGTGATCCTCGAGGAAGGCTCGCTGACCGCGCACGTCGTCATCGTCGCGCGCGCCATGGGCGTGCCCGTGCTCGGCCGCATCCGCGGCCTGCGCGGCCAGGTGCGCGAGGGCGACATCCTGCTGCTCGACGGCGACCAGGGCACCTGCACCGTCCGCCCGTCGCAGGCGCTGACCGAGGCCTTCGAGGCGCGCTTCGCCAAGAGCCGCGAGCGCCAGGCCGCCTATGCCGCGCTGCGCGACGTCGAGCCCGTGACCAAGGATGGCCAGCGCATCACCTTGATGATGAACGCCGGCCTGCGCGACGACATGCCCAACCTGGCGCTGACCGGCGCCGACGGCATCGGCCTGTTCCGCACCGAGTTCCAGTTCCTCGTCTCGGCCACCCTGCCCGCGCGCGAGCGGCAGACGCGGCTCTACCGCGAAGTGCTCGAAACCGCGGGCGACAAGCCCGTGGTGTTCCGCACGGTCGACATCGGCGGCGACAAGGTCCTGCCCTACCTGCGCCACGATGACGGCGAGGGCGAGGAGAACCCGGCAATGGGCTGGCGCGCGATCCGCGTCGCGCTCGAACGCGAGGGCCTGCTCAAGGCCCAGGCGCGCGCACTGCTCGAGGCCTCGGCCGGGCGCACGCTCAACGTCATGTTCCCGATGGTGTCCGAGCCCTGGGAGTTCGACGCGGCCAAGGCGGTGTTCGAAGGCCAGGTCGCTTTCCTCAAGGCGCGCAAGAAGCAGTTGCCCGAGGCGATCCGCTACGGCGCCATGCTCGAAGTGCCGGCTCTGGCCGAACAGCTCGACGTGCTTGCGCCCAGACTCTCGTTCCTGTCGATCGGTACCAACGACCTCACCCAGTTCCTCTTCGCCGCCGACCGTTCGAACCCCAAGCTGGCCGAGCGCTACGACTGGCTGAGCCCGTCGATCCTGCGCTTCATCCGCCGCATCGTTCGCTCGCTCGAGGGCCATGCCGTCGATCTCACGGTCTGCGGCGAGATGGGCGGCCGCCAGCTCGAAGCGCTGGCGCTGCTCGGCGTCGGCATCCGCCGGCTGTCGATCACCCCCGCGGCGATCGGGCCGATCAAGGAACTGGTCCGCAAGATCGACCTCGGCGGGATCCAGGCGGCGATGGACGGCTGGCTGGACGCGCCGCCGCCGAACCTGCGCGCCGCGCTCGAGGACTGGACCTGCCGTCACGGCATAACCTGCGACTGATCGCGCATGCCCGTCCGCCCGGCCGCACGCGCTTGTGCGCAACCCGCGGATCGACCAGGGGCGGGCTTGACTTGGCGGACGGGAGCGCGTTTCTCTGCGGCTCAGCACGGGCGCAAGCTTTGAACTCCGATCGGGACCCGGATGGCCGAACAGGATCTACATACGCCGCAGGTACCTTTCGATTTCCCGATGAGCGTGGGCGCACGACTGCGCCTCGCCCGTGAGAAGCAGCGGCTGAGCCGCGCAGATATCGCCGCACGCACCAAGATCGCCGAGCGCCATCTCGCCGCGATCGAGGAAGAGCGCTTCGCCGATCTCGCCTCGAGCACCTACGCCGTCGGCTTTTCGCGCGCCTATGCCCGCGCCGTGGGTATCGACGAGCGCGAGATCGCACAGGCCGTGCGCGTCGAACTGAACATGATCGACGAGGTCGAGACCCCGTCCAAACCGACCTTCGAGCCCGGCGACCCGGCCCGCGTGCCCAGCGTGCGTCTCGCCTGGGTGGCTGGCGCTGCCGCGCTTGCGGTCGTGGTCGCCGTGGTCGTATTCTGGGGAAGCTACATCTTCCCGGCCGTGTCGCTGCCCGACCTGATCAAGGATGCGCCCCCGCCCGCCGCCAAGAAGGTGGTGACCGCAGCACCGGTTGCGGCGGCGCCGACGGCACAGGGCGCGGTCGTGATCACCGCGAAGGAAGCCGGCGTCTGGGTGCGGATCACCGATGCCAGCGGCAAGAAGCTGCTCGAGAAGCAGCTTGCGCAAGGCGAAAGCTTCACCATTCCCGCCGACGCGGCCGAGCCCAAGCTGCGCACCGGCTGGCCCGATGCGCTGGCAGTGACAATCGGCGGACAACCGGTCGCGCCGCTCGCGGACAAGCGCGTGGTCACCACCGTGCCCGTCTCGGCCGCAGCCCTGCTCGCGCGCGGCCTACCGGTTCCGGCTCCCGTCGCGCCGCAGGCGCCTGCCCAGGCCGTGACGGCGCCCGCGCAGACCGCACCCGCTCCGCCCCCCGCGGCAACGCAGCGCAGCACGCCCGTTCCGGCAGCCCGGCCCACCACGCCCGTCGCCCGCCCCTCCGCGGCACCGACCGCGCGCGCCACACCGGCACCGCAACCTTCGCCCCGCGCGACGCGTCCGCCGCTGACGCTGCCGCCGATCACGCCGGAGCCGGCCCCCGCCGCACCGGCGGCCGAAGCTTCCCCAGCTTCACAATAACCAAGGCTCGACAGCGGGGCGTCGCTGCGGCAATCAGCTTGTGCGACCGTATGGTTAATGCTCGGTTCGGTCGCATGCTGGCAGGCCGTGGCCTGAGGATACGGGAACAGGTGCGATAATGACGACATGGCTCGGGCGGGTGCGCCCGGTGAAGGCGGCGACACTGTCCGCCCTGGCGGTGGTGCTGATCGGTTCGGCCCAGGTGGCCTTCGTGACTCCCGCCTTCGCGCAGGACACCATGGCCGAGGCGCGGATCCGCAAGATGGAAGCCGAAATCCGCGCGCTGCAGCGGCAGGTCTTCCCAGGCGGCGACGGCAAGTTCTTCACACCCGAGATCGGCTCCGGCCAGATTACGACGGCCACCCCCAACGCGCCCGCGAGCACACCCGTCACCGATCTGCTGACGCGGATGGAGACGCTGGAGACGCAGCTCCAGCGGCTGACCGCGCAGGTCGAGCAGACCGCAAACCGCGTGGCGCTGATCGAGGCGCGCCTGGGTCCGGCGCCGACCGATGCCGCGCCGGCGATCACCGTGCCCACGCCCGCGCCGGTTGCCGCCGTCGCGACGCCTGCTCCCACGCCAGCCGCGGTCGTCACCCCGACTCCGAAGCCGACTCCCGCGGCAACGCCGGTCGCGACGCGCCCCGCTGCGTCAACGGCGGCCGCCAGCGGCCCGGCCTCGGCCCAGCGCGTCGCCGCGGTCCGCGCGATCCAGAAGCCCGCGACCAACGACACGGGCGAGGACGAATATTCCTACGGCTTCCGTCTCTGGGAAGCGAAGTTCTATCCCGAAGCGCAGCAGCAGCTGAAGATGTACGTGGATCGCTACCCGCGCCACGCGAAGATCAGCTATGCGCGCAACCTGCTCGGCCGTGCCTATCTCGACGACGGCAAGCCGCGCGATGCGGCGACCTGGTTCCTGCAGAACTTCCAATCGGACAAGACCGGCGCGCGCGCCTCGGACAGCCTGCTGCTGCTCGCGGAATCGATGCGCCAGCTCAAGGACACCAGCCGCGCCTGCATCGCCCTCGCCGAATTCGCCGAGACCTATGCGAGCGAGGCCGCCGGACGGCTCAAGAGCCAGTACGACGTCACCCGCAACGGGGTGAAGTGCACCAAGTAAGGTGGCGGCTCTCGATCCCGCGCTGATCGGCCGCTTCGTTCGGGACCTGGAAGCGCTGCGGCGCGAGCCGGGCAAGCTGGGCCTCGCGGTCTCGGGCGGTCCAGACAGCCTGGCGCTGTTGCTGCTCGCCGCCGAGGCGCTGCCGGGCGCGATCGAAGCGGCAACGGTCGATCACGGTCTGCGCGCCGAAAGCGCCGCCGAAGCCACCGAGGTCGCGCAGCTGTGCGCTCAGCTCGGCGTGCCGCACGCAGTGCTTGCCGTCACCGTGGCTCATGGCAACGTCCAATCCGAAGCGCGGGCCGCGCGCTATGCGGCGCTCGCCGAATGGGCTGCGGCGCGCGGGCTCGATGCGGTGCTGACCGCGCATCATGCCGACGACCAGGCCGAGACGCTGCTGCTGCGGCTCAACCGCGCGAGCGGTGTCGCCGGGCTCGCAGGCGCGCGCGCACGCGGCCAGGTGCCAGGCACCGACATTTCGCTGCTTCGTCCGCTGCTCGCCTGGCGCAAGGCCGAGCTTGAGGCATTCGTCGCCGCGGCGGGCGTCACCGCCGCACAGGATCCGAGCAATGCCGACGATCGCTTCGATCGCGCGCGGCTGCGCAAGGCGCTGGCCGAAGCGGACTGGCTAGACGTTTCCGCCGTGGCCGAGAGCGCGGGCCATCTCGCCGACGCCGATGCCGCGCTCGACTGGGCGGCGCGGCGCGAGTGGAGCGAATGCGTCTCGGCCGAAGGCCTCGGTGTGACCTACCGTCCCCAGGCGCCGCGCGCGATCGCGCTGCGCGTACTGACGCGGATCGTCGTGCAGATGGACGGCGAGGAACCGCGCGGCAGCGCCGTGGCGCGGCTGTTCGACAGGCTGCTGGCAGGCGAGACCGCCTCGATCGGCAGCCTCGTCGTGCGGCCCGCGCGCGGCGTGTGGACTTTCATGAAAGCGCCGGTGCGGCGGGCGCCGAAGAAAGATCCTCCCCTGTAAGGGGAGGGGGACCGCTCGCGAAGCGAGTGGGGGAGGGGTGTCACGTCATCGAGAGGGGAACACCCCTCCGTCATTCACTACATGAATGCCACCTCCCCTTGCAGGGGAGGATCTCGAGAAAACTCAGCTCGTCAGCGAATCGCCCATGCCGACTTGCTTGCCGCGGGTGATGTAGACCTTGTCGCCGACCTTGGTGGTCTCGAACACCTTCTTGGCGAATTCGAGCGGCATCGAGATGCAGCCGTGGCTGGCATAGCCCCAGCGCACGTTGCTCGCGTGGAGCGCGACGCCGTCGTTGGTCAGTCGCTGCATATAGGGCATCTCGGCATCATAGAGGTTCGAGGTGTGCTGCGCCTTCTTCTGCATGATCGGGAAGACGCCGAGAGGGGTCGGCTTGTCCTGGGTGCCGAGCAGCACGGCCGAGGCACCGATCTCGTAGCCGCCCTTGAAGATCGAGAGCACGCGCGCATCGAGATCGACCGTGACGACGATCGGACCGTCGGGCACGTCCTTGTCGTCCCAGTGCCATTCGCCGTACTTGATCGCGCCCTCGATCGGCAGGATGCGCTTGATCGTGAAGCCCTCGTCGACCGCTGGGCTCGCGCTAGCCGCAGGCACGGGCGTGGCCGGGGCCGCCGCTGCCACCTGAACCGCAGCGCCCTTCCGTGCCACCGGCGGCGCCTTGTCCTGATGCGCGACGATCATCGTTCCGGCCACCGCGACCAGGCCGACGACAGCGGCTCCCAGCAGGACTCGTCCGTTGATCAGGCTCGGCATCGCGCGTCTCTCACAGGTTGGAACGGGCGCTTATGGCACGCCACGCGTTAACAGCCGCTAACCGTGCGCGCCGAAGGAATCGGCGATCGCCGTGGTGATCCGCAGCGCCAGACCCTGCGACCGCGCAAGCGGGTCGATGAAGTCGCGGTGGATCGCGGCATAGGAGGTCGCGCCCTCGTCGGGATAGTCGCTGGGCTGGGCCACGTCGAAATCGCCGATCTTGGGGAAGGAGATCGGGAAGGCGCGACGCAACTGACCCAGCGCCTCGTCGATGCGCAGGGTGAAGACCATCTCGATCACGTCTTCGCGGCTGATGTCGTTGGCCTGGCTGAACGGCGGCACCATCACCGCACGCAGGAACATGTGCTGGAGCAGCGCGATACGGATCGACTGGAGCACCCCGAGGTTGCGCCGCGCGTGCTCGCGATCGGCTAGCGGCGCCTCGTCGGGCAGCAGCGCCAACAGGCGGTGGAGCTTCAAGGAATCCACGCGCAGCCGCGAGGCGAAGCGGCGGAACACGCCGGCGCGATCGTCCTTGGTCAGGTATTCGCCCAAGGTCAGACAGGCATCGGTGATGTGCTGCTCGTTGCCGCGATAGGGGCGGCTGGCCCAATAGGCCGAGTTGAACAGCTCGCCATAGGCCGCGACGGTCTTGATAGAAGCGAGCGCGTTCGAGGCGCGCACGAGCCGGACGAGCTGACGCCCGCGCGGACTGTCGCGCAGCAAGGCGGCGATTTCCTCGCGGTTGCCCTCGGCCGCCGTGCCGATGCCCGCGATCACGTTCACCGGAAAACCGAGCTGCTGGAGGATCGCATTGTGCGGGATCGCGCGGATCTGGCGCAGGCTCATCGTCCGGTCGGCGGCGAGGTCCGACTGGCGCCGCGACTTGCGGCTGCCCGTATCGTTGAGCATGCCGAGCCCGAAGGCGGTCAAGGCGCGCGAATAGGTGGCGCTGCCCAGATGTTCTTGCTGAACTCTGCGCACGGCGCGGTAGAAATCGAGGCTGAGGTCGGTGCGGCGGTAGAACGCATCGGTCGGGGCCTGGGCGTCAGCCTCCCACAAAGGCTGCTCGGCAAAGCGCGTGAGCGTGGCGAAGGCCAGCTCGGGCGAACCGAAGAACAGGTAGCCGTCACCGCCCTGGAACGAGACCTCGGGTTCGAGCTTGATCCCCGCGCGCAGGAAGCGCCGCCGCGCCCAAGGCGACATCGGCCAGGCCAGGCGGTCTTCGAAGCTCGTGGGATGAGCGCCGCGCCCCATCGATTCGCCGTGGGTATTGAACACCAGCGCCGAGACGTCGGTCAGCCCGTTCGCGGCCATCGCCTCGGCCAGGCGACCCTGGAGGCGCTCGATCGCCAGTGCGGCGGGGATCTGGCCGACGAAGCGACCGGCGTCGGAAAAACCCGTCTGGATCGAGACCCGGCCGCGCTTGCGCGCGTAGTCGCGGTAGGCCTCTTCCTCGAGCACCGCATCGAGGAAACGCCCGCCGTGTTCGAGCGCGGACTCGGTCTCGAACAGCGGCGAGACATCGACCTTGTCCTCGATCCCGAACAGCCGCGCGAAATAGAGCGCGGCGAGCACCGTCGTCGGCTGCTCGCATTCGGCGACGAGCATGCGGATCGGCGCGTCGGCGTCGACGTGGGCGAGGATCTGCGCCATCGCGAGGAACTGGCGCACGGCGGTCGAGTTCTCGATCGCCAGGGCCGCAAAGTTCGAGCGCAGCGGCTTGGCCGCGGCCAGCATCTCGCGCATCTTCACCAGCGCCGCCTGGCTCGCGAGATCGAGCTTGCCCTCCGGGTCGATGCGACGGCGGATCGCGTTCTGCAGCTGCGAGCTGTTCACGCGGAAATGGATCCAGCCCATGCCGAGCCCGTCGGCACGCATCGCCGCGGCGGCGACGAGCAGCACGCGGGCGGTGTCGGCATCGGCGGTGCGCGCCTCGTCCTCGAGCTCGGCGATCACCGGCGCGAGGCTGACGAGGCGATCGGCGTGATCCTCGGTGAGCTGGTTGGCGGCGGCGGAAACCGCGGCGGGATCGGTCAGATCGCCGCCGAAGATCTCGACCATGCGGTCGGTGTGCGCACCGGCGCGCGCGAGCCGGTCGGCGATCGCGGGCGCGGCGTCGCGCAAGGTTCCGGCGTAGCGCGACAGACGCAGAGCCTTCTCGATCAGGCGATAGCGCACCGAGGTGGCCCAGCCGATATCGGTGCGGCCGTCCATGTCGTAGCCGACCCAGCTGGCCAGACGCACGGGCATCGGCTGGAACGAGCGCCAGCGCTTGGGCCAGCGCGCGGCGGCGACATCGAACAGCAGGCCGGCGATCCGGTCGCGCGCATCCTGTGCGCGCGCCATGGCGGCCATCGCCGCCTCGTGCTCGGTATCGAGCGTGATGTGATCGCGGTCGTGCGGCGCGACGCAGGTGGTCTGCTCGCTGATCTCGCCCGACGAAGCCGAGGCCGCGACCGCTTCGGTCTGCGCCTTGGTCAAAAGGAAGGTCGGGTGCGCGGTGAAGACGACATGCGCGAGCGGCCGCTGCCAGCGCGCGGCGAAGGCGACGAAGTCCTCCTCGCCGGCAAGCTCGCGCAGGCGCACGTCGTTGGCTTCGGGCTCGAGCGGCGCGACGAGCCGGTGCAGCCGCGCGGCGCGGGCGCGCAGTCCCTCGCATTCGAGCTCCGCCACCAGCCCCTCGACCGCGTCGAGCGAGAGCTCACCGCTTTCGAGCTGGCGCGAGAGTTCTAGCCCGAGCTGGAAGACCGGATTGAACAGTGGCGTTTCGGCAGTGCGAGCGTGGAGCTCCTGCAAGCGCCGATCGAGATCGTCGACCCCGAGAACCACCGAACTCATGCGCGGAGTCCGCTGGCGGCGCGTGCGGCGGTCTCGATCGCGGCGACGTCGGGCGCGCCCTTGGGTACGACCCACGAGCCGCCAACGCAGAGCACGGCATCGAGCGCGAGCCACTCGCGTGCCGAGGCGAAGCTGATCCCGCCGGTCGGGCAGAAGCGCGCCTCGCCAAAGACGCTCGCGAGCGCCGATAGGGTCGGGATCCCGCCCGATGCCACCGCCGGGAAGAACTTGAAGCGGTTGAGGCCCAGATCGAGCCCGCGCATGATGTCGCCCGCGTTCACCGTGCCCGGCAGGAACGGCACGTCGGCCGCGATCGCCGCCTTGCCCAGCGTTTCGGTCAGCCCCGGCGAGACGATGAACTCGCTACCGGCTTCGAGTGCGGCGTCGAGCTGGGCCGGATTGAGTACCGTGCCCGCGCCGACGATCGCGCCGGGCACCTGCTTCATCGCGCGAATCGCGTCGAGCGCAGCCGGGGTGCGCAGGGTGACTTCGAGCACGGGCAGGCCACCCGCGACCAGCGCCTGCGCGATCGGCACGGCGTGCGCGACGTCCTCGATCACCAGCACCGGGATCACGGGCGCGGTCAGCATGATGGTTTCGATGCGGCTCATGACGATGCGTGCTCCCTGGCAAAGGCGGCAGCGGCGCCGAACAGGCCCGGCTGCGGATGGGTGACGAGTTTGACCGGTACGGTCTCCATGCGCGCACGATAGCGCGCCTTGTCGCAGAACCGCGCGTGGAACCGACTGTCGGCGATCAGGTGCAACAGCCGGTTGGTGAGCCCGCCGGTCAGCGCCACGCCCATGGCGCCGTGCGCGAGCGAGAGATCGCCGGTGGCGGCGCCATAGCTCGCGAGAAACAGATCGAGTGCTTCGACGAGCACCGGTTCGCCGCCGGCGATGGCCGCTTCCCAGAGCGCCGCATCGTTGCGAGCGTCATCGGGCGAAAGCGCGCGCACCACGTCGCCGAGACCGGGACCCGAGACCACGCGTTCGACCGAGGTCCGGCCGTACTTCGCGCTGACGACCGCGCTGACCCGCTGTTCGGTCTCGTCGAGCGGCGCGAAATGGATGTGCGCGCCCTCGGTTTCGAGCACGACCGGCCCGCCAGCGGTGCGCTGGAGCACCGCGACGCCGAGCCCGGTGCCCGGTCCCAGTACCGAGATGGCCCCATGATCGGGCAGCGGGACGTCAGGGCCGCAGACGTGGACGAAATGCTCGGGGTCGAGCGCGTGGACCGCATGAGCCATGGCCCCGAAATCGTTGAGCAGCAGCACCTGGTCGAGGCCGAGGTCCTGCTCGATCGTATCGGGATAGACGATCCAGTCGGAGTTCTTGAAATCGACCGGCCCGCCCGTGACCGGTCCGGCAATCCCGAGCGAGGCAAGGCGCGGCAGGGGTTCGCCGAGTTGTTCGCCATAGGCCTGCCAGGCAGAGGGCAGCCCGGAATGCTGCTTGGTCGGCAGGATCACCGGTTCGCCGAGCGAGATCACGCGCCCCTGCGCGACCTCTGCCAATGCGAAGCGGGCATTGGTCCCGCCGATATCGCCAACGACGATGCGGGTCACCAGATCTTCCCCCACCTCACAGGCCGGCCATCTCCAACATCGCCGAACCGCCCTGCTCGGCGCCGCCGGCGAGATGGCGGAACACGGCAAAGAGCTCGCGCCCCATGCCGGCCGAGGCCTCGCGGCATTGCGCGGGTTCGCGCCCCGAAAGGTCGGTCAGCACGTCGAGCCGCCCCTCCTCGGCGCTGAGGCGGACGAGATCGCCGTCCTGCAGCAGCGCCAGCGCGCCGCCGTTCAGCGCCTCGGGGGTAATGTGGATTGCCGCGGGCACCTTGCCCGAAGCGCCCGACATGCGCCCGTCGGTGACCAGCGCGACCTTGTGGCCGCGGTCCTGGAGCACGCCGAGCGGCGGGGTCAGCTTGTGCAGTTCGGGCATGCCGTTGGCGCGCGGTCCCTGGAAGCGGACGACGACGATCACGTCCCGGTCGAGCTCGCCGGCCTTGAAGGCGTCGGTCACGCCCTCCTGCGTGTCGAACACGCGCACCGGCGCCTCGATCGTCCAGCGCGCGGGATCGACCGCGCTGGTCTTGAACGTGCCACGGCCGAGATTGCCCTGGACCAGCCGCATGCCGCCATCGGCGAGGAAGGGGTCGGCGACCTTGCGCAGGATAGCCGGATCGCCGCTGGTCTTCGGGCCATCGCGCCAAGCCAAAGCTTCGCTCTCGAGCCAGGGCTCGCGCGCATAGTCGGCCATGCCCCCCGCAGCGATCGTCAGCACGTCGGCATGGGCGAGGCCGGTCTCGAGCAGTTCGCCGATCACGTAGCTGATGCCGCCCGCGGCGTGGAAGTGGTTCACGTCGGCCGCCCCGTTGGGATAGACGTGGGCGATCAGCGGCACGGCAGCCGACAGCTGGTCTAGGTCTTCCCAGTCGAGCTGAATTCCCGCCGCGCGCGCCATGGCCGGCAAGTGGATCGCATGGTTGGTCGAACCGCCCGTCGCCAGCAGGCCGACGCAGGCGTTGACGATCGCCTTCTCGTCGACGACCTGCGCCATCGGCCGCGGATCGCTGCCGTTGCGCCCGATCGCCGCCAAGCGGTGGACCGCGGCGCGGGTCAGCGCCTGCCGCAGCGGGGTGTTCGGCGGCACGAAGGCGGCACCCGGCATATGAAGCCCCATCAGCTCCATCATCATCTGGTTCGAGTTCGCGGTGCCGTAGAACGTACAGGTTCCGGGCGAATGGTAGCTCGCGCTCTCGCTCGCCAGCAACTCGGCGCGGCCGACCTTGCCCTCGGCATAGAGCTGGCGGGTCTTCTGCTTTTCCTTGTTGGAAATGCCCGAGGGCATCGGTCCCGAAGGAATGAACACCGCGGGCAGATGGCCGAAGCGCAGGGCGCCGATCATCAGGCCGGGGACGATCTTGTCGCAGATGCCCAGCAGCGCCATGCCGTCGAACATCGCATGGCTCATGGCCACGGCGGTCGACATCGCGATCGTGTCGCGGCTGAACAGCGACAGCTCCATGCCGTCGAAACCCTGGGTCACGCCGTCGCACATCGCCGGCACGCCGCCCGCGACCTGCGCCGTGGCGCCGACCTCGCGCGCATAGAGCTTCATCTGCTCGGGATAGCGGCCATAGGGCTGATGCGCCGAGAGCATGTCGTTATAGGCGGTGACGATGCCGAGGTTCGGCCCGCGTCCCGTTGCGATCGAATCCTTGTCTTCGAGCGCGGCGGCAAAGCCGTGCGCGAGGTTCGAACAGGACAGGAAATCGCGGCTACCGTGCTTGTCGCCCTCGCGCGCCATGAGATCGAGATAGCGCTGCCGGCTCTCACGCGACTTGGCGACGATCCTTTCGGTGACGCGGGCGACCTCAGCGTTGAGATTGCTCATGGTCGTACCTCCTGATCTTCACGCCCTTTGCACACAACGCATCCGCTCATCACTCGTGCCACGTCACACCGTCGCGTTCGGCCAGCGCAATCGCGGCGGATGGCCCCCAAGAGCCGGCCGTGTAATTCTTCGGCGTGGCGCCCTGCTCTACCCAGGAGGCACGGATCGCGTCGACCCAGTCCCATTGCGCCTCGACCTCGTCGCGACGCACGAACAAGGTCTGGTCCCCCTCGATCAGGTCGAGCAGCAAGCGTTCGTAGGCGATGCGCCGCTCCTTGCCAGCAAAGGCGTTCTGCATGGCGATGTTGAGCGGCACCGGGCGCAGTCGGATGCCGCCGCGATCGAGCCCGGGCACCTTGGCCATCAACGACAGCGTGATGTTTTCTTCGGGCTGAATGCCGATGACGAGCCGATTGGGTTCGGCCTTGGCCCCCTTCCCGGCGAAGATCGAATGCGGCACCTTGCGGAACTGGACGACGATTTCGGTCACGCGCTCGGGCAGCCGCTTGCCGGTGCGCAGGTAGAAGGGCACGCCCTTCCAGCGCCAATTGTCGATGTACGACTTGATCGCGACGAAAGTCTCGGTGTCCGAATCCTTGCCCAGCTCGTCGTCGTAGCCGGGCACGGCCTTTCCTTCGATCGCGCCGGCGCGATATTGGCCGGTGACGGTCTCGTCGGGGCCGACGCTGCGCAGGGATCGCAGAACCTTGACCTTCTCGTCGCGTACGGCCGTGGCGTCGAAGCTCGACGGCGGCTCCATCGCCACCAGCGAGAGCAGCTGGAGCATGTGGTTCTGCACCATGTCGCGCAGCGCGCCAGCATCGTCGTAGAACGAGACGCGGCCTTCGAGGCCGACGGTCTCGGCGACGGTGATCTGGACGTGATCGATATGCGCCGCGTTCCACAGCGGCTCGAACAGGATGTTGGCGAAGCGCAGCGCGAGAAGGTTCTGGACGGTCTCCTTGCCCAGATAATGGTCGATGCGGAAGATGCGGTCCTCGGGAAAGGCGCTCGCCACGGCGTCGTTGATGTGCCGGCTCGATTCCAGATCGGTGCCGAGTGGCTTTTCGAGGCACATGCGCACCGTGTCGCCCGTCAGCCCCGCGCGTTCCAGGCCGTGGATCGTCGGCTCGAACAGACTCGGCGCGGTCGACAGGAAGATGGCCAGGCCCTGCTCGGGTTTGCCGACCTTGTCGGCCAGCGCAGCGAAGCCGTCCTGCTGGGTCGCATCGAGTGGCTGATAATGGAGCCGCTCGAGAAAACTGTCGAGGCTGCCGCGGCGCTCGGCCGGCAGGAACGTCTCCAGCGCTTCGCGCGCGAGCGCGCGAAAGCCCTGGTCGTCGAGCTCCGAACGCGCCGTACCGATGATCTGCAGCTTTGCCGGCAGCAGGTCGTCCGCATCGAGCGCGCAGAGCGAGGGCAACAGCATCCGCTTGGACAGATCGCCGGTCGCGCCGAAAAGAAGAAGCCGGTCTGCGGTGAAACTCACTCTTGAATCCCCTGCCGTAAGCGCTGCACTGGTATCCGTCCCGGCAAGCTCCCCATGCGTGTTGTTTCGCACACGCAGCATGGCACGGCAAGAGTCGGCCACGGAGGCAAAGCGTGAGCAAGCACTATGATGCGCTGATTCTGGGCGGCGGGCACAACGGTCTGGTCTGTGCCTTCTACCTGGCGCGGGCCGGCCTGCGCGTGCGCGTGCTCGAACGCCGCCACCTGGTCGGCGGCGCGGCAGTCACCGAGGAATTCGCGCCCGGATTTCGCAATTCGACCGCCAGCTACACCGTAAGTCTGCTCCAGCCCAAGGTCATCGCCGACATGCGGCTGCACGAGTTCGGCCTGCGGATCGTCGAGCGACGGCTGTCGAACTTCCTGCCTTTCGAGAACGACCACCTGAAGCTCGGCGGCGGCATGGCGCGCACCAGGGCCGAATTCGCGCGCTTCTCCCCGCGCGATGCCGAGGCCTATCCGGCCTACGACGCGGCGCTCGAAAAGGTCGCCGACGTCCTGCGCGGGCTGGCGCTGGAGATCCCCCCAAACGCCGGCGGCGGCCTGGCCGAACTGGTCGCGGCAGCGCGCCAGGGCTGGCCGCTCGGCAAGCTCGATCTCGCGGCACAGCGCGATCTGCTCGCGATCTTCACCAAGTCGGCGCGCGAATTCCTCGACTTCTGGTTCGAGGACGACCGGATCAAGTCGGCCTTCGCCTTCGACGCGGTGGTCGGCAACTGGGCCGGCGTCTCGACGCCGGGCTCGGCCTATGTCCTGCTCCACCACGTCTTCGGCGAAGTGAACGGCAACAAGGGCGCCTGGGGCCACGCCATCGGCGGGATGGGCGCGATCACTCAGGCCATGGCCGCGGCCTGTATCGACGCCGGCGTCGAGATCAGCCTGGAGGCGCCGGTGGCGCAGGTGCTGGTCGATGGCGGCAAGGTCGCGGGCTTGCGGTTGGAAAGCGGCGAAGAGATCATAAGCCCGCGCGTTGCGGCCAATGTCGGGCCGGCCCTGCTCTATCGCCGGATGATCGACCCCGGCGATCTCGACGCCGATTTCCGCCGACGCATGGCCGGCTTCAAGACCGGTTCGGGCACCTTTCGCATGAACGTGGCGCTGTCCGAATTGCCCGACTTCAGCGTGCTGCCGGGGAAGACACTCGCCGATCACCATACTGCCGGCATCGTGATCGCCCCCGGGCTCGATTACATGGACAAGGCCTGGGACGATGCTCGCGCGCACGGCTGGTCGCACGAACCGATCGTCGAGATGCTGATTCCCTCGACGCTCGACGACAGTTTGGCCCCGCCCGGCGCACACGTCGCAAGCCTGTTCTGCCAGCAGTTTGCGCCCGAATTGCCGGATGGTCGTTCGTGGGACGACGAACGCGAAGCGGCCGCCGACCGCATCATCGACACGGTGACGCGGCACGCGCCCAATTTCCGCGCCAGCGTGATCGCGCGGCAAATCCATTCACCGCTCGATCTCGAACGCAAGTTCGGCCTGGTCGGCGGCGACATCTTCCACGGCCGCATGAGCCTCGACCAGCTCTGGTCGGCGCGGCCGGTGCTCGGCCAGGGCGACTATCGCGGGCCGATCCGGGGGCTCTACCTCTGCGGCTCGGGCGCCCATCCGGGCGGCGGCGTGACCGGCGCGCCGGGGCACAACGCCGCGCAGGCGATCCTTTCCGATCGGGCATTGCCCGCACGCCTCCTGAGCCGCTTCCACCGGCCGCGCTGAACCGATACAAGGCGACACATGGCACTAGACGGCGTCCACCTGCTCGAACAGATTCAGACCCCTGCGCTCGCGGTCGCGCGCGGGCAGGTGGTCTTCGCCAATGCCGCGGCCAAGGCGCTGCTCGGCAGCCATATCGTCAGCCAGGACGTGCGCATCGCCATCCGCAATCCCCAGGCGGTCTCGGTGATTCTCGACGACGCCGGCGGTTCGGCACGGATCGACGGGCTTTCGGTCGGCGGCTCGGTCTGGGAAGTCGATTGCCAGGTCGTGGGTCCGGGCGAACGACTCGTCACGCTCTACGATCTCTCGGTCCAGGCCAGCACCGCGCGTGCCCATGCCGACTTCGTCGCCAATGCCAGCCACGAACTGCGCACCCCGCTCGCCGCGATCATCGGCTATGTCGAAACGCTGCTCACGCCCAAGGCCGGCAACGACCCGGCGACGCGCGAACGCTTCCTCGAGATCATCCGCCACGAGTCGCTGCGCATGCAGCACCTGGTCGAGGACCTGATGTCGCTGTCGCGGATCGAGGCGGTCAAGCACGAGGTCCCCTCGGACGAGGTCGACATCGCCGTCCTCGCGCGCGAGGTCGCGGGCGAATTCCGCGAGGGCACCAACGTCTCGGTCGGCGCCAATTGCGAGAGCGCAATCATCGCCGGTGACCGCGGGCAGATGGCGCAGGTCATCCGCAACCTCATCGACAACGCGCTCAAGTACGGCAAGCCCGGTGGGCCGGTCCACGTCACGCTCGAGGCGACGCATACGGGCTGGCTCTCGGTCACCGTGCGCGACGAGGGCGAAGGCATCGCGCCCGAACACCTGCCGCGGCTGACCGAGCGCTTCTACCGCGCCGACACCAGCCGCAGCCGCGCGGCCGGCGGCACCGGCCTGGGCCTGTCGATCGTCAAGCACATCGTCGAGCGCCACCGCGGCCGCTTCGACATCGCCACCCGGCTGGGCGAAGGCACGACCGCCTCGCTGATGCTGCCGCTGCGCAAGGGCTGATCGGCGCACGGCCGCCTTTCGGCGGCATCAGAACCATTTCGCACGACAGGCGCCGAGAATGCCTTATTTTCCGGGTCCTCGATGCGTCATCGATTTGTCATAGAACTGTCATCGAAGACCAATAGGAGCGCCTCATAACCGGAGGCTAAGGGGTCTTTCCATGGGTATCATCCGTAATCTTGCCGTTGCCGCAGTTTCCACGCTCGCGCTTGCCGCTTGCGGCAGTTCGGGCGGCGGATCCGCGGGATCGCGCGACTTCGTGCGCGCCGTCGGCTCCTCGACCGTCTATCCCTTCGCCACGGCCGTCGCCGAAAAGGCCAGCGCCGGCGGCAAGTCGCCGGTGATCGAATCGACCGGCACGGGTGCCGGCATGAAGCTGTTCTGCGCCGGCGTCGGCGCCAGCCACCCCGACATCGAGAACGCCTCGCGCCGGATCAAGAAGTCCGAGTTCGAAGAGTGCAAGAAGAACGGCGTGACCGAGATCGTCGAGATCCAGGTCGGCCTCGACGGCATCGCCTTCGGCGAAGCAAAGGGCGGCCCCGGCATGGCCCTGACCCCCGTCGACGTCTACAAGGCGATCGCCGCCAACCCCTTCGGCAAGCCCAACACCGCCAAGCTGTGGAGCGAGGTCAACCCCGCCCTGCCGGCGATCCCGATCCTGGTCTACGGCCCGCCCTCGACCTCGGGCACGCGCGACGCACTGGCCGAGCTGATCCTGACCAAGGGCTGCGAGACCGACGCCGCGACCAAGGCACTCAAGGAATCGAACGCCGACCAGCACAAGAAGATCTGCACCGAAGTCCGCGACGACGGCGCCTATGTCGACTCGGGCGAGAACGACAACCTGATCGTTCAGAAGATCGCGCAGAACCCCAAGGCGGTCGGCGTGTTCGGCTTCTCCTTCCTCGAAGAGAACCCCGACAAGCTCAAGGGCGTCACGATGTCGGGCATCGCGCCGACCTATGCGACGATCTCGGACTTCACCTATCCGGGTGCGCGTCCGCTGTTCCTCTACGTCAAGAAGCAGCACCTGAACGCCACCCAGGGCCGCCTGGCGGCCTATGTCGCCGAATGGGCCAAGGCCTGGGGGCCTGACGGCTACCTGAAGGCGAAGGGCATGGTCATCGCCCCCGAGGACGTTCGCGCCAAGAGCGCCGACATCGCGGCGAAGATGACCCTGCTGGACCCGTCGGGCCTCAAGTAAGGCCGGATAGCCCCTTACCATGACCTCGAACATCGTCCTCGCGGCGATCCTCGCCTTGGGCATCGTCGGCTGGTTCGCCGCGCGGTCCAAGGCGCGATTGCTCTACACCGGCCGCGGCTCTCTGCATTCGATGCCGGGCTATCACGGCTGGTACGTCGCGCTGTGGCTGATCGTTCCGGCCCTGATCGCCTGGGCAGCCTGGCAGGCGATCATGCCGGGCCTCGTCGAAACGGCGATCCTGGCCCAGCCGATTGCCGCCAAGCTGCCGACGATCGACATGGACCGCGCCGCCGTGCTGTCCGAAGCCTGGAACCTGGCGCGCGATCCGGGCGCGGCGGCGTTCAACCCGCTCGCCACCGAATTCGCCGAGCCGTTGCGCGATCTCCAGTTCCGCTACTCCATGATCGGCGGGGTGCTGGCGCTGGTGCTCGCTTTTGCTGGCGGCGCCTATGCCTTCACCCGCGTCCGTTCGGGCTTCCCGGCACGCACGCGGACCGAGCGCACGGTGATGTTCCTGCTGCTGCTGGCCTCGCTGGTCGCGATCCTGACGACGATCGGCATCGTCGTCTCGCTGCTCTACGAGACCGGCCTGTTCTTCAGCCAGATCTCGCCGATCGACTTCCTCACCGGCCTCCACTGGTCGCCCAAAGATGTCGCCGACGGCGCGGACTTCGGCGCGGTGCCGCTGTTCTGGGGCACGATCTACATCGGCGCGATCATCGCCATGATCGTCGCGATCCCGCTCGGGCTGATGAGCGCGGTCTACCTGACGCAATATGCCACGCCGACGGCACGCAAGGTGCTCAAGCCGATCCTCGAAATCCTCGCGGGCATCCCGACCGTGGTCTATGGCTACTTCGCGGCGCTGACCGTGGCGCCAATGGTGCGCGACTTCGCCGAGATGATGGGCAAGGACAATCCCTCGACCGAAAGCGCGCTCGCTGCGGGCCTGGTCATGGGCGTGATGATCATCCCCTTCGTATCCTCGATGGCCGACGATTCGATGGCGGCCGTGCCGCAGGCGATGCGCGACGGCAGCCTGGCCATGGGCGCGACCGAGAGCGAAACCATCAAGCGGGTTCTGCTGCCCGCCGCGTTGCCCGGCATCGTTGCCGGCGTGATGCTCGCAGTCAGCCGTGCGATCGGCGAGACGATGATCGTCGTCATGGCCGCCGGCGCCGCCGCGCGCCTGTCGGCCGATCCGTTCGCTTCGATGACCACGGTGACCTATCAGATCGTCCAGCTGCTGACCGGCGACCAGGAGTTCAACAGCCCCAAGACGCTGTCGGCCTTCGCGCTCGGCCTCGTGCTGTTCATCATCACGCTCGTCCTCAACATCGTCGCGCTGCGCGTCGTGAAGCGGTTCCGCGAAGCCTATGACTGACACCTGGCAATCCGCCGCGGCCCAGCGCCGCCTCGCCAAGCGCCACGCCGCCGAGCGCCGCTTCCGTGCGATAGGCCTGGCCTCGATCGTTATCTCGCTGCTGTTCCTGGCCGTCTTGCTCTTCACCATGGCGAAGAACGGCATCGGCGGACTCAGCCTGGACTTTCTCCTCGGCTCGGATTCGACCGATGCATCGACGGCCGGCGTCTGGGGCGCGGTCAAGGGCTCGCTGCTGACCATGCTGGTGACCCTGGCGCTGTCCTTCCCGATGGGCGTCCTCGCGGCGATCTATCTCGAGGAGTTCGCGCCGAAAAACCGCTGGACCGAATGGGTCGAGGTCTCGATCAACAACCTCGCGGCGGTGCCTTCGATCATCTTCGGCCTGCTCGGCCTCGCGGTGTTCATCAATCTCGCCCATCTGCCGCGCTCGTCGCCGCTCGTCGGCGGCATGACCCTGGCGCTGATGACCATGCCGGTCATCGTCATCTCGGGCCGCAACGCGATCAAGGCCGTGCCACCGTCGATCCGCGACGCGGCCCTGGCCGTGGGCGCGAGCCCCGTGCAGACCGTGTTCCACCACGTCCTGCCGCTGGCCCTGCCAGGCATCCTCACCGGCACGATCATCGGCATGGCGCGCGCCCTGGGCGAGACCGCGCCGCTGCTGATGATCGGCATGCGCGCCTTCGTCTCGACCCCCCCGGGCGGGATCACCGATCCGTCGAGCGTGCTGCCCATGCAAATCTTTCTGTGGTCTGACGAAATCGACCCCGGTTTCGTGCAGAACACCTCGGCAGCTATCATCGTGCTGCTGGTGTTCCTCCTCGCGATGAATGGTGTGGCCATTTATTTGCGCAACAAGTTCGAGACCCGCTGGTAATCATGGCAACGACACCCAAAATCTCCGCGCGCAACGTCGACGTGTTCTACGGTGCCAAGAAGGCGATCGACCAGGTGTCGATCGACATAGACGAGGGCATCGTCACCGCCTTCATCGGCCCTTCGGGCTGCGGCAAGTCGACCTTCCTGCGCACGCTCAACCGCATGAACGACACGATCGCCTCCTGCCGCGTCGAAGGTTCGATCAAGCTCGATGGCGAGGACATCTACGACGGCCGCATGGACGTCGTGCAACTCCGCGCCCGCGTCGGCATGGTGTTCCAGAAGCCGAACCCCTTCCCCAAGTCGATCTTCGAGAACGTCGCCTATGGCGCGCGCATCCACGGCCTGGCCGCGGGAAAGAGCGAGATGGACGAGATCGTCGAGAAGGCGCTGCGCCGCGCCGGCCTGTGGGACGAGGTCAAGGACCGGCTGACCGACGCCGGCACCGCGCTCTCGGGCGGCCAGCAGCAGCGCCTGTGCATCGCGCGCGCCATCGCCGTCAGCCCCGAAGTGATCCTGATGGACGAGCCCTGCTCGGCGCTCGACCCGATCGCGACCGCGCGCATCGAGGAACTGATCGACGAGCTCAAGGAGCGTTACGCGATCGTGATCGTTACCCACTCGATGCAGCAGGCAGCGCGCGTCTCGCAGCGCACGGCCTTTTTCCACCTCGGCGTCATGGTCGAGTATGGCGACACCGACGCGATCTTCACCAATCCGCGCGAAGAACGGACCAAGGACTACATCACCGGCCGCTACGGCTGACGGGGAAACCGATATGGCAGAACATACCGTCAAGGCATTCGACAGCGAGATCAGTCAGCTTCGCGGCCTCATCGCCGAGATGGGCGGCCTCGCCGAAGTCGCGATCCGCGACGCGGTCGATGCGCTCGCCCGGCACGACGAGGACAAGGCCAAGCAGATCGTCGCCGCCGATGCGCGCATCGATGCGCTCGAGGCCGAGGTCGACCGGCTCGCCGTCCGCGTCATCGCGCTGCGCGCGCCGATGGCCGACGACCTGCGCGACGTCATCGCCGCGCTCAAGATCTCGGGCGTGATCGAGCGCATCGGCGACTATGCCAAGAACATCGCCAAGCGCGTCGGCCACATGGAGGGCCGCGCCAAGATCGGCCCGCTGACCCTGGTTCCGGCGATGGCCGAGATCGCCCAGGGCATGGTCCGCGACGTGCTCAACGCCTATGGCGCGCGCGACAGCCTGCTCGCGATCGAGGTGATCAACCGCGACGAGAAGCTCGACAACTTCTACAACAGCCTGTTCCGCAACCTCGTCACGCACATGATGGAGAACCCGGCGACGATCTCCAGCGCGGCGCAGCTGCTGTTCGTGGCGCGCAATCTCGAACGCATCGGCGACCATGCGACCAACGTCGCCGAGATGGTCTATTTCGCCGCGACGGGCCAGTACTTCTCCGAGAAGGATGGTCCGCGCGACACGAGTGGAGTGGTCTGATGAAGCCTTCGATCCTGGTCGTCGAAGACGATCTCGCGCTCTGCGAACTGCTCACCTGGAACCTCGGCGCCGAAGGCTACGAGGTCCGCTCGACCGGTGACGGCGAGGAAGCCCTGCTGATGGTGCGCGAACAGGCGCCCGACGCGATCATCCTCGACTGGATGATCGAACAGGTCCCCGGCATCGAGGTCTGCCGCCAGCTGCGCAAGGACAAGGCGACCGCGCGCGTACCGATCCTGATGCTCACCGCGCGCGGCGAGGAAGAGGACCGCATCCGCGGCTTCAAGACCGGCGCCGACGACTACGTCACCAAGCCGTTCAGCCCGCGCGAGCTGATGGCGCGCGTCGAAGCGCTGCTGCGCCGCAGCCGTCCGTCGCTGGCCGGCGACGTGCTCGTGTTCGGCGATCTCGAGCTCGACTTCGCCTCGCACCGCGTGCGCCGCAAGGGCGAAGCGCTGCACCTGGGCCCGACCGAGTTCAAGCTGCTGCGCTATTTCATGGAACGCCCCAACCGCGTGCTCTCGCGCCAGCAGATCCTCGACGGCGTCTGGGGCATGGACTCGGACATCGACGAGCGTACGGTAGACGTCCACATCCGCCGCCTGCGCAAGGCGATCAACCGCGACGGCGAGAGCGATCCGATCCGCACGGTCCGCGCAGCCGGCTATTCGATGGACGCTTCGTAAAGCCGCTGGACATCCGCACAGCTTTTCCCATACCGCGCCTGTAGAACACCTGTTCAGCAGGCGGGGAGAGCGTGCATGTCCAAACTGACCATCGGCTTCCTTTACGACTTTCGGAATCCGCCACAGTGGCAGCGGCCGTGGCAAGCGCTTTACGCCGAAACGCTCGACGCGATCGTCGAGACCGAGCGGCTCGGCTTCGGCGCGGCCTATGTCCCCGAACACCATCTGGCCGATGACGGCTATCTGCCGACACCGCTGACCCTGCTCGCGGCGATCGCCGCGCGGACCAAGACCATGCGGCTCGGCACCGGCGTCGCGCTCGCCCCGCTCTACGAACCCGTCCGCTTCGCGCAGGAAGCGGCGATGATCGACCTGCTGTCGCAAGGGCGGCTCGATCTCGGCCTGGCCATCGGCTACCGCAAGCGCGAGACCGCGGCCTTCGGCGTCGACTTCACCAGGCGCGGCGCGCGCTTCGACGAATTCCTCCAGATCGTCACCCAGCTCTGGGCCGGCGAGACCGTCGATTTCGCGGGCAAGCATTTCAACATTACCGGCGCCAGGCTGAGCCCGCCGGCGCCGCAGGGCCGCGTCCCGCTCTACATCGGCGGCTTCTCCGACAAGGCGCTCGATCGCGTCGCACGCTATGGCGACGGCTATATCGGCAATGCCGAGATCTGGGACTCCTACGCCGCCAAGCTGCAGGAACGCGGGCGCGATCCGGCCTCGGTCGGCGTACGCATACCGGCGCTCACCCATTTCATCGCGCGCGATCCCGAAGCGGCGATGGAAGAGCTCGCGCCGCACTTCCTCCACGTCAACAACAGCTACGCTGAATTCTTCGCCGAGGATCAGGCGCTGGGCATGGGCGGGATGAAGCCCAAGACGCTCGACGAATACAAGGCCAGCGGCGAATTCAAGATCCTGACGCCCGAAGAGGCGATCGCCAAGCTGAAGGATCTCCAGGCGCGGATGCCGCTCGAACACTATCTGCTCGGCATGCCGCCGGGCCTGCCGGTCGAGCGGTTCCTGCACTACGCCCGCGATATCGCCGAGGACGTGCTGCCCGCTTTCGCCTAGGAGCAAGCCGCAAGCTTGCATTCCCCGCCCTGCTCCGCTCTATCGGCGCAATGGGGCTATCGCCGGGAACACGCACGCCGACCGATGAGCGCGGGTCGCAGTCGCCGCAGTCGGTGACGCGGGTCATCCGCATTCTCGAGGCGCTCTGCACGAGCCCCGGGCCGATGAGCCTGGCCGATCTCGCGCGTACGCTCAGCGCGCCCAAGTCGAGCCTCGCGGCGCTGCTGCGCGGGCTGGCCGAGGAAGGCTTCGTCATGGCCGCCGACGGTGCCTGGCAGCTCGGCCCGGGCGCCTTCGGCCTGTCGAGCGCGCTGCTCGAGGCGCGCCGGCGGCTGCAGAGTTCGGACCTCGTGCGCGAGGGCATGCGGCGATTGGCCGAACGCTGCGGCGAGACCGTGCTGTTCGGCGTCGGCGACGAGGACGGCGAGACGCTGACCTATGTCGACGTCATCGAGAGCCAGAAGACCGTGCGCTTCATCGTGCCCGTGGGTGATCGCCGCCCGCTCTATTCGACCGCGGGCGGCCGCGCGCTGCTCGCGGCGGGATCCGAGGCGGACTTGCGCCGCTATCTCGAACGCGTGAAGCCCGAAGCCTTCACTACCGAGACGCTAACGGGCAAGCGCGCGCTGGTCGAGGCGATCGCCACCGCGCGCGCGGCCGGCGTGGCGCAGACGATCGACCAGGCCTCCGAAGGCGTCACCGGCACCGCCGCGGCGATCCGCGATGCCGCGGGCACGGTCCTGGGGGCGCTGATCGTCGCCGCGCCGAGCCTGCGACTGCAGGACCGGCTCCACGAACTCGAGCGCCTGGTGCGCGACGAGGCCGCGACGATCTCGCGCAGCCTCGGCTATCGCGCGCCGGCCTGAGCCCTCACTTCTTGGCGTTGAGCGCCAGCATCAGCTTCATGAAATCGTCCTCGCCGATCAGCGCCTGCTTGGGCGCGAACAGCGTGAACAGCCAGTGGCCGTCGGCCTGGCGGCGGCATTCCATCAGGCCGTCGGCGATCGCCGAAGGGCTGCCGAGGCCCTGGACCGGTGCCGGACCCTCGCCCGCATAGTTGATGTTGGTGAAGTGGATCGTCGCCTTGCCGGCATCGGCTTCGTCGAACACGACGCGGACATTGGTGAAGATGTGGCGGCCGGTGCGCTGGCCGTCCTTCTGGTACTTCTTCACGTTCTCGTTGCGCGTGTCGTAGAAGCCCTGGATCGCGGCCCGCCCCTCGACATTGATGCCGCCCGTGCGGAACGCGCCGTCTTCGGCATAGTACCGGCCGACCTTCTCCGAACCGTGGTCGAGCTCATAGGCGAAATCGTAGAGCATCTGCTGGAGCTCGAAAGCCGCGTGCAGCTGTTCCGCGGTGAATTTGCGCATGTCTCTCTCCCTGGGAAAATCGGCCTCTTCGGTACCATAACCACGCCCCATCGGGCTGGCGAGAGGCCTCCGCGCGCCCGAGCGATCAATCGACCGGGTAGGCCTTGATCGGCTTGAGCTTGTCGAAGCTCTCCTCGCCCGGCTTGTTTTCGAGCGGCTTGAACTCGATGTCAGGCGCTTCGACCTTCTTGTCCGGCAAGCGGTCGAGGAAATCGCGGATCACGGTCAACCGGCCGCGGTGCTGGTCGTTGAAATCGACGAGGGTCCAGGGCGCCTGCTTGGTGTGCGTCGCCGCCAGCATGGCCTCGCGCGCCTGGGTATAATCATCGTACTTTTCGCGCGCGACGAGATCGATCGGCGAGAGCTTCCAGCGCTTGAGCGGGTCCTCGGCGCGCTCGCGCAGGCGCTCTTCCTGCTCGACCTGGTCGCAGGTCAGCCAGTATTTGAAGAGCAACACGCCGTCCTGGACGAGCAGCTTCTCGAACCGCGGCGCCTGGTCGAGAAAGGCCGCGACCTGTTCTTCGGTAGCGAAGCCCATGA
This sequence comes from Novosphingobium anseongense, assembly GCF_037482895.1. Lineage (NCBI taxonomy): Bacteria > Pseudomonadati > Pseudomonadota > Alphaproteobacteria > Sphingomonadales > Sphingomonadaceae > Novosphingobium > Novosphingobium anseongense. Next base: position 98,103 of record NZ_JBBHJZ010000003.1, on the reverse strand, counting down.
CCTTCTCGACGCCGGCACGATTGTACCAGGAACGATCGAACAGCACGATCTGGCCGCTCGTCGGCAGGTGGCCGACATAGCGCTGGAAGTACCACTGGCCCTTCTCGTCGTCGCTGGGCTTGCTCAGCGCCACGACCTTGCACTGGCGGCTGTTGAGATGGCTGGCGATGGCGTTGATCGCCCCGCCCTTGCCCGCCGTGTCGCGCCCCTCGAACAGCACGACGATCCGCGCGCCCGTCGCCTCGGCCCAGCGCGCCATGGCGACCAGGTCTTCCTGCAGCGGTTCGAGCAGCTCGAGGTACTTCTTCTTCTTGAGCTTGCCCATCCGCCGTCTCCTATGTGCTGAGCAGGACCACCGCGAGGATGCCTGCAACGATGCGGTACCAGGCGAAGGGCGAGAAGCCCGAGCGGCTGACGAAGGCGACGAAGGCCTTGATCACCACCAGCGCGACGATGAACGAAACGACGAAGCCCACTGCGATCTCGTTCCAGCCGACCGGGCCGAGCCCGCCAGCGAGCGACGCGCGGCTGTCCCACAGCTCGAGCGTGGTCGCGCCCATCATCGTCGGCACGGCCAGGAAGAAACTGAACTCGGCGGCGGTGCGGCGCTCGATGCCCATCGCGAGCGCCCCCATGATCGTCGCGCCCGAGCGGCTGACGCCCGGGATCATCGAAATGCACTGGAACAGCCCGACACCCAGCGCCTGGCCGACCGGCAACTGCGCGACACCCGTCGGCCCTCCGGGCTTGGCCCAGCGCTCGATGCCCAGGATCGCGATACCGCCCAGGATCAGCGCCCAGCCCACCACGAGCGGACTGCCCAGCAGCACGTCGATGTAGTCCTTGAGCGCGAGCCCGAGCACCGCCGAAGGGATGAAGGCGACGAGCAGGTTGCGCACGAAGGCGACGCTCATCGGCTGCCAGCGCAGGAGGCCCGTGCCCACGGCCCAGAAGGTCCGCCAGTATTGCACGATCACCGCGAGGATCGCGCCGAGCTGGATCACGACGTTGAACACCTTCCAGGTGTTCGCGTCATAGCCGAAGATCTCGGAAGCGAGGATGAGGTGCCCGGTCGAGGAGACGGGGATGAACTCGGTGAGGCCCTCGACTATGCCGAGGAGGATCGCGGTGAGGGTCAGGTCCATGCGCGTGCGGTGATGAAGGACCGCACGGCCAAGTCAAGTTGCATTGCGGTAATCTGGCGCCGCCCCTCGTCGGGACGGCGCCAAGGGATCACCAGATGCGCACGCGCTGGTCGGGCGGCAGGTACAGCTTCTCTCCCGGCTTGACGTCGAACGCCTTGTACCACTCGTCGAAATTGCGGACGATGCCGTTGATCCGATACTCGCCGGGCGAGTGCGGATCGGTGACGAGGAACTGGCGCGCCTGCTCCTCGCGGGTCTTGCCACGCCAGACCTGCGCCCAGCCGAGGAAGAAGCGCTGGTCGCCCGTGAAGCCGTCGATCACCGGGGCTTCCTTGCCGTTCAGCGAGAGCTTGTAGGCGCGATAGGCGAGGCTGAGCCCGCCGAGATCGCCGATGTTCTCGCCCAGGGTCAGCGACCCATTGATGCAGGCCTTTTCGCTGCCGGCCTTGCTGCCGTCGAACGGGCAGAAGGCGTTGTACTGGCCGACGAGCTTGACGGTCAGCGCCTCGAAGGCGGCCTTGTCCTGCGGCGTCCACCAGTCGCGCAGGTTGCCGCGGCCGTCGGACTTGGCGCCCTGGTCGTCGAAGCCGTGACCCATCTCGTGGCCGATCACCGCGCCGATGCCGCCGTAGTTGACCGCAGGATCGGCCGAGAGCGCGAAGAACGGCGGCTGCAGGATCGCCGCAGGGAAGACGATCTCGTTGAAGGTCGGGTTGTAATAGGCGTTCACCGTCTGCGGGAACATGAACCATTCGGCGCGATCGACCGGCTTGCCGAGGCGGGCCATCCGGAACTCGGTTTCCCACTTGGACGCGGCGAGCCGATTGGCCAGCGGCTTGGTCGCATCGATCACCAGCCCGTCATAGGTCTTGTAACTGGCCGGCGCGCCGATCTTCGGGGTGAAGGCGTCGAGCTTGGCCTGGGCTTCCTTGCGCGTCTCCGGTCCCATCCACTTTAGCTCGGCCAGGTTGGCCGCCATCGCCTTGCGCAGGTTGGTGACGAGATCGTCCATCGCCGCCTTGTTCGCCGGCGGGAAATAGCGCTGGGCATAGACCTCGCCGAGCAGTTCGCCGATCTGACCCTCGACCGCGGAAATCCCGCGGCGCCAACGCGCGCGCTGCTGCGGCTGACCGCCGAGCACGGTGCCGTAGAAGGCGAACTGCGCCTCGTCGATGTCCTTGGGCAGATAGGCCGCGTGGTCGCTGAGGAAATGCGCGGTGAGATAGGCTTTCCAGGTGTCGATCGGCGTTGCCGTGATCAGCGCGAGCGTCGCCGGTACGCCGCCGCCGAGCTTGGTCTTCAGATCATCGGGCGTGATCTTGGCTGCGGCGATTTCCGCGGCCGTCGGCGGCATCTGCGGCACGATCACCTCGGTCGCGGCGCCGGCCCCGGCATCGGCCAGGAACTTCCGCACGAGCCCCGGCGCCAGGGCATCGAGCTCGGCAAGGCTCAGCTTGTTGTAGGTGAGGTCGCGGTTGCGCTGCATCGCACGATCCCAATGGGTGCGCGCGAGCGCGGTCTCGAGATCGAAAACCGACTGCGCCGCGACACGCGCGTTCGCATAGCCGGCCTTGCCGAGCATTAGGGTCAGGAAGTCGAGGTATTTGGCACGGATGTCGCGGAACTTGGGGGTGTCCGCCAGGTAGTAGTCGCGATCAGGCAGGCCGAGGCCGCTCTGACCGAGATAGAGCGCGTAGATGTCACTCTGCTTCTCGTCGGCATCGACGCCCGCGCCGATCGGCGATTCGATCCCCGGCGTGGCGAACAGCGCCATGAGATCGTCAGTGGTCTTTGCCGCAGCGATACGGTCGAGCACCGGACGCGCGGGTGCGAGGCCGGCCTTGTTGATCGCCGCCGTGTCCATGAACGCCTTGTAGGCATCGGCGACACGCGCTTCGGCGGTACCACGCGCGGGCTTGCTCGCGGTCAGCTGGTTGAGGATCGCGTGCAGCCGGTCCTCGGACAGGTCGCGCAGGGTGATGAAGGCGCCGATCCGCGTCTTGTCGGCGGGCATCGCGGTGACGTCGTCCCACTTGCCGTTGACGTAGCGGTTGAAGTCGTCGCCGGGCTTGGCGGCGGGGTCGATCCACTGGGTCTGGACGCCGAACTTGCCCCAATCCTCCTTGGCGGGCTGGGTGGCCGCGGCAGGCTTCGCGGGCGCCTCGGCAAAGAGCGGCGCGGAGAGCGCCAGGGTGGAAACGGCGGTAACGGCCAGGACGGCGCGACGGATCAAGGGCATGGGGGCTCCCGGTAAGATGCGGAAGCCAGGCTACCTAGACTGCCCTGCTCTAGGCAAGGAGGTCATTCGACGGACGAAAATTGCCGTTCGTCGAATTGCAGCGAGGCCAACCGGGCATAAAGCCCGCCGGCGCCGCTGAGTTCCTCGTGCGTGCCCTGTTCGACGATTCGGCCCTTGTCCATGACGACGATGCGATCGGCCTGGCGCACGGTCGACAGGCGGTGCGCGATGACCAAGGTGGTGCGACTGGCCATCAAGCGATCGAGCGCATCCTGGACCAGCCGCTCGCTTTCGGCGTCGAGCGCCGAGGTCGCCTCGTCGAGCAGCAGGATCGGCGCATCGCGCAACAGTGCGCGGGCGATGGCGATACGCTGGCGCTGGCCGCCCGAAAGGCGCGCACCGTCTTCGCCGAGGAAGGTGTCGAGGCCTTCCGGCAGCTCGCGCAGGAAACCCTCGGCATTGGCCGCGCGCGCTGCATCCCAGATCGCCTCGTCGCTGGCCTCCCAATGACCATAGCGCAGATTGTCGCGCGCCGAGGCGGCGAAGAGCACGCCTTCCTGCGGCACCAGCGCCATGCGGCGACGAATGTCGGCGGGATCGGCAGAGATCAGCGGCACACCGTCTAGCTTCACCGTGCCCTGATGCGGATCGTAGAAGCGCTCGGCGAGCTGGAAGATCGTCGACTTGCCCGCGCCCGAGGGGCCGACGATGGCGACGGTCTCGCCGGGCTCGACCGCCAGACTGAAGTCGACCAGCGCGGCGAATTCGGGCCGTGATGGATAGCGGAACGAGACGCGCTCGAAGGCAAGCTGACCGCGCGGCTCGGGCAGGACCATCGGCCGCGCGGGCGGCGCGATCGTCGGCTTCTCGTTGAGCAATTCGTTGAGCCGGCTGGCGGCACCGGCGCCGCGCAGCAGGTCGCCGTAGACCTCGGTCAGCGAACCGAAGGCGCCCGCCACCAGCCCGCCGGTCAGCACGAAAGCGGCGATCGTGCCGCCGCCGATCTCGCCGGTCGCGACGGCAAGCGCACCGCGCCACATCAGCAGGACCAGCGCACCGAAGACGAGGACCATGATCGTTGCGGTCATCGCCGCGCGGATCGTGATGCGGCGCTTGGCCGTGGCGAAGGTGCGCTCGACCTCATCGGCGAAGCGCGCGCGTTCACGACCTTCCTGGTTGAACGCCTGGACCACGCGGATCGCACCGAGCACTTCGGCGGTGATCGCGCCAATCCCGGCGACGCGGTCCTGGCTGGTGCGCGAGACGTTGCGCAGCCGCCGGCCGAACCAGACGATCGGCAGGACCACGAGCGGGATGCCGACGACGAGGCCCAGGGTGAGCATCGGCGCGAGGAAGAACAGGTAGATCACCCCGCCGACGCCGGTGATCAGATTGCGCAGCGCGACCGAGACGGTCGTGCCGACCACAGTCTCGATGATCGCCGTGTCCGAGGTCATCCGCGAGGATATCTCCTTCGGGCTGTTCGCCTCGAAGAAGCTCGGTGCCAGGCGCAGCAGGTTGTCCTGTACGCGCAGCCGCAGGTCGCCGACCACGCGCTCGCCGAGCCAGGATACGAAGTAGAAGCGCACGGCCGTCGCCAGGCCGAGCACGATGACGATCATCAGCAGATAGTAGAAGGCGTGGTTGATCGTCTCGACCGCGGCGTTGGGGCCGAAGGCCTGATCGATGATCGCCTTGAACCGCGCAGGGATCGCGATCGTCGCCGAGGAGGTCGTCAGCAGCGCGAGCACCGCGATGGCGATCTGCTTGGGATAGGCGAGGGTCAGCTGCCAGATCATCCGCAGCGGGCCGAGGCTGCGCGCGGGCTTGCCTTCGGGCAGGGCCTCGGGCTCGCTCGTCGTCTCCCCCGCAGACTCCGGGCCTTCGACGGAAAGCGGCGCTTCGGCCTCGATACTTTCGGCGGTCATCGCGCGCCCTTACAACCACTGCGGGCCGAGGGAAAGCGTGTGCCGCACAAGCTGGCGGACAAGCCGGTCCATTATGCGCCAGCTCACGCGGCGCCCGCAAAAATGCCGCATTGCACAATCAATCGCGAAGCCCCAGGTTATGGGCATGCTTCAGGAGTCACCCCTTGCTCTATAACGCCTACGAGTTGCAGCGCGCCATGCTCACCGGCGCTAGCGCCTGGGCATCCGTCACCGCGGAAATGCTCGCGAACCCGCTGTCGCCTTTCGGCGCCTTCGGTTTCGGCTCGGTAATGTCCTCGGCGCTCGACGTCTTCGCCCATGCGGCCGCGCCGCGCGGCAAGCCCGCCTTCGACATCGAGAGCGTCACCGTCGATGGCGAGACGCATGCCGTAACCGAGGCGATCGTGCTCCACCGCCCCTTCGGCAATCTGCTGCGCTTCACCCACGCCGGACTGGCCGAAGATGCCCCCAAGCTGCTGATCGTCGCGCCGATGAGCGGACACTACGCCACGCTGCTGCGCGGCACCGTCGCGCGCATGGCCGAGCGCGCCACCGTCTACATCACCGACTGGGCCGACGCGAAGACCGTGCCGGTGGAGACCGGCCGCTTCGATCTCGACGACTACATCGATTACCTGATCGCCTTCCTCGAGCACATCGGCCCCAACACTCACGTGATCGCGGTCTGCCAACCTTCGGTGCCGGCACTCGCCGCGACCGCGATCATGGGCGCCGACGGCAACCCGTGCCGGCCGACCACCCTGACGATGATGGGCGGGCCGATCGACACGCGCGAGGCGCCGACCAGCGTCAACGACCTCGCGACGACGCGGCCCTTCTCGTGGTTCGAGAACACGGTCATCGCCACGGTCCCCGCGATCTATCCGGGCGCGGGTCGCAAGGTCTATCCGGGCTTCCTCCAGCTCGCCGGCTTCATGTGGCAGAACATCAACACCCACCTGCAGAGCCACTACCAGATGTTCGAGCACCTGGTCGCCGGTGACGAGGACAGCGCCGATTCGACCAAGGCGTTCTACGACGAGTATCGCTCGGTCTGCGACATGACCGCAGAGTTCTACCTCCAGACGATCGAGCACGTGTTCCAGCGCCATTCGCTGCCCAAGGGCGAGTTCGTCCACCGCGGCAAGCCGATCGATCTGACCGCGATCCGCGACACCGCGATCCTCGCGATCGAGGGCGAGAAGGACGACATATCGGGCATCGGCCAGACCAAGGCCGCGCTGACGCTCGCTTCCAAGCTCGCCGCGAGCCGCAAGAAATACCATCTCGCGCCCGACGTGGGCCACTATGGCATCTTCAACGGCAGCAAGTGGCGCAAGTCGATCGCGCCGGTGGTCGAGGCCTGGATGGCGCAGCACGACAAGGCACGGCTGAAAGTCGTCGCCTGAAACCGCCGTGCACGGCCGGAATGCACGTTAATTCCGTTCAAGAGTGGAACCGCTTTCAATCCGATATGGCGATTTCTTCACGTTCTCCCTATATCGGAAAGCTATGTCGGCGGGATTGAAACGACGGGATGTCATCAAGGGCGGGCTCATCGGAGCCGCTGCGCTCGCCGTGCCGGCGCGCGCATTGGCCGATCCGCTGGGCGATGCCTTCGACCACACCTTCGTGCCGCCGGCAGCTCCCGCAGCGCCAACGCCCCCGGCGCTGACCGTTCCGGCGGTTCCCGATCCCAACCCCGTCTACGATCGCCGCGTGCTCGAGATCGCCCAGCGCGAGGTCGCGCGTGCCGGCAATGCCGTCTGGCGCCGCGACATCGCAGGCATCGCCGATTTTGCTCGCCCTTCGTCGCTACCGCGATTCCACTTCGCCAATCTCGAGAACGGCACGGTCCGCTCGTTCCTCGTCGCCCATGGCCGCGGCTCGGATCCCGAGCATGACGGCTGGCTCAAGCAGTTCTCGAACGTACCCGGCTCGGAGGCCACCTCGCGCGGCGGCTACCTGACCTGCGAATGGTACAAGGGAAAGTACGGCACCTCGATCCGCCTGGTCGGGCTCGATCCCGACAATTCGCTCGCCCTGCCCCGCGCGATCGTCGTCCATCCGGCCTGGTACGTCGATCCGTCGATGGTCTCGAAGTGGGGCAAGATCGGCCGCAGCGAGGGCTGCTTCGCCATGGCACCGGGCGATTTCAACGAGGCACTCTGGCACCTTTCGGGCGGTCGCCTGCTCTACGCCGACCGCATCACCTTGGTCTGATCGCACCGCGGCAACGTCGCGACCACGATAATGTCCATGATTTGAACCGGATTCTCGGCCAGCGCCCGCCGGCCAATCGACACACGCGAATACCAATGTTACGGCACCGTCATGGAAGCCGCCGTCAGTCGTATCAGCAGGGAAGGCCCCAGCGACGCCCGCCAGGTACGCTCGCGCAACGCATTGACCGGTGCCCTGCTCGAACTGCTCGAGGAGAAACCGTTCGACCAGCTGACAATCCGCGAGATCTCGGCGCGCGCAGGAACGGGCTACGCCACGTTCTTCCGCCATTATCCGACCAAGGAAGCCCTGCTCAGCGACGTCGCCTCGGAAGAAATCGCCGACCTGCTCGCCCGCACGTTGCCGGTGCTCTACGATTCCAACAGCTTTGAATCGACGCGCGCGCTGTGCGGTCACGTCGCCGAGCACCGCAATCTCTGGGCCGCATTGCTGACGGGCGGCGCCGCGGGCATCGTTCGCGAGGAATTCATCCGCCAGGCCCGGCAGCTGCCGCGCGACATGGTCGAGCGCAAGTCGTGGCTCCCCGCCGACCTCGGCGTGGTCTACGGCACTGGCGGAACGATCGACCTGCTCGCCTGGTGGCTTTCGCAGGACGAGGCCTATTCGCCCGAAGAGATCGCCGCGATCCTCAATCGCCTGATCATCGCCCCCCTCATCAGCGGTGAGCGCTCACCCGCTTCGGCATAGGGCTGCCTTGCCGTTCTATGAGACGGTACATATCATAGCTGTGATGATCGAAGACGACGTGATCGCCGATGCCGACTGGCCCCTGTTCGGCTGGAGCGACGACGTGCGCCCCATGCTGGCCCGCGCCCTCGCCGCCGGCCGGCCCGCTGCATTGGCCACGCTCTACAAGGTCGAAGGCAGCGCCCCCCGCGGACCGGGCGCGCAGATGCTGTTCGACGGCCGCCAGGCCAGCGGCTATTTCTCGGGCGACTGCATCGAGGGCGACGTTGCCCGCCATGCCGCCGAAGTGCTGGCAGACGGCGCGCCGCGCCGCCTCCACTACGGCATGGGCAGCCCCTGGATCGACATCCGGCTGCGTTGTGGCGGAGCGCTGCACGTCCTGCTCGAAAGGATCGATCTCGACAGCCCGGCGGCGCAGGCCCTGCTCGAGAATGCGCGCGAGCGCCGCCCCTGCCTCTGGTCGACCGACGGAACCGATCAGCAAGTGCTCGTGGGCGACGACGCGCCCCTGCTCTCGCTGACCCAGGATCCTCTGCGGATCGAGCGCCGCTACGATCCGCCGCGGCGGCTGATCGTCTCGGGCGGCGATCCTGGCGCCCTGGCTCTGGCGCAACTCGCCGCCGAAGCCCAGTTCGAAACGCTGCTGCTGCGCCCCGGAGGACCCGAGGGCCCTTCCCCCTTCTCCAAGGTCACCTATCTGCGCGGCGAACCGTCGGCGCTCCTGCCCGAGATCGGCGTCGATCGCTGGACCGCCTATGTCGGCGCGACGCACGAGGATCATCATGACCTCGGCGGCTGCCTCCACGCGCTGCGCCACGGCGCCGGCTATGTCGCGATGATCGGCGCCAAGTCGCGTGCACCCGCGCGGCTCGCGGCGCTCGCAGCCGCCGGCGCGACCGCAGAGGAACTGGCCCGCCTGCACCTGTCGCCGGGCATCGCCGGGCTGGGCAAGGCCCCCTGGGAGGTCGCGGTGGGCATCCTGGCCGAGATCATGCAGGCGTTGAACCCCACCCGGGAACGCGCGTGACCACGCCGCTCGTCGCGGTCGTCCTGGCCGCCGGCGCTGCACGGCGCTTCGGTGGCGACAAGCTCTCCGCGTCGTTCCGCGGCGAACCGCTGCTTCATCACGCGATTCGCGCTGCGCGTGCGGCGCCAGTCGAACGCGTCATCGTCGTCTGCGGCGATCGCGTCGATTTCGGCGACTGGCCGGCAGTCCCCCCGATCGAGCGCGTGTGCATCGCGAGCACCGCGCTTTCCGAATCGCTCCAGGCCGGCGTCGCCGCGGCTGGTGAAGTCACGGGGGTCTTCGTCTTCCTCGGCGACATGCCGCTGATCCCGCACGACGTCGCGGCCCGGCTCGCTGCGGTTCTGGACGATCGCTTCGCTGCCGTGCCCCGCCACGCGGGCAAGAACGGCCATCCCGTCCTGCTGGCTGCGCGCGCCTTTCCCGAGATCGCCCGGCTGGCGGGTGACGAGGGCGCGGGCCGCCTGCTCAAGCAGCGCGACGACCTGGCTTTCGTCGAAGTGGCCGACGACGGTATCCTGCTCGACGTCGATCGCACCGAGGATCTCACCCGGCTGCAAGCCCGGCGCTGACAAGCTTCCGCTCGACATCGGCTGAACATCTGTACAAATTGCTTGGCGAACGCGCCGCTCAGAAAGCGTGAGTGACATTCCCGGAGAGCCCATGACCGATTTCAGCGGCCTGTTTACACCGTTCCAGCTCGGCAGGTTCACCCTGCCCAACCGCTTCGTCTTCCCGCCGATGGGGCTCGAGGTCTGCGAAGGTGGCATCCCCGGTGACGATGCCGCCGAATACTACGCACGGCGCGCACAGGGCGGCGCCAGCCTGGTGATCACCGAGGGCGCCTATATCGATCACCCTTCGTCTGGCGACAATCCGATGCTCGGCCGCTTCCACGGCGACGACGCCTGGGACGCCTGGCGCAACGTGGCCACCAAGGTCCACCGCGAGGGCGGAATCTGCCTGCCCGAACTCTGGCACGTCGGCCTCGTCTACCGCGGCCCCGACGTGCTCGTCGGCAACGACGTCGAATTCCGCGACGAGCTCGGTCAGGTCAGCCCCTCGGGCTACATCGCGCCCGGCAAGCAGGTGACCGAGGGCATGACCCAGGCGCAGATCGATGAGGTCATCGCCGCCTATGCACGCGGCGCGGCCAAGGCGGTCGAGCTCGGCTTCGACGGGATCGAGCTCCACGGCGCGCACGGCTACGTCATCGACCAGTTCCTGTGGAAGGCGCTCAACCACCGCAGCGACCGCTATGGCGGCTCGCCGCGCGCGCGCGGCCAGTTCGCCGCCGAAGTCGTGCGCGCCTGCCGCGCGCAGCTCGAACCCGGCATGCCGATCATCATGCGCATGTCCAACTGGAAGATGGTCGATTTCAACGCGCGCCTGGCCGATACGCCCCAGGAGCTCGAAGCGCTGCTCGCACCGATCGTCGAGGCCGGGGTCGAGCTGTTCGACTGCTCGCAGCGCCGCTTCTGGGAACCCTGCTTCCCCGAGATCGACGATCGCAATCTTGCCGGCTGGGTCAAGGCGGTGACCGGCGTGCCGACCTGCACGATCGGCTCGATCGGGCTCGACCTCGATTTCCTGGTCAGCCTCAGCGAAGGCAAGACCGCCGAGCTCGATCTGGCCAAGCTCGACGAGCTGATGCGCCGCTTCGATCGCGGCGACTTCGACCTGATCGCGGTCGGTCGCGCGATGATCGCCGAACCCGATTGGCCCAAGCTGGTCCAGGCCGGCGCGCTCGATCAGCTCAAACCTTTCGCGACCAGCCTGATGGCCGATCCGCTCATGGCGCATGTAAAATAGGGAAGGTGAGGCGCGCGTCAGCGGCGCCTCACGAATTCACCCGCTCGATGAATTCAGAGCAGGTGTGTCTTGAGCGGGGCGCTTTCGCCGCCCAGCGAAAGCTGCGAGAGCGAGAACCAGCGCCGCGGGCTGCCATTGATGCCCTCCAGTCGCGCATGATCGTCCTTGATCGCCAGAACCCGGCGCAACATCCGTTCGCCTTTGGCGAAAACAATCGATCCAATCTGAATTTGCCGCATGGCGCTTCCTCCGAGTCGATTAACCTAAGATAAACCAAGTCCGGCCAATCTCAAGCGACTCAGTAGACTTTTTACCCCGCCTTGCGCACGGCCCGTCGCGCGCCGTCAGATCCCGTCACGCAGTTTTTTATTCAACGAATCCAATACCTCGGCCGCCTCTGCGGCCTGGGCCCTGAGCCGCCGGTTCTCGCGTTCGATCAGTCCCCGATCCTGCACAGGCAAGGCCCCATGCAGAAACAGTCGCACGCAGTAGCGCGTGTGGCGATCGATCGAGTCGTCGTCGAACGCAACACCCCAGGCGGCCGTGCTCGCCGGACCGCCGACGACGAGGTGGAGGAAGGCCAGCGCCGCCTCCTGGGCTTCGGGCGCGGGGGCATCGGCGGGCAGCAGGCGGCGACGGAACAGGTCGGCCAGATAGTCCAGGGTCGGCTCGGTCCCCATGCGCGTGTTGGCGGCGGCGATTTCGGGCATGGAAACCGAGACCGCGTTGCTCAGCCGCAGCAGCCGCAGGCCCGCAGGGCTGAGGATGTTGGTCAGGAGCATCTGCGCGATCGCCAGCAGCGCCTTTTCCAGGTCGTCGACCTCGGCCGCACGCAGCCGCGCCACGGGCACCATCCACTCGTCGATCGCGCGCGCCAGCGCCGCCTTGAACAACGCTTCCTTGTCGGCGTACCGCGCATAGACCGTACGCTTGGCCATGCCCGCCGCGGCGGTGATCGCGTCGATGCTCGTGCGCTCGAAGCCGTGCTCGAGGAACAGGTCGAGCGCAATGTCGAGCAATTGCTCGTCACTGAGCGTCGGCCGCCCGGGCCGGCGCAGGATCGGTGGCGATGTTTGCATTTCGGCCATCGCCCGGCATTGAAACGATGCAAGTGACTATTCAAGCCAATTCCGCAAAAAACGCTCTCGACGGTATCATATCGGCTTGCTATTGAAACGATAAGAGTAACAAATGATCTGCTGCCGAGTCGGCCTGACGGACATGGAGAGGATGCCAGCCATGGCGCTTTCGTCGATCGATCTGTCCCCCCGCATGGGATCGCAGGTGGACATCACCAAGGCCGACCTGCTCAGCGGCGAACACGCGCAGGATATCCGCGCGCTGCTCGACGCGCGCGGCGTGCTGCTGTTTCGCGGGATCGCACCCGACGATGCCGAACTGCGCACGATTTCGCGGTCGCTCGGCGACCTGCGGCTCGGAGCGTCGAAGCGCGGCACCGACGGGCGCACGCTCAACGAAGGCGAAGAGGGCGTGATGAAGATCTCGCTCGATAGCAAGGTGAACCCGGACTACGCGCGGTTCCTGCCCGGCAACCACCTCTGGCACATGGACGGCACCTACGAGCCGGTACCGCCACTGGCGACGCTGTTCACCCCGTTCAAGCTGTCGCAGACCGGTGGCGACACCTGCTTCGCCAACACCTATGCCGCCTTCGAGGACCTGCCCGAGGGCGAGCGCGCCGCGCTCGAACAACTGCGCGTGGTCCACACGATGCAGGCTGCGCTGTTCCCGGTGATGCGCGACGTCACGCCCGAGGAATTCGCGGTCTGGTATAGCTATCCGCAGCGCTCGCATCCGCTCGTCTGGCACCATCGCTCTGGCCGCAAGTCGCTCGTGCTCAGCACCTCCGGCGCTTATGTCGAGGGCATGGCCCAGGCCGAGAGCCACGACCTGCTCGAACGGCTGATGCGCCACGCGACGCAGGACAAGTACGTCTATCGCCACAAGTGGCAGCTCGGTGATCTCGTCATCTGGGACAACACCGGCGCCATGCACCGCGTCCTGCCCTTCGACCGCGAGAGCGGCCGCGAGTTCCACCGCGCCACGCTCAACGGCGAGGAACCGATCACATCGACCAGCGAACGCCTGGTCTCCGCCTGACAATCAAGACTTTCGAGGAGAGAACATCATGCAGATCGGCGTCCATCTCGGCTTCCAGAACCTCCACGGCATGCCCGACATGGAGTTCTTCCGGAAGGAAACCCAGATCGCCATCGAGGCCGAGGCCATGGGCTTCGACTTCGCGGCGATGGTCGAACACCATTTCACCGACTACGCGGCCTGCCCCGATCCACTCCAGGCGCTGAGCTACGTGGCGGCGAAGACCAAGACGATCAAGCTGATGCCCGCCGCGGTGATCCTGCCGTGGAACGATCCGGTGCGCGTGGTCGAGAAGGTGGCCATGCTCGATTCGCTGTCCGAGGGCCGCGTCATCCTCGGCATGGGCCGCGGTGCCGCACGACGCGAGTTCAACGGTTTCCGCAAGGACATCGCCGACAGCCGCGAGCTGTTCGACGAGGCCGCACTGATCATCATGGACGGGCTCGAGACCGGCACGGTCAAGGCCAACACCAAGCACTTCCAGCAGCCCGAGGTCGAGATCCGGCCGCGTCCCGAGGGTTGGACGCGCGACCGCATGCTGATGGTCTCGATGTCGCCGAGCTCGGCCGAGGTCGCCGCCGAATACGGTCTCAAGGCGCTGCGCTTCAGCCAGGGCGACTGGTCGCACTCGATGAAGGAGATCAACGCCTATCGCTCGACCTTCGAGGCCAAGCACGGCAAGAAGGCCCCGCCCTTCGTGATCTCGGATTTCGTCGTCTGCGTAGACACCGAGGAGCAGGTGGCCGAATATACCGACGAGTATTTCGCCAAGCAGTTCTACCAGGTCGCCAACCACTACGAATGGGGTGGCGAGCACTTCAAGAACATGCCCTCCTATGCCACCTACGTCGCGCTGGGCGATGCGATGAACGCCGCCGGCGGGCCGGAAAAGGCCTACAAGGATTACATCGGCGGCAACCTGATCGGCACGCCCGCACAGCTGATCGAGAAGGATGCGATGCGCAAGGCGACCGTGGGCGACTACGACATCATCGCCAACTTCTCCTACGGCGGCATGTCCTACGACCGCGTCTACGACCAGATGAAGCGCTTCGCCGACAAGGTCATGCCCACCTTGCGCGAGAGTGCTTCGGCCGAACCCGTCGCAGCCGAATAAAACGATGAACATGACAGGGCCGGTCTTGCACACTCGCAGGGCCGGCCTTGTCCTATTTCGTCAAGGCAAGCCCTTCGCTTTCGTGATAGGCGCGGCGCAAATATGCGATTCCAGGAGAATGTCATGACTCTCGACGTGAGGCCTCTGACCGAAGGCCGTGCATTCGGCGCCCGCATCGGCGGGCTGACGCTCGCCCAGACGCAGGATCCCGCGATCCGCGCGCAGATCAATGCGCTGTTCGAAGCCAAGGGCGTCATCGTCTTCGAAGACGTCGAGCCCTCGGGCCAGATGCACGTCGCGCTCAGCGACGTGTTCGGTCCGCTCAAGGAGCACCCGAGCAAAGCCGTGCCGCGCGTCGACGATGCCATGCCCGGTGTGATCGACATGACTTACACCCCCGGCACCGACGGGCTCATGTCGATCGGCGGACGCAAGACCGCGCAGTGGCTGCCCTGGCACTTCGACCACGCCTACAACAACGAGCTCAACCGCGCCGGCGTCCTGCGTGCGATCGACATTCCGCCCGACGGCGGCATGACCGGCTTCGCCGACGGCATCGAGCTCTACGAAGCGCTCTCGCCCGATCTGCGCGCGGCGATCGAGGGCAAGAATGTGCTCTACCGGATGAACGTCATCATGGCGAACTTCCACTTCGGTGCGCCCGAAGGCTTCGCCGTGCTCAGCGAGAACTCGCACGCCCAGGCGGTGATGGATGCCGCCGCCGACGTGCCGCGCGCGATCCACCCGGCGGTCTGGACGCGCAGCTCGGGTGAGAAGGTGCTCCACGTCTCGCCGTGGATGGCCGAAGGCTTCGAAGGCGACGAGACCCCCGAAGGCAACGCCCTGCTCCAGGCGGTCTGCGCCGAGATCTTCGAAAAGGCGCAGGCGCTGTCCTACTTCCACAAGTGGAAAGAGACCGACATGCTGATCTGGGACAACTGGCGCGTGCTCCACGCGGTCAGCGGCCACGACCCGCAATACGGCCGCCGCATGCAGCGCACGACGATCAAGGGCGACTACGGCCTCGGCTATTTCGAGAACGGCGCGACGAACACCAACCGCATCGTCGAACGGGCTTATTGATCCACGATCCTCCCCGGTATGGGGAGGGGACCGTCAGCCTAGCTGGTGGTGGAGGGGCGCAACCTTCACGGAGACGGGGACACCCCTCCGTGAGGCCGGCGGCCTGCCAGGTCCCCTACAGGGGAGGATCTTATGCCAAGCGCAAACCAAAAGGGCGGAACCGTTGCCGGTCCCGCCCTTCTTCGTCCCTCGCTGGGAAGCTGAAATCAGCCGCGCTTGTTTTCGGGCGCGACGCTGATGCGCACGGTCTCGCCCGAATTGCCCGGGAAGTTGGTGAACATCGCCTCGACGAGATTCGGCACGACATAAGGCAGGCGGTTCGAGGTCGAGACCGCTTCGGCCTTGCCTTCGAACAGACGCTGGCCGTCGGCACGGCGATCGATCTTCACTTCGATGCCGCTGGTAAAGACGGTGTAGCTCTCGACGCCGCCCTGGTCGAACCAGGGGTCGTACCAGCCATAGTTCCACAGGCCGGGGCGATAGAAGCCGGGGCCATAACCGAACCCGCCGCGATAGCCGCGCCAGGGCCCCCAATAGGAACCCGCGCCGAAGCTGGTCGAACGCACCCGCTCACGGCCCTTGTCGACGCCGTAGTCGAAGCGGACCAGCAGCGTAGCGTTCGCGGGCTCTGCGACCGGGGTATAGCCCTGCTGCGCCAGCTTGGCCTCGACAAGCCGAGCGTACTGCCCGAACTCGATACCGCCGGCCATCGACGGATCGTCGGCAACCACCGCAAAGGTCTGGCCCGAAGGCGCGGGAAGCTGCGACTGGAAGCGCGACACGTTGGCGTTGAACGGCGAAGCGCAGGCGGTCACCGCGAGCATCAGAACCGCCGCGGCGGCGGCCTTGATCCGGCCGAGGTGGGATTGCGGATTGGCGAACATCATGACTCTCCAGGGGGCCATGACCTAACTGCTTGGCGCCCGATAGTTTTACGAACGAGCCGTAGTCTCGCGCGGCTGAACATCGCTTGAACATTTGGGGGCGAAACGGGGTCTGCGCAAGATGGATCGTGTCGCGATTTTGCGCGCAAGCGGTCGCTCGTCGCCTTTTCCATATCCGTCATTGCGGAACTGCGTATCGGGGCCTTCCGGCGCGGCGGCGAGCGCTCTACAGCCGAATGCAAAGCTGCAGAGAGGGACCATCCATCGATGACCATATCGCTTCCGCCCTTGCGCGCGGGCCGCGCCGCGCCCGCGGATCTGCTCGAGCGCCGGGCGCAGATGCAGGTCATGGTCGATGCGGGCACCTGGAAAACCGAGAAACCTCCGGTTGAAAACGAGCTCGGCGGACTGCGTACACTGCGTTTCAAGCCAGAGGGCATCCCGCGCGGCCATGTCCTTCAGCTTCACGGCGGCGGTTTTCGCATAGGCCGCCCCGAATTCGAGAGCCTCTTCGCCGAAGCCCTGGCCAAGGAATGCGATGTCGAGATCGTCGTCCCGCAGTACCGCCTCGCGCCCGAGGGACCTTTTCCAGCCGGCCTGTCCGACGCACTCGCCGCGCTGACCGCGCTGCGCGAAGAAATCGGCGACGCGCCGCTGATCGTCTGCGGAGATTCCGCAGGCGGTGGGCTGGCAGCCTCGCTCGGCCTGCTCAGCGCGCTGGGCAGCGCGCCGCGGATCGATGGGCTGGTGCTGCTCTCCCCTTGGCTCGACCTGCGCGTCACCGCCGGCTCCTATGCGGCCAATGCCGCCTTCGACGCGATGTTTTCGAAGGAATCGGCCGATGTCGCGGCCGAGCTCTACCTCCAAGGCTTCGATCCGGAGCATCCGCTGGCCTCGCCGCTGCTCGCACCGATCACCGCCTATCCGCCCACGCTGATCAGCGTAGGCACAGGCGAAGTGCTTCGGGACGATTCGCAGCTGTTTCATGACAAGCTCCTCGCCGCCGGTGTGAACTCGACGCTCTGCGCGATCGACGGCATGGAGCATGTCGCGGTGATCATGGGCCTCCAGCGCCCCGGCGCGGCCGAAACTTTCGCCGCCGTGACCGCCTTCGTGGAGCGCCGGCTTGCGCGTTGACCGCCTGATCCTCTCGCTTGCCTTGCCGCTCGCCTTGGCTGCCTGCGGCAAGGCCGACGTGCCGGAGCCAAGTCTGGTAGGCGATTTCGCCGCGCCCGGCGCCTATGCCATCGCCGGCGACACGCTGACCGTGTGGAAGCGCGTCCAGCAGCCCGGTGGAGCCTGGCGCTTCCATTCGTGGTCGATCACCCCGGGCGGCTCGATCGAGTATCTCGAGGAGCTCGAAAGGGTCGGCGCGCCGGAAAACCCCGAGGAAGCCCAGGACTTCAGCGAGCAGCGTCGCAGCTTCACCCTGCCCCAGGCCGAGTTCGAAGCGCTGCGGGCGCAGGCCGCGCTGCTGCGCCCGCAGGCCCTCGGTCCCGAGGATCCCGTCGGCGGCTATGCGGGCGAGGTCTATCCGGCGGGCTGCATCTTCGATCCCGCGCAGCCGCGCGTCGCCGGGATCAACTTCCTCAACGGCAAGAGCTGGGGCAATTTCGCGCTGCAGGCGAGCTGTGCGCGCGGCAAGGCGCGCGAGGCGAGCGCGGTGATGACTCAGATATTCGACCGCCTGACCCGCGCCACGCCACCGCCGAAAGTCCCACACCGCTAGCCACTTCGCCGTGCCTAGGCGATGTTGTACGATCGCCCGCAAAAGCCGCTTCCCAGCCCGGCTATTCGCGCTAAGGGCAATGTTGAACACCTGAACAGCGGAGAGCGAATCATGACCTACCGAGTAGCCCTCGTCACCGGCGCCGCCGCCGGCATCGGCGCCGCCTGCGCCAAGCGTCTGGCCAAGGACGGCGTGGCCGTCGGCGTGCTCGATCTCGACGAAGCCCGCTGCGCCGAGACGGTCGAAGCAATACAGGCGGCAGGCGGCAAGGCCATCGCGCTGGGCGCCGACGTCTCGCAACGCGCGCCGGTCAAGGCCGCGATCGACAAGCTGCGCGAGGCCTTCGGTCCGATCCATATCCTGGTGAATAACGCTGGCGTCACCGACTTCACGCCCTTCGAGGAGCTGACCGAGGAACGCTGGGATCTCATCTATGCGGTCAACGTGCGCGGACCGTTCCTGCTGACCCAGGAAGTCCTGCCCGACATGAAGGCGGCGAAGTGGGGCCGCGTGGTCAACATCTCGTCCTCCTCGGCACAGACCGGAGCGATCAACATGATCCCCTACTCGTCGTCGAAGGGCGCGGTGGTGACGATGACGCGTTCGATGGCGCAGGAATTCGGCCCCTACGGCATCACGGTGAACAACATCCCGCCGGGCTCGGTGATGGGCACGATCATGTCCGAGGCGAACCGCGATCGCTTCCAGATTCCGACCGAGGTCCTGTTGCAGACGATTCCGGTGCGCCGCATGGGCGAGCCGAACGACATCGCCAACGCCTGCGCCTGGCTCTGCCTCGACGAGACCGGCTACGTCACCGGCCAGACCATCGGCGTCAACGGCGGCCGCGTCGTCACTTGATCCGCGATATCGAACGCTTCATCGGCCGACGCGATGGGGGAACGGTATCCTGACAGAGTCGTTTCCCCTCCGTTCAGGGCACGACCGGCATTCCGGTCGTCACCCGAAAGGAGCGACCAATGAATAAGAAGCTATCGAGTGCCATGGCCTCACTGGCCGCCGCCGCTTGCGTGCTGACCGCGGTTCCCGCCGCGGCCCAGCAAAGGTGGCGCGACAGCGACCGCGACGGCCGATCCGACCGTCGCGAATGGAACCGCGACCGCGACCGTGACGGCCGCCCCGACCAGTTCGACCGCTACGACAATCGTCGGGGCTGGAACGGCTCGCAGCGCAACCGCAACGAGTGGCGCTGGAACCGTTACAACCGCCAGGCGGGCTACAACGGCTACAACGGCCGTTGGCGCGAGGGTCAGCGCTACGGCAACTGGAACAACAGCCGCTACTATGTGAACGACTGGGGTTCGTACAACCTGCCGGCCCCGCGTCGCGGCTATCGCTATTATCGCGACGACAATGGCGACATCATCATGGCGGCAATCGGCACCGGCATCATCGGTCTGATCCTGGGCAGCCAGCTCGGCCGCTGATGCGAAAACGAGCGGAGCGGCCGATCGCTCGGCCGCTCCGCGTTTCGGTCCAGTCTGGCTGGATCGAGCTGGAGTGTCTGCAGCCACCCCACTCGGCGCGGTGGCGGCGGAAGGGGGAAGTACCGCCAGCCTGACCGTGCTGACACCGATGTAGGTCGCCTCAGACGCAATACAAGCCGCGCTCAAACCCGGTCGAGCGCCTGCTCGAAGTCGGCGATCAGGTCGTCGGCGTCTTCGATCCCGATCGATATCCGCACCAAGCTGTCGCTGATTCCGAGCAGCGCCTTGCGTTCGGGCGCGACCGAGAGGTGCGTCATCGCGGCGGGATGGCTAGCCAGGGTCTCGGTGCCGCCAAGGCTGACCGCGAGCTTGGCAATCTTGAGCGCATCGAGGAACGCGAAGGCCTGTGCCTCGCCCCCTTTCAGATAGAGCGAGAAGGTCGATCCGGCGCCCGAGCAGTGGCGGCGATGGATATCGGCCTGGCGGCTGCCTTCCTCGAGAAAACCGAGATAGCCAACGCGCTCGATCTTTGGGTGCTCGCGCAGCCAGGCGCACACCTTGGCCGCGTTCTCGCCCGCGCGGCTCATGCGCAGTTCGAGCGTCTCGAGGCTGCGCAGCAACATCCAGGCCGTGTGCGGATCGGTGATCGTCCCGATGACGTTGCGCGTCGCGCGGATCGCGCCGATCGCCGCTTTCGATCCGACCGCCGCGCCGGCGACAAGGTCCGAATGACCGCCGACGTACTTGGTCAGGCTGTAGACCACCACGTCGGCACCGTGCGCGAGCGGCTTCTGCCAGAGTGGACCGAGGAAGGTGTTGTCCATCACGATCAGCGGGCGCTCGTCGTGGCTCGTGAAGACAGCGTCGCGGGCATCGCGCACGGCCTCGATATCGACCAGACTGTTGGTCGGGTTGGCCGGACTTTCGAGGAAGATCAGCGGCACGCGCGCCGATCCGGCATCGCGCAGCACCGCCTCGATCTCCTCGCGCGTGGCGCCGGCGGGAAAGTCGAGCCACTTGACGCCGAGCCGGCCGAGCAGCTTGCCGATCAGGGTTTCGGTCGCAGCATAAAGCGGCGCCGAATGGACGATGACGTCGCCCGGTCGCGCATGGGTGAGCAGGATCGTCGCGATCGCCGACATGCCCGAGGAAAATGACAAAGCCGCTTCGGCGTTTTCCCAGATGGCAAGGCGGCCTTCGAGGATTTCCTGATCGGGGCCATTGAAGCGGCCATAGACCAGCGCATCGGCCTGAGCCGCGCCCGGTCCGGTCAGTGCGGCGAAATGCCGTTTACCGGCAGCCGCGCTCTCGAAGGCGAAGGTGGAGGTGAGGAAGATTGGCGGCTTGAGTGCGCCCTCGGACAGGACGGGATCGTAGCCATGACCCATCATCAGGGTGGAGGGCCGCAATTGTCGACCTTCGATCTTCCGGGTCTCGCGTTTGGAACCGCGGCTCGCCTTGGTACCGCCCGTCGCCGTGTCGTCCGCTTCGTCCATGCTCGCCTCCAGAGGCAGGAACCGACGAAGTGGAACTTGGCTCCCGCTATGGCAAGCGGGACCTGCGATGGTGGGCGCTGACGGGCTCGAACCGCCGACCCTCTCGGTGTAAACGAGATGCTCTACCAACTGAGCTAAGCGCCCGATCGCAGGAAATCGCGCTTTAGGCGATTTTCCCGCGCGGTCAATCGCGACGCAACGCGGTCACAGCGCCGTTGCGACCGCATCCTCCTGTTTTTTCGGCCGGATGTCGATCGACGAGATTTGCCTTGGGTCGCGCCTCCATGTCCATTTGCTCTCGTCGGCCATTGCGGCGCAAGGCCCAACTCGTTTCGCGCGCCTGCTAGATCAGCCGCGAAGCATTCGCGTCGAGTTCCAGGAAATAGCGCGCCATGGCATCGGCGGCGCGGTCGGTGAGGACGAGGAAGGCACGTCGACGGTCGGTGTCGTCCTCGACTCGTTCGATCAGGCCCGCTTCGGTGAGTTGGCCGATCCAGCGCAGCGCGGTGGTCGGCGGCACGCAGGAAGCGATGCACAGCGAGGTGACCGAGACCCGCTTGTGTTCGGCCCGCGCGGCGGTGAGGTCGAGCAGCATGTCCCAGGCGGGATCGGCGAAGAGTTCACCGTCGAAGAACCGCCCTCGAAGCTGGCGCTGGCGCAGGATTCGGCGCAGCAGCCGCGGATCGGGCAGAGGCGGTCGCGTCTGGCGAGTAGCGCGCGCGCCCTCGTCCTCGGCTGAGGGCGCGATCGGACCGCCAATCGGATTTGCCGGAGGATGGGCGAAATCGCGCTTGAACGCCTCGAAGCGGAAAGCACTGTCGGGGCCATGGCCATGCGTCGGGCCGCTCAGCCGGTCGAGCCGCTCGGCGATCTGCGCGACCTGCTCGGTCAGGCGCAGCAACATGAGCCGATCGGTTTCCGTCAATTCGCGCAATCGCAGTTGCGGGACTTTGGCGAGCACCCGGCCAAGCGCGATCACGCGCTCGGCCCGGCTGGGATCGACGAGAAATTGCGGGTTCGACTGGTCCATGCATGCGAACACGTCGTCGAGCGCCTCGACCGTGGTCGAGACCACGAGTTGGGCGCCGCTATTCGCCGCGCGCAGATCGAGCCGCGCCAGCGCAGCGAGCATGCTGCCGTCGATCACCGGACAATCGAGCAGCACGACTTCACCCAAAGGCTGCGCTTCGCCCTCAAGCAGGCTCGCGATCCCGTCGGTCCGCATGATGTGGAAGCCGGCGGACTGAGCATCGTCGCGCATCTCGTCGCGCAGATGCACACGATCGGCAAAGACCGAAAGCCCGAGCGGCAGCCCGGCGGCGTCGCTCGCGCCGCTGTCGCGCACCGACGAATAGGCGAAATGGGCTTGCGGCATGAGGTTCCGACTCCGATCCCGAATTCAGAACGAGAGTAGAACAAAGAAGGGTTAAGTCAAGAATCGAGGCTTAGCATATCAGAGCCAGCCGCTCAGCTCGCGTCGAACCAGACTTTCGAGCATGGCCATGCCCGCGTCCGTGACGTTCAGACAGTCGAGCGTGGCATAGTCGCTGCCCCCCGCGGCAAGGAATTGCTCACGCCCGCGGATCGCCAGTTCCTCGCGCGTTTCCAGGCAATCGGCCGAGAAGCCCGGCGCGACCACCGCAAGCCGCCGGGTGCCCTTGACCGCCTCGGCCGCAAGCACGACGTCGGTCGCGGGCTCGAGCCACTTGGCGCGGCCAAACCGTGACTGGAAGCTGGTCTCGATCCGCAGGTCCTTGCGCGCCAGCCCCTCGCCCAGCAGCCGCGCGGTCTCGAGGCACTGGGCATAGTAAGGATCACCCAGCGTGTGCGTGCGCTCGGGCATACCGTGAAAACTCAGCAGCAGTACCTCGGGCGCGAAAGGCAGCGCGGCGAGCTGACGCTCGATATCGGCCTTGAGCGCGGCGATATGCGCAGGGTCGTCATAGTAGGCGGGCAGCGTCCGGATCGCCGGCTGCCAGCGCAGCTTCCCCAGTGCCGCCCCGACCGCGTCCATCGCCGAGGCTGTCGTCGCCCCCGAATACTGGGGGTATAGCGGTGCGATGAGGATGCGACCGCAGCCCTCGGCCTGGAGCTTGTCCAGCTCTGCGGCGATGCTCGGATTGCCGTAGCGCATGGCCCAGCGCACCGTGGCCTCGGCCCCAAGGCGCGCCTGCAAACCCTCGGCCTGAGCGCGAGTGATCGCCGCGAGCGGCGAGCCTTCCTCGGTCCAGACCAAGCCATAGGCATGGGCCGACTTCTTCGGCCGCGTGTTGAGGATCACTCCGCGCAGGATTGGCTGCCAGACCAGCGGCGGAATCTCCACGACGCGGCGGTCAGATAGGAATTCGGCCAAATAGCGGCGCACGGCCTGCGGCGTCGGCGCGTCGGGCGTGCCGAGATTGACCAGCAGGACGCCGATCCGGTGTGCGGTCACGCTCAAATCTCCTCCGACAGCAGCGGCAGTTTGCGAAAGCGCAGCCCCGTGGCCGAGAACAGCGCGTTCGACAAGGCCGGTGCCGCGACGGCAACACCGAGTTCGCCTGGGTCGGCCGCGGGCGCGTCGCTGTCGACGAAGGTCACGCGGATCTCGGGGCAGTCGGCCAGCAAAGGCAGCGAGAGCTCGGCGAGCCGGCCACTCGTGGGCAGGCCATCGGCATAGCCCGTGCTTGATCCGAGCGCGAGACCGATGCCGAAGACCAGTCCGCCCTCGATCTGTTGACGGGCGATGTCGACGTTGATCACCCGGCCGATGTCGACGACCGCGTCGATCCGGTCGACCCGGACACCTTCCGCGTCCCGCCTTGCGGTGGCGACCACGGCGATGCGACCGTCGCCGATGGCATGGCAAGCCACGCCCTGCCCGCTCGCCTCGACACCCCCGCCCCATTCGGCCTGCTGGGCGACGCGCTGGAGGCAGTGGATCAGCCGCGGATCGTGCCCGAGCATGGCGATGCGAAACGACAGAGGTTCCTGCCGCGTGTGATGCGCTAGCTCGTCGACGAAGCTCTCGTTGAAGAAGGCCGTATAGCCATGGGCATTGCCGCGCATGCGCCCCGTGGGCAGGTCGATCGTCGCCGGGGCATGTTCGACAACCATGTTCGCCACGCGATAGGGCGGGATCGCGCCTTCGACCGCGAGGGCATCGCCCTCGCCGGCACTGGCCTTGATCGCGGCGCGATCGCCCATGCCGTCGAACAGCCGGCGGCCGAATTCGTGCGCGGTCGCGGGCAGCGCCAGCCGCGCCTTCCAGCCGACCACGGCATTGGCGGCATCGGTCCGTGCCGCGAGCACCGCGGTCACCGGTGTGCGCGGCGGACCGGCGACGGCCTCCTGCCAGCGTGACCAGATCAGTTGCACGGGCCGACCGACGGCCTTGGCGATCACCGCGGCCTCGATCGCATGGTCGTGTTCGAGCCGGCGATCGAAGCTGCCACCCGCGGGCATCGGATAGAGCACGCAGTCGCGTAGCGAGACCCCTGCCGCTTTGGCGGCGGCGCGGCGCATTGCCTCGGGCGCCTGGCTCGCGACCCAGAGCTCGAGCCGGCCTTCGGCGAACCGCGCGGTGGCGCTGGCGGTCTCGAGCGTGGCGTGAAGCGCCGGGGCAACGTCGTAGCGCCGCGCCAGCGAGAACTTGCGCTTGAGCGTGCTCGGATCGCCGCGTTCGAGCAGGGTCGTGGCCTCGCCCTTGCGCAGCGCCTCGTCGAGTGCGCTCTCGATCCGACCGCTGTCGGCGCGCTTCTTGGCGATGAAATTCGGCGCGATCTCGGCGAGCGCGCGCTCGGCCGCCCACCAGGTGTCGGCCACGGCCGCGAGCCAGCGCTTGCCTCTGACGAACTCGATCACCCCCGGCAGCCCCGCCGCGCGCTTGCGATCGTAGGAGGCGAGTTCGGTCTCGCCGATCGGCCCGTGGCGGATCGCGGCGAAGACCATGTTCGGCAAGCGCACGTCGCCCGCGAAGCGATGGCTGCCGTCGACCTTCGAGGGGAGGTCGAGCCGCGGAAAACGCAAGGCGCTGACCTGCACTTCCTTGGCCTGGCTTGCCCGCAGCACGGGCGCGTCGGGCGGATCGAAGTCCGCAGCCGCCGCTGCCAGCGCGCCAAACGGCAGGCGTCGCTTGCCCTGGACGACGAAACCGTTCTGCGTATCGCAGCCGCTCGCATCGACGCCCCACTTTTCCGCCGCCGCCTGGATCAGCAGCGCGCGCGCGCTCGCCGCCGCAACCCGCGCCGGATATTCGTAGGCGGCAAGCGAAGTGCCGTCGGCGGTGACGGTGAAGACGTTGTCCTGCGCCCAGTGCCGCGTGATCGGACTGCCGACGCTGGCGATCCGCGGAAACAGCGGCATCCACAGCTCGGCCCAGCGCGAAGCCAGCGGCAGGTTGATGTAGAGCGGGCTCGGCGGTGCGGGCTCTATCGCCACCTGGCGCCAGTCGGCACCGAGCTCGACCGCGACGATCTGGGCGATCAGCGTGCCGATGCCCTGGCCCATCTCGAGCTGCGGCACGGCGACCGTGACGACGCCATCCTTGCCGATGCGCAGCCAGGCGTCGAAGCCGACCTCGCCCGCTTCGGGCGCGAGCGGCGGCTCGTAATGGCGCGGGCGCAACGCATAGCCGATCGCCAGCCCGCCGCCGGCCAAGGCCCCGATCAGGATGCCACGGCGGGTGACGGCCATGTCAGGCCTTTTGATCATCCAGCCAGGTCGCCACCTGCCGCGCGATCGACGCGAAGGCCTCAGCCTGCGGCCCCTCGCCCGCGGCCGGCGGCTCGCCGGCATCGCTGGCCTTGCGAATCTCGAGGTCGAGCGGCACGCGGCCGAGGAAAGCGTGCCCCATCGACCTGGCGGCCGCCTCGGCGCCGCCCTGGCCGAAGGGATCGCTGATCTCGCCGCAATGCGGGCAGGCATAGCCGGCCATGTTCTCGACCATGCCGATCACTGGCACTTCGCTCTGCTCGAACAGCTGAATCGCACGCGTCGCGTCCATCAGCGCCAGGTCCTGCGGGGTCGAGACGATCACCGCGCCGGCCGGCTTGAAGCGCTGGAGCATGGTCAGCTGGACGTCGCCCGTGCCCGGCGGCAGGTCGAGCAGCAGCACCTCGGCGTCGCCCCAGTCGGCATCGACGAGCTGCGACAGGGCATTGCCCGCCATCGGTCCGCGCCAGGCGATCGCCTGCCCCGGCTCGATGATGTGGCCCATCGACAGCACGGGCACGCCCCAAGGGCTCTGCACGGGTACGAGCTTCTTGTCGCGCGCGGTCGGCTTCTGGCCCTCGGTGGCGAGCAGGCGCGGCTGCGAGGGGCCGTAGATGTCGGCATCCACGAGCCCGACCTTCTTGCCGAGGCGCGCGAGGGCCACAGCGAGGTTGGCCGAGAGCGTCGATTTGCCGACGCCGCCCTTGCCCGATCCGACCGCGATCAACCGGCGCTGCGGTTTCTCCGCACGGTCCGCGGTCATTGCGACGCGCACTTCGCCGACCCCGTCCTGCCCGCGCAACGCGCCCTTGACCGCGATCTCGAGTTTGTCGCGCTCGAGCCGGTCGAGCCCGGCGACATCGAGCACCAGGGTCGCGACGCCGTCGGCCAGCCGCAGCGACTGCAGCCTTTCCCGCGCCAGGGGCGGCAAGGCCGCTTGCAAAGCGCTGTGGTCGTCGCCGCTCATCGTTCGTCCCTACTGCGAAACACTATGTCACACGCCCATAGGGCGTCTGGGGCGGAAAAAGCAAAGGCAGGCACTGTTTTTGTCGCGAATGCTTCCTATAAGTGCCGCATGACAACGAACGGAATTGCCCCAAGATCCGGGCTCATGCGCGGCGTTCTGGCCATGGCTGGACGTCGCAGCCCCTGGGGCGGCGGGGACAAAGACGACGATCAGAGCGGTGGAGAGGCCGAGGGAGGCAGCGACAGCGAAGGGGGTTCCGACCCGTCGCGCGGACCGCGCAACCCCTGGCTGCCACCGAGCGGTGGCGAGACGCCGCCACGGCGCTCGCCCTCGATCGACGACATATTCCGTTCCAAGGACCGTCGGCGCCCCGGCGGAGGCGGCGGTGGTGGCGGCATGCCGCGCCTGCCGCAGCGCCCCGACGGCAAGAGCTGGTTCCCGCTGATCGCCGGCGGCATCGCGCTGATCTGGCTCGGCTTCTCGACCGTGCATATGGTCGGCCCCAAGGAGCAGGGCATCGTCACCACCGGCGGCAAGTATTCGCGCACGATCAGCCCGGGCGTCTCGCTGACGCTGCCCTGGCCGATCGAGAACGTGACCGTGACCGACGTCACCTCGATCAACCGCTTCACCATCCCCGAAGGCGAAGGCGAGAAGCTGATGCTGACGAGCGACCAGAACCTGGTCGACCTGTCCTATCTCGTGCGCTGGAACATCAAGAACCTGAAGCTCTACTCGTTCCAGCTCGCCGATCCCGACCAGACCGTGCGCGAGGTTGCCGAAGCGGCGATGCGCGCCTCGGTCGCCGAAGTGTCGCTGCGCGATGCCATGGGCGGCGCCGGCCGCGCCACGATCGAACAGAACGTGCGCGATCGCATGCAGGCCGTGCTCGACGCCTACCGCGCTGGCGTGGTCATCCAGGGCGTGGAGATCAAGAAGGCCGATCCGCCGACCAAGGTCGTGCCCGCCTTCCAGCAGGTCACCGCCGCGCAGCAGGACGCGCAGCGCGATCTGTCCAATGCCCAGGCCTGGGCGCAGCAGCTCACCGCCCGCGCGCAAGGTGACGCCGCCGCCTTCGACAAGGTCTACGAGCAGTACAAGCTTTCGCCCGAGGTGACCAAGCGCCGCATGTATTACGAGACCATGGAGCGCGTGCTCGGCAGCAACGACAAGGTCGTCGTCGAGGCCAATGGCGTAACGCCGTACCTGCCGCTGCCCGAACTGCGCCGCAAGGCGGCCACCGCCACCGAGGCACCGGCAGTCACGCCGGTCGCCCCGGCATCGCAGGGAGGCCAGTGATGAACTTCGCGAACCTCTGGGAAGACCACAAGGCCAGCCTGACCGTGATCATCGTCGCGCTGATCGCGCTCGCCTCGAGTGTGATCGTCGTGCCCGAGACCGAACAGGCCGTCGTCATCCGCTTCGGCCAGCCCGAGCGCGTGATCAACCGCTTCCGCCCCAACGTCGATTTCGGCGAAACGGGTGCGGGCCTGTCGTTCCGCATCCCGATCGCCGAGCGGGTGGTGCGCATCGACAAGCGCGTCCTCGCCGTCGACATGGAGCGCCAGCAGGTGCTCTCGAGCGAGCAGCAGCGGCTCGAGGTCGATGCCTATGCGCGCTTCCGCATCATCGACCCGGTCAAGATGGTCCGCACCGCCGGCACCACGGAGCGCGTGGCCGAGCAGCTCCAGCCGATCCTCAGTTCGGTGCTGCGCCAGGAACTGGGCAAGCGCACGTTCCAGTCGCTGCTCACCGCCGACCGCGGCCTGGCGATGGTCCAGATCCGCAAAGGTCTCGACCGCGAGGCGCGCGAATACGGTGCCCAGGTGATCGACGTGCGGATCAAGCGCGCCGATCTGCCCGAGGGCGCGCTCGAAAGCGCCTTCTCGCGCATGCAGGCTGCGCGCGAGCAGGAAGCCACGACGATCCGCGCCCAGGGCCAGAAGAACGCGCAAATCCTGCGTGCCCAGGCCGAAGCCGACGCGGCGAAGACCTATGCCGAAAGCTTCGGCAAGGATCCGGCTTTCTACGATTTCTATCGTGCGATGCAGTCTTACGACTATACCTTCTCCAATGGACAAGGTGCGACGACGATCTTGCTGTCGCCGGACAACGAATATCTGAAGCAGTTCAAGGGTCGCTAGGAACAGGCGCCAGGAACCGATATCGGCCTCGCGCGCTCAAACCTTTCGACCTTTAAAGCCGCCATTCAAACTGGGTTAAGCCAACCGGGCCTGAATTCGCGGTGCTAAGACGAGGTGGCCCTGCCGCCGGAGACAAAGGAAACTGAAGGACGTGAAGCCCGTGCGATACGCCTATGGAGTCACCACTGCGCTGCTGCTCGGCGGCGCCGCCATCTCGCTCGCAACCGGCATTCCCGCCGGTGCGCAAGTCGCGCAGAACGACACCAGCCAAATGCAGAACGTCGTTCCGCGGGCCGGCGCTCCTGCCAGCTTCGCCGATCTGACGCAGCAGCTCGCGCCGGCCGTGGTCAACATCTCGACCCGCCAACGCGTCCGCGTGGCCAACCAGAACCCCTTCGCGGGCACGCCGTTCGAAGATCTCTTCGGCGGCGGGGGCGCCGCACCCGGTGGTCGCGGCGGCCAGCCGCAGACGCGCGAAGCACAGTCGCTCGGTTCGGGCTTCATCATCTCGGCCGACGGCTATGTCGTGACCAACAACCACGTCATCACCGCCGACGGTCAGGGCGAGGTGGAATCGATCACCGTGACCATGCCCGACGGCACCGAGTATCCGGCCAAGCTGATCGGCCGCGACCAGGCCTCGGACCTCGCGGTGCTCAAGATCACCACGCCCAAGGCCCTGCCTTTCGTGAAGTTCGGCGACAGCCGCTCGGCGCGTGTGGGTGACTGGGTGATCGCCATCGGCAATCCCTTCGGCCTTGGCGGTACCGTGACCTCGGGCATCATCTCGGCCGTCTACCGCAACACCGGCTCTGGCTCGGCCTACGATCGCTACCTGCAGACCGACGCCGCGATCAACCGCGGCAATTCGGGCGGCCCGATGTTCGACATGCGCGGCAACGTCATCGGCATCAACAACGCGATCTTCTCGCCCACCGGCGGCTCGGTCGGCATCGGCTTCGCGATTCCCGCCGAAACCGCGGCGCCGATCGTCGAGCGCCTCAAGACTGGCCAGTCGATCGAGCGTGGCTACCTGGGCATCCGCATCCAGCCGGTCAACGAGGATCTCGCAGACTCGCTGGGTATCGCGCACAACAAGGGCGAATTCGTCCAGGCGGTCGAGCCGGGCCAGGCCGCGGCCAATGCCGGCATCAAGCCCGGCGACGTCGTCGTCAAGGTCGACGGCAAGGACGTGACGCGCGACCAGACGCTGTCGTTCATCGTCGCCAATGTCGCGCCGGGCAAGCGCATCCCGGTCGAGCTGATCCGCGACGGCAAGCGCACGATCGTGACCGCCACGGTCGGCAAGCGCCCGAGCGAGGAAGAACTCGCGCAGAACACCTTCGACCAGGACCAGAGCCAGGACGAAGACCAGTTCAACAAGCCGCCGACCAAGCAGGGCCAGGGCGTGTCCGAGCAGGCGCTCGGCCTTTCGGTCCTGCCGCTGACGCCGACGATCGCGCGCCAGCTCGCCGTGCCCGAGACGACCCGCGGCGTCGTGATCAATGCGGTCGATCCCTCGT
Source organism: Novosphingobium anseongense (assembly GCF_037482895.1). Taxonomy (NCBI): domain Bacteria; kingdom Pseudomonadati; phylum Pseudomonadota; class Alphaproteobacteria; order Sphingomonadales; family Sphingomonadaceae; genus Novosphingobium; species Novosphingobium anseongense. The sequence continues at coordinate 67,820 of NZ_JBBHJZ010000003.1, read as the reverse complement.
CGGACGCGGGCAGCAAGGGCCTGCAGCGTGGCGACATCGTGCTCTCGGCCAATTACCAGGACGTCTCGACGCCGGCCGAACTCGAAGCCGCGATCAAGGCAGCGAAAACGCAGAGCCGCAACGCCGTGCTGCTGCGCATCCAGCGCCGCGGCCAGCCGGCGACCTATGTGCCGATCCGCATCCGGTAGGCGGGAAGGAACTGTCCGCAAGATGGTTGGGGGGGCTCGCAGCGATGCGCGCCCCCTTTGTCGTATAGGGCGGAGCTTAGCCCGAGCCGAGGCTCAAACCCCGCTCCTTCCTCCCGCGTCAGCCTGAACCTGTTTCAGGCTCTATCGGGCGGGAAACGCGGATGTGGTGCGGAAATACCCGACGGCGAGACTGTGCCGACTGATCCGAGCTTCGGTGACGGCGGAGGTCAATTCCCCGGAGTTGGCGTCGGACGGGGCTGGACGCCCGGCTGACCTGCGCGCGGTGACGGGACGGCGCCCGGTCGCACCGGGTTCGCGTCGCGCTGGCGACGGCCGGTGGCCTGGTCGAGGAAATCGTCGTTCGCCGCGGGCGGCGAGCCGTCCTGCTGGAACCCGATGTTGTCGCCCTGCCCTTCGGCCGGCGGCTCGCCCGGCCCCTTGTCGGTGTCGCCGGGACGGATCATGTTGCCCTGATCGTCGGTGTAGTAATATTCGTTGGGATCGCCTTGGAGCTGCTCGTCGTCGGGCTCGAGCTGCCAGTCGGGCAGCTTGAGTTCCGTGTCGAACTTCTCGACCGGGCGCCGGGCCACTGCATAGCGCATGTAGGCGGCGAAGGCGCGGGCCGGCGCCGTGCCGCCCTGGAGGCCGGGAACGGCCTTGGCGTCGTCGCGCCCCATCCACACGCCGGTGGTCACGCCGCTCGAGAAGCCGACGAACCAGCCGTCCTTGTTCGAGCTGGTCGTGCCGGTCTTGCCCGCCACCGGCCGGCCGATCTGCGCGGCCTTGCCGGTGCCCGTGGCGACGGCCGACTGCAGCAGGTCGGTAATGCCCGCAGCGACATATTGCGGCACCAGCAGCTCGCCGCGCGGCGCCGGACGGCGATAGATTTCCTCGCCGTCGGTCTTGGTCACCTTGAGAATGCCGTAGGGTTCGACCGAAGCCCCTTTGGCCGATACCGAGGCGAAAGCGCGCGTCATGTCGATCAGCCGCACGTCCGAGGTGCCGAGCACCATCGACGGCAAGGTGTTGACCGGTGTGGTGATGCCGAAGCGCCGCGCCATCGAGGCGACCGCGCCGAAGCCGACCTCGTTGCCGAGCTGTGCCGCAACGGTGTTCTTCGAATAGGCGAAGGCCGTGCGCACGTCGATCTCGCCGGCATAGCCGCGGCTCGAATTGTGCGGGCTCCAGCCCTGGATCGTGACCGGCTCGTCGACCACGCGATCGTCGGGCTTGTAACCGGCTTCGAGCGCAGCGAGGTAGACGAACAGCTTCCAGGCCGAGCCCGGCTGGCGCACGGCATTGGTCGCGCGGTTGTAGTTCGAGCTGACGTAGTCGGTGCCGCCGACCATCGCGAGCACGGCGCCGTCGCGGTCGAGGCTAACGAGCGCGCCCTGCGCGCCCTTGGGCGCATTGGCGGCGACCGCCGCCGTGGCCGCGCGCTGCATGCCCGGATCGAGCGTGGTCCAGACCTCGATCGGCTCGTCGTTGTCAGGCAGGATCAGGTCGAGTTGCGGCAGCGCCCAGTCGGTGAAATAGCGCGCCGAATTCTGGCCCGCTTCGGGTGCGGGCTTGACCCCTTCGAGATCGGCCGAGGCGCGTTGCGCCGCGGTGATCGCGCCGGCGTCTTCCATGACCGCGAGGACAACCTCGGCGCGCTCCTTGCCCGCCTTGGCATCGGCGGTCGGCGAATAGCGCGAGGGCGCCTTGACCAAGCCGGCGATGATCGCCGCCTCGGCCAGCGACAATTGTTTGGCGTCGTGGCCGAAGAACTTGCGGCTCGCCGCGTCGATGCCATAGGCGCCGCCGCCAAAATAGACCTTGTTGAGGTAGAGCTCGAGCACCTGGTCCTTCGAGAACTGCCACTCGAGCGCCATGGCCAGCACGGCCTCGCGGATCTTGCGGTCGAAGGTGCGGTTGTTGTTGAGGAACACCGTGCGCGCGAGCTGCTGGGTGATCGTCGAACCGCCCTGGCGCCAGCGGCCGCTCTCCACGCGAACCATCAGCGAGCGGACGATGCCGATCGGATCGACGCCGATGTGCGAGCGGAAGCGCCGATCCTCGACCGAAACGGTCGCGTCCTTCATCACCTGCGGGATCTGGTCGTAGGGAATCCACTTGCCGTAGCTCGGCCCGAGCGAGACCAGTTCGGTGCCGTCGCGCGCGCGCACGACGATCATCTGGCCGACCTGGCTCGACTTCAGCTTGTCGTAAGTCGGCAGCGACTGCGCCGCGACGAGTACCGAAACCACGATGACGATCGCCGCCAGCAGCGCGCCGGCGGAGCCCCAGATGGCTGCACCGCGCACGAAGCGCCAGAACCGCGAGCGGGTCTTCTTCGGCTTTTCGGGTGGAGACGGGGGCGAACTCTGCGGTTTGCGCAGGTTGTCGTTGCGTGCCATTTGGCTAGCTGGCCCCTCCGGTGGACGCGCAGTTCAAGACAGTGCCGTCCGTTGCATGAAACATGCATAACACAGGGTTAACGGCAGGCACCATAGCCCCCTAGCTGCAGGCCAGGGGGCTGGCAAAGCCTATTCCTTGGGCTTGAAATCGAGCGAGGCGCTGTTGATGCAATAGCGCAGGCCGTTCTCGCCCGGTCCGTCAGGAAAGACGTGGCCGAGATGACCTTCGCACTTGGCGCAGCGCACTTCCGTGCGCACCATGCCGTGCGACACGTCGCGCAGTTCTTCGACCGCGTCCTCGGCCATCGGTTCGGTATAGCTCGGCCAGCCCGAACCCGAATTGTACTTCTTGTCCGAAGCGAACAGCGGCGCCCCGCAGCCCGCACAGACATAATCGCCTTCGGCCTTGTTCTGCTCGTATTCGCCGGTGAAGGCGCGCTCGGTGCCGGCGTGACGCAGGATCTGGTACTGCTCGGGGGTCAGCTTCTCGCGCCACTCGGCATCGGTCAGCTTCAGCTTGTCGGTCATGAAAGGCTCCTTTGCCGACGAATATGGAAGTCGGCCGGAGATGGTGCAAGCGTCAGTGAAGATGCTCCACCAGCAGCACCACACCGTCGTGCCCCGAAACACGCATCCTGGTGCCAGGTTCGGCATCGGGCCCCTTGGCCAGCCACTCGCTGTCGCCCTGCTTGACCCGGCCGTTGCCGCCGTCGATCGCATGGGTCACGACCACCATTTCACCGACCAGCCGCGCGCCGCGATCGTTCATCTTGGGATCGGCGCCCTCGATCGGATTGGCCGTCAGGTAGCGCTTGCCCGTGAAGACCGAGACGATCGCCAGAACGGCGAAGATCACGACCTGCACGGCCAGACCGAGCGGCAGGGCCCAGGTCAGCACACCGGTGATCAGAGCCGCCCCGGCCAGCCAGATAAGGAACACGCCGGGCACTGCCATTTCCGCGGCGGCGAGGACCAGGCCTATCGCCATCCAGTGCCAGTGCGAACCGAGAGCCTCGAACCACTCCATTACTTGGGATCCCTGCCCAGCGCTTCCTTCGCCAGTTCACCGATGCCGCCGAGCGTGCCGATGAGCTGCGTCGCCTCGACGGGGAAAAGGATGGTCTTGGCATTGGGCGAGGTCGCGAACTGGCTGACCGCCTCGGTATACTTCTGTGCGATGAAGTAGTTGAGCGCCTGACTGCCCGACTTGGCGATCGCATCGGACACCATCTGCGTCGCCTTGGCTTCGGCCTCGGCCTCGCGTTCGCGCGCCTCGGCGTCGCGGAAGGCGGCCTCGCGGCGGCCCTCGGCCTGGAGAATCGCGCCCTGCTTCTCGCCCTCGGCGCGCAGGATCTCCGATGCGCGGCTACCCTCGGCCTCGAGGATCTGCGCGCGCTTCTCGCGCTCGGCCTTCATCTGCCGCGCCATGGCGTTCGAGATGTCGGCCGGCGGCCGAATGTCCTTGATCTCGACACGCGTGATCTTGAGGCCCCAGGGCGACGTCGCATGGTCGACCACGATCAGCAGCTTGGCGTTGATCTCGTCGCGCTTCGACAGCGTCTCGTCGAGGTCCATCGACCCCATCACCGTGCGCAGGTTGGTGGTCGTCAATTGCATGATCGCGACATAGAGGTTCGACACCTCGTAGGCCGCCTTGCCCGCGTCGAGCACCTGGAAGAACACCACCGCGTCGACCCCGACCATGGCGTTGTCCTTGGTGATGATCTCCTGCCCGGGAATGTCGAGCACCTGCTCCATCATGTTCACCTTGTGGCCGACACGGTCGATGAACGGGATGATCAGATGGAGCCCCGGCGTCGCCGCCAGGGTATACTTGCCGAGCCGCTCGATCGTGTAGACGTAACCTTGGCGAACGACGCGAACGCCCATCAGCAGGAACACGAAGACGACGACGATCAGCGCAATCAGGAACCCGCCCATATGCCCAAAACTCCCCACCAGATGTGTGCAGTCTAGCACGCGCCGCGGCGGAGGAAAGCGGCTTGCTAGATCTCGACGAACTGCGGCGCCGGCGGCGCGCCGCGCAGCCGTTCGGCATCGCGCGCCGGCGGCAGCCCGAACATGCGCGCATATTCGCGGCTGAATTGCGAGGCACTTTCATAGCCGACGCGATGCGCGGTGGTCTGGGCATTGGCCTCGACGATCAGCAACCGCCGCGCCTCCTGCAGCCGCATCGCCTTCTGGTACTGCAGCGGGCTCATCGCCGTCGCCGCCTTGAAATGGCGGTGGAACGAGGCACGGCTCATACCGGCGAGATCGGCAAGCCCGTCGATGCTCAACGGCTGCTCGTAGTGCGCGCGGATCTGGTGGATCGCGCGGTGGATCCGCGAGAGCCGGCTGTCGGCGCGCGCGATCTGCTGGATCGTACCGCTGTCGTCGCTCTGGACCAGGCGATAAAGAATCTCGCGGCGGATCATCGGCGCGAGCACGGCGATATCCTGCGGCGCGTCGAGCAGTTCGATCAGCCGGCGGACCGAGCCGAGCAGTTCGCGCGTCACCCCGCTGACGAAGAAGCCGGCATCGCGGCCGACCGGGCGTTCGGGCAGGTCGGCGATCACCGAGGCCAGCAACGGACGGTCGATCGTGATAGACAGGCCGACATAGGGCTGGTCGAGGCTCGCCTCGATCACGCAGCCCGCCGCGGGCAGTTCGACCGAGGCGACGAAATAGGTGCTCGGATCGTAGCGCACCGTGCGGTCGCCGATCGTCACGAGCTTGGCGCCCTGGAGGATGACGCAGAACATCGGATCGTAGACGCCGGGCACCGGCGCGGTCGGCGCGGTCACGCGGTTGAGCCGTACCCCGTCGAGCGCGGTCTCGACCAGTCCCCCGGGGCAGTGGCGATGCGCTATCTCCAGCAGGCGATTGAGGTCATCATGCATGGGCGAGAGATGCGCATATGGCCGAAAGGCTGCAAGGGTCGAGATCTTCCTGCGTACCGTTTGAGACGATCGGGCAAGGATCGGAGCCTATCAGGCGAGGCCTTCAACCGGTTCCATCCCATCTCCCGATCATCATTCACGCAAGGAGAAGGGACCACCCATGTCTGCAACGATCGAAAAGACCAAGACCTTCGGCGCCCTGTCGACCACCGACAAGGTGCTGGCCGGCCTGGATCTCAAGGGCAAGCGCTTCCTGGTGACCGGCGTCTCGGCCGGGCTCGGCATCGAGACCGCCCGCGCGCTCGTCGCCCACGGCGCCCAGGTCGTCGGCACAGCGCGCGATCTCGCCAAAGCCGAACGCGCCACGGCACCGGTTCGTGAGGCTGCCTGGGAAAACGGCGGCTCGTTCGACGTCGTCGAGGTCGATCTGGCTTCGCTCGCCAGCGTCCGTGCGGGCGCCGATGCGATCGCCGCGGCCGGCCTGCCGTTCGACGTCATCATCGCCAATGCCGGCGTCATGGCCTGCCCGCTGGGCAAGACCGCGGACGGCTTCGAAACGCAGTTCGGCACCAACCACCTCGGCCACTTCGTCCTGATCAACCGCCTGGCCCACCTGCTCAAGCCCGGCGGGCGGCTGGTCAATCTCTCGTCTTCGGGTCATCGCTATTCGGACGTCGACCTCGAGGATCCGAACTTCGAGCACACGCCCTACGAGGAATTCCAGGCCTATGGCCGCTCGAAGACCGCGAACATCCTGTTCGCCGTCGAGTTCGACCGGCGCCACCGCGATCGCGGCGTGCGTGCAACGGCCGTGCATCCGGGTGGCATCCAGACCGAACTGAGCCGTCACATGCCCGATGGCGCGCTCGACGACCTCCTGCAGAGCATCAACGAGCAGAACGCCGCGGCGGGCCAGCCGCCGATGGCCTGGAAGACGATCCCGCAAGGCGCCGCGACCAGCGTCTGGGCGGCGGTGGTCGCCCCGGCCGACGAGATCGGCGGCCAGTTCTGCGAGGACTGCCATGTCGCAGAGGTCAGCGACGTTCCGGGACTGACCGGCGGCGTGCAGCCTTATGCGCTCGACGCCGACAACGCCAAGGCGCTCTGGGCCAAGAGCGAGCAGATGGTCGGCGAGACCTTCTGACGGCCGGAGAACCGAAGAGAAACTAAGGCCCGGCGCTCACCCGCCGGGCCTTTTCGCGTCAGAGCTTGGCGTAGAGCGCCAGCAATCGGCCCCAGGCGCGATCGGCCTGGGCCGCATCGTAGACCGGCGAATCGGGCACGCACCAGCCGTGATCGGCCGGATAGACCTCGATCTCCGCCGGGCGCTTGGCGGCATCGGCGGCGGCGCGCAAAGCGTCCTTGTCGCCGGGTGCGCGCGCATCGTCGTTGCGTGCGATGGCGAAGAGGTAGGAGGCCTTGGTCTTGTCGAGCAGCTTCGCCGGGCTGTCCGCCGCATCGCCGACCAGGCCGCCCCCATGGAACGAGGCCGCCGCGCCGACGCGGTCGGGCGCCGCAAAGGCCGTGCGGACGGTGAAAGGCCCGCCCATGCAATAGCCCTGGGTGCCGATCTTGCGACGCTTGTCGACCGCGGCCTGGCCGTCGAGCCAGGCGGCATAGGCCTTGCCGTCGCGCGTCACCGCCTCCGCCGTCAGCGCCTGGCGCAGCGGCGTGATCTTGGCCTGGCCCTCGGGCGTACGCCATTCCGCGAAAGAGGCGAGCACGGGCGCCTTCGCGCCGCGATAGTATTGATTGACCACGAGCACGGCATAGCCTTCCGCCGCCAATCGCCGTGCCATGACCTGCTTCGCCTCGCGCAGGCCGGCGATGTCGGGCCAGAGGATCACGCCCGGATGCGCGCCCTTGGCGGGGTGGACGAAGAAGGCGTCGCAGGTGCCGTCGGGCGTCGGCACCTGCACCGTGCGTTCGGTCAGACCGGCGGCGGCCGCCGCAGCCCCGCTCCAGGTCAGCATGGCAGCACCTGCCGCGCCCATGGCGGCGAAATCGCGGCGAGTCAGGCCCTTGCGGGTGAGCGCGGTATCCGCAGCGGTCTCGGTGAATTCATCGCACATGCATGGTCGCTCCGCTTGCCCCGCCTCTGACCACCTGCATAACGCGCGTCAGAGCTCGGCGTAAAGCGCCAGCAGCCGATCCCAGGCGCGATCGGCCTCGGCCTCGTCGTAAGCCGGCGCATCGGGCACGCACCAGCCGTGATCGGCGGCATAGACTTCGATCTCGGCCGGGCGTCCGGCCGCTGCCGCCGCTTCGCGCAGCACGTCCTTGGCCTCCGGCTGGCCGGCGTCGTCGTCGCGGCCCGGCAGGATCAGGAAGGCAGCCTGAGTCTGCGCCATGATCCGGTGCGGGCTGTCGGGCGCCTCGGTGACGAGGCCGCCCCCGTGGAAGCTCGCGACCGCGCGGACGCGCTCGGGAACAGCCGCTGCGGTGCGGAAGGCCTGACCACCGCCCATGCAATAGCCCTGGGTGCCGAGCCCGCGCGCCGTGTCGACCGACGCCTGCGCGTCGAGGAAGGCGGCATAGGCCTTGGCATCGCGTGCCAAGGCATCGGGCGTCAGCGCGGCGATCAACGGCATGATCTTCGCGCGCGCTTCGGCATCGCGGAAAGTGTCGAAGCCGATCGCGAGCGGCAGGCTGGCGTTGCGGTAATACTGGTTCACCACGAGTACGGCATAGCCCGACGAGGCCAGCCGCCGCGCCATCGCCTGCTTCGCGGGCCGCAGGCCGATCGCATCGGGCCAGAAGATCACGCCGGGATGCTTGCCCTCGCCCGGATGGACGAAGAAGGCCTCGCAGGTGCCGTCCGCCGTGATCACTTCGACCATGCCCTCGCTGAGCCCCGGATAGATCTGCTCTTCGCGATCGGCCATCGCCTGCTGCGGCTGCTGGAGCCCCGTGAATTCGTCGCACATCATCCGCTCTCCGCTTGTTCGCTGTCGCGTCGATGCTAGCCTCGACGCCTGTAGTCGGCAACGCGCGCCCACCGCGACAACCAAAGAGCAGGATTTCCATGAACTTCACCGACCAGCACGTCGTCATCACCGGCGGCTCGACCGGCATCGGCCGCGCCACGGCCGAGGCGATCGTCGCGGCCGGCGGCAAGGTGACGCTGATCGCGCGCCGCGCCGACGTGCTCGAAGTCGCCGCGCGCGAAATCGGCCCCGCCGCAAGCTGGATCACCGCCGACGCGGGCGACAAGGAATCGTTGCTCGCCGCGCTCGATGGCGCCGTCGCAATCCACGGGCCGATCGACGGCCTGTTCCTCAACCACGGCACCGAGGGCATGTTCGCGCTGACCCCCGACTACAGCGACGAGGACTTCGAGCGCGTGATGCGCGTCAACGCCTTCTCGCTGTTCTGGGCCGTGCGCCACGTCCTGCCGGCGATGGCGGCGCGTGGGCGTGGCGCGATCCTGATCACCTCGAGCCTCGGCGGCGAGACGGGCATGGTCGGCAACATCGGCTATTGCACGAGCAAGCACGCCGCGATCGGCATCGCGCGCACGATCGCGATGGAGGGCGCCGCCGCCGGCGTGCGCTGCAACTGGCTGTCGCCGGGCTTCATCGACACGCCGATGCTCGGCGACGTGCCCGACGCTTTCAAGGCGCAGATGGCCCAGCGCGTCCCGCAGAAGCGCGTCGGCACTTCGGCCGAGGCCGGCGCTGTCGCCGCCTTCCTGCTGTCGGAGCTCGCCAGCCACGTCACCGCGCAGGGCCTCGCGGTCGACGGCGGCTTGCTCGGAACCTTGGTCATAGAGCAGTAACACGCGGCGTTCAGGACGGCCCGATGCTATCACGTCGCACCCTGATCGCCGCCGGAGCCGGCATGACTTTCGCAAGCGCCTTCCCCGCCGCCGCACGCCCCAGCCGGCCGGCCAAGCCACTGGTCCTCGCGCATCGCGGCGCCTCGGCGCTCCGGCCCGAGCACACGCTGGCGTCCTATGCCAAGGCGATCGAGGACGGCGCCGATTTCGTCGAGCCCGATCTCGTCGCGACCAAGGACGGCGTGCTCGTCGCGCGGCACGAGAACGAGATCGGCGGCACGACCGACGTCACCGATCATCCCGAATTCGCCAGCCGCAAGGCCACCAGGACGATCGACGGCCAGCCGCTGACCGGCTGGTTCACCGAGGACTTCACCCTGGCCGAGCTCAAGACCCTGCGCGCCAAGGAGCGGCTCGGTGCGGTGCGGCCCGAGAGCCAGGGCTACGACGGTCAGTTCCAGATCGTCACCTTCGACGAGATCGCCGATTTCGTCGCCGCCGAAGCCGCCGCGCGCGGGCGGACGATCGGGCTTATCCCCGAGATCAAGCACTCCACCTATTTCGCGCGCATCGGCCTGCCGCTCGAGCCGCGTTTTCTAGCGGCCCTGCGCACGCATGCCTATCTGCGCCGCGCGCCGGTGATCGTGCAGTCGTTCGAGACCGAGAACCTCAAGGCACTGCGCCCCAAGCTCGGCGAGTTCGCCAATGTCCAGCTGCTGCAACTGGTCGAGCCCTCGCCACAGACCGCGGCGATGCTGACGCCGGCCGGGCTCGCTACGATCGCGACCTATGCCGACTGGCTCTCGCCAAACACGCGCGCGATCATCCCGACCCTGGCCGACGGTAAGCTGGGCGCGCCCAGCGGGCTCGTCGAAGCCGCACACCGCGCCGGGTTACTTGTCAGCGCTTGGACCTTCCGGCCCGAAAACCGCTTCCTCCCCGCCGACCTGCGCGACGGCGCGGGCGACGACGCGCGCAACCCCAAGGGCAGTGTCGCCGAAATGCGCCGCTACCTCGCCGCCGGGCTCGACGCCCTGTTCACCGACGACCCGGCGCTCGGCCGCGAAGCCGTCGACAAGACCTAGGACGCCCTTCCGATGCCCCGTTCCGTCTCCCCCTTGCGCGTCAACCACATGAACGCGGTGCTGCGCGACATCGACACCAGTGTCGCGCATTTCGAGAAGGCCTTCGGCGCCGAATTTCTCGCCGACATGCCGCAGAAACAGTTCCACGCCTGCCTGTTCGAGATCGGCCACGTGATCTTCGAGCTGTTCGTGCCATACGACTTCCTCGTCAGCGCGCGGCTCGGGCCGCACTACGTCGGCCTCGAATGGCAGGCCGACATGGACGAAGTCCGCGCCGCGCTGGCCGATCACGGGATCGGCACGGTCCGCGACATCGGCCTCGCGCTCCACACCGATCCGGCTGACTGCTTCGGCGTCGCTCACGAGTTCTACGCGGGCGAGTTCCACTCGCGGACCTGGGACGCGCTCGGCGGCGAGCCGATGAAATCGCCCACGCACTGGCGCGACGAGCACCCGCTGGGGCTCACCGGGCTGATCGGCTATACGCAGGTCGTCGAGGACATCGACGCGGCGACCGCCTTCTACGAAAGCTTCTTCGGCGCCGAGCGCCTGTTCGCCGAGGATCGCCCGGCGATCGCCGGGCAAGCCGTGGGTCTCCGCGTCGCCGATGCGGTGGTCGAACTGCTGATGCCGACGCGGCCGGGCTGGCTGGTCGAACGCCTGCGCCGTCAGGGCCAGGGCATTCTCTCGACCGTGTTCGGCGCGCGCGATCTGGCGCAAGTGCGCCGCTATTGCGTGGCGCAGAGCATTCCTCTGGATTTCGGCACCAAGCAAAACCGGGTCGCGGTGCCGTCCGAAGCGAACCACGGGATCCTGTTCGAGTTCGCCGAAAATCCTGGCGCATAGCCGCAGCTTCGGGGCGCTTCGTCGCGGCTGTCGCGCGGCACTCGCCGCCCCGTCCTAGGTCGTTTCCGAACCTTTGGAGACGTCGCCCATGCCGTTCGCCCGCCGCGCCGCCGCCCTGCTCCTGCTCTGCGGCCCCGCGCCCCTCGCGGCACAGGACATGCCCACGATCCTGCCTAACGACTACGTGCTGCACGACATCCTGAACCAGCAGCGCATCGAAGCATCGATAGGCCGTCCGAATGCCACCAGGGCCCGTCCCACTCCCGCTGCCCGGTCTGCTTCGACCACCAGCTACCGCCCCTCGCCAGCGGTCAGCGCCCGCGTCCGCGAGCAGTTCACGACCGCGATGACGCGCGTGGTCGGTGCGCAAGGCAGCCGCCAACTCGCGGGCGCGCTCAGCGCCGGCGACCCGGTGCGCAACTGGCTGCAATTCGTCGGCAGCGATGGGCTACGCGGCGGCGATGCGGCCGATGCGCTCGCAAGCTACTGGATCCTCAACTGGGTCATGGCCAACGATGCCGATAGCGACCGCAGCCAGGCGCTTGCCGTGCGCGCGCAGGTGCGCGGCGTGCTGCTCGCCAATCCCGGCTTCACCCGTCTGACCGAGGCCCAGCGCCAGGAAATGGCCGAGACGCTGATCCTCAACTTCCTGATGCAGCACGCCGCCTATGGCGAGGCGGTGCGCCGCGGCGACCGCGATCTCAAGGCGCGGCTCGGCGCGGCCGCCGTCGCCCGGTTCCGTAACGAGATGGGGCTCGACCTGCGCGGCCTGCGTCTGACCGCCGCCGGCTTCGCGCGCCGATGATCGCGCGGCTCAGTCGCCAGCGAAATTGAGCTCGAGCATGACGTTGTTGGGGTCGCGCACGAAGACCTGTCGCAGGTCGCCGTACTTGCGGTCGTTGACGCGATGCTCGACGCCGAGCGCCTCGCAGCGCGCCAAGGTGCCGGCGAAGTCCTCGCAAGCCAGTGCGACGTGGTCGATCGAGCCCGTGGCCGAACCGCGATCGAGATCGGCATGGCGATCGTCGTTCCAGGCCATCAGGTGAATGATCGGCGTGCCGCTCGCGTCGTGGAGCCAGGCGCCCTTGAACCCCATGGCCGTGCCCGGCGTCTCGCCGCGGCGCAGGCCCAGCAGGTCGCCATAGAAGCGCGCGGTCTCGTCGAGGTCGCCGGCGATGATATTGACGTGATCGAGGCCCTTGACCGTCATGTTGTCTCTCTCCCCGGCGGTTCCGTCTAGCTGCGGAACACCACCGTCTTGCTGCCGTTGAGCAGCACCCGGTCCTCCAGGTGCAGCCGCACGGCCTCGGCCAGCACCCGCCGCTCGATGTCGCGCCCCTTGCGGACCAGGTCCTCGGGGGAATCGGCGTGGGTGATCGCCTCGACATCCTGATGGATGATCGGGCCTTCGTCGAGATCGCCCGTGACGTAGTGCGCGGTCGCGCCGATCATCTTCACGCCGCGCGCATGGGCCTGGTGGTAGGGCTTGGCACCCTTGAAGCCGGGCAGGAACGAGTGGTGGATGTTGATGCAGCGGCCCGAGAGCCAGGCCGCCATCTCGTCCGAAAGGATCTGCATGTAGCGCGCGAGCACGATCAGTTCGGCCCCGGTATCCTTGACCAGGTCGCGGATCGCAGCTTCCTGCTCGGGCTTGGTATCCTTGGTGATCGGCAGATAGTGGAACGGGATGTCGCCGATCGTCGCGTGGTCGAGCACCTCGCGCGGATGGTTGCAGACGATGCCTACGACCTCCATCGGCATTTCACCGATGCGACGGCGATAGAGCAGGTCGGCCAGGCAGTGATCGAACTTGCTGACGAGCAGCAGCACCTTGCGCGGCTTTTCGCGGCTGCGCAGGTTCCAGCGCATGCCGTATTCGGCGGCGAGATCGGCGAAGCCGGCACGCAGCGCCTCGGGATCGGCCGGGCCGGGCTCAAAGGCCACGCGGAGGAAGAACTCGCCGCCCTCGGGATCGCCGAACTGCTGCGCCTCGACGACGTTGCCGCCCTTGTCGAACAGGTAGGAGGTCACCCGCGCGGTGATCCCCGGCTTGTCGCGGCACGAGAGCGTGAGGATCTGGAGCTCGCTCATCAGGCCGCCTTTCGCCGCGCCAGCGCCTGCTCGCACTCGGCAAGCAAGGTCGCGATGATGTCGACCACGGGCTCTTCCTTGGTGACCATGCCGACCGACTGGCCGGCCATGATCGAGCCGCGCTCGACGTCGCCGTCGATCACCGCGCGGCGCAGCGCGCCGGCCCAGAAGTGCTCGATCTCGAGCTGGGCCTGTCCCATGTCGACCGAGCCTTCGTCGAGCATCCGCGCGACCGCGATCTGCTTGGCGGTGAACTCCTCGCTGCCCTTGTTCTTGAGCGCGCGGACCGGGATCACCGGCAGGCGCGGATCGACCTGGACCGAGGCGACCGCATCGCGCGCCGAGGCGCGGAAGAAGGCCTTCTTGAACAGCGGATGCGCGATCGATTCCGTCGCGCAGGCGAAGCGTGTGCCGAGCTGCGCGCCACAGGCGCCCATCTCGAGATAGCCGGCCATGGCCTCGCCACGGGCAATGCCGCCGGCGACGAAGACGAGGTTGTCCTGCGCGAGCTCGGGCAGGATTTCCTGCGCGAGCACCGAGGTCGAGACCGGGCCGATGTGACCGCCGGCTTCGCTGCCCTCGATCACCAGCGCATCGGCGCCCGAGCGCAGCAGCTTCTTGCCCAGCGCCACGGTGGGCGCGAAGCAGATCACCTTGGCGCCCGACTCCTTGATCGCCTCGACCGAGCCCTTGGGCGGGATACCGCCGGCGAGCACGACGTGGCCGACCTGGTGCTTGGCGCAGACCGCGATCAGATCGAACAGCATCGGGTGCATCGTGATCAGGTTGACGCCGAAGGGCTTGGCCGTGAGCGTCTTGGTCGCGGCGATCTCGGTGTCGAGCAGCTCGGGGGTCATCGCGCCGCAGGCGATCACGCCAAAGCCGCCGGCATTGCTGATCGCCGCCACGAGGTTGCGCTCGGACACCCACGACATGGCGCCGCAGAGGATCGCATGGTCGCTGCCGAGGAACTCGGCGCCGCGCCGCATCAGCGCACTGGTCAAGGAATAAGTCGTCATCGGCCAGCCGCTTAAGCCCTGCAGACAGGCCCCGCAAGACCGAGCGCGCGTACCGGCTTGGGATATGATCGGCATTTCCACTGATAGTCATAGGGTTTGATCGTTTTTACAAATCAAACCTCGAGCCTAGTCCGGGGTTGTCGATTTCGCAGAACACCAGAGGAGAAGCCGATGTCCCAAGACCCGATCAATCGCGGCACCTGTCCCGTCACCCATCTGACCACCGCGTTCGGCGCACCCGTGGTCGACAACCAGAACTCGCTGACCGCCGGCCCGCGCGGACCGCTGCTGATGCAGGACGTCTGGCTGCTCGAGAAGCTGGCCAACCTCAACCGCGAAGTCATTCCCGAGCGGCGCATGCACGCCAAGGGATCGGGCGCCTTCGGCACTTTCACCGTGACCAACGACATCTCGCAGTACACGCGCGCAGACCTGTTCAGCGAAGTCGGCAAGCAGACCGAGATGTTCGCACGCTTCACCACGGTCGCCGGCGAACGCGGCGCGGCCGATGCCGAGCGCGACATTCGCGGCTTCGCGCTCAAGTTCTACACCCAGGAAGGCAACTGGGACATGGTCGGCAACAACACGCCGGTCTTCTTCCTGCGCGATCCACGCAAGTTCCCCGACCTCAACAAGGCCGTGAAACGCGATCCGCGCACCAACATGCGCAGCGCCACCAACAATTGGGACTTCTGGACCTTGCTGCCCGAAGCGCTGCACCAGGTGACGATCGTCATGTCCGATCGCGGCATTCCGAAAAGCTACCGCCACATGCACGGCTTCGGCAGCCACACCTATTCGTTCTACAACGCAGCCGGCGAACGCTTCTGGGTGAAGTTCCACTTCAAGACCCAGCAGGGCATCGAAAACCTGACCGACGACGAGGCCGCCAAGGTCGTCGCCGGCGACCGCGAGAGCAACCAGCGCGATCTCTACGAGGCGATCGAGCGCGGCGAGTTTCCGAAGTGGAAAATGTTCATCCAGGTCATGCCCGAGAAGGACGCCGAGACCTATCCGGTCCATCCGTTCGACCTGACCAAGGTCTGGTACAAGTCCGACTATCCGCTGATCGAGGTCGGCGAGTTCGAGCTGAACCGCAATTCGGAGAACTTCTTCCTCGACGTCGAGCAGAGCGCCTTCGCACCGTCGAACTTGGTGCCCGGCATCGGCGTATCGCCCGACAAGATGCTGCAGTCGCGGCTGTTCGCCTATTCGGACGCGCAGCGCTATCGCCTGGGGGTCAACCACCACCAGATCCCGGTCAACGCGCCGCGCTGCCCCGCCTTCAGCAACCACCGCGACGGCCAGGGCCGGGTCGACGCCAATTACGGCAGCCTGCCCCACTACCAGCCGAACAGCTTCGGCCAGTGGGTCGATCAGCCCGACTTCCGCGAGCCGCCCTTGCAGATCGACGGGAATGCCGACTTCTGGAACTTCCGCGAGGACGACGACGACTATTTCACCCAGCCGCGCAAGCTGTTCCAGTTGATGAGCCCGGCGCAGCAGCAGGCGCTGTTCGACAATACGGCCGGCGCGATGGGCGATGCGCCAGACTTCATCAAGCAGCGTCACATCGACAACTGCACGCGCTGCGACCCGGCCTATGGCGCGGGTGTCGCCAAGGCGCTGGGGATGACGGTCAAGTCGCCCGACCAGCTGCCGGCCCAGCCCGAACTGGCCGACTGACGGCTGCCACCCATTAAGCCTCGGCCGCTCGATCTCCGATTGGCCGAGGTCAGCCCCGTCTCCCGTACCCCCTACCGGAGGCGGGGCAATCTCAAGCCGCGACGGCCACCGGGCCGATCGTCCGCGGCACGCCGTCGAGTGCGAAGTAGCGCGCCGGGCGTTCGAGCCGCAGCCGCTGGCGCGCCGCATCGAGCGGTTCGCGCAGCAGCGCCTCGTAGTCCTCGCCGAGCAACCACCGGGCGCGCTTACCCAGGCGATAGCCTTCCCAGATCGCCGCCACGGCCGCGCGGCCCTGCGGATGGCGCAGGCTGGTCAGCGCCGAGCCCAGCCCGATCGCGGCCCAGCCGAGCCCCCGGGTCTGCGCATAGGAGAAGCCGACGAGGCAGGCCTCGCCCAGCGGATCGTCGGCGCGGTAGCCGGTCAGCACGTGCCAGATATCGTGGACGTCGCGCGTGCGCCGGCCGAACCAGTCGTAGGGATGGCGGTCCTCGAACGGCTCGTCGGTGCGGCTGACCGTGGCCAGGCCCTGCGCCGAATAGCCGGTGCGCTGGAGGAAAGCCGCATAGGCGGCACCGACCGAGCCCTCGGGAAAGCGCGCGACATAGGCGGGATCGGACAGGCGCTCGGCCAGTTCGATCCGGTCATAGGCCATACGCCCGCCCGCCGCGGTCTGCAGCAGCCGCTCGTAGCCCGCCTTGGCCGTGCCGACGTTGAGCGCGCGCATGATGCGGAAGACCTGCGCGGTGTCGTCGGGATCGGCCATCAGCGCCTTCACCGCGGTGAAGGCCGTCTTCCAATCGCGCTTGAATGAGAGCTGCGTCGTGTCGGTCATGGCCCGACTCCTATCTGATAATCTACATTATCAAATTGTCAGATGGAGTCGCCTGTGTCAAGAGACGGGTCATGGGGACCGCCAAGACCCGCCTCTACGGCGGCCAGAGCCAGGAAGCGCGCGTGGCCGAGCGGCGCGAGAAGCTGATGCAGGCGGCGGCCAAGCTCTATGGCCAGGCGGGGACGACCGGGGTCTCGGTCACCGCGATCTGTGCCGAGGCCGGGCTGACCCCGCGCTATTTCTACGAGAGCTTCGCGAGCCGCGAGGAACTGCTGCTCGCGGTCTTCGCCGAGGTCTGCGAGCATCTGGTGGCAGACGTTACCGCCGCGATCGACGCGCGCGCGCCGGCCGACAGCGCCCTGACCGCCTTCTTCGCGCTGCTCGCCGAGCACCCCGACCTCGCGCGCGTGTTCCTCGTCGAGACCGACCACCACGATCCCGCGATGCTCAAGGTCGGCCGGGGCATGCTCGCCCGCCTGGCCGCACTGATCGCGCCCGACGTCGAACTGCCGCTGGCGCGCGTGGGCGTCATGGGCGCGGTCCTGCGCATCGCCCGGTTCTGGATCGAGAGCGACTATGCCGAGCCGGTCGCTGAAGTCAGCGCCCTGGCGCGACGGTTCGTCGAGGCGGCACGGTAGTAAGAAGAATTACCTCACACAAAGGCACAAAGGCACAAAGTAGCAGCTCAGCCTCGCGGGGCGAAGTAGTCGTTGGCTATGCGCCGAACGCCATCTTTGAACAGCTCCTGACCGAAATTGATGAGCAGGCCGAGCGGCAAATCCATCAGGCGAAGATAGGTGAGGACCTGCTTGCCGTGCACGGCCGCAATCCGCTCGATCGATTTCAGTTCGATCAACAAGCGCCCTTCGACGAGCAGATCGACGCGGAAGGCGTTGTCGACGACAACGCCCTTGAAACTGATCGGAACCGGCACTTGCCGCTCAACGCGCAGACCTGCCTCACGCAGATACTCTGCAAGCAGGACTTCATAAACGGATTCGAGCAATCCCGGCCCGAGATCACGGTGCAGGCGGAAGCCACAATCGACCACGGTCCGAGCAATAGCTTCCAGACCGTCCGAGCGCTCCATCTTCGTGCCTTTGTGCCTTTGTGTGAGACGCCCTTCTTTTGAACTCTCCGGCACCAAGGCGAAAGCGGATTACTCGCCGTCGAGCCCGTAGGCGGTGTGCAGCACGCGCACGGCGAGTTCGGTCTCGTCCTCGTCGATCAGCACCGAGACCTTGATCTCGCTGGTCGAGATCGCCTGGATGTTGATGCCGCGGTCGGCCAGGGCGCTGAACATCGTCGCGGCGACACCGGCGTGGCTGCGCATGCCGACACCGACGACGCTGATCTTCGAGACCTTGCTGTCGGTGATCGTCGCGGTGTAGCCGATCTTGTCCTTCTGGCCCGCGATCAGCGCCTCGGCGCGCGGCAGGTCGGCCAGCGGCACCGTGAAGGTGACATCCGTTTCGCCCGTGTCATGAGCGATGTTCTGGATAATCATGTCGACGTTGATGTTGGCGGCGGCCAGCGGGCCGAAGATCGCTGCGACCGCGCCGGGCTTGTCGGCGATGCCGGTCAAGGTGACCTTGGCCTCGTTCTTGTCCGCGGCGATGCCGGTGATGAGCTGGCGTTCCATGTCAGATCCTTCCAATTCCTCGTCACCGACGATCATCGTGCCCGGCAGCGTATCGGCCGCCGGCGCATCCTCGTCGATGAAACTCGACAAAACCTGCACGCGCACGCCTTCCTTCATTGCGAGGCTGACCGAACGCGTCTGCAGAACCTTCGAGCCGACCGAGGCCAGCTCGAGCATCTCCTCGTAGGTGACGTTCTTGAGCTTGCGCGCCTTGGCGACGATGCGCGGGTCGGTGGTGTAGACCCCGTCGACGTCGGTGTAGATGTCGCAGCGATCGGCCTTGATCGCCGCCGCCACGGCCACGGCCGAAGTGTCCGAACCGCCGCGGCCGAGCGTGGTTACGCGGTTGCCGTCGGTGCGGCCTTGGAAACCCGGGATCACCGCGATCTCGCCCGCGGCCATCGAGGCCAGCATCTCGGGACAGTCGATCGTGCCGATGCGCGCCTTGGCATGGGCATCGTCGGTCTGGATCGGCAGCTGCCAGCCGAGCCACGAGCGCGCCTTGCAGCCCATCGCCTGCAGGGTCAGCGCCAGAAGGCCGGCCGTGACCTGCTCCCCCGATGCGACGACGACGTCGTATTCGGCGGGATCGTAGAGCGGGTTCGCCTCGCGGCAGAAGTTGACCAGGCGATCGGTCTCGCCGGCCATGGCCGAAACCACCACCGCCACCTCGTGCCCGGCCGCCTGCTGGCGGCGCACGATGCCGGCGACGCGGCGGATGCGCTCGGTCCCGGCCATCGAAGTGCCGCCGAATTTCATCACGATCCGAGCCACGGACTAAAGCTCCTGCAATTTCCCTAATGGGGCCCAGGCCAACGGCCCTATCCCCCAAGCGGGCGTCCTGTTAGGGGCGAGCCATGGCGAATGCAACCATAAGACCGGAAGAGGCCGAGCATTTCGGCAGGCTGGCCGCCGAGTGGTGGAATCCCAAGGGTTCCTCGGCGATGCTGCACAAGCTGAACCCGGTGCGCCTGGGCTTCGTGCGCGAAGCGATCGACACGCATTGGCACGGCGATTCGCGCGGCCTCAAGCCGCTCGCCGGCAAACGCGCGCTCGACGTCGGCTGCGGCGCCGGCCTGCTCTGCGAACCGCTCGCGCGGCTCGGCGGCGCGGTGACCGGAGTCGATGCCGCCGAGGAGAACGTGAACGCCGCGCGCGAGCACGCGCAAGGCTCGGGCCTCGCGATCGCATACCGCTGGGGCGACGTCGGCCAGCTCGGCCTCGCCGACTTCGATCTGGTCACCAGCATGGAAGTGATCGAGCATGTCGCCGACAAGCCGGGCTTCGTCGCGGCGCTGGCCGCGGCGCTGAAGCCCGCCAATGGGGATAGGGGCGGCCTGATGGTGCTCTCGACCCCCAACCGCACGCCGCAATCGCGGCTGCTGCTGGTCGAAGGCGCCGAGCGCCTCGGCGCAATCCCGCGCGGTACGCACCACTGGAACGATTTCGTCACGCCCGAGGAACTCGGCGAGCTGCTGGCCGATGCCGGCCTGGCCATGGGCGAGCCCAAGGGGATCGCCTGGTCGCCGACGAAAGGCCTCCACCTCTCGGACAACCTGGCGCTCAACTACATCGTGACGGCGGTGCGCCGCTAAAGATCACCCCACCTCGAGCAGTCGCTCGAAACTGCCCTCGGCCGCCACCTGCCCGGGCTTTTCGTGCCCCGCCAGGGTGGTGCGGTGCATGACCCGGCCGGTGTCGGTATAGGGCACGACGCGGTGCATCAGTCCCTGGTTGTTCCACAGCACCAGGTCGCCGACCTGCCAGTGATGGGTATAGACGAAGTCGGGCTGCGCCGCCCATTGCTGCAGCCGCCAGAGCAGCGCGCGGCCGTGCGGGTTGGGCATGCCGACGATCCCGTCGGCGTGACTGCCGAGCAGCAGCGACCTGCGACCGTCGGCATGGGTCCAGACCAGCGGATGCTCCATGGCATGGGCGATCGCACGCCAGCGATCGAGCCGTTCCTGGCTCGGCACGGCGAAGACCGGGCGGACGCTGGCCTCGACCGTGTGGATCACCTTCATGCCTTCGTAGAGCCGCTTGTCCTCGGTCGAGAGCCCGTCGTAGGCGGCGTAGAGATTGGCAAATTCGGTCGAGCCGCCCGCATCCGAAAGCGTGCGCGCCGACAGCAAGGTCGCCTTGGGCAGAGGCAGGTCCATCGTCGCGCCGTCGACGTGCCAGAAGAAGGTGCCGAGCACATAGTCAGGCTCGTTGTTGACCGAGCGGTCGAGCGTGATCTTGTAGACGTCCTTGGCCGAAACGTCCGAGCCGGGGACGCGCTGGTTGTAATTGCCGCGCCCGCCGAGCGCGTCGGTGAGGGCGAGTTGCTCGTCGTCGCTCAGGTCGATTTCGGGAAAGACGAGCACACCGCGCTCCTCGAGCGCGGCACGGATCGCCGCGATCACCTCGGGATCGGTCAGATGGGCCTTGTCGACGGTAACGCGGCCGCCGATCAGCGGCTTGATCGGCTCGATGACAATGGACATGACGCGGGCCCCTCCCAGGACATTGCAATGCTGAACGTTTGCTCAGCATTGCGCGGAAGCCGGAGCGAGTCCAGCCCGGACAGCCTCTATCCTTCGAGGAGATCGAGGTAGGCCACGACGTCGTTGTCAGTCGCGATGAACAGGCCTTCCTGCACCTCTTCGGGTTGCTCGGCGGCCAGGCGCATCGCTTCGGCGAGCGAGCCATAGAGCAACGTCTGCGCGCCATCTCCCTCGGGGCTCGAATCGAGATGATAGAGCCGGACCGTGGCCTGATCGAAGGTGGTGCGCATCAGTCGTCTTCCCGTTTCGCGCCATCGACGATACGGTTCAGGCGATCGGCATCCTGACGGCGGCGCAGCTTTTCGCCTTTGGTCTCGCCATGGAGGCTGCGGTTGGCGGAGGCCTGGCTTGCCGCCGCATCACGCTGCTTCGCCTTGCGTGCTGCACGCAGGTTGATGATCTCGGCCATGGCCCCTCCTCTGCACCCGATTCCGTCGCGGACGCAACACGCGCTTTGTGAGGGGTAAGATTTCGTCGCCAAGCCAAGGACTTGGCTTAATAAACACACTTGCGCCCACCGCACCTGCACGCAACAAGCGTAGGCTGCTGCGGAACCGAACGGTCGATGAACGGTTTTGCATCACGCGGGAATTCAACTGAGCAGCGGATATTTGATGACGGACGGCGATTTCCAGGTCGATCTGACGAATTGCGATCGTGAACCCATTCATTTGCTGGGGGCGATCCAACCCGTCGGATTTCTGCTGGCACTCAGTACCGACTGGCTCATCCAGCGGACGTCGGCGAACATCGCCGACTATCTCGACCATTCGCCCGAGACGCTGATCGGCAATCCGCTGTCGGACTTCGTCGATCCGCAACTGCTCCACGACCTGCGCAACCGCTGCGCCTATCTCGTCAGTTCGGACACGGTGGAACGGGTCTATGGCTGCCCGCTGCGCCCCGGCCATCCGCCGTTTGACGTCGCGATTCATTTCTCGGGCAAGCAGATCGTCGTGGAAGGCGAACTCGGCTCGAAGAATGCCGGAGACGCCACGGGC
Source organism: Novosphingobium anseongense (assembly GCF_037482895.1). NCBI lineage: Bacteria > Pseudomonadati > Pseudomonadota > Alphaproteobacteria > Sphingomonadales > Sphingomonadaceae > Novosphingobium > Novosphingobium anseongense. Next base: position 45,804 of record NZ_JBBHJZ010000003.1, on the reverse strand, counting down.
ACCGTGCGCTGGATGATGGCGCGGCTCGACAACCAGCCCAATCTCGAAGGCTTTTACCGCGAGGGTGCGCGCCAGATCCGCGCGCTTCTCGGCTACGACCGCGTCATGGTCTACAAGTTCGCACCCGACGGGCACGGCGAGGTCGTGGCCGAAGCGGCGAAACCGGGCATCGGCAGCTTCAAGGGGCTGCACTATCCGGCCAGCGACATTCCGGTCCAGGCGCGCGCGCTCTATCTGCGCAACCTGATCCGCATCATCCACGACGTCGACGGCGTGACCGTGCCGATCGTGCCGGCGCTCAACGAGAACAAGCAGCCGCTCGACCTCTCGCTGTCGGTGCTGCGCTCGGTCTCGCCTATCCACCTCGAATACTTGCGCAACATGGGGGTTCGCGCCTCGTTGTCGATCTCGATCGTGGTCGACGACAAGCTATGGGGCCTGTTCGCCTGCCACCACTACGCGCCGCTATCGCCCAGCTTCGAGCGGCGCTCGCTGTCCGAGCTGTTCTCGCAGATGTTCTCGCTGCGGCTTGAGAGCCGCGAGCGGCGCGAGCTCGTCGAGTACGAGCGGCGTGCGCGCGACATCTCGGACCAGTTGCTGGGCGCGGTCGCCTCGGACGAGACCCTGCTCAACGATCCCGACTGGCTTGGCGACATCCTGACCAGCGCGATCCCCGCCGACGGCGTCGGGGTGTGGATCAACGGCGCCTACGCGTTTTCAGGCACGACCCCGCCAACCGACGACTTTCGCCGCATCATCCGCGCGCTCAACGGCACGGCCGCGGGCAAGGTCTATTCGACCGACCATATCGGCTCGCTGGTCGACGGGGCCGATGCCTTCGCCAAGGAGGCTTCGGGCTTGCTGGCGATCCCGATCTCGCGAAGCCCGCGCGACTATGTCGTGCTGTTCCGCTCCGAGATGAAGGAAAGCGTGCGCTGGGCCGGCGATCCGCACAAGCCGATCGAATATGGCCCCAACGGTCCGCGCCTGACCCCGCGCGAAAGCTTCGCCGAATGGCAGGAAGAGGTCTCGGGCCGCTCGGTCCAGTTCACCGCCTCGCAGCTGCGCGTCGCCGAGACCTTGCGCGCGACCCTGATCGAGGTGGTGCTGCGCCTGGCCGACGAGGCCGCGGCCGAGCGCCATCAGGCCAATGCCCGGCAGGAATTGCTGATCGCCGAACTCAACCACCGCGTGCGCAACATCCTGGGCGTGATCCGCGGGCTGATCCGCCAGTCGCAACCCGACGAGGACGCGGTGAAGGACTTCGTCAAGGTCGTCGACGGACGCATCCATGCGCTGGCGCGCGCGCACAACCAGATCACCGACGACCACTGGGGCCCCGCCCCGCTCGAGGCGCTGATCGAGGCCGAAGCCGCCGCTTTCGCCGCGCACAAGCAGAATTCGATCATCGCCCAGGGTCCGCCGGTCCTGCTCAATCCGCAGGCCTATTCGACGATGGCGCTCGTGATTCACGAGCTGGTCACCAATTCGACCAAGTACGGCAGCCTTTCGGGCGAGGGTGAGGTCCAGCTGACCTGGCATCGTAGCGACACGGGCGACCTCATCATCAACTGGTACGAGGTGAACGGGCCGGCCGTGAAGAAACCCACGCGCAAGGGCTTCGGCACGACGATCATCGATCGCTCGGTGCCTTACGACCTCGGCGGCGCAGCCAAGATCGACTACGATCCCGCCGGGGTGCGTGCGCAGTTCTGCATCCCCAAGCGCCACGTCTCGGAGCGGCCGGTCTCGACCAAGATTCGCATTCCGCATGCCGAGCGGATCAAGGACGTGCCGATCCAACCGCACCTGCTCGACGAGATCTCGGTGCTGCTGGTCGAGGACAGTCTGATCATTGCGCTCGATGCCGAGGACATCCTCCAGCGTTTCGGCGCACAGATCGTCACGGCTTCGACCGTCGATGCCGCGCACGATCGGCTCGACGAAATGCGGCCCGACATCGCCATTCTGGACATCAACCTGGGCGATCAGAACAGCTTCGGTATCGCCGATCGACTGCACGACATGGGCGTGCCGTTCTTCTTCGCCTCGGGCTATGGCGAGCAGGCCAACCTGCCGATGGAACACCGCGCGCGCACGGTCGTGCAGAAACCCTACACCACGGGCAACATCATGCGCAGCGTCGAGGATCTGCTGGGCATTCACCCGGGCGCGGACTAGGACGCGACCATGCAAGCAACCCAAGACAATTCGGCCATTGCCCACCTGCGCGCGGCAACGCGCAGCGACCACGAGCAGGTCGACGGCGCCTACGGCCACTTCGCGCTCGCCACGGCCGAAGGCTATCGCGATTTCCTGACCGCCCACGCGCGCATCCTGCCGCTGGCCGAGCGGCTGATCGATCCCGCCGCGCTCGTCGCAGGCTGGCAGGGCCGCACCGAAGCCCTGCGCGCGGACCTGGCGGCGATGGACGGCGAGACCCCGCCCGAGCTCGACTTTGCGCTGCCCCCGGGCGAGGCCGCACGCTGGGGCGCGCTTTACGTCATCGAGGGCTCGCGCCTCGGCGGCGCGGTGCTCGCGAAGCTGGTGCCCGAGGGCCTGCCCGCCGCCTATCTCGGCGCGCGCCACGGTCCGGGCGCCTGGCGCGATCTGCTCGCGCGACTCGACGCCGCCGTCGGCGATGACCTCGCCGCGGCCGAGCAGGGCGCCAAGGCGATGTTCGGCGCCTATCTGGAAGCCGCGCGGCGCTGAGCCACCTCTTGGAATCCTCGGTCAAGACGTCTAGTGCAGTGCAGCATATGACCGAGACTCTTGAGGCGCTTGCCAAGCCCCGTATCGACTGGACCCGTGACGAGATCGCGGCGCTGTTCGACCTGCCCTTCACAGAGCTCGTCTTCCGCGCCGCCGAGGTCCACCGCGCCAACCACGACGCGGGCGCCGTCCAGCTCTCGACCCTGCTGTCGGTGAAGACCGGCGGCTGCCCCGAGGACTGCGGCTACTGTTCGCAGTCGAGCTCGGCCGAGAGCGGGGTCAAGGCGACCAAGCTGATGGACGTGCGCCAGGTGCTGCAGTCGGCCGCGCGCGCCAAGGACGCGGGCTCGACACGGTTTTGCATGGGCGCGGCCTGGCGCAATCCCAAGGATCGCGACATGCCCGCGATCATCGAGATGGTCCACGGCGTGCGCGCGATGGGCATGGAAACCTGCATGACCCTGGGCATGCTGACGGGCAAGCAGGCCGAAATGCTCGCCGCCGCCGGCCTCGACTACTACAACCACAACCTCGACACCGCGCCCGAGAAGTACGCCGACGTCATCACCACGCGCACTTTCGAGGACCGGCTCGACACGCTCGACAACGTCCGCAAGGCCGGCATGAACGTCTGCTCGGGCGGCATCGTCGGCATGGGCGAGACGCGGCCCGACCGCGTCGGCTTCGTCCACGCGCTCGCCACCCTGCCCGAACATCCGCAGTCGGTGCCGGTCAACGCGCTGGTCCCGGTCAAGGGCACCGTGCTCGGCAACATGCTGGCCGACACGCCGCTCGCCAAGATCGACGAGATCGAATTCGTCCGCACCGTCGCGGTCGCGCGCATCACCATGCCGCTGTCGATGGTCCGCCTCTCGGCCGGCCGCGAATCGATGAGCGAATCGACCCAGGCGCTGTGCTTCCTGGCCGGCGCCAATTCGATCTTCACCGGCGATACCCTGCTGACCGCGCCCAATGCCGGCGACGATGCCGACGGCGCGATGTTCGCCAAGCTCGGCCTGCGCCCGATGCAGCTCGAGGACCTGCCCGGCTGCGCGGCGCGCGAAGCGGCGGAATGACCTTTTCGGCGCAGCGTAACGACCTCGCGCGACTGACCGCCGGCGCCCGCCGCCGCCGCCTGATCCCTGAGATCGGGGTCGACTTCGCCTCGAACGACTATCTCGGGCTCGGGCGTTCGGGGCTGCTTGCCGAAGCCGCCCGCGCGGCGCTCGATCGCGGCGTCTCGGTCGGCTCGGGCGGCTCGCGGCTGCTGCGCGGCAATTGCCCCGAGCACGAAGCGCTCGAAGCCGAGGCCGCAGCGTTCTTCGGCAGCGAGTCTGCGCTCTGGTTCGCCACCGGCTATGCCGCCAATTCGGCGCTGCTCGCCACCCTGCCCCAACGCGGCGACCTCGTGGTCCATGACGAGCTGGTCCACGCCTCGGCGCACGAGGGCATGAAGCTCGGCCGCGCCGAAACCGTCGCGGTCCGCCACAACCAGGCCGATGCCTTCGAGCACGCCATCCGCCGCTGGCGCGCCGAGGGTGGTGCCGGCACGCCCTGGCTCGCGGTCGAGAGCCTCTATTCAATGGACGGCGACCGCGCGCCACTGACGGCTTTGCTCGAGGTCGCCGACCGCCACGACGGCGTGCTGGTGATCGACGAGGCGCACGCCACCGGCGTGTTCGGCCAGGACGGCCGCGGGCTCGCCGATACGATCTCGGGCCGCGAGAACGTCATCACCTTGCGCACCTGCGGCAAGGCGCTCGGCGCCGAGGGCGCACTGGTCTGCGGTTCGGCCGTTGTCACCGACTTCCTCGTCAACCGCGGCCGCGGCTTCATCTTCTCAACCGCCCCCTCGCCGCTGATGGCCGCCGTGGTGCGCGCCTCGCTCGACCTCGTCCGCACCCGGCCCGACCTGCGCGAGGCGCTGTGGGCACGCGTCGCCCGGGCCGAAGCGCTGCTGGCGCCGCTGGGCGCGTCGGTCGCCGGCTCGCAGATCATGCCGCTGATCGTCGGCCCGGACGACCGCACGATGGACCTCGCCGGCGCGCTCCAGGCCGCCGGCTACGACGTCCGCGGCATCCGCCCACCGACCGTGCCGCAGGGCACCGCGCGGCTGCGCATCTCGATCACCAACAACGCCTCGCTCACGGACATCGAAGGCCTCGCCGCAGTGCTCGCGGAAGCCACCGTCAAGGCATGAGCCGTTACGTCGTCACCGGCACCGACACCGGCATCGGCAAGACGGTGTTTGCCGCAGCGCTCGCAGGCGCGCTCGGGGCGCACTACTGGAAGCCCGTCCAGGCAGGGGACGATGACGGCACGGACAGCGAATTGGTCGCACGACTGTCCGGTTTGCCCGCCTCGCATATTCTGCCCGAGGTCTATTGCCTGGCCACACCTTGCTCACCCCATCGTGCAGCCGAAATTGACGGCGTGACGATAGAGCCGGCCCGCCTGGCCTTGCCCGAGGTGGACGGTCCTCTGGTGGTTGAAGGGGCGGGCGGCGTGATGGTGCCTCTTACCCGCAACATACTCTACGCCGATGTCTTTAGAGCTTGGAACTGCCCGGTCGTGCTCGTCGCCCGAACCGCACTGGGGACCATCAACCACAGCCTGCTTTCTCTCGAGGCTCTTCACACAAGAGGAGTGCCCGTACTCGGGGTAGCCTTCGTCGGCGACAGCAATCCCGACAGCGAGGAGATCATCGTCGGGCTGGGCGGAATGCGCAGACTGGGCAGGCTGCCCGTGCTCGATCCACTGGACCACATGAGTCTCACGCAGGCATTTCGCGACAATTTCAATCTGGCTGACTTCACATGAGCCCGATCTGGCATCCGTTCACCCAGCACGGCCTGCAGGAGCCGATCCCGCTGGTCGCACGCGCCGAGGGCGCCGCGATCCATCTCGCCGACGGGCGCCGACTGATCGACGCGATCTCGTCGTGGTGGGTGACCACCCACGGCCACAGCCACCCGCGCATCGCCAAGGCCATCGCCGAGCAGGCGACCAAGCTCGACCAGGTGATCTTCGCCGGCTGGACGCACGAGCCCGCCGAGAACCTGGCGCGCGACCTGATCGCACTGATGCCCGAGCCCTTGGCGCATGTGTTCTTTTCGGACTCGGGCTCGACCGCGGTCGAGGTGGCGCTGAAGATGGCGCTGGGCTTCTGGCATAACCGCGGCGAGGCGCGGCATCGCATCCTAGTGATGGAGCATAGCTACCACGGCGACACGATCGGGACGATGTCGGTCGGCGCGCGCGGCGTGTTCAACCGCGCCTATGAAAAGCTGCTTTTCGACGTCGGCACCGTGCCCTTCCCCGCCGCCGGCACCGAACAGGCGACGCTTGATGCGCTCGACCAGGCCTGCCGCACGCAGGATATCGCCGCCTTCATCGTCGAGCCGCTAGTTCTGGGTGCGGGCGGCATGCTGATCTATCGGCCCGAAACCCTGCGCGCGATGCGCGATATCTGCGCGCACCACGGCGTGTTGTTCATTGCCGACGAGGTCATGACCGGTTGGGGCCGCACCGGCACCCTGCTCGCCTGCGAACAGGCCGGGGTGGTCCCCGACATCCTTTGCCTGGCCAAGGGCATCACCGGCGGCTCGCTGCCGCTGGCCGTGACCCTGGCGACTCCCGCGATCTTCGAGGCGCACTGGTCGACCGATCCGGCCAAGCAGTTCTTCCACTCGTCGAGCTATACCGCCAACCCGATCGCCTGCGCCGCCGCCAATGCCAACCTGGCGATCTGGCGCGACGAGCCTGTGCAGCAACGGATCGATACCCTTGCCGCGCGCCAGGCGGCCATGCTGGCCGAACTCGCAGCACTGCCCAACCTTGCCAATCCGCGCCAAGCGGGAACGATCATCGCGCTCGACGTGGTCGATCCGGCGGGCACGGGCTATCTCTCGACAATCGCGCCGCGGCTGCGCGAGAGCTTTCGCGGGGCGCCGGTGCTGCTCCGCCCGCTGGGCAACACGGTCTATGTCATGCCGCCCTATTGCATCGACACGGCCGATCTCGCGGTGCTGGGCCAGGCAATCGCCGACGCGGCCGAGAGCATAAGGGAAAACCCCTAGGCTCGTAGTTACCAGACATGATTAATCGTCGTTTACCACGTCTCTTAATTCTTCGGCCGCCCGGCCGTCGCGAAGGGACGAACGACCATCATGAGCAGCCTCGAAACCGCGATGATCAAGGCCCGCGGCGCGGAAAAGCGCGGCGATTTCGCTGAGGCCGAGCGCGTTTACGGCTCGATCCTGCAGAAGTTTCCAGGCAACACCCGCGCGCGCAAGGGCATGGACCAGATGTTCAAGACCCGCGCGATGGCGATGATGCGCGCCGATGCCCCCTCGCAGGCCGAGATCGATGCGCTTTCGGCCGCCTATGAACAGGGCCGTTTCGCACAGGTCGTGGCCTTGGCCGAGGGCCTGCTCGCGACCTATCCGCGTTCGACGATCGTCCACAACCTGCTCGGCGCCGCGCACCTGACTCTGGGCGCGTTCGATCGCGCCGAAACCGCATTGCGCGAGGCCCATTCCCGGGGCGTGCGCCATCCGGCGATCTGCAACAACCTGGGCATGGCTCTTGCCAACCTGGGCCGCCACGAAGAGGCGATCGCCTTCTACGAAGAGGCCGCAGCGCTCGATCCGTCCTATGCCATCGCCCGCAACAACCTGGGCAATGCGCTCAAGGAATGCGGCCGCGACGACGAGGCGCTCGCCGCCTATGGCCAGGCACTCGCGCTACGCCACGACTATGCCGACGCCAGCAACAACCTGGCCGTGCTGCTCGACAAGCTCGGCCGCATTGCCGAAGCCGAGACCGCCTATCGCCAGGTCCTCTCGCTCGAGCCGAACCACGCTGCCGCCTGCAACAACCTCGGCAACCTGCTCGCGAGCCGCGGCGATCACGCCGGCGCCCACAGCTTCTACCAGCGCGCGCTGACGATCCGGCCCGACTACGCCGAAGCCCTGCTCAACCTGGGCAACCTGCTCAAGCGTCAGGGTCGCACGCAGGAGGCCAGCGCCGCCTATCAGCGCGCCAAGGCCGCGCGCCCCAACTATGCCGAAGCCTCGGCCGAACAGGGCAAGGCCCAGGCGCTCGCAGGCCATCTCGATGCGGCGATCACGCTGTTCGACGAGGCTCTCGCCAGCGACCCGGGCCATACCGGCGCCGCCGCGCACCGGCTGTTCTACCAGTTGCACATGGGCGACTGGTCGGGCCTGGCCGACTGGCCGGCCTGGCGCGACCGCGCCGACACGGCGATCTCGCCATGGGCCGCGCTCGCGATCGAGGACGATCCGCAGGCGCAGCTGCGCCGCTCGCGCGCCTGGGCCAAGCACACCTTCGGCCAGTCGAACACCAGTTTCGGAAAGGCCGCCCGGCCCCAGCCGCAGCCCGCCGCCGACGGCCGCATCCGGATCGGCTACTTCTCCGCAGATTTCCATGCCCACGCCACGATGCACCTGATGGCCGGCCTGCTGCGCGAGCATGACCGCAGCCAGTTCGAGATCCACGCCTATTCCTACGGCACCGTCGTCGACGAAGCCGTGCGCGCGCAGATCGCCGCCTGCACCGACAGCTTCACCGACGTTCAGGACATGACGGATGCCGAAGTCGTCGCGCTCGCACGCGGGCATCAGCTCGACATCGCGGTCGATCTCAAGGGCTATACCCAGGGCGGCCGCATGCAGCTCTTCGCGGAGCGGCTCGCGCCGGTCCAGGTCGCCTTCCTCGGCTATCCGGGGACCAGCGGCGCCGACTTCATCGACTATGCCGTTGCCGACCGCGTGGTCGTTCCCGCCAGCGAGGCCGACAGCTTCAGCGAGGCGCTGATGCTGCTGCCCGGCTCCTACCAGTGCAACGACGACCAGCGCGTCATCGCCGACACCGCCGGCACCCGCGCCGATCACGGCCTGCCCGAACAGGGCTTCGTGTTCTGCTGCTTCAACCAGAGCTACAAGATCGGCCCGCGCGAATGGGCGATCTGGATGCGGTTGCTGGGCGAGGTCGAGGGCAGCGTGCTCTGGCTGTTCCAGTCGAACGCCTGGGCTGACCAGGCGCTGCGCGCCGAAGCGGCAAAGCACGGCATCGCCCCCGAGCGGCTGGTCTTCGCACCCAAGCTGGCTCAGGCCGATCACCTTGCACGCCACGCGCACGCCGACCTGTTCCTCGACACCTTCAACTACACCGCACACACCACCGCATCCGACGCGCTGTGGAGCGGCCTGCCCGTGGTCACCCTCGCCGGTCGCCAGTTCTCGGCGCGCGTCGGCGCCAGCCTGCTCAAGGCGATCGACCTGCCCGAGCTCGTGACCGAAACCGCCGAAGCCTACGAAGCGCTGATCCTGGCGCTGGCCAACGATCCCGCGCGACTCGCCGATCTGCGGCAACGCCTCGCCGGCCAGCGCACGACCACGCCGCTGTTCGACAGCGCCGGCTATGCCCGCAATCTCGAAGCGGCCTTTGCCGAAGCGCATCGTCGCCACAAGGCGGGCCAGCAACCCAGTGAAATTGCCTTGGGCAAGATCGTGATAGACTGATCCGATGACGATCGCCGCCACGCTCATCGCCCGCAACGAGGCGCGCTGCATCGCGCGTTGTCTCGACAGCGTGCGGCCTTTCGTCGACCGCCTGTTCGTGCTCGATACCGGTTCGACCGACGGCACGCCCGAACTCGCGCGCCAGGCCGGCGCCGAGGTCCAGCACTTTTCCTGGCCCGACGATTTCTCGGTGGCCCGCAACCGCGCGATCAAGCTCGCCGATGCCGACTGGCACCTGATCATCGACGCCGACGAGCATATCGAAAGCGGCGGCGAACTGCTGCGCCCCTGGTGCGCTACCGGGCCGCGGCTCGGCCGCGTCCTGATCAACCACGCGTTCGACGACAATGCGGCCGGAGCGGTTACGGTGTCGCGGTCCTGGTCGACGCGCGTGATCCCGCGCGGCGCCCGTTTCGAGGGCCGCGTCCACGAACAGGTTGCCTCGGCGCTACCGCGCGAACGGCTCGAGATCCATCTCGGCCACGACGGTTTCCGCGACGCCCAGCTCGCGACCAAGCAGGACCGCAACCGCACCCTGCTGCTGCGCGACATCGCCGAGCGGCCCGACGACGAATATGTCGCCTACCAGCTCGGTGTCGAAGCCGAGGGCCGCGACGAGTACGTCCAGGCCTGCGACTGGTACGAGAAGGCGCTGGCCGCGACACCGCCCAGCGCGACCTGGTTCCACGACCTGCTGATCCGCCTGCTCCACAGCCTCGGCCAGGCCGGGCGCGTCGACGATGGGCTGGCGCTCGCGCAGGGTCAGATGGAGGCGATGCACGAATCGCCCGATTTCTATTTCGTCGTCGGCAATCTCGCGCTCGACCGCGCGATGCTCGATCCCGCCGATGCGCTCGACCACTGGCTGCCACTCGCGGTGACCTGCTGGGAGCGCTGTCTGGAGATCGGCGAGAAGCCCCAACTCGAGGGCAGCGTCGCCGGACGCGGCAGCCATCTCGCGCAGCACAACATCGACACGGTCAGGGCTCAGCTGGCGCTGATGGGGCGCTGAAGCCGGCGCTCAGGCCTCGGCCGGCTTGATCGTGAAATCGACCATGATCTCGCCCGAAATCGCTTCGAGCGCGTCCTGCACAGCTTCGGGCGCGGTTCCGGCCGGCACGGTCAGCCGCGCGGTGGCGCGGAACAGACGCTCGGCCGACATCGAGCCGATCTCGGTGCGCGTGGTGAAATCCTCGATGTTGACGCCGAGACCGGCGAGCACCGCCGTCACCTCGTGAACGATACCCGGCCGGTCCTGACCGACGAGTTCGAACCACAGCGGCCGCCCTTCGACCACCACTTCGCCACCCGTCGGCACGATCGCGACGTGCAGTCCGCCGGCGTTGAGCCGCGCGACCGCCGCCTCGAGTTCGCCGGTCCGCGCGGCGTCGAGCTCGACGAGAATAGCGCCGACATATTTGCCGCCGAGATGGCTGAGCTGGCTTTCGAGCCAGTTGCCGCCGGCGCTGAGCACGGCTTCGGCGAGGCCCTGGGTCAGGCCGGGGCGATCGCCGCCGACCGCGGAAAGGATCACGCTCGTCTTCATGCCCAGCGACTTACGCCCTTCCGCCGGAGAGGGGAAGCGGCCCGGCCGAAACCGGGCCGCGAATCCCGATCAGGCGTCGGCCGGTTCGGCGTGACGCGTGAACATGGCCATGACGTCGCCCGAGGTCACCGGGCGAACCTCGCCAACCGTGACCGGACGCTCGCCGCTCTGCGACTTGATCGAGACATCGACGCCCTTGGCCGCAGCCTTGGCACGCAGCGCGCCGACGTTGAGCGTCTCGCGCGTGTTCTCCTTGAAAGGATTGAACCTGAACTCGCGCATGGCGTTGCGGTGGGTGATCAGGTCGATCGCCTCGTCGCTGAGGTGCTGGACCGACTTCCACAGCACTTCGGGAGCGTGGGGCCAGGGCGTGTCCGAGTGCGGGTAGTCGGTCTCGAACATCACGCGATCCTCGCCGATGAGGTCGAGATTGCGCAGGCCATAAGCGTCGTCGATGAAGCACGAGGTGAAGTTGCGACGGAACACCTCGCTGGGCTTCATGTCGCCGAAATAGGTGTTCGAATGGGTCCAGGCGCCGTGTTGTTCGTGGCTGTAGTCGGCGCGTTCAGTCAGATAGGGGATCCAGCCGATGCCGCTTTCGGACAGCGCCACCTTCATCGTCGGATAGCGGTGCAGCGCGGCCAGGTTCATCCAGTCGGCGGCACCGAAGGCCACGGCCATCGGCATCGTCGCGATATTGACCTCGATCGGCGATTCCATCGACGGATGCGGACTGACGTTGCCGCAGCCGATGTGCAGGCAGACCGTGGTGTCGTTGTCCACCAAGGCCTTCCAGAACGGCTCCCAATGGTCGCTATGGACGCTGGGCAGGCCGCGCTTGGTCGGGTTGTCGTTGAACACCACGGCGTGGCAGCCCTTGGCGGCCAGGCGCTTGACCTCGTCGGCCATCAGCTGCGGGTCCCACAGCGGCAGCAGGCCGAGCGGGATGAAGCGATCGGGATAGGCGCCGCACCACTCGTCGATGTGCCAGTCGTTGTAGGCGCGCAGGTGGGTCAGCGACTGCTTCTTGTCGGGCGCCTGCAGATAGACGCCGCCGTCCATCTGCGCGAGGCTCGAAAAGTTCATCGAGGCGGCGATGCCGCCGACGTCCATGTCGTCGATGCGCGCATGAACGTCGTAGCAGCCCTTGCGCAGCTGGTTGAGGTTGGTCGGCTCGAAGCCATATTCCTCGCGCGGACGGCCGACCACGGCATTGAGCGCAACCGAGCCCATCTGCATACCCTGGTATTCCCAGTAGTTCGAGCCGTTCTCACGCTCGCGCAGCTTGGGTGCCGTGGCATAGTCCTCGCCCGAGAGCTGGTTGTCGAAAACTTCTGCCGGTTCGGTGATGTGATCGTCGACGCTGATCAGCACCATGTCTTCCATTTTCATCGCAGGCACTCCCGGTCATCTCTTAATTGGATGACGCAGGTCTGCGCTAAGAGAACGGTCAGATCAACGGCAATCGAAGCGCGGTCGACGGCATCGCCCGGGCGGGATCACCGGCGCGCAGGCGATATCAGGCGCGTTCGGACAGTCGGCGCTCCCAGGCCAGGGCATGTTCGACGATCGTATCGAGATCCGCGTGCTGCGGCACCCAGGGCAGGGTCGCGCGAATCTGCGTGTTGTCGGCGATCAGGCTGTCGGGATCGCCGGCGCGGCGTGGGCCGATCTGGCGCTCGATGGTTTGTCCGGTGACGCGGTCGACCGCATCGAGCACTTCGAGCACCGAGAAGCCGCGGCCATAGCCGCAATTCATCGTCAGCGAGCGCGCAGGCTCTGCGATCAACGCGCCGAGCGCAAGGACGTGAGCGGCCGCGAGGTCCGAAACGTGGATGTAGTCGCGCACGCCGGTGCCGTCGGGCGTGGCATAGTCGCTGCCGAACACGCCGACGTGCGAGCGTTTGCCCAGCGCCGCCTCGACCGCGACCTTGATCAAGTGAGTCGCGCCCGCTGTCGATTGCCCACTGCGTGCCAGTGGATCGGCACCGGCGACGTTGAAATAGCGCAAGGCGCAGAAGTTGAGCGGATGCGCGGCGGCGGTATCGGCGAGCATCATCTCGGTCATCAGCTTCGACATGCCATAGGGATTGATCGGCAGCTTGGGCGACGCCTCGGTCACGGGGGAGACTTCTGGGATGCCATAGGTCGCCGCGGTCGAACTGAAGATGAAGTGCGGCACCCCCGCTGCCACCGCGGCGGCGAGCAGGCTGCGGCTCTTGGCGGTGTTGTTGTGATAATATTTGAGCGGGTTCTCGACAGATTCGGGCACGATGATCGAACCGGCGAAATGCATGATCGCGCGGGTGCCCTGCTCGGCGAAAATCCGCGCGAGCAGATCGGCGTCCTCGATGTCGCCTTCGTAGAAGGCCACGCCCTCGGGCACGGCCCACCGAAAACCGGTCGACAGGTTGTCGATCACGGCGACGGGCCAGCCGGCGTCGGTCAGCGCAAGGACGGCATGGCTGCCGATATAACCGGCGCCGCCGGTGACGAGTACGGGGATCTTTTCGCTCATGCCTGCGACTTAGCACAGCAGCACGACGCGAAAACAAGCCCCTCTCGCACCGCGACGCAACATCCGCCCGGCTCGACGAATTCGCCCAGCCTTGTCTGGTCGCAACCGTGGCGCCGCCTGCGACGAGGCGCCCCATCGCCGCGATAAGGCGATTTTAACCACAGACCTCCACCGAAGCGCGACGTTTGGCCGGTATCAGGCGGCGAGGTCATCGCATTGCCGAGGAACATCATGAGCGCCCAAGACAAGATTGCCGTAGCCATCGCGGAGGCCGGTCGTGCGCGGCGGGGAGCCATGGTCGCCACGGCTGGGCGTACGGTCGAGCTCCCGCTTAAGGAACAGCTTATCCAAGCCGTCTCTCGCGGCGCAGGCATCGTCGCGTTGCTCGGCACGGTCACTCTGCTGGGCTGGCTCGCGATCTAACCCCGCTTTGACGGCACCTGTGCCAAGCCGGGGCCGACGAACCGTGCATTTTCAATGGTCAGCTGTGCGCTTTTCGGCTATTTGCGGCTGATAGTCCCGATTGCGGGATTCGGGATGCATGGAAGGGTTGGGCATGGTGCAGCGTGATCTGCACGGCGGCGACGCATTGCCGTCCGACGATACGATGGCAGAAGGTTCGGCAAACCGCGACGTCCCGACCCCGGGCGTCTTTGCGAAGCCTTCCCGAACGCCGCCGCCCCCCGCCGAGAAGCCGCCGCTCGAACAGGCCGAAGCCGTCGTTCAATTCGTGTCGCGTGCCGCCGGGCCGCTGGCCATGATCGGCGTCCTCATCGGGCTCTATTTCCTGATATTCTGACCGGTCTCGCCGCTGCAGGCGTTTAACGAGTCGACCAGCTTCGTTCATCTGGGCGTCAGGAAGCCTGCGCTCACTTGTGCCCTTACTGCGGACAACCCGAGTGGTCGGGTCCTAGCATTCGCGTCCCGAGCGAGCTAATCTCGCTGCACTGCACAAATTGCAGTTTCTACGGGTCGAGACAATCGCGGAGCTACTGTGACGGTTCAGCATCACATTGAGATCGACGCAGACGCCTTGGCGGCGATCCCCAATCGCGCCGGAGGCCTGTCGAAGAAGACGTTGCGGCTAAAGCTCTACATAGAGTTATTTGCGCTCGACATGTTTCTTCTCATCGCCGCGCCCCTGGTTCCGAACATAATCGCATCGGCCGCAGGGTTTCCATCCAGCAATTTCTACAGCTCTACCGCGATCTTCTTGATCTATGCGATCCTGTCGATGCTCCGTGGCGGGTATTCGATCGAGACGCTCGGCAGCAGCCTGTGCGCGGTGCGGGACGGCCTTATCTCGCTTTCGATGTCGCTATTGATCATCCTGACGGTTGCCTTCTTCTTCAAGGACAGCAGCGAGATATCGCGGCTGAACTTCGGCATTGCCGCGGTGACGAGCACGGTGTTCCTGGTGATCGGGCGCGGCCTTTTCCCGATTTACGCCCGGCGAGCAGCGAACGGCACTCTCATCGACGAACTCATCATCGTCCATGGCAAGTCCCCGAGCATCGAGCGCAAGGGTGCGATCATCCTTGATGCCGACCGCGCCAATCTGATCCCCGATCTTCACGATCCCTATACGATGCACCTGTTCGGCACGGTCGTTTCCGCGTTCGATCGCGTGCTGATCGACAGCCAGCCCGAACATCACCGCGCCTGGTCGCTCATGCTCAAGGGCGCGAACATCAACGGCGAGATCTTCGTCGAGCAGGCGAACCACCTGGGCGCCATCGGCATGGGCAAGTTCCACGGCCAGGACACGCTCCAGGTCGCGCGCCAGCCGCTGAGCCTCGCGCACCGCATGCAGAAGCGCATGCTCGACATCGCCGTGACCGTACCGATGATCATCGCGCTGTTCGTGCCCATGGTTCTCGTGGCTATCGCCATCAAGATCGATTCCCCCGGCCCGATCTTCTTCCGCCAGCAGCGCGTCGGACGCAGCAACCGCCTGTTCGAAGTGCTCAAGTTCCGCAGCATGAAGGTCGAGAGCTGCGACGCCTCGGGCAATCGTTCGACTGCGCGCGACGACGATCGCATCACCCGGCTCGGCCGCTTCATCCGCGCCACCAGCATCGACGAATTGCCGCAGCTGCTCAACGTGCTGCTCGGCGACATGAGCCTCGTCGGCCCGAGGCCGCACGCGCTGGGCTCGCTCGCCGGCGAGAAGCTGTTCTGGCAGGTGGACGAGACCTATTGGCTGCGCCACCAGCTCAAGCCGGGGATCACCGGTCTGGCACAGGTCCGCGGCCTGCGCGGCAACACTGTCACCACGTCGGATCTCACCGACCGCCTCCATGCCGACATGGAATATATCCAGGGCTGGAACATCTGGCGCGACGTCGCGATCCTGGTCAACACGGCGCGGGTGGTCTGGCACCCGAACGCCTACTGAGCGGGCGCAGGGCCTCACGGCCCCGATCGATGGCGCAGGCCACAACCCTCTCCCGCCCCACGTTCGCGCCGCCCGCGGGAGACTCCGCCGGGAAACGACCCGGCTTCGCGGCCTCGTCGTCGTCCCGGCCGGTGTTGGACCGGCAATGGCGCAAAGGATCGCGTCGGGGACCATGGATCGTCCTGGCTCTCGTTCTGTCGGCACTCGTCGGCACCGCGCTGTATCTGACGATGCCCGACCGAACCGGGATCTCGGCACGAGGCGCTGGCCCAACGGCCACCGTTTCGACCAAGGCCCCGCCCCTGCTTCCTCCCGTCGAGACGCTCGAAATCCTGCCGATCGGCCCCGACGCGGCACGCGCGCAGAACGAGCGCCAGCCTTTTGCCACCGGCCCCATCGCCCTGGCGCGGCCTTTCGTGTTTCGCGGCGATGCCCAGGCGCGCTCGCGCGCGCGCGACTGCCTGGCGGCCGGAGCTTGGTACGAGGCCGGCAACGATGCGATCGGCCAGAGCAGCGTCGTCCAAGTCATCCTCAACCGCGCCCGGCATCCGGCCTTCCCTGCCGATATCTGCTCGACCGTCTTTCAGGGTTCGGAACGCAGGACGGGCTGCCAGTTCTCGTTCACCTGCGATGGCTCGATGGCGCGCCGGCGGCCTTCGCCCGCGCAATGGATCAAGGCCCAGGCACTTGCCGAAAACGCGCTGTCGGGCTTCGTCGACCCGCGCGTCGGCGTTGCCACGCACTATCACACCGACTGGGTCGTGGCGAAGTGGAGCCCGAAGATGGAAAAGCTGACCCAGGTCGGCACCCACCTCTTCTTCCGCTGGCCCGGCAGCTTCGGCCGGCCGCAGGCCTTCGCGCGCCACACTTTCGCGGTCGAGGCCTCCGAACCGCTGATGGCCGCACTCTCGCCGGCGCATGCCTCTGGTTCGGCTCCGCAGGTTGCAGGCCTCGCAGCGGTTCCGACACCCGCCAGCCGGGAAGCGACCGACTATGCGGCACAAGGGAAAAACTTCCCCAAGGACGTCGGCTCGGGCACGCGGGCCCTGGCGAGCCACAGCGTCGTTCGGCGTGACCCGGCCGGCGGAAAGTTCGTCATGCGGGTATCGGGCTCGGCCGGCGCGAGCAGCTATGCACTAAGCGCGCTGGCGCTCTGCCGCGGCCTCGCAACGTGCGAAGTCCTGGCCACGCGCGATGCCTCCGCCGGTACCGCCAGCACCGCGCTCGCATTCCGCTATCGCCGGATCGCCGGGGGTGATGAGACTGCGCAATGGGACTGCAAGGTATCGCCACGACCCAATACGAGTCAGTGCCTCTAGGGCCGCCCGGCGATCAGTAGCCGATCGTAGAGCCCGTCGATCTCGGCGACGAGGCGTTCGGCGGTGTAGTTCAACAGGAAGTGTTCGTAGGCGCGATCGCGATAGTCGGCGAGCTGCTCCTGCGTCACCTCGCCCAGGAAGCGCCGCAGTGCGAGGACGTTGTCCGAAGGGAACATGAAACCGTAGAGACCGCTTTCGAGAATCTCGTTCAATCCGCCTACCGCCGACCCGGCGACGGGAAGTTTGCAGCGCATGGCCTCCACCGCGACGAGGCCGAAACCTTCCCAGCGTGAGGGAATGACGAGCACGTCGGCGCTGAGCATCTGCGCCGTGACCTCCTCGCGGCTCATCCATCCCAGGAAGCTGGCGCCGGGCCTTTCAGCCACTGCCGGCGAGCGCGGATCGACGACATGATCGCCGACCGCGCGGATGCAGACGCGATCGACCAGCGGCTCGGCCGCCTCGAGCAGGACATCCAGCCCCTTCTGCCGATCGAAGCGCCCGACGAACAACAGCTTGAGCCGGTCGTCGTCCCAGTCGGCCGGCGCGACCGCGGGCGGCGTCTGCGTGATGCCGTTCAGGATCGTGCTGATCTTCTGCTGGTCGATCCCGATTTCCAGCCCGCGGTCATATTCGTACTGCGAGATTGCGATGATGTGATCGGCGCGGCGCGACAGCACCCGCTCGAGCATGGCGAACAGCTTGCGCATCGTCGGGCGCTTCGACATCTCGAAGGTCCAGCCATGCGCACAATAGACGAGGACACCCTTGCTGGGTCGGGGAAAGAGGCGCGTCACCAGGCCCGCGCCCGTCGAATGCGCGTGAACGACATCGGGACGATGCCGGTTCCAGACTTCCCGGTAGCGCAAAGAAAGGTTGGCGAGCCCGCGATAGCGCCCGGGACGCCTGAAGAATTCCAGCGTCACCGCCGAATTGCGCAGGTCGGGCTCGAGATAGTGCTCGTGATCCTGCGGGATGAACAGGATCACGTTGCCGGCGCCGTAGAGCTCGAGCTGGCGCGTGAGCAGTTCGGTCAGATATGTCCCCGTCCCACCCGCCACCGTGTCGCAGACATGAAGGACCTTCTTGCCCTTCACGCTGGCCGGCGGATCTCTCGTACCGTCCATGGCCTCTCTCATTTTATCGCAGCATGAAACACTTCCAGCGTTCGCGCAGAAACCTTGTCGGCAGTCAGGTTCTCCATGACGTGCACCTTGGCCCTCGCCGCCAGATCGGCGGCCAGCCTGGGATCATCGAGCATCGTCCGCAAACAGTGCGCAAATGAGGCAACGTCGCCCGGCTCCGCGAGCAGGGCGGTCACCCGATCGATCGACACGTCGGTGACGCCCGTCGGCAGGTTGGTCGCGACCACGGGCGCGCCGCAGATCATCGCTTCGACCTGCGAAAGCCCGAAGGCCTCGGTGATCTCGTTCGAGGGAAATGCGAAGACGTCTATCGCGGCGAGCAGGCGCAGCTTCTCGCGATGCGAGATCCGCCCGAGAAAGTGCACGCGGTCGGTGATGTTCAGTTCGCGCGCGATGCGCTGGATCTCGTCGAAGTATTCGCCGGTGCCGCCGATTACGGCATGAACGCCCGGCAGTGTGACCAAGGCGCGAAGCAGGACTCCCAGGCCCTTGTAGCGTGCGATCCGGCCGACGAAGCCGACCAGCGGCGCATCGCCCGACAGTTCGCGGCGCCAGGCCTTCGCCTCTCCGATCAGTTCGGCATCGAGCACGTATTCCTCCGGCTTGATGCCGAGCGGAACGACCTGGTAGTTCGCCTGTCGCGGCAGATCGCGCGACACGTCGAGGTTTTTCTTGGACGTCACGATGACGGTCTCGGCCCGGCGTATCAGATGCCGCACGAAGGGCAACGACAGCGCCCGCAGGAGCTTGCGACCGAAGATTTCCATGTGGTGTATCACCACCACCGGCGGAACCTTCTGGCCCAGCCCGCGCATCAGGAACAGCGCCGTGGTGAACGGGTTCGGGGAGTGGAAATTGATCAGGTCGTAGTCGGCGAAGCGGACCTCGCGGAACATACCGAACGAGATGGGCTGGCCTTTTAAAAAGAAGTTCTGGTTGCGCCGGATTACCGTAACGCCATTTAAAACCTCCTTCGACTCTCCCGCTTCATGGTTATTAACCAAAACCGTCACATCATGATATCGAGCAGAATATTCAGCAACTATCTGGGTAACTTCTTCAATTCCACCCCTGAACGGGCTATAGAACTTACCAACGATCAATATCTTCATAGAAGATTGCCCGATCTTCAATCAACAATGTTTATGCTGCATTGCACCATGGGGCGTTATACAATAGGAACGGCTCTCGCAAGCCGGCGTGCGGTACGTTGACGCAGGCTATCGGCGGATGCCCCGCCGAGGGGTTGAGAAGGAGCCACGCATGGCAGAGAAAGCCCCGGCATGATAACATCGCGCCTTCGCCGATTGGCCACAGGGGGAGGTCTCAACCTCGTCCTGCGTGCAGCCACCCTGGCATTCCGCTTCGGCCTTTCGTTCTACGTCGTAAGCTACCTTGGGCTGCAATCCGCGGGCATCTACGGCCTGCTGCTCGGCGCTGTGGGCGTCGCGCCGGCGCTGATCGGCTGGGGACTCAACTATTTCGTGGCGCGCGAGGTCGTCGGCCGCACGCCCGACGACGCCGCCCGCCTGGTCAAGACCCGGCTGACGGTAACCTTCGTTTCGCTGAGCCTGCTGACGATCCTGGCCGCGGTGGGCGCGGCCTCCATGGGAATCGAATGGCACCCGCTCTGGCTGCTGGTCCTGGCGCTGATCTGGCTCGAGACGCTCGCGCTCGATCTCTACCTGCCACTGATCGGGCTCGAGCTGGCGACCCAGGCCAATGTCGTGGTCTTCGTGCGCTCGGCGCTCTGGGTGCCGATCGCGGTGGCCGCAGGCATGGCCTGGCCCGCGTGGCGCTCGCTCGACGCGCTCTGCGCCTTCTGGATCGGCGGCCACCTGCTGAGCTTGGCACTGATGGCCCGCTTCCTGCGCGAATGGCCTGTCTGGGCGCGGCTCGCCGAGCCGATCGACCGCGGCTGGATCCGTGATCGCCTCGGCCGCTCTTGGTACATCTACCTCAGCGACCTGGGCATCGTCGGGCTGATCTATCTCGACCGCTACATGGTCTCGGGCCTGCTCGGCCTGACCGCGACGGGCATCTACACCTTCTATTGGTCGCTCGCGAACGCGCTGCAGACCCTGATGCAGGCCTCGGTGGTCCAACTGGCGCTGCCACGTCTGGTCAAGGCCTATGGTCAGCGCGACATGGGTCTTTGGGCCCGGCTGGTGAAGAGCGAGCTGCTCAAGGCGATCGTCGTCGCGTTCGGCTTGGCGGCGCTGATGTTCGTGGCGATGGAGCTGGTCTTCCTGTTCGACAAGAGCGGCCATTTCCCACGCGAGCGCGAACTGTTCGGCTGCCTGCTGCTGGCCTCGGTGCTGCGCGCGGGATCGGACCTGCTCAACGTGTGCATCACCAGCAGCGGGCGCGATCGCTACTACGCGGCGAGCAACGTCGCGGGCGTGTTTCTGTCGCTGGCCTGCGCCTTTGTCGGCATTTCGCTGTTCGGCCTGATCGGCAGCGGCCTGGGCGCGGCGGCGACCGCGGCGATCCTGATCGTGTCGCGGCTGATCCATCTGCGCGGCATCGTGCGGAGCGAAGCCGGCGCGGGCGAACCGCTGCCCATGCCGGCGCGGAGCGAGGCGTGATCTATATCAACGGGCGGTTCCTCACCCGCACCGTAACCGGCGTCGAGCGCTTCGCGATCGAGATCGTTCGGGCGCTCGACGCCACGCCCCGCGCCGAGACTTTCTGCCTGCTGGCACCGCGCGACGTCGCGCGCCCGGACTGGCTGCAGAACATGGGGTTCGCCACGGTCGGCCGATTGAACGGACATGCCTGGGAACAGATCGAATTGCTCGCGGCAGCACGCAGCGGCACGCTGCTCAACCTCTGCAATTCGGGGCCGGTGCTCCACCCTCGCTCGCTCGTGGTGCTCCACGACGGCTGGGTGTTCCGCCACCCCGACCACTTCTCGCGCGCCTATCGGCTGTTCCATCAGACGCTCGACCGCGTGCTGGCGAGGCGTGCACAGATCGCCTCGGTATCGCAATTTTCCCGGGGCGAACTCGCCGCGATCCTAGCGCTCGATCCAGCCCATGTCGCGGTGATCCCGAACGCCGCCAATCACCTCGATCGCATCGCCCCCGATCCTGCGATAGCCGCAAGACTGGACCTCGCCGGCGCGCGCTATCTGCTGATGGTCGGGTCTTTCGCGCCTAACAAGAACATCCCGATGGCGATCCGCGCCTTCCTCGACTGCGCGAAGCCCGACGAGCGGCTAGTCATCGTCGGCGCCAAGGTGGGGGTCTTCGCCAACGACACGCCGCACGATCTGCCAGGCAAGGTCGTCCTCGCCGGCCGCGTCACCGACAGCGAGCTGCTGACGCTCTACAAGGGGGCGCAGGCGCTCGTCTTCCCGAGCATCTACGAAGGTTTCGGCATCCCGCCGCTCGAGGCGATGCATCTGGGAATACCGGTGCTCGCGAGCCATATTCCCGTCGTTCGCGAAGTCTGCGGCGAGGCCGCGCTCTATTTCGATCCGCACGACCAGCGCGCGATCGCCGAGTCCATGCGTCGGGTGCTCGACGACGATAGCCTGCACGCCAGATTAACGGCCGCGGCCCGCCTTCGGGCTACCGGCTATTCATGGCAGGTCAGCGCAAATCGGCTGACGGAGCTCACCCGCGCCCTGTAGTGTGCAGTGCAGCATAAATCGTTTGCTGCGCACACTTGGAATCAGGGCGTTCATCTGGATGCATGTCGTTATCAACGGCCGATTTTTGACCCAACCGGTCACCGGTGTGCAGCGCTATGCCCACGAGGTGACTCGCGCGCTCGATGACCTGCTCGACGAGCGGAGCGACGTCAGCCTGGAGATTCTCTGTCCTGAACTGAACGGTCCAACACCGATCTATCGCAACATCGCCGTGCGCAGTGTCGGATCGGCTGCGGGCCATGCGTGGGAGCAGATGGTCCTGCCGCGCGCCTTCAAGGGCGATGCACTGTTCTGCCCGGGCAACACCGCGCCGATCGCGTCTCTGCTGGGCAAGCCGCGCGTCGTCGTCTGCGTGCACGACCTCTCCTATCTCTATTTTCCGACCGCCTACAGCCTGCCATTCCGCGCGGTCTACAACGTCCTGACGCCAACGATCTTCCGTCACGCGGACCACGTCATTACCGTCTCCAATTCGGAGCGAACCGCCATAACCGCGCGCTATCCGCACATTACGCCGCGGATCACGGCGGTCCAGAACGGCGGCCTTTCGGAAGCGGTCGACACCCATGCCGAAGGCGCCTCGCCCGATCATCCCGCACCCGGCTACGTCCTCTACGTCGGCAGCCTCAGCAAGCGGAAGAATTTCCCGCGAATGTTCGAGGTCGCCTGCGATCTGGCGCGCCGGCGCGGCCAGCGCACGGTCTTCGTCGGCGGCACGGCCGCCTCGCTCGAGCAGTCCGATCTGACGATCGATCCCGACATCGCGGACAAGATCATCTTCGCCGGCCAGATCAACGACACCGACCGCCTCGTGCAGTATTACAAAGGCGCGAGCGTGTTCATGTTTCCCTCGCTCTACGAGGCTTCGCCGCTGCCGCCGATCGAAGCCATGGCCTGCGGCGTGCCCGTGGTTTCCTCGACGATCCCGTCGCTGCTCGAGCGATGCGGCGATGCAGCAATATACTGCGATGCAGAGGACGTCGCCTCGATCGCGAGCCAGGTCGAAGCCCTGCTCGACGATGAAAATCTGGCAAAAAGCATAAGACTGAAGGGGCGAGAGCGAGCCAAGGCGTTCAACTGGCGCAACTGCGCCGAGCGAACCCTTGAATTGATCGTCGGATGATGCACGGCCGCCCCCCGACACCGCCGCGGCCGTCGTTCCGCGCCGCCGTGCGCAGCGACCTGGCGCGCTATGCCGCGGCCGAAGGTCGCAACGTGACCTGGAAGTTCGCGCTGCGCATGATCTTCCTGATGCCGGGCTTCCAGTTCGTGCTGGCGCGCCGCATCCAGGACCGGCTCTACCGCCTGCCGGTGGTCGGCCGCGCCATGGGCCGGGTCTGGTGGTGGTGGACCTGCCGCAGCTTCGGCGCCGAGATCGCCATCGCCGCCAGCGTGGGCCACGGCCTTTACGTGCCCCATCCCTACGGCATCGTCGTCGGCGAATGCGCGATGGGCGACGGCGTGACGATCCTCCAGAACGTCACCATCGGCAAGCGCTCGCGCGCCGCCGGCGGCATCCCGGTGATCGGCGATGGGGTCTACCTGGCCGCGGGTGCCGTGATCGTCGGCGACGTGACGATCGGCCCGAATGCCTCGATCGGTGCCAATGCGGTCGTGCTCAACGACATCCCCGCCGGCGCCACCGCCGTCGGCGCGCCGGCCAAGCCGATGGGCAAGACCGCCGCCAAACCGCTTTCCAACGCCGTCATCTGAAGGACCGACCGCACCCATGCGCATTCTGATGATCTCGTCGCTCTATCCACCCTTCGTCCGCGGGGGGGCCGAGATCTGCGCGCACAACCTGGCCACCTGGCTCGCGGGCGAGGGGCACGAGGTCTCGGTGCTGACCACGACGCCCGATCCCGCACAGGAAACCTGGGGCGCGATCGAAGACGGCTGCCGGATCTACCGCGTCTCGCCGCCGCGCGCCTATTCGCCGTTCGACGCGGGCGACGCGCCCGGCTGGAAGAAGCCGCTCTGGCATCTCCAGGACCTGTTCGACCCGCGCAACGTAGCGTTGATGGACCGCGTGCTCGACGACGTGCGCCCGGACTTCGTCAACATCCAGTACATCCAGGGCCTCGGCTACAACGCCATGACCGCGATCGGCCGACGCGGTATCCCGGCGGTGTTCACGCTTCACGACTTGGGGCTGACCTGTGTGCGCATGTCGATGTTCGTCGACGGCAAGGAGTGCAACGGCCTGTGCACGCCCTGCCGCGCCAGCGCCGGGGTGAAGATGCGCTATCTGCGCAGCATGGAGCACCTCGGCTTCATCTCGCCCTCCACCGCCAATCTCCAGAAGCTGCAGAGCTTCCAGCCGGTCGGCGAATATCCGTGCCACCGGGTGCTCAATCCCAACGAGTACCCCAGCCCCACGGTCGGACGCGAAGAGGCCGATACGGTGCGGCTGCTCTATGTCGGGCGGCTCCATTCGTCGAAGGGCGTCCAGGTCCTGCTCGAAGCGCTCGACGGGCTCGACCCCGCGCTCGACTTCACGCTCGACATTCTCGGCTCGGGCCCGGACGAGGCCGAGTGGCGCGCGCGCTATGGCGACAAGCCCTGGGCGCGCTTTGCCGGCCACGTCTCCTTGCAGGACGTCGCGGACCGCATGGAGAACAGCGACCTGCTGCTCGTGCCCTCGATCTGGAACGAGAATTCGCCGGGCGTGATCATCCAGGCGCTGATCCAGGGGCTGCCGGTCATGGGCAGCGACAAGGGCGGCATTCCCGAGCTGGTCCAGCATGGCGAGAACGGCCTGCTGGTCGAGGCCGGAAGCGTCTCCGCCTGGCGTACGGCGATTGCCGGACTGCTCGCCGATCCGGCGCAGCTCGCGCCCCTACGCGCCAATGCCCTCGCCGCCACCGGACGCTTCGCCAAGACCACTCTGAGCCACGAGGCGCTGTCGGTCTTCGAGAAGATTCTGGCAGGCGCGCCCGAAGCGATCCGGGCCCAGCCGCTCGCGGGAGTCCACGCATGAACAGCCAGACCCAGTTCGACAAAGCCTATCCGCTCGATCCGCGCAGCGGCCAGCCGGTGCTCAAGCGGATCACGCTCTACGATTCTTCCTATACGACCGACAATCTCGGCGATCAGATCATCATGAACGCGGTGCACGATCACCTGCGCGAGATCTTTCCGCACGGCTTCTTCACCGGCATCCCGTCGCACGACTATCCGGGCAAGCACGGCATCCAGAAGGCCGCCGAATGCGACCACGCCTTCGTCGGCGGCACCAACATCATCGCCAGTCACTGGCTGCGCTATCACCAGATCAAGCTGTCACTCAGCGACGTGCTGCGCGTGAAGCCGCTGATCCTGATGGGCGTGGGCTGGCACAAGTACCAGCGCGACCCCGACCCGGTAACCAACCGCATCCACCGCCGCCTGTTCGACGGCGAATACCTCCATTCGGTGCGCGACCGCTACACCGACGAGAAGCTCAAGCGTTCGGGCATCGGCAACGTCGTTTACACCGGCTGCCCGACAATGTGGCGGCTGACGCCCGAGCACATGACCACGGTTCCGACCACGCGCGCCGACGAAGTGCTGTTCGCGCTCACCGCCTATCTGCGTAACCCGGTGGCCGATCGGGCGATCCTCGACCTGCTCGTGCGCAGCTATAAGACCGTCCACTTCTGGCCGCAGATGTTCGACGACATGGAATATCTGATCGAGATCGGCAGCGACCACCTGCAGAGCGGCGCGGTCCGCATCGTCAAGCCGAGCCTCGCAGACGTCGCCGACCTGCTGCGCCGCGACAACCTCGACTATGTCGGCCTGCGGCTGCACTGCGGGGTTTTGGCCCTGCAGCACAAGACGCGCGCGCTGATCGTGACAGTCGACAATCGTGCCGTCGAAATCTCGCGCGACACCGGCCTGCCGACGGTCGAGCGCGAAGACCTTTCCAGCATCGAGAGCTGGATCAAGGGCTCCGAGCCGATCGCCCTGTCGCTGCCGTTCGAGGCCATCGCGGCCTGGAAAGGGCAGTTCGACCGATGATGCCCACCGCTCCCGCAAGCCCGTGTCGACGGTGCGAACGACACGTTTGATTGGTTTTATTTCAGAGGAAGACGTCAATATCATGCCGAACTTCCTGAGACGCTTTATCGGATGGCTGACCGGCGACACGGCCGACGCCGGCCCGAAGCTGCTGACCTGGATCGGCGACGAGCCGCTGCCGGAGAAGCCGGCGCCCGCCCCGGCCCCGGTATCCGCGCCGGTCATTCGCCATCCCGCGAGCAAGAGCCAGCGCGTCCGCATCGTTCGAGCGTTCGATAGCTCCATGCCGGTCGAGGACCGTTCTGGCCTGTCGGGCCGCGGCACCGAACTGTCGCGCCTGACGAACGCGGTGATCGAACAGGGCAAGCACGCACTGGTCTTTGGCGGCCGCGGCTCGGGCAAGACCTCGCTCTCGCGGGTCTTCGGCGAACTGGCCGACGAGGCGCGCTTCCTCGTCCTCTACCATTCTGTCAGCGGCGACCTCGACTTTCGCGAACTGATGGCGCCCTTCGTCCACGAATTGGTGGCGGTGGCCTCGCAGGGCCGTCGTTCGATCGTCGCGCCCGAAGGCGGCGCCAGTGCCCGGCTCCTCGCCGACTGGATGGCGCTCCATTTCGATCAGGACATCGTGCTGCTGCTCGACGAGTTCGACCGGATTCGCGATCCGCGGACCAAGGAAGAGCTGGCGAGCCTGATGAAGCTGCTGTCGGACATGCGCTTGCCGATCCGCCTGTTCATCATCGGCATCGCCGGCGACATCGAGGAACTCGTCGTGGGGCATCCTTCGCTGCGTCGTCACATGGAGGCGATCCAGCTCGGCACGATCTCGCGCGCCGATCTCGACCACCTGCTCGATCACTGCTGCGCCGTCGCCGGCATGACGATCGATCGCGACGCGCGTGAGGTGCTCGTGCGCGCGGCGATGGGCTCGGCCTATCACCTGCGGCTGTTCGGCATGCATGCCGCGCTGCGGGCCGAGGAACGTCAGAGCCTGCAGATCACCGAAGCCGAAGTCGGCACCGGGCTGACCAAGGCGCTGCTCGAATGGGCGATGATCAGCCGTGAAACGCACGACTGGTTCCGGCATCTGCTCAACGCGCCGGGCGCGATACCCGACCAACTCGGCGCGGTCGCCGTCCTGGCGAGCTATGCCGGACAATTCGACGGTGCGGCGGTGGCTGACGCACTGCGGTCGATCGGCGTGCCCGAGCATCAGATCACGGCACGCAGCGAAACGCTGATGCAACAGCTCGAGCGAGTCACCGATCCGGTCGGCAGCCGCGGAGCGCGCATGTTCCGCGACAATCTGTCGGCGCAGTTCCTGATGCTCATGGTCGCACGCCGGCAGCAGATTTTCGACGAGGAGGTGTCGCACCAGCGGCACGACATGAGCCTCGCGTTCCAAGAGGTTGGGGAGGCGTTCCGATGATACCGTTGGTCGATCTTGTGGAGGCCGTCCGGCAGCGTTGGCGCCTGGCCCTGTTCGGCGGGCTCGCCGTCTTCGCGCTGATCGTGATCATCGCGCTGGCCCAGCCGCGATACTACGCGGCGGTATCTTCGGTGGTGATCGACGTCAGCCAGTCCGACCCGACCGAAGAGGAGAAGTCGCTCAACCCACAGCAGGTCGAGGCGCTCGTCGGCACCCAGGCGGACGTCATCAAGAGCGAGGTCGTGCTGGTCGAGGTCGCGCGGAGAGCCGGTCTCCTGGCACGCCTGCCGGGGCTGGAGAACGACCGCCGTCAGCAGGCCGTCGCCATCATCCGCAGCAATCTGAAGGTCGTCACCGATCGCACCAGCAACGTGATCCGCATCAGCTACATGGACAAGAAGGCGGAGCAGTCGGCCAGGATCGTAAACCTCGTCGCCGACGTGTTCATGGAAAAGCAGGTCGAACTGCGCGCCGTGCCGGCGCGCCGGAACGCGCAATGGTTCAACGAACGCACCGTCGAAGTCCGCCAGCGTTACGAGAAGGCGCAGGAGCGGCTTTCCAACTTCCAGCGCCAGCACGGCATCGTCGGCATCGACCGCATGGATCTCGAGGGCGATCGCGTGAAGACGCTCACCGATCAGTTGGTGATCGCCCAGGCCGATGCGGCGAAGGCGCATTCGGTGGCCGGCCGCGGCACGGTCCCCGAAGTCGCCGGCTCCGACATCGTCCAGAACCTCGAGCGCGAGGTCGCGACCCAGGCGGCGAAGGCTCAGGATCTGAGCAAGACGCTCGGCGCCAATCACCCGCAGATGATCGCGGCGAAGGCCAATCTGCGCGAATTGCAGGCCTCGCTCGCCCAGGCGCGTTCGGGCCAGGAGGGCGCCCTGAGCGCCGCGAGCGGCGCCGCCAGCGCGCGTGAGCGGCAATTGCGCGCGCTGCTGGCGGACCAGCAATCGCGCATGATCGGGCTTTCGACCGTCCAGGACCAGCTGATGGTCCTGCAGCGCGACGTCGATGCCGCGCGCCAGACCTACGATTCGGTGCGCCAGCGCTTCAACGAAGCCTCGCTGCAGGGCGAGATCTCTCAGGCGAGTGCCACCCGGCTCGATCACGCCGCAGTGCCGGTCTTCCCGGCAAAGCCCAATCTCATGCTCTGGTTGGTCGCAGCGGTGGTTCTGGGGATAATGGCGGGCATCGTGCCGCTGCTGCTGCTCGAACTGGCCAAGCCGCGCATTCGCTCGGCACGCGGCGCCGCGCGCGCCACGGATGTCGAACATATCCTCGACTTCACGCGACCGATGGCCGTCGAGCCCGCGCGCCTTGGGGGAGTGGCAGCATGAGAATCCGGGCAAAGGTCGATCGGGCACCGGTCAACGGCGGCTTTCCTTTCGCGGCCGCATCCTTGGCTGCAGCCTCGGGGCTCGAACTCGACGATCCGGCGCCGCCGGGCGAATTGTCGAGCGAGCTTTTCGCCGCTTACGACATGGAGCACTCGGCCGTGCGCAAGATCCGAGCGCTGCGCGCGACGATCTTGCAGGCGGTCGACCAGAAACCGCGCGGCGAAGCGTTGACCTGCGCGCTCGTCGGCATGGATTGCGGCGACGAACTGCCCGGCATCGCCGGCAACCTGGCCATCGTCATGGCCCGGCTCGGCATGCGCACCTTGCTGCTCGAGGCCGACTTCCGCGCGCCGCGGCTGGCGCAGCTCTTCGGCGTTCCCGGCGATCATGGGTTGATCGGCTATCTCGACGACAGCGACGAGCAGCCGGCACCGCTGGCCACGGCCGTCGATGGCCTGCAACTGTTGCCCGCGGGCGCCGAGCAGGACCTGTCGACGCACCATCTCGAGCGCTACTCGATCCTCGAGGCGACACGCGGCTGGCCGGCGATGACCGAATGCGTGATCACCGGCCTACCGATCGGCCGCGACCAGGAAGCCGGATTCCTGGCCAACGTCTTCGCCGGTTTCGACACCGCCGTCCTGCTGACCAAGCAGCACCGCACGACATACGACCGCGTCCGCTCGGTGATCGACGTGCTCGACAGCGCGGCCATCCCGATCGCCGGCACGGTCCTGCTCTGAAAGGATCGGTCATGGCCAGCCAGACCTCGCAGCGATATCTCGCGGGCGATTACCTGTCCGAAAATCCCGATTGGCACGAGGATGACGCGCCGTGGAAGGCGGGGCTGATCAAGGGGCTTCTCGACCAGTCGGCCTTGCGCCCGCGCTCGATCTGCGAGGTCGGCTGCGGCAGCGGCCGTGTGCTCGAGCTGGTCCAGGAAGCCTACCCCGGATCGACGGGCGACGGTTTCGACATATCGCCGCAGGCCTACCAGATCAGCAACCGACGGGCGGGCTCGGGTCTTTCCTTTCATCATGGCTCGCCGTTCGGCCAGCCGCTGACCTTCGATCTGGCGATGGCAATCGATGTCATCGAACATGTCGAGGATCCTTTCGCCTTCGCACGCGCGCTGGCCGAGATCGGTGAATACCAGCTGTTCCACATACCGCTCGACATGAACGCGCTGGCCGTGGCGCGCGGCTGGCCGGTGATGAACGCACGCTCGCAGATCGGCCATCTCCACTATTTCAACCGCGACACCGCGATCGCCCTGCTGCGCGAATGCGAGCTCGAGATCGTCGCCGAGCGCTATACGCCCTGGGCGATCGACCAAAGCGACAAGACCTGGAAGAAGCGCCTCGCGGCCTGGCCGCGACGGATCGCCTTCCAGCTGAGCGCTCATGCCAGCGCGCGGCTGCTCGGCGGCTGGTCCCTCCTCGTGCTGACGCGCAAAGCTTCACCCTCCCGATCATGAAGGAGGGTCCGACCCGAAGCTGGCAAAGCCGCGGGCGCGCGTCGCGGATGGCCAAGCGATTTGCCGCACCGGCCGTGCTGGCCGTCCTGGCGGCCGTGGCGACGGTCGTATCGAGCGCGGCGCCGCCGGCCAAGGAACGCATAGTCGTGCCGAAGACGCTGTCGGCCGGTCGCGCCGCACCGCTTCTGATCGGCGTAGGCACCCATTTCGGCATCGGCGGCGAGTACAATTATCAGATCGGCGAAAGCGCGCGGCTGATCGACGAGCTGGGTTTCGATTCCTTCCGCGACGATCTCGACTGGCCGGCATTCCAGGATGCCAAGGGCGCCTTTCCCGGTCGGCTCGGTCAGTTCATGGCCGCGACGAAGGCACGCCCCCTGCTGATCCTGACCGCCGGCAACCGCCGCATCGAAGGCGCCAACCCGCCTGTCACGCCCGGCGGCCGCACCGCCTATGCGACCTTCGCGGCCCAGGTCGCCGCCACCCCGCAGGGCGATCGCGCGCTGCTGGAACTGGGCAACGAATGGAACCTGCGCGCCGTCATGGGCCGCGCCGCGCTCGCCGATGCGGGCCGCATCGAAGACCCGCGTGCCGCTGGCAACTATATCCCGCTGGCACGCGCGGCGATCGCCGCCGCCGGCGCGGCGAACCCGCGGGCCACGGTGCTCTACGGCGCCGCCGGGACCGACCCGCAATGGCTCTGGCTCGGCGCCGTTGCCGCCGGGCTCAAGCGCCAGCGTGCCGGACTTTCGGTCCACTACTACAACCATTGCAAGCCCGCCGCCGACCGCACCGCGAGCGAAGCCATCGGCGAAATGCAGCGGCTGCGCGAAACGCTGGGTCGCACGGCGGGTACCGCGCCCGACCTCTACATCACCGAAATCGGCTGGCCGACCGCGACGAGTTGCCGGATTTCCCGTGAGCAATCGGCCGACAATCTCGCCCAGTTTCTTCTCTGGTCGATGGCGACGCCCTGGGTGCGCGGGGTGTGGATCTACCAGCTCAAGGATCAGGGCCTGAATACCGACGACATCGAGGACAATTTCGGGCTCTACGATTACAACTACAAGCCGAAGCCGTCGGCCTGCCTCGTCAAGGAAAGCATCGGCCTGTCCCGCGCGATGCGCCGGAGCCGCGTCGCCTATCGATCTCCACGTATCACGGTCCTCGACTATGCCGGCGCCGACGGACGCAAGCTGATCGCCTGGACCAACGAACCCGCAGCGGTGGCCACGCTGCGACCGACGGGGCAGTCCGTCGAAAGCCGGCCACTCTGCGGCACGGGCGCCAAGGCCGCGACGGTCAGCATCACCAACACCCCCACGGTCATCGCCGTAGCCCAGCCGGCGGCGGACATGGCCTTCGAGGCCGAGTTTTGACGCGGGTCGTGGCGCCGCCGGGGGAACCCGCCAAGGCCGCAAGGCTCGAAGGCGTCCAGGCGCTGCGCTTCCTCGCCGCACTGCTCGTCGTGATCGGCCATTGTCAGCACGAGGCCGTCGAAGCCCTCGGCGCACAGGCCGGCGCGGCCCGGTTCATCGCCTTCGACTGGGGGATCGGCGTCGACATCTTCTTCGTCATCAGCGGCTTCATCATGTGGCATCTGATGCAGGACAGCTTCGGCAAGCCCGGCGAGGCGCAGCGTTTCCTGCGCCGCCGCGTCCTGCGCATCGTGCCGATCTACTGGTTGGGCACCACCGCGATCGCTCTGGTCACGCTGGCGGCCTTCTCGCCCGGCGAATCGATCCCTTTCGCGCTGGCCTCGTACCTCTTCATCCCCTGGCCCCACCCCGACGGCCGGGGCCTGTTTCCGGTGCTGACGCTCGGCTGGACGCTGAACTACGAGATGATGTTCTACTGCGTCTTCGCGCTGGCGCTGACCCTGCCCAGGCGCCTGGGCCTGACCTTGTTGCTGTCGGTCTTCGCGGCGCTCTTTGTTGCCGCGCGGCTGGCCCCGCCTCAGGCCTTCATGCTGAAATTCTGGGGCGATCCGATCATCTTCGAGTTCCTGTTCGGCATCGGCCTGGCGGCGCTACATCGCCATCGCGCGACGCTGCCTGGCTGGGTTGCCCTGATCGTCGCAGGTGCCGGCTTCCTGCTGGCGACATGGTCCTATCAGACCGGCGCCTACCACGAGCTCGCGCGCGCGATCACCGGCGGCATTCCCGCGCTGCTCATCGTCGGCGCGGTCGTCTGCGGACCGCGCCTGTCGGTCAGTTCCCGGCCGGCCCGGCTGGCCGTGCTGGGCGGCGACGCATCCTATGCGCTTTACCTTGCCCACCCTTTCGCGCTCAAGGCTGTGGCCGCGGCATCCGCGAAGCTCGGTCTATGGACGCTCGCCCCCGTCGCGCCGATCCTGGCCATGCTGGCGGCCGCCGTCATCGTATCCGTTCTGATCTACCGCTTTGTCGAGCGCCCGATCCTAAGCGCTCTCCAGCGGCATTTCGCCCGTCCCGCCGTGCGGCTGGGAAGCTGACATGGCCACGCTCGCACCCAGCCCCGCCGGCCGATCCTGGCAAAGCACTCCGGCCACTTCCGCGCCGAAGCAGGTGGACGGATTCTACACCCAGTGGATGGTGCGCCTGCTTTTCCTCGACGTGGCGCTCTATGCCATCCGCGACACACTGACCGGCTCGATCCGCTACTACATGGACATGTTCGGGCTATCGACCCTGTGGTTCGTGCCCGACGGCCTCGCCTTCGTCGTCTTCGCCTATTTCTGCTATGCGGCGATCTTCCAGAACCGTTCGATCCTGGCAGGCATGCTGGTCGTGAATTTCTTCGCGGCGGCCGTGATCGGCGCAATCTACATGAACCAGTCCAGCCTGGCCTTCGTGACCGGGATCAAGGCCGTCATACCGCTGTTCGTGGGCATGGCCTTCCTCGACCGGTCGATCACCGAGAAGCGCTATTGCCGGATCATCCTGTTCACGATGATGGCGATGTCTTCGATTGGCCTGATCCTCGCGCCCCATTCGAACTATCCCTGGGTGGGCGCCAACATCAGCAATTTCGGCTTCGAAAAGACCGTCGGCAAGCTGTGGTGGGCGGGCGGCGTCGTGCGGTACGGCGGCTTCGCCGGCGACAGCACGATGGCTGCCTTCATGGTCATCTTCCCCTATTTCCTGCTGTACAAGCACTTGCCGCGCTGGGCCAACGTGCTGCTCTGGCCGGTGCTGTTCTACGCGCTCGACATTTCGACCAGCAAGACGGCGAGCGGCGTGCTCGCGGCCTTCGTGGCCTATTACGTCGCGATCCACATCCTGGTGCCCGCGCGGCGCCAGTTGGGGCTGCAGCAGGGTGTCGCCGTCTCGTCTTACCTGCTGGTGCTGTTCCCGATCCTGATGATCTTCACCCTGGGCGGCGCCAATCTCGATGCCAACTATCCGGACCTGTTCAGCCTGCAGGACCGCATCGACAATTCCTGGCAGAAGCCCTTCGAGTATCTCTCGCAGACCTACCCGGCGGGACTGCTGACGGGCTGCGGCCTGGGCTGCTTCTCCTATCCCATGACCTATACCGAGATGGCCGGCTATGCCGTGCCCGTCGACAACTTCTACATCACGACCTACCTGTTCCTTGGCATTCCTTTCGGGATCCTGGTGATCGCGCAGGCCTTTGCCGTGCGAAACCTGCGCGACCCGAGCAAGCTCGCGCTCGTCGCGATGCTCAACATCTATACGATCACGGTCGCCTGCTACGGCCCGTCCTTCGCCACGATCATCGCCGGCTACGTATTCAGCGGGCTATTCGGCAAGGCGGCCTTCGGCCCCAGCTATTCGCGCAAACACCGATCGGCCGTCACGCCGGTCGCCCCCGCTCCATCCGCCGCGGCAGAACCCGCGCTCCGTTCAGGGATCTCCGCATGACCGAAGCACGCCCGAAGCACAGGCTCGACCACATCGACGGCCTGCGCGGCCTTGCCGCATTCGCCGTGCTGCTCGGTCATTGGGCCGAATATGTCGGGCACGTCACGCCCTTCCGCCCGCTCGGTGAACTGCTCACCGGCGCCTTCCGCGAGTATTTCAGCACCGGCCGGCTCGGCATCGTCGCCTTCTTCTGCATCAGCGGCTTCGTCATTCCGTTCAGCTTCAGCGGTCCCGCGCCGATCGGCAAGTTCGTGATCAGTCGGTTCTTCCGGCTCTATCCCGCCTATTGGGCCTCGATCCTGCTCGCGATCGTCGTCATCCCCCTGTTTACCGGCCAGATCTTCGGATCCTGGCAGGTCATCGCCAACCTCACGATGGTGCAGATGCTGCTGCGCGCGCCCGACATCCTGGGCGTCTACTGGACGCTGTTCATCGAACTGATCTTCTACGGCATCTGCTTGGTCGCCTTCGCCGGACGCCTGCTGCACAATCCGCGCTTCAATCTCGCGATGATGGCATTGTTCCTGACCCTCGCGCTGGCAATGGGCGGCTATCGCTGGATCAATCCGCAAAGCGATCTGCCCGTCGGCCTGCCGACCTACCTAGCCGCGATGCATTTCGGCACGATCGCGCGGATCTGCGTCCTCGAACGCGATCCCTTCGCCTGCCGGATCTTCTGGCCATCGGCGCTGATCCTGGCAGCGGCGACCACCACGGCGAACACCTTGGCCTACCTGCACGCGAAGAACGAGTTGGTCGGCTGGGTCGCCGCGAACACGGGCTATCTGGGCGGGCTGGCCCTGTTCCTGCTGTGTGCGCTGAAGCGTTGGTTCGGCGGCGCGCTGTTCGCGTGGTTCGGCCTGATCAGCTATTCGCTGTACCTGTTCCACCCGATCTTCCTGCACATGTTCGTCGGGCTCTGGCCGACAATGCCCTGGCTGGTGTCGCTCGCCGTGCTTACCCCGATGCTGTTCCTCGGCTCGATCGGCACCGCCGCGCTGGTCCAGCGCTAT
Source organism: Novosphingobium anseongense (assembly GCF_037482895.1). Lineage (NCBI taxonomy): Bacteria > Pseudomonadati > Pseudomonadota > Alphaproteobacteria > Sphingomonadales > Sphingomonadaceae > Novosphingobium > Novosphingobium anseongense. The sequence goes on along the minus strand of NZ_JBBHJZ010000003.1, from coordinate 10,836 downwards.
GTCGAGGCGCCCTCGATCGCGATCGGTCGCGCGTTCGACCAGCGCTATCGCGACTGGATTTCGCGCCGCGCGCAAAACGCCTGAAACCGGGGCTACCGGATCAGAACAGCTTTTCCTTGATGACCAGAACGTCCTCGGGCTGGACGACATCGTCGAGCTTCAGGCCCTCGACGCGCTTTCCCTCGCGCCGGACCTCGATCTTGCTCGATGCCGCCAGGGTCGGACCGCCCGCCTGCGCCATGGCCTGGCGATAGGTCATCCCGGGCTGGTACTTGTAGCCGCCCGGCTGGTTCACCTGGCCGTAGACGAAGAAGCGCTCCTGCGGCGGCACGAACAGCACGTCGCCGGGCTCGAGCCTGCGGGTGGCCGCGCCGCTCATGTCGTTGAGCGAGATGCGTGCAGGCGCGCCGCCGCCGGCCGGTGTCAGGATCACCGCATTCGCCCCCGAATCCTTGATCCCGCCTGCCAGTGCGATCATCGAGGCGACGGTGTAGGGTCGGTCGAGCGGATAGTTGCCCGAACTCGGCACGTCGCCGAGCACGGTCACGGTCTTGCTGATGAAGCTCGTCACGTCGACGTTGACCGAGGGCTTCACGAGGTAGCCCCCTGCCTCATAGGCCCGCGCTATCTCGCGGCTGAGATCGCCGGTCGTCTTGCCGAGCGCCTGCACCGGTCCGAGCAGAACGAGATTGACCGTACCGTCCGCCTTGATCCGGGTTTTCACCGCCATGTCCGGTTGCCCGAAGATCTTGACCTCGACCTCGTCGTTGGGGCCCAGCAGATAGTCCGACGCAACGCGCGGAGCGGCCATCGGCGGGGCTGTGACGGGTTGGGCCTGAACGCTCCCGATAGTGCCGAGAGCCAGGGGAGCGACCAAATACATCGCGGCGATCAGATCGCGCATCTGCTTGTCTCCATGTTTAGAAAACCGCTTCCGCCCCGAGCGTCACGGTGAAGGCCTTGTAGCTTCCGACGAGCGCATCGTCGGTCGACCGGTTGTAATAGCCCGCGCCGCCGACCAGCTTGAAGCGCTCGGTCAGCTTGCGCCGCAGGGTCAGTTCGGCCGCCCAGACGCGATCGCTGTCGATCGGCGAGCGGTTGGTGATCGTCTCGTGCCGGAAGCGACGGTCGCGCCGTTCGACATTGCCCTCGATCTCGGTGAGGCTGCTCAAGGGCAGCCGCAAGCGCGCGGTATAGGCGTTCTGCAGCACGTAGCCGGTGGTGATCAGGCTGTCGTTGACCACCGTCCTGCGCGATCCGAGCGTGATGACCATCGGGCTCAGCAATCGCGTCGTGGCCGAGACGTCCCAGCCCACCCCGTCATGCTTCTGGATCGTCGGCACGGTCGGCCGGACGCGCAACGCGTGGACGTCGATATGCGCGGACAGGCGCGAGGAGATCGCGCGATCGAAGATCACGCTCGCACGGTCGACGCGATTGGTATAGCCGAGCGTGTCGCGCCGGGCCTCTTCGCGCTGGACGGCCAGTTGCAGGACGCCGAAGCTCGGCTTCGCGAAGCTCAGGCTCGCGGCGTAGATGTTCGAGGTCTGGTCGGCGAAGTCGAAGGCATCCTCGTTGCGTGTCGTGGTGCGCAGGTAGGACGCCTTGGGATAGATGCCCGCGGGCCTTTCGCACGACACGGCGATCCCGAGTTCGCTGAAACGCTGCTGGTTCTCGACGGCGCCGTTGAGATCGCCGTAGTTCGCGCGCTCTGCACGATAGCTCGCCTTGGGGCTGACGGTGCAAGGATTGAGCACGGCGATCTTGCCGCCGATCCGGCCGACGAAGCGCGGCTTGCTCCGCTCGCCGTTCGAAACGAAGCGATCGTAGCCCGCCAGCGCCGAGAGGTTCAGGCTGTTCGGACCGATCGTGCGATTGAACCGCGCCTCGACGGTCGGGGTGACGATGATGTCGTCGACCCGCTGGGCGACGTCATCGTTCGTGCGGAAGATGTTGCTGTCGTAAGTGGCCTGCACGGCAGCGCGCAGGTTGAAACCATTCTGCTCGATCGCGGGCAGCGCTTCGAGCTTCTCGCGTTCGGTTTGGGCCAGAGCGGGCGAAGGCAGCATGGCGGCCACGAGCAACAGCGCCGCACGGTGACGCGATGCCAGGCGGCCGGCAAAGCGCCGCTGTGGATTGAGTGCCGTCATCTGCGGCTTTTACTGCGCTGCAGCGCGGCGCCCCGCCAGCGGTTTGTCGCCAGCCGTTGCTGGATTGCGACGGATCAGCGCAGCGCCGCTCGGGACCGGGCCGAAAAATTGTGCAGCGCACCGTAAACGGCCCCTCCCGATCGCGGAAGGGGCCGTCAACGGTCAGAGCATGAAGGATCCGGCGTTCAGCGGTGCGGGCGAGTCGACCCAGAAGCTGAAATCGGCCTTACCGTCGCCGTTCACGTCACCCTGGACGAGGAAGTGATTGGGCGATTCCGCAACCGCGATCAGCTGGCCGGCCTTGCCCGTGAAGGCGCCGGTTTCGACGAAGGTGAACTTGTCATTGTTCGCCGTGCCCGCGATCGCATCGATCTGCGAGAGATCGATGATGTCGCCCTCGGCGCGGTTGAAATCGCGGATGGCGTCGCGCGCCTCGTTGGTCGACTGAGCCATCGTCTGGAGCAGGAAAGTATCCGCCCCAGCACCACCGAACAAGGTGTCGGCACCGCCGCCACCGATGATCCGGTCGTTGCCCGCACCGCCCATGATGACGTTGTCGCCGGCATTACCGAACAGCACGTCGTCGAAGTCCGAGCCGGTCAGGTTTTCGAAGCCCGAGATCGTGTCGATCCCCGCGCCGGTAGTGTCCTGCCGGCCGAGACCGAGATTGACCGTCACGCCCGCCGCGGCCGAAGCATAGGACACCGTGTCCGTCCCCGCGCCACCCGACAGCACGTCGTTCCCCGCGCCGCCGTCGATCAGATCGTTGCCCGAGCCGCCGATCAGCGTCTGCTCGCCGGAGCCGCCGATCAGCGTCGAATCGGTCGATCCCGAAACGGCATGCTTGGTCAGCGCACCGCTCGTCGGGTCGAAGCTCTTCGAGACCGTCGTTCCGGCAAGATCGGTGATGAGCGAGCTCAACTTCGCGCCGGCCGCGTTGTAGGTGAAGACCTGCTTGGTGCCATCGGCCTCGATCCGCGTCGAGGTCGCGAGCTTGCCCGCCGTGTCATAGGTCGCCAGCGCTTTGGCGCCGCTCGCGGCGTAGTTCTCGGTCGAATAGAGCGTGCCATCGGCGCGCTCACGCACGACCGCGGTGACCTTGCCCGTCGCGTCGAAATACTGGTGCTGCTGCGTGTAAGCCAGGCCCGTCAGCTTGTAGGCGAACGATTCGCCCGTCCCGTTGACGTTCACGACCGTCTTGTGCGTCAGAGCGCCCGTCGCCGCGTCGTAGAGCTTGGTGGTCTTGGTCCCCGACACGTCGATCTGCAACGTCGAGATCGCCACGCCCGCGCTGTTGTAGGTCGAGATCAGCTTCGCGCCATTCGCCTCGATCCGCGTGGTCGAAGCCAGCTTGCCCGCCGTATCGTAGCTCGAGAAGGCCTTCGCACCGGTCGCGCCATAGTTTTCGGTCGAGTAGAGCGTGCCGTCGGCTCGCGAGCGCACCACACCCGTGACCTTGCCCGACTGGTCGAGGTACTGCTGCTGCTGCGTATAGGGCAGCCCGGTAAGATTGTAGGCGGTGGCCTCGCCGCTGCCGTCCGCCTTCGTGACCTGCTTGTTGGCCAGCTTGCCGTCGGCGTCGTAGGTCAGAGCCGTCTTGGTGCCGTCGGCGCTCACCGAGTTGACCGTGCGCGCGCTTCCGGTGCCCAGCACCTCGACGCTGCGTTCGCCGGTCGCGGTCACCTTCGAGATGCTGGTCGCCAGGTTATTGGTGAAATTGGTCGAGATCGACGAACCGTCGGGTGCCTCAGACTTCGTCCAGAGCTTGAAACCGGTGGCCTGGTCGAAGCTCGTGGTCACCCGCACACCGGCCACCGACACGTCGACGCGTTCGATGATCTTGCCGGCCGTGTAGCGCGACACGCTTCGCGAACCGTCGGTGCCGACGGTCTGCTCGTACTGCTTGACGCCACTGACGAAGGCGATGTCCGTCGTCGCCACGAGCTTGCCGCTCGCGTCGAAGCTCTGGTCCTTCTCCCAGTTCGGCCCGGTCAAGGCCACGACGAACGAATAGCCGCCCTCGACCTTGGCCAGCACGTCACCGTAATTGGCGATGATGTACTTCAGCGTCTCGGAGGTCGATACGGCCAGCTTGTGCGTATCGCTGAGAATGATCTTCTCGAGCTGCGGCTTGTCCGCCAACTGATCGAGATGCGCCACGAAATCAGCGGCGGTCATCGTCACCTGCGCAGGCGTGGCCGCGGCCGGTTCGGTGACCGGCCCAGAAGCGCCGACCTCGACGATCAGCGGCCGATCGCCGACCGCCAGCGTCACCGAACTCACGTTGTGATAGACCGCGACCGGGCTGGAGCCGTTGATCGGATCGTAGACGTAGACGCTCTGCTGGACCGAACCGAACTCGACCTTGGTCTGGACGGCAGCCGTATTCCTCTCGACGTTCTGCACGTCGTCCCAGACCTGCACGTCGCGCCACAGGACGATGTCGTAGACGCCGTCGCCCTTGGCCAGGGTCAGCGCATGTCCGTCAGACGGCAGCCCCGTCGCCGTGAACTGGGTCCCGCTGGCCACGGCCGAACCGCCGCTGCTGGCATTGCCGAGCACCGTAGTGAGATTGTGCAGCGCCACGGCCGCAAGCTTGGGCGTACCGTCGCTTTCGAACAGACCGAAGTTGCGCTCGCGGTCTCCCTTGTCGGTCGTCTGGTTGCTGTCGAACAGCTCATAGAGGAAGGTCTGTGCCGAACCGTTCTCGAAGGCGTTGAACAGCGCCGTCAGAGTCAACTTGGCCTGGCTCGTCGCATTGACGCCGAGCCGGTCTTCGGTCTCGTGCGTGGTGTAACCGGTCTCGGTGATGAAGACCTTCTGACCGCTGACGGCATTCGCCGCGAGCGCCAGAAAACGTTCCTGCTGCGCATCGGCGCTGCCGCCGGTCGCGGTATATGCATGCGAGTTGCCATAGTCGGCATACTGCGAAAGATTGCCGACCGCTGCATACTTGCTGGCGTCCTCGTGACCGATCGAGAGGTTGATCACGGGCACGTCGAGAAGATCGGCGTTGGCCTTGACCGCGCCATAGAGCACGCGCTGCACCGCCGCGGCGCCGGCCAGCGTGGTGTTGCCGTTGAAGTTGACCGCGTTGAGATCGACCTCGTTGAGGCCTTCGACCGCGATCACGGCACCGGGGTTATCCTTGGCGAAAGTGCCGACGTTCTTGACCCAGGTCTGGACATCGGCCGTCGTCGCCTGCGGGGAAAGGATGAAATCGAACTTGATGCCGGCATCTGCCAAGGCGCCCAGTGCCTGCTTGGCCGCGCCCTGTGCCGAGAAGGCGTCACGGACAGTGTCGATACCGAGATAGTTCAGGCTTTTGATGACCAGCGCCGTATTCGCGTAGCCATCCATGACGAAACCCGAATGCGTATTTACCCCAAGAGTGGAAAGAAAGTCCGACGCCGACAGCGAACCGGCGGTAAGATTTATAGACATTTAGGAACCCCGTTGCAGTGAACGGGTGTATGACTTGTTCCGCTCAATCTTGTGTGATGATCGACGGTAAATGAAGATTAGGAATCCCGCCTAAAACGTTCAAAAGTATACAAAACTCGACTCGTCGAATCTCGCCCCAAACACCCGAAGCATCGGTCGAATCGACATTCAGCCGGCATCACATCGTCCAGCCGCAAGCTGGCCGCGATCGACGCAATTCTGTCGTAATTTTATATTTCCGATCCCACCGCCGAAGCGCACCCGCATACGACGTTGATGCGGGACCCGCTTGTCGGCAAGTCCACCATGGACCTGCCGCACCGGGCAAGCGGCGAACCGCATGGGCCGGTCCAACCTGTCCGAAGAGCGCCCAATGTGTTAACGGCTTCCGCGTTCCGTCATCGTTCCGCTATATCGCTCGCCAAGGTGGCGCCGCAGGGTCGGCCCGTCGGACATGACTGAAAGGGAATGATCTTCGAATGCGCATCGCGATGATAGGATCGGGCTACGTGGGACTGGTTTCCGGCGCCTGCTTTTCCGATTTCGGACACGACGTCGTCTGCGTCGACAAGGACGAATCGAAGATCGCCGCGCTCAATGCCGGCGAAATCCCGATCTTCGAGCCCGGCCTCGATCACCTCGTCGCGAGCAACGTCAAGGCCAAGCGCCTCTCGTTCACCGCCGATCTCGCCGCCGCGGTGCGCGAAGCCGATGCCGTATTCATCGCCGTGGGCACGCCATCGCGTCGTGGCGACGGCTATGCAGACCTCTCCTATGCCTATGGCGCCGCGCAGGAGATCGCAGAGGCGCTCGACGGCTTCACCGTCATCGTCAACAAGTCCACCGTGCCCGTCGGCACCGGCGACGAGGTTGAACGCATCATCCGCGAGACAAATCCCAAGGCCGAATTCGCGGTGATCTCGAACCCCGAATTCCTGCGCGAGGGCGCCGCCATCGCCGACTTCAAGCACCCCGACCGCATCGTCATCGGCAGCGAGGACGAGCGCGGGCTCGAGGTCATGCGCGAGATCTACCGACCGCTGTTCCTCGGCGGCAAGTCGCCGCTGGTCGAGATGAGCCGTCGCGGCGCGGAACTGACCAAGTATGCGGGCAACGCCTTCCTTGCGACAAAGATCACCTTCATCAACGAGATCGCGGATCTCTGCGAAAAGGTCGGCGCCGACGTGCGCGAGATCGCGCGCGGCATCGGCCTCGACAACCGCATCGGCTCGAAGTTCCTCAACGCCGGCCCCGGCTATGGCGGCTCGTGCTTCCCCAAGGATACGATCGCCCTGCTCAAGACCGCGCAGGACTTCGAAGCGCCGCAGCGCATCGTCGAAGCCGTCGTCGCGGTGAACGACAACCGCAAGCGCGCGATGGGCCGCAAGGTCATAGCTGCGGCGGGCGGCGACGTGCGCGGCAAGCGCGTCGCGATCCTGGGCCTGACCTTCAAGCCCAACACCGACGACATGCGCGATTCGCCGTCGATCGCGATCATCCGCGCGCTGCAGGATGCCGGTGCGACGATTGCCGCCTGCGATCCCGAAGGCGTGGATCAGGCGCGCAAGGTGCTCGACGACGTGATCTTCACCGACGATCCGTGGGAAGCGATCGAGGGCGCCACCGCTGCAGTGATCGTCACCGAATGGGATGCCTATCGCGCGCTCGACCTGCGCCGCATGCGCGAAAGGCTCGCGCAGCCGGTGCTGGTCGACCTGCGCAACATCTACGACCGCGGCGCAGCCGAAGCCGCGGGGCTGGTCTACCACGCCATCGGCCGCTGAGGGATTGGCGGACCAACCGGTCCGCCAACGGCCTCAGTCCAGGAGGCGCCGTGCGATCTGGCGGATGTCGTCAGCCATGTCGGGACGTTCGAGCGCGAGCGCCAAGGTCGCCTCGACGAAGCCGATCTTCGAACCGCAGTCGAAGCGGCGACCGGCGAAAGTGACCGCGTGGAACGGCTGTTCGCCGATCATCCGCGCCATGGCGTCGGTCAGCTGGATCTCGCCGCCCGCACCCTTCTCCTGTCCCTCGAGCGTGCGCATGACTTCGGGCTGGAGAATGTAGCGCCCCGAAATGATCAGGTTCGACGGAGCGTCTTCGACCTTCGGCTTCTCGACCAGGCCGCGCACCTCGGTCAGCGCGCCGCCGAAGCCGTCAAGCCGATCGCCAGGGGCGATCACGCCGTAACTGGAAACGTCTTCGCGCGGGACTTCGAGAACGCTAATCAGGTTGCCGCCGATCTCGTTGTAGGCCTCCACCATCTGCTTCATGCAGCCTGGCGACCCGACCATGAGTTCATCGGGCAGGAAAATCGCGAAGGGCTCGTCGCCGACGATGGCGCGCGCGCACCAGATCGCGTGACCCAGCCCCAGCGGCACCTGTTGGCGCACCGTGATCAGATTGCCGGGCTGGACCCAGGTCCGCTCGAGCGCGTCGAGCTTCTTGTTGCGGTCCCGCATCGTCGTCTCGAGCTCGAAGGCATGGTCGAAATGCTCGACCATCGCGGTCTTGCCGCGGCCGGTAACGAAGATGAGTTGCTCGATCCCCGCCTCGCGCGCCTCGTCGACCGCATATTGGATCAGCGGACGATCGATGATCGGCAGCATCTCCTTGGGAATGGCCTTCGTTGCCGGAAGGAAGCGCGTGCCGAGGCCTGCCACCGGAAACACTGCTTTGCGAACCGGCTTGCGGAGCGATTGTGCGTTCATGGGCAGAGCATAACGCGATTATTTGTGCAGTGCAGTGAAACTTGCACCGGGATACCGCATGCCGAGGTCCGATCATCGCAGCCGAGGCATCGCCATAGCCCTCCATGTTCGACTATGAGACGGCGGTAGTCGATCGTTAACCATGAAGGCATAAGCAAACCGGCCATGCGCACCGTCCTCGTCACCGGCACGGCCGGCTTCATCGGCTTCCACCTCGCCCGTCACCTGCTCGCCGAAGGGTTCCGCGTCGTCGGCGTCGATGCGATCACCGACTACTACGACGTCGGCATCAAGCACCGCCGCCACGCCCTGCTGCGCGAGAGCAATGCCTTCAGCGCCGAGGAATTCGACATCCTCGACCACGAGCGGCTGATGACCTTCGCACGGCAGGCAAAGCCCGACGCGATCGTCCACCTCGCTGCTCAGGCCGGCGTGCGCTATAGCCTCGAGCATCCGCGCACCTATATCGACACCAACATCACCGGCACCTTCAATGTCATGGAAGTGGCGCGCGAACTCGGCGTCCAGCATCTGCTGATGGCCTCGACCTCGTCGGTCTACGGCGCCAACGAGGACATGCCCTTCAGCGAGACGCAGAAGTGCGACACGCCGCTGACGATCTATGCCGCGACCAAGAAGGCCAACGAGGAGATGGGGCATTCCTATGCCCATCTGTGGAACCTGCCGGTCACCATGTTCCGCTTCTTTACGGTCTACGGACCCTGGGGGCGCCCCGACATGGCGCTGTTCAAGTTCACCAAGGGCATCCTCGAGGGGACGCCGATCGACATCTACAACCACGGCCAGATGTGGCGCGACTTCACCTATGTCGAGGATCTCGTTCGCGGCATCCGGCTGCTGATCGACGCGGTGCCCGAACGGCCCGCGAGCCGCGACGCCGTGCCCGCGGGTGACAGCCTCTCACCGGTGGCGCCGTTCCGCGTGGTCAACATCGGCAACAGCGACAAGGTCCGGCTCGAGGATTTCATCGACGCGATCGAGCAGGAACTCGGCAAGAAGGCGATCCGCAACTACATGGACATGCAGCCGGGCGATGTTCCGGCGACCTGGGCCGATGCCTCGCTGCTCCAGACGCTGACGGGATACAGCCCTAAAACCGATGTGCGCGAAGGGGTTAGCCGTTTCGTCGCCTGGTATCGCGACTACTTCGCGGCCTAGGTCACCCACACAGCAAAACGGCAGCAGGGCTTGCGCCACTGCTGCCGTCTCGGCCCGCAAGGGGGAGGCGCCGTGCGGCGCGGCCCGGTTACTGGCGGATGCTGACGATGTTGCCGATGCCGTTCTGCGAGACGAAGGCCACGCTGGCGTTGGTGCCCTGGTAGACCGAAGCCTGGTTCTGGTTGCCGAACTGCAGGATCGAGGCGAAAGTATTGTCGGCGAACTGCTGGGTGCGCGCTTCGTTGCCGATGCCGTCCTGCAGAATAAAGCCGACGTTGTTGTTGCCCTTGGTCTCGAGCGAAGCGAAGTTGTCCGAACCGCGCTGCAGCGCGACCTGGAGGTTGTTTTCGCCGGCCCAGGCATACTGCTGGCGGTTGTTGTTGGCGTCGGTGTAGTCCGCCTTGCCCTCGCCCGAGACGCGCTGGAACTTGCCGAGATCCAGGCCGAGGCCGAGGAAGGCGAGTTCGGCACCGCCGCCGCGCGAGTTGAGCGCGGGCGAGATCTGCTCGGCCGAAGCGGCGTCCGCGAAGCGGATCACTTCGGTAGTTGCCTGAAAGCTATAGCTTTTTCCGGTGTCGATCGCATCGACCTGGGCGACGAAGGGGCTCGCGACCGACTTGCTGGCGACCTGGTCCATCGCGGCCGACTTGGGCGCGCCGAGGGCGATCTGATCGACGAAGGCGTCCGACTGGACGGCCAGAGCGGGCGAAGCGGCGAAAGTAAGGGCCGCAGTCGCGGCGGAAATCATGATGTCGATCTTGCGCATTTTTCTGCTGCCTTCTCTCGGATGTTCGATGAGGCAGAATTTATGCGCCGGCGGTAAAAACGTAGTTCTCTTGCAGCGTTAACGGATATTTACTTATCGAGGGCGGTTTCGGCCACCAGATCTTCGCCGTCATACACGCGCAAGTGTATGGAATAGTGATCGGATTCGCCGAGCCGACCGAACGAAACCTGCGACAAACGCGCCGCCAGGCCCGGTGCAACCGCGACGCGACCGCCCTGCGACACGCTTGAACGGCCGCCAGAACCGCGCTTTTCGCCGACGAGTTCATAGCGCAGGGTTAACGCCGAATCGGCGCTGGCATAGCCGACGAAGAGCGAGCCGCCCGCCGCGTCGGGCTCGGCCGCGATCCAGACCTTTACGGGTTCCGTCACTGTAGAAGCTCCTGCGCTCGTCGCGCCCAAGAGGCCGGCGACACCGGCGAGAAAGGCTGCGAAGCGTGCGCGCATGGGTTCAGTTGCCGGTCGGCGGTGCAGCGGTGCCGCCGCCGGGCACGATGACCGGCGCACCGTTGGTGCCGGTGCCGGTGCCGCCCGTGGCGTTCTGCAGAGCCTGGGCCGCGGCCTGG